>JAJYIU010000004.1 GCA_021789895.1 Acidobacteriota bacterium | reverse complement strand
TCACGGCAATGCGAAGCGTAAATAGCGATTCGGACTGGTTTCCAGTGCGTCGCATGTTTCTGCGTCGGAGTTTATCCTCGCTCGATGCATTGACACCTGGAAGGCACTTCTACCACGGGCTGCTAGGCGATGCATCCTCATGACGAAACAATTTCGATTTAACTGACCCACAAAAAACATTATAAGATCAACGGTTTGCTATATGATCAATGACTTGATATAGATACAGCAATAAATAGTTAAGATAACAAGCTATATTGACAATATGTTATCTGAAGGAATCACGCCCTTCAGGTTCTCCGGGCTGAATACATTCACATCGGAACTAAACCGGGCACAGTCCTTTAGCACCGCGGATCATGAATGGAAACAAGGTTATGGCGGAGAGACAGGGATTCGAACCCTGGATACCCTTTCGGATATACACGCTTTCCAAGCGTGCGCCTTCAGCCACTCGGCCATCTCTCCGCGCGCCAACCCGTCCAGCCTATTTTACTGCCGATCGGCCTGGCGCCGGCGATCCCCAACTCCCATAGCCACCGCTTGCCTGATGGAAAATATTTTCAGGAAATTTGCCGGGTCCCGTGAAAGGCCGCGCTTTCCGAAGCTGACGGCTGATCGCTGACGGCGGGCAGCGCCGCCACTGTTCATTTAAATTCTAATTTCATTTCCCCTGCCCATGCCGCCCGAAAAGCAGCGCCAAAATGCCGCGCGCCGCGCCAACTCCGACTGCCAGCGAAATCGCCAGACTCCCCGCCAAGGCCAATAAATGCACGTCTTCAAGCTCCTCCCGCACCTGTTTTCCGAGCGCGCCGAGGACAACTATAGAAGCAGGCGCGGGCGCAGAAAAGCAAAAAACGCAATTCAGGGTGATATCCCAGGTACCTGGAAGCTTTTTTGTTTGCGTACTGCGGCGTTTTACCCGCCGCCCTGATTTTGCGCCGGCGCCGGGGCTTCAGTTATGCGCGGCGCGGGCGCGGGCGGCCGTCACCGCCCCGGCAGCGGAAGCCGCCGGTTGGCCGGAGGCGGCGATCGTCAGCCGGGGAATATTTTCCATCTGCCGGCGCAGCTTGCCCGTCACCGCCGGCTCGCGGTAGGGATCGAAATGCGCGTCCATGCTGGTCGGCACAAAGGCGCCGTAGCTGAAGGTTTGAAAGCGGTTGAAACTGCCGCGGCGAGACGGGGGTGAATTCATGGCTAGTCTGGCTCCGGATGCGAATGATTGCGTCCCGGGACCCGGAACGTCAGCCCCGGCGTCAAGTGCCGCCGGGATTGCAGCAAGCGCTGCCGGCGGACGAGCCGGCAACGGCCTGCACCGCTACGCGGGAATACTCGATTCGCTCCACTTCCCGGCTCCCGCAGTCGCAAGTCACGCCCTGGGGCTTTTCCCCTTCGGCTTCATCCTGCAGCCGGCGCAGCCGTTCGAAGCGGCGCCCGCACTGCCGACACTGATATTCATATAGCGGCATGTCTATATTTTACCAGCAGCGCCGGATCGCCCGCGAGCGAATCGTGTCCGGCGTCAGATGGCCTGGCAGTTGCCTTTAGTTTCCGCGGGCGGACCATTCCCACGCCGCGGGAAATGTGAAGTAACGGCGGATTGCTGGTTGCGGCGCTGATGCCTTCGCTCGGTTTCAGGCGCGGCGGTGCACCATCCGTCCGGCCAATTGCCGCAGCGGCTCGGCGGCAGCGCCGAAATCGGCCAGCGCGCGGAAAGCCGCGCGCTCCAACCGGCGCGCGGCGGCGATCGAGGCCTGGTGTCCATACAGCGAAGGATAGGTGAGCTTATTCTGGCGGCGGTCCTTGCCGGCAGTTTTGCCGAGCGCGGCCGGGTCTCCTTCCAGGTCGAGCAGGTCGTCCACGATTTGAAAGGCCAGCCCGATCTCGGCGCCAAAGCGGCGCAGGCGCTGCAACTGGCTTGGGTTCGCACCGGCCGCGATGCCGCCCATGACAGCGGCGGCGCAAATCACCGCCCCGGTTTTATGGCGATGCACATACGCCAGCCGCGCCGGCGTGGCGCGCTCGCCGGGCGCCAGCATATCCGCCATCTGGCCGCCCACCATGCCTCGCGGGGTGCCCGCCGCCTGCGCCAGCTCCACCAGCAGCGCGCGGGCGCGCACCGGCGGCCGCGCCGCGGCCAGTTGCGCGAAGGCCAGCGCCTGCAAGCCGTCGCCGGCCAGGATAGCGGTAGTCTCGCCATACGCTTTATGACAGGTGGGTCGCCCGCGCCGCCAGTCGTCGTTGTCGAGCGCAGGCAAATCGTCGTGGATCAGCGAATACGCATGCAGCAGTTCGACCGCCACAGCCGGCGCCCAGGCGGCGGCCTGAGGCCTGCCCCTCACCGCTTCAGCCGCGGCGCGGCAGAGCAGCGGCCGCAGCCGCTTGCCGCCGCTCAGCACCGCGTCGCGCATCGCAGCATGCAGCTTCTGCGGATATTCGCGCCGGCCGGGAAGTGCTGCTTCCAGCCGGAATTGCAGTTGCCGGCGCTCGCGCTCCAGCCAGGTTTCAAACCTGGCGCGGAGGGTATGGCTATTCGCACTCGATTGCAAGCCTCAAGTCTACCCCGCGGTTTCTTTCGGCGCATGCGCTGCGCTCGTTTCCAGGCACGGTGGGTGTAAAATTGCCCTCCGGTTGTACACGGAGTCATAAAACATGCCCACTCAGGTTGCGCTTCCCGATGCCGGTTGGCGCGAGTTGCTGGATTGCGCGCTGGGCGCGCGCCAGCGCGCGCGGGCGCCGTTTTCCTATTTCCAGGTGGGCGCGGCGGTGTGCGCCAGCGATGGACGCCTGTTCGGCGGCTGCAATATCGAAAACGCCAGCTACGGCTTGACCGTCTGCGCCGAACGGGTAGCGCTCTGGAAAGCGCTCTCCGAAGGCGCCGCCGGCTTCACCCGGCTGGCGGTGGTCGCCGACTCGCCTCAGCTCACCCCGCCCTGCGGCGCCTGCCGGCAATTGATCTGGGAATTCTGCGGCGAGATTCCCCTCCTGCTGGCCGATCTGCAAGGGCGCTGGGAACTGGCGTCCAGCCGCGAGCTGCTGCCCCGCGCTTTCGACGCGGGTTTTCTCACTTGAATCACCGCGCTCCATAAGCGTTAACGGCCGAGTGGGACAGAATTTAAGGCCGTGAATGCAGACCTGAAGCGCGGTTTTTTGAGATCGCCGCGCTTATTAACGGACAAATAATTTCCGGCATCCATAATGTCTCGCAATGTGTCCGGTTCCGGCCGGATCTTTGCGATAGCGTCAGCGATCAAACTTAAAAGCGACCGTGCTGCCTTATTGACTTCCGCTGCCTTTGCCCGCGCCTGGCGCATGACATCGCAACTGGCTTTTTTCTCAGTACTCCGCGCATTTATCTCATAAGGTTAGCGGTATCATTCAGGTTATCAGGCTGACATTACCCAATAATTCTTATTTCTCGCGCCGGTTTTTGATCGCGGTCAGAAAGCCTGGATTGTTATCCATAGAGTGTGGCAGGATTGTATCTAGCTGCCTTAGGTTGCACATTCCTATTGGGCCTCCCATGCAGGACAAATCGGCCGATCGGCCTGACCGCATATTGCTGATTGAGGATGAAGAGCCGGTTGCGCAGGGGATCATGTTTCAGCTTCAGCACCTGGGCTATCGCGCCGACCTTTGCCGGAACGGCACGCTCGGATTGCAGGCGGGACTGCGCCAGGAGCACGATATTGTTGTGCTCGACCTGATCCTGCCTGATTTCGACGGCTTGACTTTATGCCGAAAGCTGCGCGAGGAAAAAATCCCCACTCCGATCATCATTACTTCGGCGCGAGGCTCGGAGTTGGACCGCATTACCGGATTGGAGGCCGGGGCGGACGACTATCTCAGCAAGCCGTTCGCGCTGGCCGAACTGGAAGCGCGCATTCGCGCCGTCTGGCGCCGTACGTGCTCGCTCAACCAGCACGTCCTGTCTCATGGCCCGATGCGGCTGGATTGTGAAACTCGCGAGTTGCGCTTGGGCGAAGCGGTGGAGCGATTGACGGGCAAGGAATTCGAGCTGCTCCACCTCTTTTTCCAGCATCCCGGCCGGGTCTTGAGCCGGCAAGGGCTGCTACACCGCATTTGGGGCAGCGACAATACGAATTACAGCCGCAATGTGGATTCCCACATCAGCCGCCTGCGCGCCAAGCTGCAGCGCCTAGGTGGCGACCCCGACTGGCTAGAGTCGGTGTACGCGATTGGTTTCCGGCTGCGCCGGCTCTAACCTCCGCTTGCAGCGGGGCCCCGATGGCGCCCATTCCCAATCCGGCGCCGGCCCCTCCCCCGGCAACCGATATCTCCTCTCTGCGCAAGCAGTATCTCTACGCCAACCAGCATCGCGAGCTGATCCTGGTCCTGGTCTGTATCGGTGTGGCGGTCGTGCTTCCGTTCCTGCGTAGCCGCACCCCCGAATTCCTGTTGCTCACCCTGGCGGTCTGGACGCTGTTTACGCTGTTGTTGCCGCTGCTGGCGCTGCGGCTACGCCTCTATTCATCGCTGTTGGCGCTGATCTGGATGCAGCTCTTCCTGGAATTGCAGTTCATCACTCTCCTCTACATGACCGATGGCCTGCACCCCGGCATTGCGCTCTATTTTTTTACCTTGATTTTCGCCTTTTTCAGTCTGCCCGAGCGGCTGGCCTATCTGCTCACCGGCGTCGCGCTGGCCGACTATCTGGCGCTGATTTGGCTCACTCGCAGCGCCCATCCGGCGGCGCTGTCCGATTTCGGCTTGATCTTCCGGATCTGCGTGCTGTTGGTCGCCGCCTTCAGCCTGGGCCGCATGACTCGCCTCCTGCGCCAGCAGGGGCTGGCGTTGGCGCGCAATCGCCTCGATCTGGCCCGCGCCGGCCGCCGGCTGGCGGAACAACAGCATGCGCTGGAGGAGCAGTTCCGCATTCGCACCCGCGATCTGAACGCGGCTAATATTCAGCTCCGGCACAGTCATCAGGAATTGCTGCGCCTCTATGACCTGCAGGGCAGCTTCGTCGCCAGCCTCTCGCATGAAGTATGCACGCCGTTGACGGCCGTCCGCTCCTTTGCCGAACTCCTGGCCAACGAGCCGCCGCCGCCCGCCCGGCGTGAATTTCTCGCCATCATCCAGAATGAAAGCCGACGGCTGGAGCAGTTGATTCTTGACCTGCTGGAACTGGCCCGCCTGCAAACCGGACGTATGCTGTTGAATCGTAAATCCCTTCACCTGGATGAGCTGGTATTGACTGCCGCCGACGAATTGCGCGTTGCGGCCGCCCACTCCGGCGTTGAGCTGCGCCTGGAACTGCGCGAGACTGCGCTGCCTACCATCGTCGGCGACGAGCGGCGGCTGCTGCTGGTTTTGACCCGGCTGCTGCAAAATGCATTGAAATATACCGCCGGCGCCCCGGTGCGCATCGGCACCGGTTTGCGGGCCAACGAGTTGCTCTGCTGGGTTGCGGATGGCGGGCCGACCCTGACCGCCGAGGAGCGCGAAAATCTCTTTAACCGCTTTTATCAGATCCGCGAATCACTGCAGCCCAAACCGCGCGGCGGCGGACTGGATCTGGCCCTTTGCCACGAAATCATGGGACGCCATGGCGGGCGCATCTGGGTGGAAAGCCCGCCCAAGGGCGGAAACTGCTTTGTCTGCGCCTTTCCTTTGGCCGAACTGCCCGCCTCCGCCCCGCCCGGCGAATAGCCCCGTATAATGGCTGCGCGTGGCTGAACGGATCTTAATTCTGGGCGGCGTTGCGGCCGGCTTGAGCGCCGCCAGCCAGGCGCGGCGGGTGGCGCCGCAAGCAGAAATTTGCGTGCTCGAAGCCGGCCCCACCGCTTCCTACGGCGCCTGTGGCATCCCCTTCGTGTTATCCGGAGAAGTTGGCGAGATGGAGCGGCTGGTCGTTTATAGCCGCGAACGCCTGCTCGCGGAGCGCCGGTTGCAGGTGCTTACCGGCCATGCCGCGGTCGAGATTGCCCTGGCCGAGCGCCGCGTCCGCGCCGCGACCCCGACGGGCGAGCGCTGGTTCCCCTTCGATCGCCTGGTGATCGCCATCGGCGCGCAGCCGCGCCGGGCGTTTCCCGCTCTGGCGCCGGGCGAGCGGGTTTTCCAGCCTTACGCCTGGCACGAAGCTTCCCGCCTGGCCGCATGCCTGCGCTCGGCCTCGCCGCCCCGGCGCGCGCTGGTCATCGGCGGCGGCTATATCGGCCTGGAGATGGCCGACGCGCTGCGGCGGCGCGGCTTGGAGGTTACGCTGGCGGAAGCGAGCGAGCAATTGCTGGGCGGCTTCGATCCACCGCTCGCCGAGCGTTTGCTGCCGGCGGCGCGCGCGGCCGGCGTGCAAGTGCGCCTGGGCGCGCGCGTCACCGCCATCGAATCGGGCCCCGGCGGCCTGCGCGCGGCCACCGCGGCCGGCGAGTTGGCAGCGGAACTGGCGCTGGATTGTGCCGGGCTCGCGCCCCGCACCGGGTTGGCGGAAGCGGCCGGCATCGCACTCGGCCCCAGCGGCGCGCTGCAGGTGGATGAGCGCCAGCAGACTAACCGCGGCGGCATCTACGCCGCCGGCGATTGCGCCGAAAGCCGGCATCGCGTCAGCGGCGCGCCGGTCTGGCTGCCGCTCGGCGGCGTGGCCAATCAGCAGGGCCGCGTCGCCGGCCAAAATGCCGCTGGCGGCCGCCCCTGGCGTTTTCCCGGCGTGCTGGGCAGCTTCGCCGTGCGTGTCTTCGGGCTAGAAGCCGGCCGCACCGGATTGAACAGCCGCGAGGCGCGCGCTGCCGGCTTCCATGCCGCCGCAATCGAGATCGAAGCGCCAACCCAGGCCGAATATATCGGACGCCGACGCATGCGACTGCGGCTGGTTTACGACCAGGATAGCCAGCGCCTGCTGGGCTGCCAGATGCTGGGCCAGCCGGACACCATCCTGCCGCGCTTGCATGCCGCCGCCACCGCCCTGGCTGCCGGCCTGCGCTTGGAAGAGGTTGAAATGCTCGACCTGGCTTACGCGCCCTCGCTCGCGCCGGTTTACGATCCGCTGCGCCTGGCCGCGCATCGCGCCCGAAATTCCTGATCTACGGCGCAAGCGACCTATGGATCGCTCGCCGGGGTTGCGTTCCGTAAAGCCTTCGGGCTTAAGATCATGTCATGGCGAGCAGCGAAACGGCAATTCGCATCGAACCCTCCACCCGGGCCGATGCCGCCGACATCCAGGCGGTGGCGCGGCAGGCTTGGGAAATCACCTATCGCGACCTGATTCCGGCGGCGTCGCGCGATACTTTTCTGCGTCAGGCTTACGATCTGGATTTTCTGCAGCGCCTGCATGCGCGCGACGATGTGCGCGGTTTCATCGCTCGCCGCGGCCCCCAACCCGTCGGCTTTGCCATGCTCTCGCTAGGCTCGCCCGCCGACGATCCGCCCGGCGCCGTGCTGCGCAGCCTCTATCTGCTGCCCGAGGTGCAGCACTTCGGTTGCGGCCGCCGGCTGTTGCAGGAGGTTTGCGCGGCGGCGCGCGCCAGCGGCGCGCCCTTCCTCTGGGTCGCGGTGCACAGTGACTTGAGCGCGGCTCGAACCTGGTATGAGCGCCAGGGGTTTGTTTATGACGGCCCGGCGGAAATCCTGATCGGCGATGCCAAAATCGCAGAAGCGGTGTATCGTCTGCCGCTGGGGCCGGAGAGCGGTTCAGACGGCCGCCTCGAGGCCCGCGGCTAAAGCGCGGTGACCGCCTTCATGCCGGCCACAAACGCCGCAATTGCACCCGCACGCGGTAAGCATGTGGCGGATGCGGCTGGGCAAGCATCTGCTCGCGCGCGGCCGCCAGCTCGGCGGGCGAATATAAATGCCGGTGAAAACAGTGACCGCAGTTGACCGGTGCCAGACCGAATCGCGGAGTGCCGGCTTGGCTGAAATCCAGCCGCCGGCCGCAGTTTTGACAATTCAAGAGTTGCTTTGACATGGGGACCTCGACCCATTCACGCCAGAATGCGTGATAGGTATGCATGTCAGCGGCCAAAAAGCGGTCCCGGACGCCCATGGCCGGCGCCGCCGGCCTCGCCGCCGCCCTACGGCCTTCCCCATCAAGTGTTTTCCTGCCTGGAATTAAAGGGTAAATCCTTAAGGGCAATGCCCTAGTCGCTTGTGGCTTCAGCCGGCCAGGCGCCGGGTTCCCCCCGTCGCTCGATACTGGCTCGCAAACCCGGTCCGAGCGAGGGAAATAATTACCCAAATTCTGTAACCCCAGAATTCCCTGCGAATTGCGCTTAGACGGGGGCGCCGGACGCGCCTCGCCGTAAAATAAAATCAGGAAAGGATGCTTATGTCGTCCATCGAAGCCCCCGCCAGCGAACTGGAACGCCTGAGTGAATTTCACAATGAGCCTTATGCCGATTTCAGCCGGCCGCAGGTGCGCGAGCATTATGAAGAAGCCCTGGCGCGCGTGCGCGGTCGCCTGGGACGGGAATACGCTTGCCGGATCGGCAGTGAGTCGAAGCGGGCGGGCAAGACATTCGCCTCGCTGAACCCGTCGAACCCCTCGGAAATCGTCGCCCGCCACCAGGAAGCCGGCCCGGAACTGGCCGCTGAAGCGGTGACGGCGGCGGCCGGCATGTTCGAGTGTTGGCGCTTGAGCGCAGCCGAAAAACGCGCCGGCATCCTGCTGCGCGCCGCCGCCCTGCTGCGCCAGCGCAAGGCCGAATTCGCGGCCTGGATGGCGCTGGAAACCGGCAAGACTTGGCCCGAGGGAGAGGCCGACGCCTCCGAGGCCATCGATTTCTGCGAATATTATGCCCGCCTGGCGCTGAAATTGGCCGGGCCCCAGCCGGTGACGCAATTGCCGGGCGAGCACGATGAGCTGCGCTACCTGCCGCTGGGCGTGGTGACGGTGATTCCGCCCTGGAATTTCCCGCTGGCCATCATGGCCGGCATGACCACGGCCGCCTGGGTCGCGGGCAATACTGTGGTGCTGAAACCTTCGAGCGACGCGGCTACCATCGCCGCCGAATTCGTGGAACTGCTGCGCGAAGCCGGCCTGCCCGATGGCGTGGTCAATCTCGTCACCGGCGGCGGCACCGTTGTCGGCCGCGCCTTGGTGGAAGATCCGCGCGTGGCGATGATCGCCTTCACCGGCTCGAAGGCCGCCGGCCTGGATATACAGCAGCGCGCCGCCGCTCCCCGCCCCGGTCAGCAGTTGGTGAAACGCGTCATCCTCGAATTGGGCGGCAAAGATGCCATCCTGGTGGACGAGGAAGCCGATTTTGCCGCCGCGGTCGAAGGCGTCGCCGTCTCTGCCTTCGGCTACCAGGGACAGAAGTGCTCCGCCTGCTCGCGCGCCATCGTGCATGAAAAAATCTACGACCGCTTCTGCGAGGCGCTGGTCGAGCGCGCCGGCAAAATCCGCGTCGGCGCCGCCGAAGATTTTTCCAGCACCATGGGCCCGGTCATCAACCAACGCGCCCAGCAAGGCATTTTGGGCTATATCGAGATTGGAAAAAAAGAAGGCCGGCTGCTCTATGGCGGGCAGCGCATGGGCGAAAACGGCTACTTTGTCGAACCCACCATTGTTGCCGACGTCGCGCCGCGGGCGCGCATCGCGCAGGAAGAAATCTTCGGGCCGGTGTTGAGCCTGATCCCCTGCCGCAGCTTCGAGCATGGCCTGGGAATCGCCAACGATACCGAATACGGCTTGACTGGCGCAGTCTATAGCCGGAACCGCGAAAAAATCGAGCGCGCCAAACGCGAATTCCACGTCGGCAATCTCTACATCAACCGCAAATGCACCGGCGCCATGGTCGGCGCGCATCCCTTTGGCGGCTTCAAGATGTCGGGCACCGACTCCAAGGCCGGCGGGCCGGATTACCTGCTGCTGTTCACTCAGGCCAAATCGGTGGCGGAACGGCTCTAAGCTCGGCTGATCCCTTCGCCCGCGACTTGACTGAACGCCGACCAGTCGCGCTCGCCCCAGCCGCGCTCCAGCGCGGCGCGCAGATGGGAGGCGATCAGTTCGGGCAACTCCAGTTTGAGCCCCGCTTCCGCCGCCGCCTGCTGCGCCAGGGTTGCGTCTTTCAGCCCTAGCCGCAGGCTGAAACCGGCAGGCTCGAAGCGCCGCGCCGCTAAAATGTCCCCATAGTTGCGATAGACCGGCGATTGATACAGCCGGTTCAGCACATCCATCAGCCGTTCCGGCGCCACGCCGGCGCCGGCGGCCAGTGCCTGAGCCTCGCCTAGCGCCTCGATCATCGCCGCCAAGGTGAAATTGCCGGCGATTTTCACGGCATTGGCCATGGCCGGCTCCTCGCCCACCAGCAACACCCCCTGCCCCAGGGTTTCCAGCGCCGGCCGCGCCTGCTCGACGGCCATCGCCTTGCCCGCGGCCAACACCCAGAGTTTTCCGCCGGCGGCGGAATCGGGGCGTCCAAAAACCGGGGCGGAAACGAATCCTTGCCCCGCGGCCCCATGCGCCGCCGCCAGCCGGCGCGCCAGGGGCAGGCTGATCGTGGAGAGCGAGATGTGGGTCGCCCCTGCTGCCAACCCGGCCAGCAGCGCATCCTGGGGCGCCAGGCCTGCATTCCGGTCCGCGTCCGGCTTGCCGCCGCCCCAGACCACCTGCTCGATCGCGGCATCGTCGGCCAGCATCGTCATGGCCAGGTCGGCGCCGCGAATGGCTTCGGCAGGCGAAGCGGCCAAGCGGGCGCCGGCGGCATGCAAAGCGGCAGCGCGCTCACGGCTGCGGTTGTACACCGCCAACTCGAAGCCGGCTTCGAGCAGGCGGCGGGCCATGGGCGCGCCCATCCGGCCCAATCCGATAAATGCGATCCGCATATGGTCCCCCCGGGGCGATACAGATTAAAGATGCAGCGGGCATGCCCGCAGGAATGGTTTGGATATAAATGCAGGTTTTTAGATTTATTTTTCCCGGTACTCGCGCTCGCCGGTTTGCGGGTTTTCATAGACCTGCATCAGGCGCCCGCTGCCGGGATCGCGAAAGATTTCTCCGGTGGGACGCAACTCCCGTGAACTTTGCCGGCCGCGATAACGGCGGTCGAACTGCCACCAGAGCAGCAGAAAAAGCGGCAGCAGCAGCAGAAAGAGAAGCTGCATCGCAATGAATAGCTTCGCCAGGAACATTCAGCCCTGGGGTTCGGGATCGAGCACCACCGCGGTGCCGTAGGCGACGACCTCCGACATGGTTTGCCCCATCTCGGATGAATCGAAGCGCATCATCAGCACCGCGTTGGCGCCCATCAGGCGCGCGTTCTCGATCATGCGGTCAATCGCATGCCGGCGAGTGTCTTCCACCAGCCGCGTGTACTGCTTGATCTCGCCCCCGGCGAGCGAGCGCAGCCCGGCGGCCACATTGCCGACAATGCTGCGGCTGCGCACCACCACCCCGAACACCTGGCCCAGCACCTGCTTGGTTTGGTAGCCTTCCGGCTTCTCGATCGTCGTCACCAGCATGGCAGTTCTCCAATGGAACGTTGCAGGATAGCAGAAAAACCTCCGGGCGATGGACGAGCGCCAGCCTTATTACTATTTTAAAAAAGTAATTTCATGCTCCCTGCTTTATGCCGGCTCGCCGGCTGCCTTTTTACCCTTTGATCGCCGGGCGCTGCGTCTCCCCGGCTATAGCCCTTTGTAAAACCCGCCGTCCACCACCAGCGTCTGTCCGGTGATATAGCTGGCGCGTTCGGAGCAGAGAAACACCGCCGCGTCGGCAAATTCCTTCGGATCGGCCAGCCGCCCGAGCGCGGTCGCGCGCGTCCACTCCAGTTGCGCCTGCTCGATCGAAATGCCGGCGTTGCGGGCGCGCGCCGCCGCCAGTTCGCGCAGCCGCTCGGTCAGGGTATAGCCGGGTGCGATATTGTTGACCAGGATTCCGTCGCGCCCGTATTCGTTGGCCAGGCTGCGAGTCAGCCCCAGCACCCCGGCGCGGATCGCGTTCGACAGCACCAGCCCCTCGATCGGCTGCCGCACGCTGACCGACGAGATCATCAGCAAGCGGCCCCATTTCCGCCGCTGCATCTGGGGCAGCGCGGCGCGGGCGAAGCTGACGTGCGCCAGCAGGTTCAGTTCGGCCGCCGCGCGCCATTCCTCGTGGGTGGTTTGCGCGAAGGGCCGCGCCGACGGCCCGCCGGCATTGGAAACGCAGATGTCGATCTGGCCGTATTCGGCCGCCGTGGCGGCGACAAAGCGCTCCACCGCGGCCGCATCGGTCACATCGAGGGCGCGCGCGAAGACCTTGGCTCCGAAGGTTTCGGCCAACTCGCCCGCCGCCTGTTCCAGCCGTTCCGCCTGGCGCGCGCAAAGGGCCAGGCGCGCCCCTTCCGCGGCCAGCCCCGCCGCCACCGCCCGCCCCAGCCCGGTGCTGGCGGCGGCCACGATTGCCACCCGTCCTCGGATTCCCAGGTCCATGCCCGCTGTCCCGGCGGCGCCGCCGTTTGGCCGCGCCGCGCCACTTCGCTAGAATAATCCATTACCCCGGCATGCTTGCCCAGGCGTTCTCATGATCCAGCTTCCTCTTCCCGATGCCCTGACTTTCGATGATGTTTTGCTGCTGCCGGCCTATTCCGAGGTGCTGCCGGCCGAAACCGACACCTCCACGCAGCTCACCCGGCGCATCCGCCTGAATATTCCCATCATCTCGGCTGCCATGGATACGGTCACCGAGGCGCGGCTGGCCATCGCCCTGGCGCAACAGGGCGGCCTGGGCGTGGTCCATCGCAATCTGCCCATCGATCTGCAGGCCGAGGAAGTGGACCGGGTGAAGCGCTCGGAAAGCGGCATGATCGTGGATCCGGTGACGGTCGAGCCCGAACAGAAAATCTCCGACGCGCTCGAGGTGATGAAGAAATACAAAATCTCCGGCGTTCCCGTCACCCGCCATGGACGCCTGGTCGGCATTCTCACCAATCGCGACCTGCGCTTTGAAACCCGCTTCGACCTGCCCATCCAGGAGGTGATGACCAAGGAAAACCTGATCACCGTCCCCACCGGCACCACGCTGGAAGAGGCTGAGCGCATCCTGCACCAGCACCGGGTGGAAAAGCTGCTCGTGGTGGACGACCACTACATGCTCAAGGGGCTGATCACGGTCAAAGACATCCAGAAGAAGCGCAAGTACCCGCTCGCTACCAAGGACGAACATGGCCGCCTGCGCGTCGCCGGCGCCGTCGGCGCCACCGGCGATTTCCTCGAGCGGGCGCAGGAACTGGCCCGGCAAAACGTGGACCTGGTGGCGATTGATACCGCCCACGGCCATTCCAGCCGCGTGCTGGAGGCGCTGCGCACGCTCAAATCCAAGCTGCCGGAATTGGAAGTCCTCGTCGGCAATATCGCCACGCCGGAAGCGGCGGCGGACTTGATCCGCGCCGGCGCCGACGGCGTCAAGGTCGGCATCGGCCCCGGCTCGATTTGCACCACGCGCGTGGTCACCGGCGCCGGCGTGCCGCAGATCACCGCCATCGCCGGCGTGGCCGAAGCCGCGCGGCCGCAAGGCGTACCGCTGATCTCCGACGGCGGCATCAAGTTCTCCGGCGATATCACCAAGGCGCTGGCCGCCGGCGCCGATGTGGTCATGATTGGAGGCCTGTTCGCCGGCACCGATGAAAGCCCGGGCGAAATCATCCTCTACCAGGGCCGCTCTTTCAAGGCTTACCGCGGCATGGGCTCGATGGGCGCCATGCAGGCCGGCTCCGACCGCTACGCCCAGAGCTGGAGTGAAAAAGAAACGCCCGTGCGCGGCGGCGCCAATAAGCTGGTGCCGGAAGGCATCGAAGGCCGCGTCCCGCACAAGGGACCGCTCGAAGGCCTGGTGCTGCAATTGGTCGGCGGCTTGCGCGCCGGCATGGGCTATTGCGGCTGCCGCACTCTGACTGAGCTGCAGCAGCGCGCCCGCTTTATACGCATTTCCAACGCCGGCCTGCGCGAAGGCCACGTCCACGACGTCATCATCACCAAGGAAGCCCCCAACTACCGCCTCGAACCGGGCGAATAACCTCTCGCCGCGCCGGCCGCGGCTGGTATGCAAAAATCATTTATGCGTTTAACGGAATTATTTCTGCATCAACTGCAAACCGAAGCGGAAAACAGCCGCAAGGCGCTGGCGCGCGTTCCCGACGGACGCAACGATTGGCGTCCGCACCCCAAGTCCATGCCGCTGGGCAATCTGGCAACCTTGGTGGCGACCATGCCGGGCTGGATTGCCACGATGATCGAGCAGGATACGCTCGATTTCGCTCCCCCGGGCGGCCAGCCGCCGCGTCCTCCCGTGGCCGATTCGCAGCCGCAGCGTTTGGCGCAATTGGAAGAGTCCACCGCCCGCGCCCGCGCCGCGCTGGAAAAATCTTCCGATGAATTCCTGAATACCCCCTGGCGCCTGCTGGCCGGCGGCCGACTGATCGTCGAGCAGCCGCGCAGCATCTTCATCCGCGACGTCTTTACGCACCTGGCCCATCATCGCGGACAGTTGACGGTTTACCTGCGGCTGAATGAAGCTGCCGTGCCAGCCCTCTACGGCCCCAGCGCCGACGAGCGCTTTTAGCCCGCGCGCCGCGGCTTCCTTTAGCGCTTCCCGGCCTTGATTTTCCGAATCAGCGCCAGCGCCTCCGGCAGACTGTAGCCGCAGTGCGGATCTTTGACCCGGCAGGAGGCCAGCGACCAGCGGCAGCCGCAATCGCATTGCGTCCCGTTCAGTTCCTTTAACGCTTCTTCGCGCTGCGACGCCGTCAGCGAATGCAGCGCCGCGCGCAGCCCGGGAATGTTCAGCGTGCTTACTTTCCCGTTCGGCGACAACTCGTTCACGCGTACGATTTGCCCGCTGAAGGGCAGGTGCAGCAGGGCGCGGATGTCGGTATTGAACTCGTCATAGCTGCGCAGTCCTTCCAGCACCTGTTCGATCCGTCCGTTCGGGTCAATCAGCACGCTGGTCGGGGTATAGCGTATCCCGCCATAGCTGCGCTGCAGCGCCTCGGAGGCAATCGCCACCGGATAATTCATTGCCATCTGCCCGGCGAAGTCTTTCACCAGCCGCCGCACGCCGTCTCCGGTATCCACCGAAAGTCCCAGAATCTGCAGCTTACCGGCGTACTGGCTTTGCAAATGGATCAGCTCCGGTATCTCCATCCGGCACGGTCCGCACCAGGTCGCCCAGAAATTCAGCAGCACCACCTTGCCGCGAAACTGCTGCAAGCGGAGCGGACGATGATTAACCGTGATCAGATTGAAACCTGGCGCCGGGCGCGGATGCACGAATAACACCGCGTTGGAACTCCACCCGGCCGTCGCCAGCAAAGTCACAGCCAGAAAAAAGATTGCCGGCCGCGAGCCGGAACGCATTCGGAGAAGCCATCGGGGCATAAGTGGATTTTATCGCGGAACGCCACCCTCGGCAGGCGCTCGCTAGTTTCTCCGCATCCGAACGCAAGCTTAAGAAATGCTTAAGCTTAACCTATCCCGCGGGCTGTCATTTTGCTTGACTTGGCGCGCCACCGCGCGAAGATAAACCTAGGACTCAACAGTCATGCAATCCCGTTCGCGGGAGGCAATCCATGTCATTACCACGCGTGTTTGCAATTGCCGGCCTGGCCGGCCTCTCGCTGATGGCCTGGGGCAAGCCGAAGAAACCGGCGGCGGCGGAAACCATTTCCCACGTTCGCATCGTGCGTTTGAGCCTGGTCAGCGGGCCGGTGCAGGTCAAGTTCCCCGGCCGGGCGTGGCAGCGAGGCCTGATCAATGCGCCCGTCACCGAGGGCGAGACAGTGCGCACCGGCGCGAACGCCCGCGCCGAAGTCGAACTGGAAGACGGCTCGACAATCCGCCTGATTCCCAATTCCTCCGCCGGCTTCACCGAATTGGCATTGCTCAATCGCGTGCGTCTGACCACGGTGCGCCCCATCAGCGGCACGATCTATCTGAACTTGCGCCGCAAGCACACCACCCGCGGCTTCCGACTGCGGCTGCCGGAAGGGCTGATCACCCTGCCCTTCGGCAAAAGCGAATTTCGAGTCATGATGAGCGGGTCCTCCGCCGACGTGCTGGTGCTCGACGGCCATCTGAATCTGGTCTCCGGCGGGCTGCCGTATAAGCTCAATAAAAACGATCAGCTCACGCTCGTCGCCGGCGAGCCCGCATCGCTGGCCAACGATCATGTGCGCGACCGCTGGGACGCCTGGAACCACCAGCGCAACCAGATTGTGGAAGTCAACTCCTTGAGCGGTCTCAATAGCCCTTTCAGCTTCGGTCTGGCCGAACTCGGCACCTATGGCACTTGGGATAACGACTGCTGGCAGCCCCTGGGCATGGCGGCCGGCTGGAGCCCATATAACAACGGCATCTGGTATTACGACCCATCCGTCGGCTATGTCTGGGATTCCTTCTACCCTTGGGGCTGGCTGCCTTTCCATTTCGGCGCCTGGATGATGGGAACGGCCGGCTGGTGCTGGACGCCATCGAACGACTTCTGGTCGTTTGCGCCCATGCCCACCGCTTTTTATGTCCCGGGCGGCCCGACCTTCACCCCGCCCAGGCGTCCGCCTCCGCCACCCCCGCCGCCGGTGCGCAAAAAGATCATCACCGCCAATGCCACCGTTCACGGCGGAGCGGCCGTGCGTGGCGCTCACCCGATCCGCGGCTTGATCGCACGCCGCTCGCGTCCCGCCATCCCTACCCGCGCCCAGATCTCGCACATGACTCGCGCCCAGCGTTCGGCCTGGAATCGCGCCATCTCCACCGCTCGCTATTGGTCCTGGCGCGAGCAAAACTACGGACGTCCCGGGGAAGGCTCGAGCAACCGGAGCGGTAGCGGCAATGCCGGCTATCCCGGCAGCATGAACGCTTCCGAATCCGGGAACGTGCCGGTCTCAGGCGGCATGCTCTCCTCGCCGCCAGTTTCACGTGTCGGTGGCGGCGGCCCCGCCGGGGGAGGCGGGCATATCGGCGGCGGCAGCCGCATCCCGCACTGAAACCACATCCGCAGAAATAAGGCGGCTCTGCGGCCGGCGCTCAGCCTGATCCGGGATGCTTCAGCTCAATCCGGCGAATCGCCGTCGCGCGCCCGTTCGCATCGGTTTCCAGTTCGGCGCCGCAAAGCCGCAAATCGTCGCGAGCAGGATTCAACCGCCCGACGCGGGCGGTCAGAAAGCGCGGCAGCACGTCTTCCGGGCGGCAGCCGATGATGCCGGCATAGGGGCCGGACATGCCCACGTCGGTTTGAAACGCTGTCCCTTTGGGCAGAATGCGTTCGTCGGCGGTGGGAACGTGCGTATGCGTGCCCAGCACGCCGCTCACCCGGCCATCCAGGTACCACCCCATCGCCTGCTTCTCGCTGGTCGCCTCGGCGTGAAAATCCACCACCACTGTGTGGCACTCGCCGGGTAGCGTTTGCAGCAGCTCGTCGGCCTTGCGGAAGGGACAGTCAATCGCCGGTAAAAACACCCGCCCTTGCAGGTTGAGCACGGCGTAGGCTTCGCCCGTCCGCGTGCGGCCCTGGTAAAGCCCCGCCCCGGGCAGGCCGGGAGGAAAATTGGCCGGGCGCAGCACCCGCGCCGCCGGCTCGGGGAGATCGCGGTAATACGCCGCCAGTTCCTTGCGATCCCAAACGTGATTGCCGGTGGTAATGACCCCGACCCCGAGCTCGAACAGCTCCTCCGCCAGCTCGCCTGTCAGGCCGAAACCGCCGGCGGCGTTTTCGCCGTTCGCAATCACCAGGTCGTAGCGCGGCAACAGCGCGGGTAAATGCCGGCGCACGGTCTCGCGCCCCGGGCTGCCGAAAATATCGCCGATAAACAGTACGCGCAATCTTTGATTGTAGCGAACGCCGCTCCGTCGCGCCCGAAAATCGCTGCTCATGCGTCTTATGTCATGCGGGTTCCGCGCATTGCGGTTGCAATCGTACTGGTTGCCCGCCATTCATTTGAAAATGCGAGGCCGGTCCGCCATCGCCCTATGCATTCCGTAGCAATTGCGCAGCACCCGCGGTTGGCGATTGGCTGGCGGGTTTCAGGAATCCGTCTTCAGGCGACGCTGATGCCTTCGCCTTTATAGGACAGGGCGCGGTCGAGGATCGCGTTATAACTGGCGGTTTTCTCCTGCACCGCGCGCTCGAGCTGCTCGTTTCTCGCCTGCAGCGACTCCAGTTCATCGGCCAGGTTCATGGCCGTCAGAATCGCGACCCGAACCGAATCCACCACCTTGGCCTGCCGGGCGATGCGGCGCATGCGGGCGTCGAGGTTTGCCGCCAGCCGGCGCACGTATTCGGCGTCGTTGTCCCCGGCAATGCTATAGGTCTGATCGTAGATCTCCACCCGGGTCACGGTCTTGACCATGCCGCTTTCCTTCCCGCCTCCGCCGGCCCGCGCGCCGGTCAGGCCAGGGCGTCCACCAGGCCCATGATTTTCTGCACTCGCTGCTGCACTTCCTCGCGCTCCTTGCGCAAGGCAATCACTTCTTTTTCCAGCCGGTTGAAATTCTCTTTGAGCTCGCCAAGGCGCGTCTTCCAGGCATGCGTTTCCTGTTCGGCGCGCAGCCGCGCCTCGCGCGCCAGCCGCAGCTCTTCCGCCACGCGCTCGATCTTGGATTCCAGTTTTAAAAAATCATCCATCTCGCGGACAGGGAGGACAGGAATTGTTTTGGGTTCAGTGGCCATAGCTGCGATCGCCCGCTGCTGGCAGGCTAGGTGGAGTATAGCCGCGCCGGGCCCAAGGCGCAATGCCGCGTTCGCTTCTCTAAGCTTTTTTTCTGATGATGAACCAGTGACCTGCAACGCCGGTCCGTCTTTTTCCACTTGCGGCCGGCGCCGCGCTCATCACTGACGCGGCCCCGATACCGCCCGCGAGGCCGCCAAATAAAAACGCGCCGGCAGCTCGCGCGCGCGGCTGATGCCGATGCGCCGCGTGACGCGGATTTCGCTCCACTCCCGCCGTTCCGCTTCCGCCAGCCGGGCCGGCCAGCCGTCGTCGGCGAGATACAAATCCCCCGCCTGCGTCAGGTCGCGCCCATTCAGCGCCCGTCCGATGTGCAGCACCCGCGTCAGCCGCCCGGGCCCGCTCATTGTTTTCGGCGTAGTTTCGCCGCCGGGCCCCGCCGCGCCCGCCATCGCCGGCTGCAGCGCGCGTAAAAGTACGCAGCCCGCCTCCCCCGCCGGCAGGGTGGAAACGTTCAGGCAAGTATGCAGCCCGTAGATCAGATAGACGTAAGCATGGCCGGCGGGCCCGAAGAGCACGCGATTGCGCGGCGTCGGCCCGCGCCAGGCATGCGCCGCCGGGTCCTCGCGTCCCAGGTACGCTTCCACCTCGACGATGCGCCCGGCAAGCCAGATTCCGCGCCAGCGCCGCAGCAGTAATTTACCCAGCAGCGCGGGCGCCACCTCCAGCGGCGGCCGCTCGAAAAACTCCCGCGCCAGCGGCGCCGCCTCCGCCGGCGGCCGGCTTCCCCGCTCCGCGCCGGCCGCGGCTCTGCGGCCGCGCCTTTCCCCGCCGCGCATCCCCTTCATAGCGGCAGCGTTTTCAAATACTCGCGGAACGCCTTTCCCAGGTCGGATCGCTTCAACGCCAGCTCCACCGTGGCCTGCAGAAAGCCCAGCTTGTCGCCGGTGTCGTGCCGCCGCCCCTGAAAGCGCAAGGCGTGAATCGGCTCCCGCCGCGCCAGCCCGCGCAGCGCGTCGGTCAATTGGATTTCTCCTCCCGCTCCCCGGGGTGTGGTTTCGAGAAATTCGAAAATCGCCGGAGTCAAAATATATCGCCCGACCACCGCCAGGTCCGAGGGCGCATGCTGCGGCTTGGGCTTTTCCACCATGTCGTGGATGCGATACACCGGCCCGGAAAAGCGCTTATCATCCCAGGGCTCGATCTGCACCACGCCATAGCTGGAAATCGCCTCCTGCTTCACCTGCTCGACCGCGATCACGCTGTGCCCGGTGGCCTCGTACACGTCCAACATCTGGCGCAGCACCGGAGTATCGGCGTCTATCACGTCGTCGGCCAGCAGCACCGCAAACGGCTCCTGTCCCACCAGTTCGCGCACCGTCAGCACCGCGTGTCCCAGCCCCAGCGCCTCTTTCTGGCGCACGTAGGCGATGTGCAGCATGTCGGAGATCTCGCGCACCACCTTCAGCAGGTCGGTTTTGCCTTTCTCCTCCAGAATGCGCTCCAGCTCGAAGCTGACGTCGAAATGGTCCTCGATCGAGTTCTTTCCCCGGCCGGTGATCATGATGATGTTATCCAGGCCGGATTCCAGCACTTCTTCCACGCCGTACTGTATGATCGGCTTGTCCACCAGCGGCAGCATTTCCTTGGGCTGCGCCTTGGTGGCAGGCAAAAAACGGGTGCCCAGCCCGGCCGCGGGAAAAACCGCTTTGCGAACGATGGGAATGGCGGAATCGATCATTGCCGTGCGGTCTCCTCTCGGCCCATTTGGCGCTCACCCGCCGGGCGCGCGATTTGCCCGGCCTTCCACTTTGGCCGTAGGATGAGTTTCGCCGGCGGCTGCGGCCCGTCGCCAGGCCCTGCTTTAATTCTGCAACGGAATGGAAAATATGCCACGTTTTCGCCAGCTGTTTTTCGCCCTTTGCCTTCCCGCCGCCGCCGTCTTCGCCGCGGCCCAATCCCAATTCCCCGGCGCTCCTGTCCGCCGCCTGGACTTATTTGCTCAAGTCCGCCATCCCCGCCTGGAGCGGGCTCTGCATCAACCCCTGCCCGAGCGCTATATCTGGCTCCCGGGCAAGGCGCCCAAAGCCGCCCAACCCGACTTCGTGCGCCTGTTTCAGGTCGCCACCCCGCCGCCGCAGGCGACTCTCTATGTCGCCGGCCCCAGCCGCTTCCGCGTCTGGCTGAACGGCAAACCGCTCGGCCAAAACAATCGCAAGCCCGGACGCCTGCGCCCCCTGGTCTGGAGCCATGCGGTCAGCCTGCAGCCGGGAGATAACTGGCTGGCAATTGCGGTGACCGGCAAGGGCGCAGGCCTGGTGGCGAAGATCGTGCCGGCCGCCTACGAGCGCTTCGCCCCGGCGCTCGTTACGAGCGATGCGCATTGGTACTGCCGACTCAATGCCCCCGCCGGCTGGCCGGCGTCCAAGCCCGATCTCTCCGCCTGGCAGCCGGTCCGCGACCTCGGCGCCATCGAGAGCCACATTGACAATTTCCAATGGAACGCCGATTCCGGCCTTTACGCCTGGCCGGGCTATGACGGCATCTCGCCCTTCCTGGCGCGTGTGCCCGTCCAGGCGCTGCGCGTCCTCCAGGTCGCGCCCGGCGCGGGCAAATTCCGCCATCTGCAGGCGCTCTATTCGCGCCGGCAGCTTCACGCCGCCTCCCTCGGCTCCGGATTTGCGGTGCGGGTCCCGGCGGGCGCGCCCAAAAGCGCCTGGCCCAGCCTGGTGCTCGATTTCGGCCGCGAGATCACCGGCCGCATCGCGCTGCGCTCGGTCGCCTCGCAGCCTCTGCTCGTCATCGCCAGTTACGGCGAGTCGCTTGGGGAAACACTCCATCCCTACCTCGGCGAAACCCCGATTTATACCCTGCCCTCGGGACTGGCCTACGGCCCCAAAAGCGCCTTCCGCTATGTGCGGCTGCAATTTGTCCCCGGCGGTAAAGCCGGCTGGGAACGCTTCCGGACCATCCGCCTCGACGGCATTTTCTACCCCGTTCATTACCGCGGCAGCTTCGTCTCCTCTGACCCGCTCTTGAACCGCATCTGGGCCACCGGCGCTTACACCGCTCACCTCTGCATGCTCGACGATATCTGGGACGCTCCCAAGCGCGATCGCGGCCGCTGGATGGGCGATCTCGACGTCAGCGGCCGCGTGATCGACACCGTCTTCGCCGACCATTTCCTAATGCAAGACACCTTGAACCGCCTGGTCGGCGACAGCGCCCGCCCGCATCAGCATGACGTCAACGGCATCCCCGGCTACTCCGCTTTTTGGGTGATGGGCGAGCGCGATTATTTCCTCCACACCGGCGATCTCGAATATTTGAAATCCCTCCACCGGCCGCTGCTGGCGCTGCTGCGCTACATGCGCAGCGAAATGCCGGCTGCGCGCTTCGACAACGCTCACCATGCCTGGCCGTTCATCGATTGGTCGCCCGGCCTCTATGGCGACAATCCCTCCACCCGCCGCGCCACGCAACTCGAGTTCTACCGCGCTTTCCGCAACGCCGCCTGGATGCTCCGCCGCATGGGCGACACCGCCGCGGCTCATGCCTGGTCCGCCTACGCCCGCCGCGTGCTCCAGGTCGCTCAGACGCAATTGCGCACCGGCCAAACCTTCGGCCATCGCTGGCAGCCCAATGCCATGGCGGTATTTTCCGGCGTGGCTTCGCCTGCCGAGCGCCGGGCCATCTGGCAGCAGTCGCTCTCCCGCCCTCACCGGCAAATGATCACGCCTTATTACAATTTCTACGTGATTGACGCGATGGCCGCGCTCGGCCATCGCCGCCACGCGCTCGATTGGATCCGCCAGTTCTGGGGCGGCATGATTCGCGAAGGCGCCACCAGCTTCTGGGAAGCCTACGATCCCTCCTGGCCCAAAACCGATTTCCACCGCCATTTGCAGGCCGACAATGGCATGGGCTATTTCGTCAGCCTGGCGCATGGATGGTCAAGCGGCCCCACTGCCTGGCTGACCGAGCAGGTGCTCGGGCTCAAGCCGCTCGCGCCCGGTTTCCGCCGCATGAGCATCCGCCCCGATCTGTTAGGCCTGCGCTGGGCGCGCGGCGCCGAGCCTACCCCGCACGGGCTGGTTCAGGCCAACTACCGCGCCCTCCCCGCTCATCGCCTGGAAGCGCATTTAACTCTTCCATCCGGCGTGGTGGCGCGGCTGCGCATGCCGGCGGGCGCCGGCGCCGCCACGCTGCGCGTCAATGGCAAAACCGTCGCCGCCGAGCGCGCCGAACATGGACGCCGGCTGCAGATCTGGCTTCGCCATGCCGGCGTGTACGACATCCGGAATTGAATTTCACTTGCCGCCCGGCGTGGTGGACACCGCCGCCTCGCCGGTGGCGCTAAGCTGGGAATGCGATGGAGATCGGCGCGGCGGCTCGCTCCCTTGCCGCGCGGAAAGGAGGCGCATGGCGGAAATCGTCACCCGGCGGCTGACCGAAATGGCCAAGGCCGCGGGTTGAGCCGGAAAACTGAGTCCAACGGTGTTGGACGCGGTCCTGGGCAAGCTCGCGCGCTCGCCCGATCCTAATCTGCTGGTCGGCTTCGATCAGGCCGACGACGCCGGCGTGTATCGTCTCTCCGACGAGCTGGCGCTGGTGCAGACGGTGGACTTTTTCTCGCCCATCGTGGATGATCCGCGCAGCTTCGGCCGCATCGCCGCCGCCAACTCCCTCAGCGATATTTACGCCATGGGCGGGCGCCCCCTGACCGCGCTCTCCATCGTCGGCTTCCCCGAAAAAGAAAATTGGGACCTGCTCGAAGGCATCCTTGCCGGCGGCCAGGAAAAACTGCTCGAAGCCGGCTGCACCCTCGCCGGCGGCCACAGCGTCCGCGACGACGAGATCAAGTTCGGCTACGCCATCACCGGCCTGATCCATCCCGGCCGCATCCTGCCCAACAGCGCCGCCCGCCCCGGCGATGCCCTGCTCCTCACCAAGCCCCTGGGCACCGGCGTCATCAGCACCGCCCTCAAGCGCGGCGCCTGCCGCGAGAGCCACGCCGAGGCCGCGGTCGAGTCCATGAGCCGCCTCAACCGCCGCGCCTGCGAGCTCATGCTCGAATGCCATCCCCACTCCGCCACCGACATCACCGGCTTCGGCCTCGTTGGCCACGCCCGCGAAATGGCCCTCGCCAGCAAGGTCACCCTCCGCCTCGAAGCCGGAAAATTGCCGCTGCTGCCCGGCGCGCTCGACTACGCCCTCCGCTTCCAGCCCCAGGGCCTGAAAAACAACCGCGCCTTCGCCGAATGCGCCGTCGCCTACGACACACAGCTCGCGCCGGAGTTGCTGGCTCTGCTTTACGATCCCCAAACCTCCGGCGGCCTGCTGATCGCGCTGCCGGCGGAAGAGGCCGATCCGCTACTCGCAAACCTGCTCGCCGCCGGCCTCGACGCCGCCCGCATCGGCGCGGTCGAACCCTCCGGCCCCGCCCCGCTGCGGATTTTTTGATAGCGGTTTAGTTGCGAATTCGGTGACGCCGCTCTGCCCGCTGGCGCTCGGCGCCCACGTGCGGGTACACTCCTGCTGTGACCCCTCGCATACGCATCGCCGGCGACTGGCCGGCGGCCGAGCCCGGCCTGCTCGGCAACTGGGCGCTGGAAGTGGATAGCCCCTCCGCCCCGCCCGACCCCGCCCGCCTTGCCGCCTGGCAGCGCCTGCTGCGCGAGCGTCGCGCCGCCCGCGGCTGGGACGAACTCGCCGCCGCCCGCGCCCTCGAATCCCCCGCCATGCGCGCCATCGCCGCCCTGCTCGATCGCGCCTGCGATGCCGCCCTGCTCACCCTGCCCGAGCGCGATTCCCGTGCCGCCCTGGCCCTGCTCGAACCGGTCGGCGGCGGTCGCGCCGCCCTCGCCCGCTTCGCCTCCCCCCCCGGCAACTCCGAAGCCCTGGCCGGCAGCTTCGCCTGGCTGGAACTGCCCGCTGTCACTACGGTTGGCGAATCCGCCCTGGCTTTGGCCACTGCGGCGCACTGGCTCGGACTTCACCTCGGCTGCCCCGCCTTTCCCGTCGTCGTCCACTTCGCCGCCGGCAAAAACAATTCCCCCCGCCGCGCCCAGGTCGTCAGCGAGCACCTGCGCTCCCGCGCCGCTTCCCTGCGCATCGATCTTTATAGCGGATTGTTCTATCGCCACGGAGAACTGGAATCCGCCCGCCTGCTCGAGGCCGTCCGCAATGCGTTTCCCGCCGAAGCCCGGGAATCCCTCCCGGTCTGCTGGTCGCCGCAACTGGATTTATCGGCTTTCGGCCATCACCTGCTGCTAGCAGGCGGCGCCTGGAGCGGCGCCGTGCTCGCCGGCGCCGAAGCCCTCGCCGCCCTGCTGCCCGCCCCTGCCTGCGCCGCCGCCCGCCGCGCTACCCTGCTCTGGCTCGCCCGCCTCGCCGCCCCCGCCCGCGCCGCCGCCGTATAACGATAGGATCAGGATTGCTCTGAAACGGCCAACTGCTCATCAGCTCGTTCGCGCGGTCGCGGCTTTCTCGGCCGGCGCCGGCCGTCGCCCCCGCGTGGCGAAGATGCCGATCCCCAACGCGATGGCGAACAGGCTGGTCAATTGTCCCGCCGACATCCAGCCGCCGAACAACATCGCCGAGGGGTCAATGCGCCGTAAGAAATCCACCAGGAATCGCACCACGCCATAGGTGATCAGGTAGAACCCGGCCAACTGTCCCACGAAGGCGCGCCGTTTCGATATTTGCCAGAGCAGCAGGAAGATGATCAATTCCGCTCCCGACTCGATCAACTGGGTCGGCTCCAGCGGCACGTTCAGCGGCACCCCCACCGTCATGTGGGCATAACGGCTGGTGAAGGTAATTCCCCAGGGCATGGTGGTCGGCCTGCCCCAGCAGCAGCCGGCGGAAAAGCAGCCCAGCCGCCCGATTGCATGGCCGATTGCGGCGCCCGGCGCCACCGCGTCGCCCACCGCCAGCCAGCTCAGCTTTTGCCGGCGCACGTAAATCACCAGCACCAGCAGCGCCCCCGCCAGCCCGCCATAAAAGATGCCGGCCGATTCGAGCAGGCTCAAGCTGAATAGCTGCCGCGGATCGTGCAGATAAAAACGCCAGTCTTGCAGGATCAGGAACAGCTTGGAACCGGCGATCGCGGCCAGGGCCAGGTAGATGGCCAGATTAAAAATCTGGTCGGGGTTCAAGCCGAATTTACGGGCGAAACGCTGGGCGGTGTAGATGCCGGCCAGAAATCCGGCGGCGACCAGCAGGCCATAGGTATGCAGCGTGAATCCACCCAGGGTCAGCAGGCGGGGAAACATAAGTGTATTTCAGTTTAGCATTTCCGCTTCTGCCACTTCACCGCCAGCGCGCCCGGCTTCGTATTAGAGCCCGCGCGCCTGGCTTCGCAATTCCGCGGGCCGGCTGCCGGCTGAAAGCTGATCGCGTAACTTAAACTTCCGGCGTCGTCTGCGTCTGTTTCGCCACCGGTGTTTCCGCTTCCGTCGCCGGCCTGGCCTGTTCTTCCGGATGGCGTTGGAAAGCGATTTCCCAGATCAGCAGCGTCGCGCCGATCACGATGGCGCTGTCGGCCACGTTAAACGCCGGCCATTCGTAGCGACCGAGATAGAACAGCAGGAAATCGGTCACCCGCCCGTGCAGAATGCGGTCGAAAAGATTGCCGCAGGCGCCGCCCAGAATCATCGCCAGCGCCCAGCCGCTCCGGCGCGACATGGAGGACTGCCAGAGCAGACTGAACACCACCGCCAGCGCGATCAGCGAGACGGCAATCAGGCTGCCCAGCGTGTACGGCGAAGACGAGTTTTGCAAAAAGCCAAATGCGGCGCCGCGGTTGAACACCTGCACCAGGCGGAAGAAATGTGGAATCACCGTGAGGTTGATTCCGGCCGGCAGCCGCTCGATCATCCCTTTCGTCAACTGATCGAGCGCAAAGATAGCCAGCGCCGCCAGGTACAGCCGCGAGCGCGAAACGCGCGGCCGGGGCGCGGTTGCAAGCGGCGCCGGGCTCATACCGCGCGCTCCGCCTCCAGCGCAGCCAGCACCGCTTGGCAGCGGTCGCACAGCCCGGGCTCGCCCGCCACGCTATCTCGATAGTTCCAGCAGCGGGCGCATTTTTTTCCCCGCGCCGGCGTCACTTCCATCCGCAGCCCCGCCGCCGCGGCGGCGCCATCGCCGCCCGTCCCGGCCGGCGCGGCTTCCGCCACCTCCACCTGCGAAACGATCCACAGCGACGGCAGTTGCGCCTGCTCCGCCCGCAGCAGCGCCAGGTCGCCGCCGTTGGCCGAAACGCACACCCGCGCCTCCAGCCCGGCGCCGATAATTTTCGCCTGTCGCGCCGTTTCCAGCGCCTTCATCACTTCCTCGCGGATCGCCCACAGCCGCTCCCACTTCCGCTCCCGCGCCTCGGCCTCCGGATCGGGCTCGGTTGCTTCCGGGCCGGAGAATAGTTCCAGGTGCACGCTCCCGCCCCGCGCCGCCTCGCCGGCGCCGGCGGGCAGGGATTGCCAGACTTCCTCCATGGTGAAGGGCAGCAGCGGCGCGTACAGCCGCGTCAGCATCTCCGCCATCCGCCACAGCGCTGTCTGCGCGCTGCGCCGCGCGCTCGATGCCGGCGCGCTGGTGTAGAGCCGGTCTTTGAGAATATCGAGATAGCCGGCGCTGAGGTCCACCACACAGAAGTCGTAGAGCCGGTGATAGGCGCGGTGAAAGGCGAATTCCAGATACGCCCGCCGGCATTCGCGCCCCATCTCCTCTGCTCGCCGCAGCATATGCCAATCCAGCTCCAGCAGCCGGTTGTCGTCCAGCGCGTCCCGCGCCGGCTCGAAATCGTATAGATTGCCCAGCAGGAAGCGGAATGTGTTGCGGATCTTGCGATAGGCCTCGGCCACGCGCGGCAGCATATCGTTGGAGATGCGTACATCTTCCTGGGCATCGGCCGCCGCCACCCAGAGCCGCAACACTTCCGCGCCGTATTTTTCCACTACCGCCTGCGGTTCGATGATGTTGCCCAGCGACTTCGACATCGCCTGCCCCTCGGCGTCCAGCACCCAGCCGTGCGAGAGCACGGTGCGGTACGGCGGCGCCCCGCGCGTGCCCAGCGCCACCAGCAGCGACGATTGGAACCAGCCGCGGTACTGGTCGCCGCCTTCCAGGTACAAGTCGGCCGGCCACGGCAGCCGCGGATCGCGCCCCAGCACCGCCGCCTGAGTCGAGCCGGACTCGAACCACACGTCCACGATGTCTTTTTCCTGCTCGAACTCGCTCCCGCCGCAACTGGCGCAGCGCGCCTCCGGCGGCAGAAAATCCGCCGCCGGGCGTTCGAACCAGGCGTCGCTGCCGTCTTTGGCGAAAATTGCCAGGATGCGCTCGTCCACTCGCGGGTCGCGCAGCAGCCGCCGGCAACTCCGGCAGGCCAGCACCGGAATCGGCACCCCCCATACCCGCTGCCGCGAAATGCACCAGTCCGGGCGGTTGGCCACCATGTTGCGGATGCGGTCCCGCCCCCACCCCGGAATCCACTCCACCAGGTTCTCGATCGCCGCCAGCGCCCGCTGCCGCAGGCTCGGCGCCGCCGGATCGGAGCTGAGATCCATCCCGATGAACCACTGCTCGGTGGCGCGGTAGATCAGCGGCTGGTGGCAGCGCCAGCAATGCGGATACGAGTGCGTGATCGAAGCGAACCCGGCCAGCGCCCCGATCTGCCGCAGATGATTGACAATCCGCGGATTCGCGGCGAACACCTGCAGCCCTTCGAACGGCGCCGCATCCGGCCCGAAAAACACGCCCGCCGCGTCCACCGGGCACATCACCGGCAGGCCGTATTTCTGCCCGGTATAAAAATCCTCCAGCCCATGCCCCGGAGCGGTGTGCACGATGCCGGTTCCCTGCTCGGTGGTGACGTAATCCGCCAGCACCGCCGGCACCGTGCGCGGCGCCCGCGGAGCCGCCGCCCCGCTCTCGCCTGCCGGCTGCAGCGCCCACGGATGCTGAAACAGTTCGCCTTCGATCTCGCGCCCGGTAAACCGCCCCAGGATCTTCTCGATCTTGAATTGGCATTGCCGCGCCGTCGCTTCCGCCAGCGCCTCGGCCAGCAGGTAAGTCTCGCCGGTCGAAGCCGCGGCCGCCACGTAGGTCAAGTCGGGATGAAACGCCAGCGCCAGGCTGGCGGGCAGCGTCCAGGGCGTCGTTGTCCAGATCAGGGCATGCAGCCGCGGCCAGCCGGACAGCTCCGCCAGCCGGCCGGCCTTGCCGGCCCCGGCTATATGCGGATACCTCACCCACACCGTCGGGCTTTCGTGCTCCTGATACTCGACCTCGGCTTCGGCCAGCGCGGTGCGATCGTGCAGGCACCAGTACACCGGCCGCAGCCCCTTATACGCCAGCCCGCCTTCGATGAAGGCCAGTATCTGGGCGGCGATGATCGCTTCCAGGCCGGGCGCCATGGTCAGGTAAGGATCGTCCCAGCGTCCGAAAATTCCCAGCCGCTTGAACTGCTTCCGGTGCAGGTTAACGAACCGCGCGGCGTATTCGCGGCAGGCGCGCCGGATGGCGCTCGCCGGCATCCCGGCCTTCTTCGCCCCCAGCTCCTGGTCCACCCGGATCTCGATCGGCAGCCCGTGGCAGTCCCAGCCCGGCACGTAGGGCGCGTCGTAGCCGGCCATCGAGCGCGTCTTCACCACGAAATCTTTCAGAATTTTATTCAGCGCCGTCCCCAGATGGATCGCCCCGTTGGCATACGGCGGCCCGTCGTGCAGCACGTACAGGGGACGGTTTTCCCTCGCCGCCCGCTTGCGCAGTTCCGCATACAGTCCCATCTCATCCCAGCGGGCGAGCATGCGCGGCTCCAACTCCGCCAGCCGCGCCTGCATCGGGAACTTCGTCCGCGGCAGGTTCAAGGTTTCTTTTAAAGGGGCGCTCACGATGCCGTTTCCCTGGTTCGGTATTTCCATTATAAGTTTTCGAATTTCATTTTGCGGGCGGCGCGCGGGATGATCAACGTGCAGCGGCGGCCGCTGCAAATCATTTCAAAGGCCAAGCCGGCTCGAATCCTCTCTTCTTCCCAATCGAACTTTCGAGCTGGGCCGCCGCCAGCAGGCTTGATGCCGCACTTACCGTAAAAACAGGCTATACGTCAGCACGATCAGCACGATGGAGGTAAACAGCGTATACTTCCAGTTCTTGAGCACGCCTGCGAAGTACACCACCGAGGCTCCGACTCGTACGAACGGCGTCAGCATCAGGCAGGTAATTCCTAAATTGACCAGCAGCCGGGGCCCAAACATGCCATGCGCCACCAGCCGCGCCTCATGCATCACAAAATCGAACAAATTCATTCGATTGATTTGATAATCGAGCGCAGTCCGGCCGGTGCGGAGCCAGGTCCAGAACAAGCCGGCGCCGACCAGCGCCATGCTCAGCAGAACTCCCGTCTGCAGGATGTAGCCCACCAGCACATCCATATCCAGTTGAAGTTCCCGCTCGTGGCTTGCCTTCGTGCCGATGGGAAGGTTGGAGGAGTCCATTTTTTAACCTCTCAGCCCCCGGATGATCATCTCCACCGCCAGCACCAGCAGCACCACCAGGAAGAATCGGCGGACGGCCTTGTTGGTGAGTTTCACCAGCAGCCGTGTGCCCAGAAAGGCGCCCAGCACAACTCCGAGCACGACCGGCGCGGCCAGCCCAGGATCAATCAGCCCGGCCGCCAGGTACGCGCTGGTGCCGGCCAGAGCGGTCACGCCGATGATCAGGTTGCTGGTGGTGGTGGAGACTTTGGGCGGCAGCCCCATGATCAGATCGTGAATCAGGACTTTCACCGCCCCCGCCCCGATGCCGAGCAGGCCGGCGATCAGACCGGCCCCAAACATCGCCGGCGCCCCGTAATAAGCCCGCCGCGCCTTGTAGCTGATCGTCTCTCCCAGCGCCTGGTCGGGGTAGCTGCCTTCCAGCTCCAGCCAGCGGGTGAAGCCGTCCTGGGTGCTGGCATGCCAGCTCGCGTGTCCGGCGAACAGCAGCGCCGCCCAGGAGCCCAGCAGCACCGCGCCAAAGGCGATATAGAGCGGCCGGGTGGAGGAAGCGATGGTGATGCTCGCGCCCACCAGCGCGCCGATAATGGTGAACATCTCCAGGAACATCCCCACCTTGAGGTTGGTGATGTGGTCGCGCGCATACGCCGAAGCCGAGCCGCTCGAGGTGGCGATGATGGAAAGGATGCTGACCGCGATGGCGTGCTTGATATCAATGCCAACCAGCGTCAGCGCCGGGATGAGGATAATGCCCCCGCCCATGCCGCTCATCGCGCCCACGAAGCCCGCGACGATCGCCACGCCTAGTAAAAGTTCAAATGAGATCATCCGTTTGCAATATTTGGACTGGATGCGGCAGCGACGACCGGCCGCATCCTGCGCGCATTGGGGATCAGGCTGAGCAATGAACCATCATCGGCATTCCGGTGGCCGCCGCCGAGCCGCTGCCGATGCTAGCTCCCGCAAGGCCCTTCTAATTATATGGCGACGGAGCTTCGCGGCTGGGCGGCGCGTTTTTCTTCCGGAAGCCGATCGAAGGCCCGCTTGAGCAGGAATGGAGTCACGAATGTGGTCACCACCGCCATCAGCACCAGCGTCGTAAACAGGCGTTGGCCGATGAAATGGTTCGACAGCGCGATATTGGCGATCACCAGCTCCATGATCCCGCGCCCGTTCAGGCCGAATCCCACCGTCCAGCTTTCTTCCTGGCTGAGCCGGGCGAGGCGGCCGCCTAAATAGCCGCCGAAGATCTTGCCGGCAAACGCCACCGCCAGGATCGCGGCCACCAGGCCCCAGTTCCGCAAGCTTGCCGCCGCGAATTCCAGCCCGATCGCCGCAAAGAAAATCGGGCCCAAAAAGCCCATGGTGATGTCCGAAGCCGTCTTCTTGACTTCCAGAAATTTGGCCCGGCCCAGGACTTCATAACTGAGCAGCATCGCCCCGAAAAAAGCGCCCACCACAAACTGCAGGCCCAGCATTTGCGAGAACGTGGCGAAGGCGATGACGAACACCAGCACCGCCGCGAAAGCCGATTCCCGGCCTTTAAATTTACTGAGCACCCGGTCGAACAGATTGTGCGAGCGCAGAAACAGTTGATGCGAATAGCGGCGCACCACCCGCGCCACCAGGATCACCACCGCCATGAACGCCAGCACCTTGACGATCGCCAGCCCCATCGAGCGGTAAATCGCGCCCAGGGTTTCCCCGTTGCCTTTTACATCCAGAATCACGCCCAGAATTAAAAGCGAGGTCGTATCGTTGAAAACGGCGGCGGAAATGATCTTCTGGCCAATCTCCGTCTGCAGCTTGCCCAGGTCCATCAGGATTCGCATGCTCACCGGCAGCGCGGTAATTGCAATGCAAAGTCCAATGAAAACCGAACGCGTCAACCCCAGCCCAAACAACGCGCTCACCGCAATTCCCATACTCATCGGAATCAGAAAGCCGGCGATCCCGACCAGGCTGCCGCGGCCGCGGAAGTTCTGCCACAGCGTCTTCAATTCCATGTCCATCCCGGCCAGAAATACCAGCAGCAATACGCCTAAATCCGCGATTGCCTGGATTTCGGGCGTAAACCGGATGGCGCCCAGTATGGAAGGGCCCAGCACGATTCCGGCCGCGATCTCGCCAATCATTGCCGGCTGCCCATAATGCTCCGAGATTTCCCCAAATGTGCGGGACAGCACCAGCAGGATTAGCAGCGATTCAATAAAAGGCACTGTGGTACCCCTGGATCGTCCTCAAACTTACATCTGGTACAAGGCATATTTTATGGGCCTTCGTTTTCTGCTGGGCGCTGAAGATTGCCTTTTTTTCACCCTATGGCCGCGCTTGCATTGGTTGAGCGGCTTTCCCACGAATTGCCAGCTTTCAACCGCAGCATTGCCCAGCCCCGGCCGTTAATCGCTGATCGCCGAGCGCCGGCTCGCCGATGACTGCCGGCTGACAGACATTCATCCGCGAGCCTCCCAGCAACGTACCTTAAGAATCAATGCTTTAGCGCCCAAGCCGGAGAGCAGGCGTGCTACACTTCTGCAAGCGTCCGGCTTTTGCGCCGTTCCTGGTGTGACGCAGGCTGAGGCGCGGATGCCATCAGCTAAAGCCGCGTTTACACTCACGACCCCTATCATCATGAGGTACCCGAGATTGCAGTATTCATTCCGCCGAGCCGCTTCCCCGCGGATTTCGCGTGCCTGGAAGATTTCTACACTCGTGCTGGCGGCATCTTTGTGTCTTTTCGCCGATCATGCCGGTCACGCCTATAAACTCGGCGTGAAAGCCGAGCGCCACAAGCAGTACGATCTGGCCTACGCCTATTTCCGCCAGGCGCTCGACCTGAAGCCGAACAAAATCCCCTATCTTCTTGCCTTCCAGCGCTGCCGTTTCGAGGCGGCGCTGGAGCACGTGCGCCGCGGCGACGCGCTCCGCCTTGCACATCACAACCGTCAGGCGCTCGAGCAATACCGGCTGGCGACGGCGATGGATCCGAGCAACTTCATCGCCGCCAACGATTACCAGCAGTTGCGCCGCCAACTCAACCCCGCCGCCGCCCAGCCCGTGACGCCCGAGCGGCAGGACTCGATCGCCCGCCGCCTCGCCCTCGCCGCCGGCCCGGAAGAACTCGGCGCCACCTCGAACACCCCCATCACCCTGCGCCTGGATGCCGACTCCCGCATCGCCTATCGCACCGTCGGCCGGCTGGCGAACCTGAACGTGCTCTTCGACCGCAACTACCAGCCCGCACCCATCACCCTCAACGTGCATCAGGTCTCGGTGCTGGAAGCGCTGCGCATTCTCGGCATCGAGTCGCACAGCTTCTATACCGTGGTGACCCCCAACACCATCTACGTCGCCAGCGACAACATGGCCAACCGCCAGCGCCTGCAGCAGCTCGTGGTCAAGACTTTCTACCTGCACAACCTGACCAGCCCGACTGATGTCAATCAGGTCGCGCAGACGGTGCGCACCCTGCTGAACGCCCAGCGCGTGCAGGCGCTGCCCTCGCAGATGGCGCTCATCATGCGCGACACCCCCGACCGGGTGGCGGTGGCGCAGCAGGTCATTGACAGCCTTGACCAGCAGCCGCCCGAGGTGCTGGTGGACGTCCGCGTGCTCGAGGTCAGCCGCGATCTGGTGCGCGATCTGGGTCTCCAGCCGCCGACCAGCCTCACTGTCGGACTACAATCCACCACGCCGGCCAGCTCCTCGTCTTCATCGTCCTCGTCGTCCACGACCACCAGCACGCCCTTGAACTTCAACAATCTGCGTCATCTGGCAGGCCGGAATTATTCCTTCACCATCGGCACCGCCACGCTCAATCTGCTGCTCTCCGATTCCCGCACGCATACCCTGCAGGAGCCGCAACTGCGCGCCATCCAGGGCATCGAGGCGAAAGAGAAAATCGGCGAGCGCATTCCCGTTGCCACCGGCAGCTTCCAGCCCGGCATCGGTGGCGTTGGCATCAACCCCCTGGTCAATACCCAATTCTCGTATCAGAGCGTCGGCGTCAACATCAGCATTCAACCCTTCGTCCATCCCGACAACCAGGTCACGCTGAAGAACAAGATCGAAATCTCCTCGGTCATCAGCAACACCACCATCGGCGGCATCACCGAGCCGATCATCGGGCAGCGCATTTACGACAGCACCATCGAGCTGCAGAGCGGGCAAAGCAGCGTGCTCAGCGGCATCCTGACCGAAAACAATATAAAGAATCTGTCCGGCATCCCCGGCCTGAGCCAGGTTCCGCTGCTGAAGTATTTGTTTTCCAACACCCATATCGAACATCTGCATGATGAAATCCTGATCGTGATGACGCCGCACATCCTGCATCCCTTCCGGATTTCCCCCGAGGCGTCGCGGGTGATCGACACCGGAACGCAAAATGACATCACTCTGCATGAGCTCCCTCCGGCAGTGATCGCGCCCACTACCCACGTCATGGTGCCGCTGCCCGGGCGCAATCCGGCGCCCGCGCCGCAAAACTCCACCCCGCCTCCGGCGGCGACGCCGCAGCCGCCGGCAGCCCACGTCGTTTCCCCGCCTACCCATCCCGCGCAGCCGCCAGCCACGCCGCCGGCCAACCTTTCGGCGCCCAGCCAGCCGGCTGCGCCCGCGCCATCCACCGCTCCCCACCCTGCCGCCTCGGCCGCCATGCTAGGCCTCGAGCCGCAGCGAATCCATACCCTCGCCGGAAGCGAGTTCCGCGTCCGTGTCGCGCTCCACCAGGCGCCGCCCCTGTTTTCGCTCTCCTTCGAGCTCGCCTACGATCCCCGCCTGGTGAGCGTAGCGCAGGTGCTGTCCGGCCCCTATTTCCGGCGCGACGGCCGCCCGCTGGCGCTTTCCCATCAGCAGGACGCCGACCTCGGCCGCGCTTTTGTCAGCCTCAGCCGCCCCGACGGCGCCGGCGGCCTTGCCGGCAGCGGCTCCGCCGTTGAATTCCTTTTCCATGCCACCGCCGCCGGACTTGCCCGCCTCACCCTTTCCCACGTCATCGCCCGCAACCCGCAAGGCGCTCCCGTCCCCCTCCACCTCTCTCCCTCCGCCCTGGTCGTCAGCCGCTGACTCCGCGCCGGCACCTGCTTGAGCAATGCGATCGGCTGTCGGCAATCAGCTATCGGCTTGGGCTAAGCAAACCATGGCCAGGCGAGACACACAGGCAGAAAAGAAGCGAGCGAAAGCGAAAGCATACTATTGAGCCGTAATGGTTTAGCCCGGCAAAAAGACGTGCGGACAAAATCGCGAAGTGTCTCATTTTTCATTAGAGTTTCCTCATAAAGGCTGCCAGCGTTCAGCCACCTGCCAAGCAGGCGGAACGTATAACCGGGGCGCCTGAACTGCCGGCGTGGGAAAAAGAGAGAGCCCATCACCAAAGCAGGCAACTGCCGATGCAACCCTAAAAACAGGCGGCGTACATGATCAGGATCATAAAAAAGCATCAGCGAAGCCGGGATAAAAATTCATAGAGGACGCGAATCAGCAAAAGTTTTCGGCTGGCTGGGAATGACAGATTGCTATTCGGCTTACAATGGCGCGCATGGCGACTTCAATTCTGGCAATTGATGCGCATCCGGCCGACATGGAATTCACCTGCGGCGGGGCATTGGCGTTGGCGGTCGAAGAGGGCGGCCGCGCCACCCTGCTGCATCTCACGCTAGGTGAAAAGGGTTCGCCTACGCTCCCGCCCGCGGCCTACGCGATCCAGAAGCGGCGCGAGGCGGAATTGGCGGCGCGCCGGCTGGGCGCGGGGGTGCGCTTTTTCGATTATCCCGACGCCGAGTTGCCCTATACCGAAGCCGCGGCGCTGCGCATCGCCGACGTCATACGCGAGCTGCGCCCCGAAGTGGTGATTACGCATTGGGGCGGCAGCGATCAGCGCGACGATCAGCACGCCCATTACCTGGTCAACGACGCCGTTTTCTATGCCGCCTTGCCGGCCATGCGGCGGCCCTCCGGACCGGCGCACTCGGTTCAGGCGCTCTACTATGCCGACAGTTGGGAAGACCCGCTGCACTATCAGCCCGATACTTTTCTGGATATCACGCGCACCTACCGGCGCTGGGTACATGCCTGCTCGGCTTACCAGCTCTGGCGCGGCGGCGTGGAAAAGTTCCCTTTCGCCAACTACTATCGCGCCCTCACCGTCACCCGCGGCGCGCTGGCCGGCTTTCGCCATGCCCAGGCCTTCCGCGCCGCCTCCCATCAAACCCGTCTGAACTCCTGGAGCCAGCGATGAAGCGCCGCGACTTCATCGTCCTCGCCAGCGCCGCCGCGCTGGCCCGCCCCGTCATGCCTCGCCCCGCGCCGGCGCCCGATCCGCCTGGCGGATCAATCCTTAACACCTGCCGCCGCATCCAGGGCGGCAACGCTTTTCCGCTGCCCGATTACGCCCATCGCTACCGCTGGCGCTGCGACTGGGATGCGGACGCCGAAACCGCCTTCGAGTGGACGAAAGCCCTACATCCGCACTGAATCCGCGCTTTCCCCCCGGCGCGGCGAATTAGCACGTTGGACTGCGTTTCCACGCTTTCGGTTGAAACCGGAGCCGGGATTCTTTACACTTGCATTTCCGCCAGAATGGCCGAAGTTGGCCTTGGCGCTACGGGAAAAACCTGAGGGGGGAATGCATGGCACTGAAACTGACCAGCCGCAATGTGAATGGCATTACGGTGATTGAGGCCAGCGGCCGCATCGTGCTTGGCGAAGAAACCAACCAGTTGCGCGAGCGCGTAAAACAGGTGCTGGCCGGCGGCGCCAAGCGCATTGTTCTGAACCTGGGGCAGGTGGATTTCATCGACAGCAGCGGATTGGGCGCGCTGGTGGGCCTCTACAGCACCGCCAATGCCCAGGGGGCCAAGATCCGCCTGGCGAATATCAGCAAGCGCTTTCACGAGCTGTTGCAGATCACCAAGCTGCTGACCGTCTTCGAGGTCTATGAAAGCGAAGCGGCGGCAGTCGGCAGTTTCGCTTAATCCCTGCTGCCGGCCGCGTCCGGATGGCAGCCTTCAGCCCGCCGCGCTTTCCCGGTATTCTCCGAAGACCCGCCGTAGCGCGGTGGCGATTTCGCCCACCGTGGCGGCGGCTTCGACCGCTTCCAGCATCGGCGGCAGCAGGTTCTCTTCGTCCCGGGCGGCGTCTTCCAGCCGGTTCAGCGCGGCCTGCGTACGGCCAGGATCGCGACGCCGGCGCCATTCGCGCAGGCGCTCGACCTGGGCCGTTTCCTGCGCCGGATCCAGCCGCAGCGGCGGCGGCGCCGGCGCGGCGGAACGAAAGCGGTTGACGCCGACCACCACCGCCTCGCCGCGTTCCATAGCCATCTGCGCCTGGTAGGCGGCTTGCTGGATCTCGCCCTGCACCCAGCCGGTCTCGATCGCGCGCACCATTCCGCCCCGCCCGGCGATGCGCTCCAGCAGCTCGCGCGCGGCCGCTTCCAGCGCGCCGGTCAACGACTCGACAAAATACGAGCCCGCCAGCGGGTCGGCGGTGGAGGCCGCGCCGCTTTCAAACGCCAGCACCTGCTGGGTGCGCAGCGCCAGCTCCGCCGCGGCTTCGGTGGGCAGTCCCAGGGCCTCGTCGTAGGCGTTGGTGTGCAGGGATTGCGCTCCGCCCAGCACCGCGGCCAATGCCTGGTAGGCGGTGCGGGTGAGATTGTTCAGCGGCTGCTGGGCGGTGAGCGTCGAGCCGGCGGTCTGCGCATGGAAGCGCAGGCGCAGCGAGCGCGGATCGCGCGCCTGAAAGCGCTCGCGCATCAGCCGCGCCCATAGCCGCCGCGCCGCGCGGAACTTCGCCGCTTCCTCGAAAAGCTGGTTATGGGCGTTGAAGAAAAACGACAGCCGCGGCGCAAACGCATCCACTTCCAGCCCGCGCGCTCGCGCCGCCTCGACATAGGCGCAGCCGTTGGCCAGGGTGAAGGCGATCTCCTGGGCGGCGGTCGAGCCGGCTTCGCGGATGTGATAGCCGGAAATCGAAATCGTGTTCCATTGCGGCAGGCGGCGGGCGCCGAACTCGATGATGTCGGTGGCCAGCCGCATCGCCGGCGCGATGGGGTAAATATAGGTTCCGCGGGCGATGTATTCCTTCAGGATGTCGTTCTGCACCGTGCCGCCCAGCCGCTCCCAGCCGATGCCGCGCTCACGCGCCACCGCCAGATAGAGCGCCAGCAGGATGGGCGCGGTGGCGTTGATGGTCATCGAGCAGGTGATGCGCTCGAGCGGCAGCCCGTCGAGCAGCCGGCGCATGTCGTCGAGGGTGTCAATCGCCACCCCGACCTTGCCCACTTCGCCCGCCGCTTGGGGATGGTCGCTATCCAGCCCCAACTGGGTGGGCAGATCGAAGGCGATGGAAAGCCCGGTGGTGCCCTGCTCCAGCAGGAAACGATAACGGCGGTTGGATTCCTCCGCGCCGGCGAAGCCGGCGTATTGCCGCATCGTCCACAGCCGCCCGCGATACATGTCCGGCTGAATGCCGCGGCAGAAGGGAAAGCTGCCGGGGTCGCCCAGGTCGCGCTCGTAATCCAGGCCGGCGGCATCGGCGGGGCGGTAAACCGTTTGCAAGGGAAGGCCGGAACTGGTCTTCGCGGGCGGCAGGGCGGGGAAAACGGTATCGGGGGCGGGCTTGTTCTTGTCAGCGGCCATGGCCGGCCTTCAGCGTTTCCCCTGAAGCGCGCGGAAAAAAGAACTGAGGCCGAAGTAGGCGAAGGCCAGCCCCAGCCCCATCAGAATCCACGGAAAGGCCGGATTGGCGTTGGGCGGCAGGTGGCGCCAACTGGTAAAACCGTGAATGCCAAACACCAGGGCGAAGGTTAAAAACAGCACGCCCATGATGCGCAGCCCGATCTGGCGCAGGGCGGCGAGCAATTGTCCGAACACCTGCTGCAGCAGGGTCTGGCCGGCGCGGCCCCACTGTCCCACGCGGCGGGCGCGGGGGTTGCGCCCCGCCAGCAGCCGCCCCAGGGAATGACCCAGGCGCGCGGGTGTTGAATTTTGCCCCATTCAGGCTAAATTGTAGCAGGAGGATTTCGCGCCGGCGTAGTCCGGCCGGAGATGAAGCTGCCATGCCCTCGCGCATCTTACTTGCCGACGACAGCCCGCAGTCGCAGCGGATGGGCAGCCGCATCCTCTCCGACCTGGGCTACGCCGTCATCGCGGTGGGCAATGGCGAAGCTGCGCTGCGTCAGATCGAAACCCAGCAACCGCCCGACCTGCTGATCGCCGATAGCGATATGCCCGGCCTGAATGGCTACGAGCTTTGCGCCCGGCTGGGCCAGCATCCCCGCTGGAGCCGCATCCCGGTGATCCTGGCGCTGGGCATTTTCGAGACGCTCGATCCCGAAGCGGAACGCCAGGCCCGGCCGCAAGGCATATTGCGCAAGCCGTTCGAGGCCAGCTCCCTCGAAAAACTCGTCGCCGAGTTGCTGGATTTGTCGCGCCAGCCGTTCGCGGAGGAAGTGAGCGCCGAACCAGCCGCCGCATCTTATGGCATGGCGATGGCGGGGAGCGAAGCAGCCGCGGAAGACGCCGGAGAGGCCGCCGACTCCGCCGCGCCGGGAACCGCCGCGCCCGAATACGATGCCAAGGCCATTCCCGCCGAAACCGCCGCGGAGGGTGAAAATGCGAGCGCGGCCAATGCCGCTGCGCCCGCGCCCGAGGCCAACCCGCCGCAAACCCAGGCGGCGGCTGAAGACCTGCCCGCGCCGGATTCCGAATCAAAAGCGCCCGCGAATGCAGCCACGCCCGAGCCACGCCGCGCGGCGGAGCCGTGCGAGGACAGCGCGACGGAAACGTCGGAAGGCGCGCCGGAGAGCGTGCCTGGCGCGCCGCCGGCCGATGAATTTGACGCGGAAGCGGCCATGGTCGAAAGCGCCTTCAGCGCCGGCGGGCACGGGGCGGAATCAGCCGCCGGCGAGACTGGCGCCGAAACCGCCGCTACCGGGGCGCAACCAGCGCCCGTGGATGAGGCTGCCGCCGCCGATCGCGAAGTTGAAACCGAAGCGGCGCCCGCGCCGCCAGCTCTCATCCTGCCTGGTTTTCCCGCCCGCGCACTGCTTCTGCTCAACGCCCGGCGTTCCCCGGCCCTGCTCAGCGCTCCGCCAGCCCCGCCAGCGGCCAACGGCGCAATGGAATTCGCGGACGCCATCGAGCGCGCGGACGAGCCGGCAGCGGCCGAGCCCGGCCTGCAGCCGCCGGCCGCAGGCGCGCAGGCCGAGGACGAATCGGCAGCCGTTGCGCCAGACCCGGCTGAGCCGGTTGAAACCGAGCCAGCCGCGGCCGGCTTGGATGATTTCATCACGCCTGCGGAACCGGCGCCTTCGGCGGGAAGCAACGACGGCAACGCAGCAGATGAGTTCGCCGCGCCTGAAGCCGCCGCCGGACCGAAAGCCGCGCAAAACGATCTGGTGCGCGGCATTTTAGAAAGCTATCTCTCGCCCCGCCTGGCGGCGCGCATCGCCGGTGAAATCGAAACCCGGCTGGAACAGAAAGCCAAGCAGTCCGAAGATAAAAATCAACATCCAAAGCAGTAGGCGCCGCAGCCATCATGCCCCTATTGGAAGTCAAAGACGGCCGCGCCTGGCCGGAGCGTTTGCTTTCGCGCTTGCCGGAATGGCTGGCGGCGGCGGGCGCGGAATTTCTGGCGCGGCAGCGCTGGTATGGCGCCAAAGGCAGTCCCATCATCTCCGTCGAAGCGCTGGATTGGGCGCTTTTGCCGGACGCCGGCCAGGACGGCGCGGCCTTCGCCATGTGCCTGGCCAAAGTGAAATCGGCGATCGCGGCGGATTGGTATTTTCTGCCGCTGGCGCTGGTTCCGCCGGACGCCGCACTGCCGGACACCGCGGTCGTGGCCTGGATCGAGGCCGCGGGCGAACGCCGCTGCCTGGGCGACGCTTTGCACGCGCCGGCATTTCGCCGCCTCTGGCTGGATTGGCTCCGCGGCCATGGCGATCTCGCCGGCCGGGCAGGAATTTTTCAGGCCCGCTCGGAGCCGCAATGGCGCGAGCCGCTGCCCTCCAGCCGCCCCGCCGGCGTCGAGCAAAGCAACTCGTCGCTGATTTATGCCGACGCCGATGCGCGCCCGCGCCTGGTGCTGAAAGCCTTCCGCCGCATCGCCGCCGGAGTGAACCCCGACTATGAGATGACCCGTTTTCTCAGCGCCGCAGGGCGCTTCCCCCACCTCGCCACCTGGCGCGGCGGAGTGGAATACCGCCGCCCCGGAGAAGCCGAGCCGCGGGTGCTGGTCCTGGCGCAGGATTTCATCCCCAACCAGGGCGACGGCTGGATTTGGCTGCTGAAAAAGCTGGAAGCCGCCGCCGCCGAAGGCGAGCATTCGCCGGCCGGCGCGGCGCTGCCCGAACTGTCGCGGCTGGGCGAGATCACCGCGGCCATGCACCTCGCGCTGGCAAGCGACCGTGTCTCGCCCGCGTTTGCTCCCCGCCCCTTCGACGCCGCCTATGCTGCGAGCTGGTCGCGGCAGCTCAGCGAGCTGGCCCGCAATGCCGCCGGCGAGTTGCGGCTGCGCCTGCCGGAGCTTGGCGGCGAGGTGCGCAGTCTGGGCGAAAGCCTGTTGCCCGCGCTCGAAAACGGCGCCCTGCGGTTGCCGGCCGAGCTCGAGGGCGAAATCGAGCTGATCCGCATCCACGGCGATTACCATCTCGGCCAGGTGCTGCGCACCCGGGCCGGCGCGGAGGGGGAAGATTTCGTGGTGATTGATTTCGAAGGCGAGCCGGCGCGTCCGCCGGAAGAGCGCCGCCGCCATGCCTGCGCGCTCAAAGACGTGGCCGGCATGCTGCGCTCGCTCGACTATGCCGCCACCGCGGTGGAACGCAAGCTGGCTTCATCCCAGCCGGCTGCGCCAGCCGCGAATTTTCCCGCCGCCCTGCGCGCCTGGAACCAGTTCGCCCGCACGGCTTTCACCAATGGCTATTGGCAGCAGATGACCGCCTCGCCGGCGCGGCTCGTTCCCAGCGCGCCGCCGGGCAAATCGCCGCAAGCCCTGGCCGCCTTGAACGCCGCGGGCCAGCGGTTGCAGGCCGCGCTGGATTGCTTCGAGTGGGAAAAAGCGGTGTACGAACTGGGCTACGAATTGCGCAACCGCCCCGATTGGGTGGCGCTGCCGCTCGCGGGCTTGCATCGCTTGCTGCAGCCTAAAACCGGCGGCTGGCGGCCGGGCGGGCCGGCCCGGGTTTAAAGCTGCACTTCGCCATCGGCGAGGATCATGAAATTATCGATCAGCCGGGTCGCGCCGACGCGGGCGGCAAGCGCCACCAGCGCGCCCGGGCCCAACTGCTCCACCGGCAGCAAGCTATCGGCATTCACGGCGGCAAGATATTCCAGCGCGAGGGCGGGCGATTGCAGCTCGGCGCGGCCCGCCGCCAGCGCCCGCTGCGCCAGCCGCTCGCCGCGCGCGTAGGCATCGGCAATCCGCCGCAAGGCCCGCGAGAGCGCCAGCGCGGTCGCGCGCTCGCCGGGTGAAAGATAGAGATTGCGCGAGCTGAGCGCGAGGCCGTCGGCATCGCGAACGATCGGCACAATCTCGAGGGAGGTCTCCAGGTTCAAATCGGAGATCATGCGGCGCAGGATGGCCACTTGCGCGGCGTCTTTGCGCCCCAGGTAAAGCGTCTCCGGCCGGCAGAGCAGCAGCAGCTTGAGCACCACCGTCGCCACGCCGCGGAAATGACCGGGGCGGCTGGCGCCGCAGAGGCGCTGGCTCAGCCCTTCCACCTCGACCCGGGTGGAAAAACCGCCTGGATACATGGCTTCCGGCGCCGGCGCGAACAGCAGGGCCACGCCCGCCTGCGACAGGGCCGCCTGGTCGGCCGCCAGCGTGCGCGGATACCGCGCCAGGTCTTCCTGCGGGCCGAACTGGAGCGGGTTGACGAAGATACTGGCCAGGGTGGCCTGGTCGCGGGCGCGGCTGGCGGCCACCAAAGCCAGATGCCCGGCGTGCAGCGCGCCCATGGTGGGCACGAACCCCAGGCGGCGCAGCGGGCCGGGTTGCGAGTTTTCCAGCGCGGCGCGCAGCTCGCGGCAAAGCCGGCGAAATTCCGCCGGATCATGAATCGTTCTCATGTTGTAAAACCGCTTATCAAACCGCGGCTGCGGGGGATCATGCGCGGGAGATGACCTGCCGCGCCGGAACCGGGGCATGGTAGCTTTCCGCATCGTCGGGAAAACTGCCGGCGCGGACTTCGCCGGCATAATCGGCGATGGCGGCGCGGCTCAGCGCCGCGGCATCGCCAAAGCGGCGAACGAATTTAGCCGGCGGCGAGAAGCTGAGGTTCAGCAAATCGTGCAGCACCAGGATCTGGCCGTCGCATTCGGGGCCGGCGCCGATGCCGATGGTGGGAATGGAAAGCTGGCGGGTAATGCGTCCGGCCAACTCGCGCGGCATGCCTTCCAGCACCAGCGCGAAGGCGCCGGCGGCGGCGAGGGCGCGGGCGTCCTCCTGCAGCTCGATGGCGGCCGCGGGCTCGCGTCCCTGCACGTGATAACCGCCCATAGCCAGCAGCGACTGCGGCGTCAGCCCGATATGCGCCATGACCGGAATTTCCGCCTCGACCAGGGCGCGGACCAGCGGAGCGCGGCGCGCGCCGCCTTCGAGTTTCACCGCCGCCGCCCCGGCGCGCACCAGCCGCAAAGCATTCGCCACCGCCTGGCGGCGGCCGAGGTGGTAGGAGCCGTAGGGCATGTCAGCCACCAACAGGGCGCGTTGAATGCCGCGCCGCGCCCAGCGCACGCAGGTCAGCGACTCGCGCATGCTGACGGCGAGCGTATTTTCGCGGCCCGCCATGACCATGCCCAGCGAGTCGCCCACCAGGACGATATCCACGCCGCTCTCATCGGCGAGGCGGGCGAAGGCATAGTCGTAGGCGGTGAGGCAGACGAGTTTTTCGCCGCGCCGCTTTTTTTCAAAGCAACCGGGCACGGTCAGCGACGCGGACGCAGACGGCGGGGAGTCGGTATTGGGGGTGGAAACGGGATGGAAGCTCATGCCGGGTGCCCGTCCCGCCAGGCAGGATCGAGCCCTCCAGTGTGGACAATGAGTACGGCCTACGCGTACCGGTCCCGGTGATACCAGGCTCCGGTCACGCTTCGATTATAGACCCGGTACAGACCCGCCCGCCGGGCGTTTGGATCTTAGCCGGCGCCGAGCGGGAGGAAATACTGCGTGCCCTGGATCGGCTCCGACAGGCGCCGCAGCAGCTCCTGCAAATCTTCATTGCGCTCGACAAAATCAATTTCCGAGGTGTCAATCACCAGCAAATCGCTTTGGCTATAGTGGTAAAAAAAGTGCTTGTAGGCGGCGGCGACTTCCTCCAGATACGCCGGCGAGAGGCTGCGCTCGCTGGCGAGGTTGCGCTTGCCCAGCCGCCGGCGCAACACGTCCACGCTCGCCTGCAGATAGATCACCAGGTCGGGGGCGCCGATCTGGGGGCGGAACATCTCGTAATAGGCGTTATAGACGCTCAGCTCGCTGTCGTTCAGATTGATGCAGGCAAAGAGCTTGTCTTTTTCAAACAGGTAATCGGTGACCACCGGCTCGCGCGGGCGGACGCCGAGCGGCGCCAATTGCTGATAGCGCTGGTAGAGAAAGTACATCTGGGCGCGCAAGGCGGCGCCGGGCTGCGCGGCGTAAAACGCGTCCAGGTGCGGATTGGATTCCGGCTCGAGCAGCAGGCGGGCCTGCATTTTTCCCGCCAGGATGCGGGCCAGGGTGCTTTTACCCACCCGGATCGGGCCCTCGACGGCAATATAGCGGGGCGGCTGGAAAAAATCGGCCATGCGCTGTCATTCTACTCTGCTTGCGGTCCGGCCCAGCGGTGAAAGTCGGGGCTGGCGGCGGGCGGCGTCCAGGCAAGGCCGGCGAGCGGCGCAGACCCGCCGGGAAACAGCTCGGTCAACAAGGCGAGCAGGAAGGGGCGCTCGCGCCAGCGCGGATGGGGCAGCACCAGCGCCGGCGAGTGCAGGCGCAGGCGTCCATAGGCGATGAGGTCGAGATCGAGGGTGCGCGCCGCCCGCCGCCGCGGCGGCGCGGGACGGCCTTCCAGCCGTTCGATGCGCTGCAACTGCAGCAGCAGTTGGCGCGGATCGAGCGAAGTCTCAACTTCGAGCAACTGATTTAAAAACCAGGGCTGCGGGCTGGCATCGCCGGCCGCGGGCAGAGCGCGGGTGGCGTAGATGGGCGAAGCGCGCAGCAGCCGCACCCCGGCGGCGGCAAGGCGCCGGCGGCCGCCGGCCAGTTTCCGCAGCCGCGGGCCCAGATTCGAGCCCAGCAGCACATAGGCGCGCACGACTCAGCTTCCCTGGCCGGAGGAAAACAAGTTTGGCTGCGGGTTGGGCGGCGCCGCTCCGGCGGGCGGCGTCAGGCGGAAATGCTGCCAGGCGAGCGGGGTGGCCATGCGCCCGCGCGGAGTGCGGTGGAGGAAGCCCTGCTGGATCAGAAACGGCTCGTACATTTCCTCAATCGCGCCGGCGTCTTCGGCAATCGAGGCGGCCAGGGTTTCCAGCCCGACCGGCCCGCCGCGGTATTTTTCGAGCAGGGTCAGCAGCAGCCGGCGGTCGGATTCATCCAGCCCGTACTCGTCTATCTCGAGCATGGCCAGGGCCTGGCGGGCGATGTCGTTGCCGATGCGGCCGTCGCCCTTCACCTGGGCAAAATCGCGCAGCCGGCGCAGCAGGCGGTTGGCAATGCGCGGAGTGCCGCGGCTGCGGCGCGCCAGCTCTTCCCCCGCCGGCTCGGACAACTCCACGCCCAGGATGCTGGCGGAACGGCGCAGGATCTGGCAGAGATGGCGGGGCTCGTAAAACTCCAGCCGCAGGATCAGCCCGAAGCGCGAGCGCAGCGGGGCCGAGAGCAGGCCGGCGCGGGTAGTGGCGGCAACGAAGGTGAAGGGTTTGAGCTCCAGCGTATGGGTGCGCGCCGCCGGGCCCTGGCCGATGAGGATATCGAGCCGGTAGTCTTCCAGCGCCGAGTAAAGGATTTCTTCCAGCTCGGGCTGCAGGCGGTGGACTTCGTCGAAAAACAGCACCTGCCGGGGCTGGAGGTTGGTGAGGATGGCGGTCAGGTCGCCCTTGATCTGCAGCACCGGCCCGGCGGTGGGGGTGAAGGCGACGCCCATCTCGGCGGCAACGATGGAGGCGAGGGTGGTTTTGCCCAGGCCGGGAGGGCCATAAAGCAGCACGTGATCGAGCGCCTCGCCGCGGCCCCGGGCGGCGGCAATGGCCAGCTCGAGCTGGGCTTTGACCTTTTCCTGGCCAACGAATTCCGGCAGCGACTGGGGGCGCAGCCGAAGCTCGTCGCCGCGGTCGTCTTCGGCCATTTCCGCGGCCAGCAGGCGGGACGAAGCGGCAGGGTCGAGCATGGAATTCAGCATAGCGAATTTCGTCGCCCCAGGCGAGACAGGCGTGCGGCCGGGTGCACCCCTGGCCAATGCCTAATTGGAAGATTTCCAGGGATTGATGAATTCAATGCCTGCGGCCACAAAGGGGGCTTCATCGCGGGTAGCCACGCTGAAGCCATGCCCTACGGCGATGGCTGCGATCTGAGCATCCGCCGTTGAAATGGCATATCCCCGGCGGCGCGCCCGGCTGACAACAATTGCATAGTTTCGGGCCGCACCAACATCGAACGGCAGAATACGTTCATCAAAGAAAGCCGGAATCAGCTCTTCCAGACCTGCGGCTAAATTCCGGCGGCGTTTCCCTGCTGGCAGATTCTCAATCCCGAGCAATAGTTCGGCAAGACTGATGCTGGATAGGAACAAACTTTCAACCGCTTGCCGGTTCAGCCATTCGATCACCCTGGGATCGGGATGGGGCCGCAACGGTTCTGAAACCACATTGGTGTCGAGCAGAATCAATCGAATATTGCCGCTCGCGCAGGTTTTTTATCCCGCTGAATTCGCAACGGAAAACCGCCATAGGGTTTGGCCAATGCCACCAGCGCATCTCCCAATCGCCGCCGGTTGGGAGGATGGACTGCGGCGGCTAAAATCGCCCGCGCTTCAGCTTCCATGCTCCACCCATGTTTCCGCGCCCGCAGACGCAATGCGCGGTGAATTTCAGGGGCAAGTTTGCGCACCACAATGGCCGGCATCGGCTTCCTCGACGATTTGATATCGTTTCATTATAGTTGATATCATCAGGCGCGGCGCGGCCGCCGCCCACGCACCGCGTGGGCACCCGTTCTCATAAAGAAAAGAAATGCCGCCCGGCTCGGCCGTTAACGCTTCATGATTCCTTCCGGGCGGATCAGCGTACCATATCGGCATGCTCTTTCGGCGCTCGTTCCTGCGCGGCGCGGCCTTGCTGCCGGCGCTGGGCAAACTGCGCGGCTGGCCGCGGTGGGCGGCCCGACCGCCTCGCCTGCCCCGCGGCAGCTACCGGCCGGGCCGCATCGCTAATGAATACAGCTTGTTTCTGCCCGGCGAGCGCGAAGCGCTGGCGGCCGCGCCGCGGGTAGAAGGCTTCGAATCGGGCGGCGTGCGCCTGCAGGGTGGACAGCGGCTGGCGGCCGGCGGGATCAGCGATGGCTGGCAGCTCGTCGCGATCCTGAATTGGCTGAATGGCACGCCGACGGCGGTCTTCGAAAAACACGTTACCCACCAGGGCGCGATCGTCTATATCACCAGGGCGGGCGAGATAGCCCGCATCCCCAAGCAGATCGGCCATCTGGCGAGCATACGCCCGCGGCCGATTCACGATCCGCACGGGGTGCGCTTCACCCGTCCGGCATCGTTTCCGGCGCAGCCCGACCGCCCGGGCGATTACATCCTGAATTCCAGCGAAGACCCCTGTTACGAGAACGTGGCGGCGCTGGGCGCGGAGCTGATCGGCTGGACGCTGGTGGCGAACGAGCAAGCCGGGGCGCTGGGCTCGTTATATCTCGAAGCCGACGGCCGCTCGCGCCAGCTCAATCCCGCGCCCGCGGGGCAGCAGATCGCCTCCCGGCTGGCGCCGGACATGGCCGGCCGGGTTTTCGATCCGGCGCATCTGCTGCCTTCCGAGTACCTTTACGACTACGTCCCCGGCTACAGCAAGCGCACGCTGCTGGGGGGCTTCCTGCCGGCGGCGGATATTGGCGTCTGGAATCCGCGCTATCGCACCGGGTATGAAGTGATGGTGCTGCTGCCGCCGGGGGCCGAGGCCCGCCCGATCGGCCGGGTGCGGGCGCTGCTGCCGGAAAAAGAGCAGGCGGTGATTCCCGCCGGCGATAGCGCCACCGCGCCCGCGCCGGCCCGCGAGCAGCGCTCGGTCGAGCGCTACTGGCAGGGCGGGGCGGAGGATTTTTTCAGCGCGCTGGCGGGCATTTGGAACCATTGGCAAAACTTCTTCGCCGCCGGGATGCAGGCCGAGCTGCCCGACCCCTGGCTGGTGGATGGCGCGCGCGCCGGCATCACGCTCAGCCGCTGTAGTTACCGCGGCCTGGAGCCCACGTACCAGATCGGCGAGGGCGCCTACACCAAAATCCCCGAGCGCAGCCACGCGCTGTTTCCGGTGGCCCACTACGAGTTCGTCTGGGCGCACCAGCTCTGGAACCTCTCCGAGGCGGTGGAACCTTATTTCGAGCATTATCTCGAGCATTACGTGCGGAGCGACGGCAACTTCGTCTATAACACCCAGGACCAGGTCGAAGCGCCGCTGAACGCCGGCGTCTTTCTGGAAAACTCCGCCCGCGCCTACGATTGCACCGGCGACGCGGCGGCGCTCGGGCGCCGCCTGCCGGCGCTGCGCCGCATGATCGGCTTCGTCGAGGCGCGTTACCGCTACAGCCAGCGCGCTTTCCCCGCCGGCGACGCGCGCCATGGGCTGATCTGGGGCTCGCCGGAGGCCGACCTGGGCGACCCGAACGACGATTATCCGCAGTCGCACCCTTACTATTATCAAAATGCGAGCTGGATCTGGCGCGGGCTCAAGGAGCACGCGCGCGCGCTGGAGCGCGCCGGGCGCGCCACCCATTCCGCCGATTTGATGGCGGAGGCCGGCCGCGCCGCCGCGCTCGCCGCCGAGCTGCGCGCCGACGTGGAACGCTCGCTGCAGAGCACGCGCGCGGCGCAAAACCCGGCGCTGCGCCGCGCCGGCATCTCTCCCTTTTATGCCGGCGACACCCGGCGCTCGCCGCGCCAGCTTTCCAGCTACGAAAACCACCGCTTCATGATGGACTGGTGGACCAGCGATTGGGGGGATGCGGAGCTGGACGCCGGCCACTTCCGCCACCGCCAGTTGGCGGGCGAGCAACTCATCGGCATGAACACCGACGGTCATTACCCCCGCACCTCGAATTTCATGGAGCACGGCACGCTCGCCGGCCGCATACGGCAGGACGACTACCGCCCCTTCCTGCTGGCGCTCTACGGCAATCTTTGCTACGCCATGGATTGCGGCAACCGCTACGCGCCGGAAGACGCGCTGCTGCCCGGCAATGTTCCCGGCGAAGGCAGTCCCTACGCCTGGTCGGCGGTGATCAACAGCACGCTGCAGCCGGCGTTAGGGGTGCGCTGGCTGCTTTGCTACGAGGAACACGACCGCGACCGGGTGCACCTGCAAAAGGCCGCGCCCCGGCACTGGTTCGCCCCCGGCGAAACCATCGCGGTGCGGCAATGCCCCACGCGTTTCGGCAGCCTTGCCTGGAAGACGCGATCACTGGCCGGCCCGGCATGGCAGGTCGAGCTGGAGCTGCCGCCGGGCTGGAATGCGACGCTGCTGGCGCACATCCATCCCCCCGGCGGAGGGCGGTTGCGCCGCACCAGCCAGGGACGCCTGGAAGGTTCGATGGTCGTGCTGGATGCGGCCGTGCTGGCCGGCCAAACGCATCTTCAACTGGAAATCAGTTAACCGCGCCGGCGGACCGGCGGCATGATGGAACGGCAATGCCCGGCGCGGGGTTTTACGCCTTCAGTGGCTGCTGTCGTTGTGGTCGGGACGGCGTTTGAGCGTGGGGCGCTTGGGCGGCCGGCTTTGCTGTTGCGGATGGCGCAGGCTGGGCCGCTGCGGGCCGCGCGGGTTGGTCATGTTGTATTCCTGCTCAAGCTCGGCCAGCCGCGCTTTCATCTGCTCAAATTCGGAAGTATCGAGAATGTACTGCTTTTTCGGGGGCAGCACGGTGTCAATTTCGGTTTCGGCCGCCTTGATGCGGCTTTTGTCGGGAGGATGGGTTTCAAAGGCGCGGGCGATAAAGCCGGGATGCTGTTTGTTGGTCGCCTCGACTTGCTGGAAAAAGCGCACGAAGGCCTGCGGATCGTAACCGGCTTCGTACATGTATTCGAGGCCGAGAAAATCGGCGCGGCGCTCGTCGGTGCGATCGAATTTCAGGAAAGTCATCGGCACCGCCAGCCCGGCGACGGTGCGGCCGATAAAGCCGCCAATGCCGCCCACGAACCAGAGCGGCAGGGTGGCATAGTTGACCAATTCGGCCTTGGTCATCTGGCGGGTGCCGTCGCGGTTGGCGACGTGGGCAATTTCGTGGGCCATCGGGCCGGCCAGTTCGGCCTCATTGCTAGCGGCCAGGATGAGCCCGCTGTTGACGAAGAAAAAGCCTCCGGGCAGCGCTTCGGCGTTGATCAGTTTCGAATCAATGATCTTGACGGTAAACGGCACGTGCGCGTCGGAGTGGCGGACCAGGTTTTGCGCGAGCCGGTTGATGTACTCGTTGAGCACCGGATCGTGAATGATGCGCGAAGTGCTCTCCACCTGCTGCGAAAGCATCTTGCCGAGCGCGATTTCCTTTTCCAGCGAATAAAAATTGAGCCCGTTGCCGACGCCGCGATGGCCAATATCTTTCAGGTCTTTCAATTTGGCGCTTTGGGCGCGGCTGGGCAGGCTGAAAACCAGCGCAACCAGGACGGCGATCGCCAGCTTGGCGAGACGCTGCATAGAGCCTCCGTGGCCTTTAGTTCGATTATAGCTCTGGACGCCGGAAGCCAGCGAGACGCCACCAGGACGTGCATTTGCGCACAAATCCGTCACTCCCGGGCATTTTTCCGGTGTCATCGCCGCCCTTCCGCCGCCTTTACATGAACGCCGGCGCCGGACTGGCTTGCGGCCGGCAGATGATGGAAGATGGACGTATGTCCAAGCGGTTTGACTCGGCCGCAACCCTGCCAAAATTTGCCTGGGCGTCCATGGCCCTGCTGATCGCGCTGTTTGCCGCCGCCGCGCCGGCGCAAATCACCGGCTACCCCGCCGGCGCGGTCCGCGCGCCCCAGCTGCCCCACCCCGGGCGGGGCTCCGGCATCACCTGGATCAACTCCCCGCCGCTGAGCATGAAACAACTGCGCGGCCAGGTAGTGCTGGTGGATTTTTGGGAATACACCTGCATCAACTGCATCCGCACGCTCGACACCAACAAGCGCTGGTACCGCCTGTATCACCGCTACGGTTTCACCATTCTGGGCGTGCACGACCCCGAATTCGACATCGCCTTCGAAGGCAAGGACGCACGGCGCTTCCAGCGCGATCCGCGGGCCGCGGTGGCAGCCTCGCACGGCACTTCGAAGGTGGATAACGTGCGCCGGGCGGTGCGCAACTTCGGCCTGGCCTATCCGGTGGTGGTGGACGATTTCTTCAAGATCTGGCGCGCGTATGACAACCAGTACTGGCCCAATCGCTTTCTGATCGACGCCCGCGGCTATCTCCGCTACAACGTGATCGGCGAAGGCGGGGACGGACCGCTAGAGGCCGCCATCCAGCGGCTGCTGCGCGAAGCCCATCCGGGGCTGAAATTTCCCGGCGGGGATGCGGTCCACGACGAGGCCCCGGGGTACGGCCCCGGCTGCGGCGACACTACAGCCGAAATGTATATCGGCAACTGGGAAGGCCGCGGCGTGCTGGTCAACGCCTACCACCCGGGAAAGACGCACCGCTATCGCCTACCCGCGCGGATTGCCGACGGCCGGGCGGGCTTGTCCGGCAGCTGGCAGACCGACCGCAACGGCATGATTTACCGCGGCCGCGGCCAGCCCGGCCCCCAGGCCGGCCGGCTCGCGATGCGCTATCACGCGCGCGAAATCTACGCCGTGCTCAACGTCGCGCATGGGCATCCCGAGCGGGTCTATCTGCTGCAAGACGGACGCGCCCTTCCCAAAACTGCGGCCGGCGAGGACGTGCGCTACGATGCGCACGGGCGCTCCTACATCTTCGTGCGCGCCTCGCGCCTGTATTACCTGGCCACCAACCCGGCGATCGGCGAGCACCGGCTGGAGCTGCTGCCCACCGCGCCCGGTTTCACCGTCAACTCATTCACCTTCGGCAACAACTGCCAACTGCATTTTTCGCATTTGAAGGGATAAGCCGGCCGGCGTCAGATGATCCGGTCGAGCGATTCGGCGACGACATCCCAGACGCGATGCAGTTCTCCGGGTTGTATGCAATACGGCGGCAGGACGTAGATCACGCCGCCGAGCGGGCGCAGCAGCACGCCGCGTTCGAGATAAAACGCCTGCAGCCGGGGCCCGATGCCGGCCAGGTAATCGCCCGCGCCTTCGGCCAGCTCGATGGCCGCAACCGTGCCCAGTTGGCGGGCGTCGCCGACGCGGGGATGGGCGGCCAGGGCGGGCAAGCGTTCGGCATGCACCGCGGCGATGCGCGCGATGCGCTCGAAGACCGGCTCGCTCTCGAAGATTTCGAGGCTGGCCAGGGCGGCGGCGCAGCCGAGCGGGTTGGCGGTGAAGGAATGGCCGTGGAAGAAAGTTTTCCGGCGATCGCGGCTGAGAAAAGCTTGGTAGATCCGGGCGGTCGCGGCGGTGACGGCCAGGGGCAGAAAGCCGCCGGTCAATCCCTTGGAAAGGCAGATCAGGTCAGGCGCGACGCCGGCCAGCTCGCAGGCAAACATCTTGCCGGGGCGTCCGAAACCGGTCAGCACCTCATCGGCGATGAGCGGCACGCCATAGCGGTCGCAGAGCCGGCGCACGCCCTGCAAAAATTCCACCGGATGCACGATCATGCCGCCGGCGCCCTGCAGCAGCGGCTCGACCAGCACGGCGGCAATTTCCTCTCCGGCATCGGCGGCCAGCAGGGCTTCCAGGCCGGAAAGGCAGTCAATCGAGCAGGCGTCGCGCCGCAGACCGAGCGGGCAGCGATAGCAATAGGCCGCGGGGGCGCGCTCGACCGGCAGGCTCCAGGCGGCGAAGGCGGCGGTGAAAGGCGAAGGCGCGCCGGCCGCCATGGCGGCAAAGGTATCGCCATGGTAGGCATGCTCCAGGGCGACAATTTTTCGGCGTTGCGGGTAGCCGAGGTTATGCCAGTACTGCAAAGCCAGCTTGATCGCCACCTCGACGGCGGTCGAGCCATTATCGGAAAAAAACAGGCGTTCCAGCCCGGCCGGCAGCCGCCGGCGCAGGCGCTCGGCCAGCGCGGCAGCCGGGCGGTGGGTGCAGCCGGCAAAGATCACCTGCTCCAGTTCCGCCGCCTGGCGGGCAATCGCGGCGGCGATGCGCGGCTCGGCATGGCCATGCAGCGTGACCCACCAGGAGGAGATGGCGTCGAGATAACGCCGGCCATCTTCCGCCACCAGCCAGGCGCCCTCGCCGCGGGCGATGGCCAGCGGCGGAGGCGCGGTCAGCATCTGCGTGTAGGGGTGCCAGACGGCACTCGCATCCCAGGCGAGGGTGGAATCCGCGACGTTTTGCGCCGGCATGGATTTATGATGGCGCAATCCCGGCCCGGCTTTGTGCGCAAACTGGCAGGGCCGGCCGGGCGCAGCGGCGGATGCGGAGAAAAGCGGCTGCAGGCGGCTAAACTGAAAACTGCGCCATGAAAATCGAGCTGGAACCCAGGATCGAGCCGATTTTGCCGCCTTACCTGCCGCCGCGCTGGCTGCGGCACGGCCACATCAACACCATTTATTCCTATCTGCGTCCGCGCCGGCTGCAGCCGCCCGCGCCGGAAGCGCATTGGCTGGCGGCCGAGGAAGGGGTCGAGTTGCTGCTGGAGTGCAATTGGCAGGCCGCTCCGGCGCCGGCGCTGTTGCTGCTGCACGGCCTCGAAGGCGACAGCCGGGTGGGCTACATGCAAAGCCTGGCGGCCAAGGCCCTGGCGCGCGGCTGGCATGCGGTGCGCATGAACGTGCGCGGCTGCGGCGCGTCCGACGCGCGCTGCCGCACGCTCTACAACTCCGGCCTGAGCCAGGACCTGCTGCGGGCGGCGGAGTGGACGGCGGCGCGGCCGGGAGTCGCCGGCTTGTTTCTCGCCGGCTATTCGATGGGCGGCAATACGGTTTTAAAACTGCTGGGCGAGCGCGGCGCAGAAGGCATACGCGGGCTGCTGGCGGCCGGGGTGGTAAGCGCCTGCCTCGACCTGGCGCCTTCGGCCGACGCGCTGCACCGGCCGGCCAACCGGGTTTACGAATGGCGTTTCCTGCGCCGGCTGCGGCGCAAGGCCCGCGCCCGGGCGGCGCGGCATCCGCAACTTTACCGCATGCCGCGGCTCGAATCCATCCGCTCGATCCGGGATTTTGACGATCGGGTCACCGCGCCGCACATGGGCTACGCCGGAGCAGCGGATTACTACGATCGCGCCAGCGCCGCGCGCGTGCTTGAGCGCATCGCCGCGCCGGCGCTGATCATCCACGCCGAAGACGATCCCTTCATCGTGCTGACGGAGGAATCGCGGCGGCGGATTGCGGCCAACCCGGCCCTGACCTTGCTCGCGCCGCGGCACGGCGGCCACTGCGGCTTCATGCAGCCGGCAAACGGGGCGGAAGACGCGTATTGGGCGGAAAACCGCCTGCTGCAGTTTTTTGCCGCGCATGTAATTCAGCCGCAACAGTAAACGCCGCGCGCCGAAAGCGGCGGCGAGTTCTTTATGGCCGATGCAACCGGCAGCATGATATTTCAAGCCGGCGGCAGCGGCTCTTTCGCTCCCGCCTGGCGGCGCCGAACTCCGAGGTGCCGCAAGGGAATGCCCAGCAGCGCAATCATCAGCACCCCCACCGCGATATCGAGCGCGCCCTTTCCACTTTGAAAGGCGCCCAAGGTAATCAACAGTGCGGTGGCCAGGCTGGCCGGCTGGGCGGTGCGCAGGAAAAGGTTGAGCGCAGCGGTGGCGACCACCGCCAGCAGACTGGCGGCGAAACGCACCGCCTCCAGCCCGTGGGTGGCATTCACGGAGGGGGCATTCCATGCGCCGCACAGCGCTACGCTGGCTAAGGCCAGGGCCAGTGCGCTGAAATGCCCGATCACGATGGCGAGCGGGCGGGAACTGGGGCGCTGTGGATGCTCGGCCAGTTCGTACGCGGTCGGCCCCAGGCTGCTGAATAACCACGTCTGGTGTAGAGCCAGGCTGAATCCGCCGGCGACCGCGACCAGGACCGCTTCCCAGGCCGGCGCCCAGATGACGTCGGGGATTCTGGCAGTGAAGTTGATGATTTTGTTAGCCGCGGCCAGGCTGACCTCTATACGGTAGCGCAGTACCGAGGAGGGCGCCGCGCTCCCAACGAACGCGCCAGCCCACCGCGAGCGCTGATGTTACTCCGGGAAGGGGTTTATGCAACTTTCCGGAATCCGGTTTCGCCGCCGGCAGTGGCGACCATTCCCTTATCCGTCGCCGCCAACCCGGAACAGATCAAAATGATCAATCCGGTGATGGTATCGTTCCAGCGAATGCCGCTGCCAGGGAAGCCCAACACCCAAGGCGAGATCAGGAGCCAGATACCGAAGGCAAAATTGACCCAGCTCAAGGCTCGCGCCGCGGGGCTGGCCAGCCGTCCGATGGCGAAGATCGCAACCAGCACGCCGAAGATGACGCCATCCCAGCGCGCGCCCGTGCTGGCGCCGATGGCGAATGGACAAATGATCATCCACAAGCCGCCCAGCAGCGAGATGATGCTCAACAGGCTGAGTTTTCCGGAGCGTACAGTCATGGTCAATCTCCTTTTCTTCACGCTGCGCGGCGGCGCTCAACCGGCATGGATATAAGCTCCAGCCATGCGGCAGCGGAACCGACCTCAATCGGTTGGACGCCAGACCCATAGCACAGGTTCACCGCGGGGTGGCAGGAAAGTGGAAATAAAACCAGGGGCGGCAGGGAAGCCCCCGTTTGAATCAAGCAGGTAATTTATAAAGATTTACTTTGCGCGCTTCGCCGTCCGGCTTGCGTTCCGGACGCAGATTTTGTTTACTGGCTTCTTGGCTATCTCTATCAGGAGAAGGGCAGCTCTATGAGTCTGATGACACGACGCAGCCTGTTACAAAGCAGTCTGGCGGCCACGGTGGCGGGCGGGATCCTGCCGGGCGCGGCGGCGGAGCGGGAAGAAGCAGCCTGGCCGGCAGAGCCGGCGGCCGCGCCGGCGGCGGATTCGGCGCTGGCCTATGCGCGGCCTGTCCCCGCCGATCTGGCGCCGCGCGAGCGGCTGCTGTTTGATCTGGGCTGGCGTTTTCACCTGGGCAACACCGATGACGAAACGCGCGATTTCAACTTCGGCACCAACGAGCACACCTTTTTCAAGACCAATCTGGTGTCACCGGTCGCGTATGCGCAGTTTAACGACCGCGGCTGGCGGCTGCTCGACCTGCCGCACGACTGGGCGGTGGAATTGCCCTTTCATAACGATCCCAAGCTTTATCAGCACGGCTGCAAGCCGCTGGGCAGAAAATATCCGGAAACCAGCGTGGGCTGGTACCGGCGGGTATTCGAGATTCCCGCCGCCGACCGCGGCAAGCGCATCGCGCTCGAATTCGACGGCGTTTTTCGCGATGCCATGGTGCTGCTGAACGGCTGCTATCTCGGCCGCAATCTTTCCGGCTACGCGCCGTTCCGCTTCGATATCACCGATTTCGTGTACTATGGCCGGCCCAGCGCGCTGGCGGTGCGGGTGGATGCGAGCCTGAACGAGGGCTGGTTTTACGAAGGCGCCGGCATTTACCGGCACGTATGGCTGACCAAGACCTCGCCGGTGCACACCGCCCCCGATGGCACGTACGTGCGGACGGCAGTCCGGCGGGGAGCGGCCGAGCTCACGCTCTCGACCGAAGTGGAGAACGATGCCGATGCGGCCGCCACCTGCCGGGTGCATTCCCGCATTCTGGACGCCGCGGGCCAGGTCGTGGCGCAAGCCGCGCCGGCGGCGCTGGCGCTGCAGCCCTGGAGCCGGCGGCAGGCGAAGCAGAGCGTGCCGCTGCCCCGGCCGGAGCTGTGGTCGGTCGAGCGTCCGTATCTGTACCGGCTGGAGACCGCAATCGAATCGGGCGGCGCGATCGTGGACCGCTACGAGACCGTCTTCGGCGTCCGCACCCTGCGCTTCGATGCCCGGCGGGGATTTTTCCTGAACGGCAAGCCGGTAAAGCTGCAGGGCACCTGCAATCACCAGGACCACGCCGGGGTGGGCTCGGCGCTGCCGGACCGGGTGCAGTATTTCCGCATCGAGCGGCTGAAGGCGATGGGCGCGAACGCCTACCGCACCTCGCATAACCCTCCCACGCCGGCGCTGCTGGACGCCTGCGACCGGCTGGGGATGGTGGTGATGGACGAGACCCGCATGATGTCGTCCTCGCCAGAAGGCTTGAGCCAACTGGAACGGCTGGTGCGGCGCGACCGCAACCGCCCCTCGGTGATTCTCTGGTCGCTGGGCAACGAAGAGCCGATTCAAGGCACGCCGCTGGGGGCGCGGGTGGTGGCCGCGATGAAGCGGCTGGTGCGGCGGCTGGATCCCAGCCGGCCGACCACCGCGGCAATGAACGGCGGCTGGGGGCACGGCATCTCGGCGGTGCTCGACATACAGGGCTTCAACTACAATCTGCCGCACATTGACGAGTTCCATCGGAAGTTTCCCCGCCAGCCCTCGCTCGGTTCGGAAACCGCCAGCACGGTTTCCACTCGCGGCATTTATGCCAACGATCCGGCGCGCGGCTACGTCAGCGCCTACGACGTGAACCGGCCGCCCTGGGCGGAACGGGCCGAGAGCTGGTGGAGTTTTTACGACGCCCGGCGGTTCCTGGCCGGGGGCTTCGCCTGGACCGGCTTCGACTATCGCGGCGAGCCCACCCCCTACGGCTGGCCCTGCATCAACTCGCATTTCGGCATTCTCGACACCTGCGGCTTCGCCAAAGACAACTTTTATTACTACCGCGCCTGGTGGCAAGCCGAACCGGTGCTGCACCTGTTCCCGCACTGGAACTGGAGCGGCGGGCCGATCCAGGTCTGGGCCTACTCGAACCTGGATGCCGTCGAGCTGCTGCTGAACGGGCGCAGCCTGGGCCGGCAGACAGTCCAGCGCGATGCCCACCTGCAGTGGACGGTCAACTACGAGCCGGGCGCGATTGAAGCGCGCGGCTACCGCGGCGGCAAGCTGGTGCTGACCGCCCGGCGCGAGACCGCGGGCGCGCCGGCGCGGCTGGCGCTCCTGCCCGACCGGCCGCGGCTGGCGGCCGACGGCCAGGATGTGGCGATGGTGACGGTCGAGGTGCGGGACGCGCAGGGGCGGTCGGCGCCGACCGCCGACACGCCCATCGTGTTCGCGGTCGAAGGCCCGGGGCGGCTGATCGGCGTGGGCAATGGCGATCCCAGCAGCCACGAAGCCGACAAGGGCAACTCGCGGCGGGCGTTCAACGGGCTTTGCCAGGCGATCGTGCAGACCGTCCGCGGCCAGGCCGGCACGATTCGGCTGCTGGCTTCCGGGGCGGGCGTGGCGCCGGCGCGGCTGGAACTGGCCAGCGAGGCGGTCAAGCTGGCGCCGGGCGTGGCGGAAGTGGCAGTCAATCCGGCGATGTATCAGCCGCCCCAGCCCTGGCTGAAAAAATAGCCGCGGCCCTGGCCTGGCCGCGCATGCTATTTTTCAACTTTCATTTCCGCAGCTTGACCGTGTGCTAGTTCGCATTTGAGCTTGCCAAAGATGTTGGGCGGACGCTTGTCCGAAAATTAGAGAGCCCTGGCGAAATCACCACTGTGGTTGTCCAAGGAAATAATTCAAAATGCTCACGCAGCATTAAATAAGTTATCCCAGCCGAATGAATCTTGATCAACGAAGGCGCCGAACGTGAACGGATCGTACACGCTGATCTCATATGCCCGACTGCTCGAAAGTAAACGCCGCCCCATGACCGCAACGCCGCGATCGGGTTCTCCTGCGCCGCGCAACGGGCGGGAGGAGGCAGGCGGCGAGGGCCGGCATTCACCGCCATCGGCTGCGCGAAGCGGCATGGACCCAACCCGGGGGATTTGAGCCGGACGCGTCCGGTCGGCTAGACTCTTGCAGGGAGAGAACGATGGTGACTCACTCGCTTCGCCGCCTGACTGTTCTTAGCTTCATTAATCTAGCCCTGGCCGCCGGCCTGGCGCTGCCCGCCGCCGCGCAGGGCTATCCCGCCGGCTTTTTCCGCGCCCTGCGCTGGCGCTCGATCGGGCCCTACCGCGGCGGCCGCACCCGCGCCGGCTGCGGCGTGCCCGGCCAGCCCAATGTCTTCTACATCGGCGCAGTCAATGGCGGCGTCTGGAAGACCACCGATTACGGCCATACCTGGACGCCGATTTTCGATCGCGAGCCTACCGGCTCGATTGGCGCGATCGCGGTGGCGCCCTCCAATCCCAATATCATTTACGTCGGCAGCGGCGAAGGGCTGCACCGTCCCGACCTGTCGGTGGGCGACGGCATGTACAAATCCACCGACGGCGGCCAGACCTGGAAGCGCATCGGCCTGGCCGATACCGAGCAGATTCCGCAAATCGCGGTGGACCCGGCCAACCCCGACCGCGTCTTCGTGGCGGCGCTGGGGCATCCTTACGGACCCAACCCCCAGCGCGGCATCTTTCGCACCACCGACGGCGGGCGCACCTGGCAGAAGGTGCTCTACGTCAACGACAACACCGGCGGCTCGGACGTCGAGATTGATCCGCAAAACCCGCAAATCGTCTATGCCGGGCTGTGGGAAGCGCGGGAAGGCCCGTGGGAAAACGGGGCCTGGCAGGGGACCCACGGCGGGCTGTTCCAATCCACCGACGGCGGCGATCACTGGCAGAAGCTGACCCGGGGGCTGCCCCGGCGGGTGGTGCAGGTCGCGGTGGCGATCGCGCCCAGCCGTCCCAGCCGGCTCTACGTCTCGGTGGCCTCGTTGCCGCGCGGGCTGGGCATTTACCGCTCCGACGACGGCGGGCAAAGCTTCCGCCAGATCACCCGCGATCCCCGCCCGGCGGAGCGCATTGGCGGCGGCGACCTGGCGCTGCTGGCGGTGGACCCGAAAAATCCGGACGTGGTCTATAGCGACAGCATCGTGACCTGGAAATCGGTGGACGGCGGCCAGACCTGGAGCGCGCTGCGCGGCGCGCCCGGCGGCGACGATTACCAGCACCTCTGGATCAACCCCAACCACCCGCGCATCATGCTGCTCTCGAGCGACCAGGGCGCGCTGGTCACGGTCAACGGCGGGCAGAGCTGGTCGTCGTGGTACAACCAGCCGACGGCGCAGCTCTACCATGTCGCCGCCGACAACGCTTTTCCCTACCATCTTTGCAGCGGGCAGCAGGACAGCGGCTCGGTCTGCATCGCTTCGCGCGGCAACGACGGCGAAATCACGTTCCGCGACTGGCATCCGGTGGGCGCGGAAGAGTACGCCGACATCGTGCCCGATCCGCTCAACCCCAACCTGATCGTGGGCGGCAAGCTGACGCTCTATAACCGGCAGACGGCACAGGCGGCCGACATTGCACCGCAGCTGAGCCGCGGCCCATACAACCGCGTGGTGCGCACCGCGCCGATCGCCTTTTCGCCGGTCAATCCGCACCTGCTCTTCTACGGCACGAACGTAGTCTGGGAAAGCGCCAACCTGGGGCATAGCTGGCGGCGGATCAGCCCCGACCTGACCCGCGCGACCTGGGCGGTGCCGGCCAGCGTCGGCGTGTACCGCAACCGGCGCTCCGCCAAGCCGGCCCGGCGCGGCGTGGTGTACGCCCTTTCGCCCTCGCCGCGCAACGTTAACCTGATCTGGGCGGGGGCCGACGACGGGCAGATTCAGGTCACCCGCGACGGCGGCCGGACCTGGAGCAATGTCACCCCGCCGCAACTGCGGCCCTGGGCCAAGGTCGCCGCGCTCGATGCCGGCCACTTCAGCCCCCAGACCGCCTACGCCGCGATCAATGCGTTCCGGCTGGACGACCTGCGGCCGCACATTTACCGCACCCACGACGGCGGCCGCACCTGGCAGGAAATCGTCAACGGACTGCCCCCGGAGGCACCGGTGAACGTGGTGCGGGAAGACCCGCAGCGCCCAGGGCTGCTCTTTTGCGGCACCGAGCGGCAGGTCTATGTCTCCTTCAACGACGGCAACCACTGGCAATCGCTGCGGCTGAATATGCCCGCCAGCTCGATTCGCGATCTGATCGTGAAAGGCGACGATCTGGCCGCCGCCACCCACGGCCGCGGCTTCTGGATACTCGACGACATCACCCCGCTCCGCCAGATCCAGGCGGGGATGCTGGCGGCCGCAGCGCGCCTGTTGCGCCCCGAGCCGGCCTGGCGCGTGCGCTGGGATACCAACTCCGACACCCCGCTGCCGCCCGACACTCCGGCGGGGCAGAATCCGCCCGACGGCGCGGTGATCAATTACTACCTGGGCCGGCCGGCGCGCGGCCCGGTCACGCTCGGCATTTACACCGCCGCCGGACAACGGGTGCGGCAATATGCCAGCAACGCGCCGCTGCGTCAGATCAACCCGGCAAAGCTGAACATCCCCGCCTACTGGGTGCGGCCGCCGCAAAAGCTCTCGGCCGCGGCCGGCTTGCACCGTTTCATCTGGGATCTGCATTACACCCCGCTGCCGGGGCCGCCGCACTATCCCATGCAGGCGATTCCGCACGACACCCCGCCGGCCTATACCTCGCCTTATGCCCAGCCGGGCCGCTACACGGTGCGGCTGACGGTGGATGGACAGAGCTACAGCCAGCCGCTGGTTTTGCGCATGGATCCGCGGGTGAAGACGCCGGCGGCGGGGCTGGCGGAACAATTCCGGCTCTCGATGGCGATGTATCGCGGCCTGCAAAAACTGCAGCCGGCGGTGCGCCAACTGCTCGCGCTGCGGGCGGCGCTGAAGAAGCTGCCGCCGAACGCACGCCAGGGCGCGCTGGGACAGGCGGTGCAAAATATCCGACGGCAGGCGACGGCGCTGACCGGCAGCCGCATGAGCCTGATGCAAATGCTGTTTGGCGCCGGCCCGCCGACCACCTTAACCGCGATGCAATTCCAGTTGGGCGGCCTGATGGGCAGCCTGCAAGCCGCCGACGTCGCGCCGACGGCCGAGCAGGCCGCCGCCGCTGGGCGGCGCGAGCGCCGGCTGGCCATGCTGCTGGGTAAATGGCAAGGGCTGAAAGCACAATTGCCGGCCCTGAACCGGAAGCTGCAGGCGGCCGGGATCGCACCCATCCGGCTGCCCTAAGCGCGAGCAAGGTTTGGCAAGCGGCGCGGTAGCGGGGGACAGGCCCCGCCGCCACCCGTGGATAGGCGCCTGGCCTGAACCCGCAGCGCGCCATCGAGGCCTCGGCCAAGGTCGAAATCCTCTTCCCTCGGGACCTTGCCCGCCTGAAATGCCGCTTGCATCCAAGCTTAAATGGGCAAGCGAATCCTGGTCGTGGATGACGATGCCAGCATTGCCCAGTTCAATGCCAAACTGCTGCAACTGGCCGGTCATCAGGCGGAATCCTGCACCGACACGCTCTCGGCATTGCGGCAGATCACCAGCGACGGTTATGAAGTCCTGGTGACCGACCTGAACCTGGGCAGCCGCGCCGACGGCTACATCCTGGCCGGCGCGCTCAAGCTGGCGCGGCCGGGCGCCACGGTGCTGCTGGTGACCGGCTCGCCCGACCTGCAACAGGCCTGGAAGATGATGCAGAGCTTCGTGGACCGGGTGCTGATCAAGCCGGTAAACTCGGCGGCCATGCAAACTGCGATTGAATGGCTGCATACCGCCGGGCGCGAACCGCATCCCATGCTCAAACTCGCGGACCTGATCGAGCGCCAGCGGATGGAGTTGATCGAGGATTGGCTGGCGCATGCCGAGGCCGACGCCATGATCACCACGATTGCGCTGGACCGGGAGGCCAGGCTGGACGATCTGGAGCAGATTTTGGATGACATCGTCTATCACTTGCGCCGCCAGGATTCCTCCTCCCACCCGGAGCGGTTGCACGGCGCCTGGAAGCATGGGCTGCTGCGCCGCCGGCAAGGCTATGCCCTGCCCGCGCTGGTGCGCGAGGCCAGCCACATCCGCCAGGCGATTACCCGCTTAATCTCGCGTTATTTTCTCGACCTCGATCCGGAAAACCTGCTCAACCAGTTGTTCACCATGAACCTGTGCGTGGATGAAAACCTGCAGCAGTCGCTGGCCGCGTTCAGTGCTAACGATGCCGGTAAGCTAAAATGACAGCGTATGAGCGAAACCCGCATCACCATCCGCCGCAATGGGTCCTACTTCGTCGAAGGGCCGATCACCATCATTGACTCGAACGGGCAGCCGATGACGATTGACAAGCCGGCGTTTTCGCTCTGCCGCTGCGGGCATTCGGCCAACAAGCCGTTCTGCGACGGCGCCCACAAAACCTGCGGCTTCCAGGGCGCCGAGGCGCATATTTTAAAGGCCGAGGCCGAAGCCGCCGCCGGCGGCGGGCAATAGCCGCGCCCTCGCGGCTCGCATTTCCCCGCTCAAACGTGATAGCCGGGGGTTTGCACCTTGCCGCGAAAGATGCGGTGGATGTAATAGGTGTAGGCGATCACGGCCAGCAATCCGATGGCGTTGGCGATGAAGGCGGCCTTGAGCGCCAGCGGCGAGGAAGCGGCGTTGTAGATGGTCAGGCTGTCGCCGCTGCCGAGAGTCGAGCGCAGCAGGTTGGGAAACACGGTGGCGGCGGCCGAACCCAGCAGTCCGGCAATCACCAGCATGGAGGCATAAAAAGCGGCCAGATCGCGCCGGCGGCCGGCGGCCGCGGCCAGCGCCAGGCCGGCGAGAGTGACGAGCGGAAAAATCCAGAACAGCGGATGGCTGCCGAAATCGCCGATATAGCCGGCAATATAGGTATAGATGGTGACCACGACGGCCAGAAACAGGGTGGCGAGATAAAGCCGCCGGGAGTATTCGCGCGCCCGGGTTTGGAGCGGCGGATCGGTCTTGAAGCGGAGGTAGTTGGCGCCGTGCCAGGCGAGCAGCGCTAGGCTGAGCAGGCCAACCAGCAGCGCGTAAGGATTGAGCAGCAGCGCGAACGAGCCCTGGAAGCTGCCGCCGGCGATGGGGAGGCCGCGCACCAGATTGCCCAGCGCGACGCCCAGCAGCAGCGCCAGCGCCAGGCTGGCCACGCCGAAGCCGGCGTCCCAAAAATCGCTCCAGAGCGGCTGGGCGAGTTGGCCGCGGAATTCGATCGCCACGCCGCGCAGGATCAGGAACCAGAGCACCAGCATCAGGGCCAGGTAAAAGCCGCTGAAGCCAAGCGCATAAACGCGGGGAAACGAAACCACCAGCAGGCCGCCGGCGGCGATCAGCCAGACTTCGTTGCCGTTCCAAACCGGGCCGATGGCGGCGAGCGCGAAGCCGCGGCTGTCGCCCTCGCGCGGCAGCCATAGATAAATCGCACCGACTCCCAAATCGTAGCCGTCGAGCAGCGCATAGACGGCGAACATGCCGGCCAGCCACCAGAACCAAAGCTGATTCATGCGCTTTTTTCCCCGATGGCGGCGGCGTGGCTGGCTTCGTCGCCGCCGGCGGCGCCGCCGTGAGTTCCCGATTCCGGCCCGGCGCCGATCACCCGCGCCGTCAGAAACAGGTATAGCAGCGCCAGCACGGCATAGATGCCCATAAAGCCCAGCAGGGTGAAGATGGTTTCGCCGGCGGCGACGTTGGGCGAGACGCCTTGCGCGGTGCGCAGCAGGCCGTACACCAGCCAGGGCTGGCGCCCGACTTCGGTGGCCATCCAGCCGGCCTCGTTGGCGATGAACGGGAACGGCAGCGCCAGCATCAGCACCCACAGAAACCAGCGGCTGCGATACAGCCGGCGGCGCCAAAGCAGGAAGGCGCCCGCCAGCATGATGACGACGAAGATCGTGCCCAGCCCGACCATGATGTGATAGGCGTAATAGGTCAGCGCCACCGGCGGCCAGAGATCGCGCGGATAGGCGGCGAGCCCCACCACCTGGGCGCGGAAGCTGCCGTAGGCGAGAAAGCTGAGAATGCGCGGCACGTACACCGGATCGAGCAGGGTCTGGTTGCGGGAATTCGGCATCCCCATCACCGCCAGCGGCGCGCCCGCCCGGGTCTGGTACAGCCCTTCCATCGCCGCCAGCTTGGCCGGCTGCCAGCCGGCCACGTGCCGGCCTTCCAGGTCTCCGGTCGGAAACAACTGGGTGAGGGAAAGGATGCAGCCGGCCACCACCGCCAGACGCAGGGTATTCTGCGCGAATTCCTGGTGGCGGCGGCTGAGCAGGTAGAATGCCGCAATCGCGGCCATCACGAAAGCGCCGGCCAGCAGCGCACCGTTCACGACGTGCGCGTACTGCCAGCCGGCAAAGGGATTGAACAGCACCGCCCAGAAAGAAACCAGTTGCGGCTGGCCGTGCGCGTCAAGGCGGTAGCCGACGGGATGCTGCATCCAGGCATTGGCGGCGGTGATGAAGTAGCCGGAAAGCAGTGAGCCCACGCCAACGCCCAGGCCGGCCGCCCAGTGCAGCCATTTCCCCACCCGCCCGCGCCCGAACAGGAAGAGGCCGAGGAAGCCGGATTCGAGAAAGAAGGCATAGACGCCTTCCATCGGCAGCAGTTGGCCGAAGAGGCTGCCGCCGTAGGCGGAAAACGCCGCCCAGTTGGAGCCGAACTCGAACTCCAGCGGGATGCCGGTCACCACGCCCACGACGAAGCCGATGGCGAAGATGCGCGCCCAGAAGCGGGCGGCTTCATCCCAGCGGCGGTCGCCGGTGGTCAGGTGCAGCGTGGACATGAGCGCGATGAAAAATCCCAAGCCCATGGTCAGGATGGGAAACAGGTAATGGAACATTACCGTGAAGGCGAATTGGATGCGCGCCGCAAAGACCACCACACGCCTCGTTTGACTTCATACTAACCATGATCATGGGGCCGCGGGCAAGGCTGTGATTGCGGTCACGGCAAAAGGCGGCCGCGGGCCTGGTTGGCAAGCGGAGGAGGCATGGAAACCCGGCAATTGGGCAACAGCGACCTGAGCATCACCCCGCTCGGCTTCGGCACCTGGACCATCAGCGGCAGCGGCTGGCAGTTTAGCTGGGGGACGACCGACGATCGCGAATCCATCGGCGCGCTGCGGCACGCGCTCGATCTGGGCATGAACTGGATTGATACCGCGGCGGTGTACGGCGGCGGGCACTCGGAAGAACTGGTCGGGCGGGCGCTCGCCGGCCGCGGTTCGCCCGCGCCTTACATCTTCACCAAATGCGGACGATTGCTGAACGAGCAAGGCGCGGTGTACGGCTCGCTGCGCGCCGCCTCCCTCCGGCGCGAGCTGGAAGGCAGCCTGCGGCGGCTGCGCCGCGAGACGGTGGACCTCTACCAGGTGCATTGGCCCGATCCGGACGCGGAAATCGAGGAAGGCTGGGGCGAGCTGGCCAAGCTGCGCCAGGAGGGCAAAGTCCGCTGGATCGGGGTATCGAACTTCAACCGCGCGCAACTCGAGCGCGCGCAGCGCATCGCCCCGGTCACCTCGCTGCAGCCGCCGTATTCGATGCTGCGGCGCGCGGCCGAAGCCGAACTGCTGCCCTGGTGCCGGCAGCACGGCGCCGGCGTGATTGCCTACTCCCCGCTGCTTTCCGGCATGCTCTCGGGCGGCATGAGCCGCGAGCGGGCGCGGCAATTGCCGCCCTCCGACTGGCGCAGCCGCAATGCGGAATTTCAGGAGCCGCGGCTGCGCCGCAATTTGCAACTGGTCGAGCGGCTGCGCCAGATCGGCGCGCGCCGGGGATGCAGCGTGGCCGAGGTGGCCCTGGCCTGGGTGCTGCGGCGGCCGGAAGTGACCGGCGCCATCGTCGGCGCGCGCCGCGCCGCGCAACTCGACGGCGTGATCGGAGCGATGGAGTTCCGGCTCGCCCCGCCCGAGTTGGAGGAAATCGAAGCCGCCCTGGCCGAAAACGCTGCTGCGCCGAAAACTGACTGCTGAAGCGCTGATCGCTTTATCAGCGCTTCAGCCCGCCCGAATCCTTCGAGTCCTTGCCCGACTCGTCGGCCACCGGCTTCAATTCCCCTTCGAGTTGCGCCTCGCCTTTTTGGCTGCGGTCGGGAAGCGGCCGGGCCGGTTTTTCGGGGCGGGCGGCCGGCGCGGGAACGGATGTGGGCGGCTCGGCGCCGGGTTCCAGGCCGGGCCGCGCGCCCTGCTCCAGCTCGGCGCGCACCCGCGGCAGGGCGTGGGGATAGTTCTGCTGCAGCCAGGCCACCATCTGCTCGCGCACGTGGCAGCGCAGGTCCCAGGCCTTGCCGGAATCGCCGGCGCTCATCAGCGCGCGCAGCTTCAGCACCCGCTCGGTGGCTTCGGTGACCTGCAGGTTCCAGACCTTGCCGTCCCACAAGGGCGTGGCCTGCAGCACCTGTTGCAGCCGGGCGCGCAAGGCGTCCACCGGCACGGAATAATCCACGAAGAAATGCACCGCGCCGAGCAGGTCGGCGCTGCGCCGGGTCCAGTTCTGGAAGGGCTTTTCGATGAAATAGGAGATTGGCACCACCAGCCGCCGCAGGTCCCAGATGCGCACCACGACGTAGGTGGTATGGATCTCCTCGATCCAGCCCCATTCGTTCTCGACGATGACCACGTCTTCGATGCGGATCGGTTCGGTGAGGGCGATTTGAATGCCGGCAATCAGGTTGGAGAGGGTCGGGCGGGCGGCCATGCCGGCGACCAGCCCGGCCAGGCCGGCGGAGGCGAACAGCCCGGTGCCCACCTGGCGCACGGCGGGAATGGTCATCAGCGCGATGGCGATCGCCAGCAGGGCGATGGTGAAGGCGGTAATGCGGCGCAAAATCTGGATTTGGGTGCGGACGCGGCGGGCGCGCAGGTTGTCTTGCACGCTGATGCTGAAGCGGTTGTTGAAGATTTCCTCGAAGACCAGCAGCAGCGCGATCACGCTCCAGGCCAGCGCGCCGATGGTGGCCACGCCGAGAATGTGCTCGCCGTTGGAGAGCACATTGCTCACCAGCGGCAGCGTGGGCCAGACCGACGACACCGCCAGCAGCGGCAGCAGCCAGCGCAGCGGATGGCGTATATGGCGCAGGCTGGCATGGCCGGGATCGCCGTGCCGCCGCCGCACCAGCCGGCCTGCGATCGCGAACAGCACCGCGTGCACCACCAGCGCCAGCAGGATGGCGCCGCTCAGCAGCACCACGATCCGCAGCCAGACCGGCCAGGCGCCGAGATAGCCGAAGATTTCGTTGATCTCCGGGTGGGGCATGCCTTCAGTATAGATTTGCCTGCGGCCCGGGCAGTTGTGCCCGCCCTATCGGCGAATGTTCGACGGCGCGGGCATTCCACCCGGCCTGTCCGCTAAATACATCAATGCGTTCGCCGGCGCATATCTGCGGTTTACGTTCGTTGGCAATAATATCCAGTTGGTAATAATTATTTCGATTAATAAATTCATCGCAATTTTCTTTTTTGGAATCAAAGTGGCGTCAAATATGCGATCCGCATACCGTCCAACGGCAACCTGGAGCGCGACATCGCGAAACTGCTACCGCGACCGGTGAGACGGCCCCGCCTCAAGCCGTTGGTCGAGTACAAAAGCTTTCTCTATCGCGCCGCCGGCTGGCAATCGGCGCAGCGGGTAGTCGCCAAGGTCGAGCATCACGCGGATGAGTTGTTCCCGCGCGTTGGTTTTATCGTGACGAACTTGACGCTGCCCAGCCGGGCGGTGGTGCGGTTCTATAATAAGCGGGGAACGGCGGAACAGTGGATTCAAGAGGGCAAGCAGGCCGTCAAGATGACGCGGTTGAGTTGCCATCGCTTCCGCTCCAACGAGATACGGTTGGCGCTGAGTTTGATTGCCTACCACCTGGGGAACCTCTGGCGGCGGTTGGTGCTGCCGACGAAAATCGCCAACTGATCATTGATGAGCCTGCAGCAGCGGCTGGTGAAAACCGGCGGTCGTTTGGTCAAACACGCCCGTTACCAATGGCTGCTGTTAGCCGAGAGTCATCTCACTCGGCGGCTATTCGTGAGCATGCTGCGAAGAATCGAGGCGCTGCCATTGACGACTTGATAGCAGGCCTGAAGTTTCAATATTGAAAAACAAGGGCCAGTGAAAGGAGGAGGGTGAAGTGTTCACAAAAATGCCGGAAAAATGCGGGTTTTTGCCATGTCGGATCACTCCAGGCAGGCTCGGCAGCCATTCGCTTTGATGCCAATGGCGATTTTGGCCACCGCAATTGCAGTCGGGTGTACACTACTGGCGTCTGGAGCAGTCAAAAAGATGATTCCCGTTTACATTGACAATCAGAATAGTCCGTCAGGTGACGAGCAATCCACATCACGGCGTATTAGCAGAATTATTCACTATGGCTAGATATCCTCAGTGGTCACCTTCAGGGCACACACCGGCTCGCGCTGGTGCGGGTACGGGCGCGGGCCGGCGCCGGAACCGGCTCGTTTTCCGCGCCAAAGTCGGTGGTCACCTCGATGGCCGGTTTTGCTTCCTTCCGGCTTCGACCCGGCCGCTCCACACCGGCGCGCGCCAGATAACCCGCTGCGGTTTCCCGCCGGACGCCGGTCGCCCGCTCGATCTTGCGCAGCGACCAGCCCAGACGGCCTAAAGCGATGACCTGCTGTTGTTTGTTCTCGTTCAAGACATGGCTCATGGCTGGGAAGCCTACTCTGTTTCCCCGCCTGCTCAGTATCCTGTCGGTGGGGGTTTTACTGGCCGGTTTTTAAGTGGCCACGGGTGGCCGGTTTTGGGTGACCACCGAGGTAGATATAAAGTTAATGCCGAATCCCGAAAAACGATGGAAGCCAGGCTTGCACGGATTTGGGGGCGATTCCATAGGTAGGGATTGACGGCTAGAAATTGGAGTGTACGAAAATGCCATTCCCGAGAGATACGACGATGACTCTAGTCAGATGCGAAGCGTGTGATGGCGAGGTATCAGCAGAGGCAAGAACATGCATCCACTGTGGACAGCCTCTAAAGGCGCGAAATCATCGGCTGTGGATCGCCATCGCGTTATGTATTGCTGCGGCTATTACGCTTTACCTAAAACGTGATTTTATATATGGGTTTATCGCCGAATTGGAATGGGCGCAGGAAGGCCATCCTGGGCTACCATCCTGTGATTCACGCATCGCACAGACCGATGCCAGGCGCGCATTTGAAAACTCACCCCTTGCAAAGACATTCGGTATAACAATTGTGAACTTCGCGAACCCGCTAACCCTCTCAGCTTCGAAAAGCAGGGTAGAGTGTAAGGCGACTGTCATACTGAATAGCTCGGCGACAGGTTACATCGATTACAATTTTCGCACTGATTCCTCGTTACCACGAGGGAAATACCTAGTTCTTGCAGCTTTGGAAATGGACAACTTTAAGGCCGTAGCAACGACATCTGCACCACAGCAGCCAGCAGTCGTCATTACCGCATCTCAACTCGTGGGTGCCTATCAGGCAAACCAAGTAGCAGCAGACGCAAAGTACAAAGGGCAGACGATCCAAGTATCAGGCAAAATCGATGGCATCGGGAAAGATATTCTGGACGATCCCTACGTATCGCTCACGGGCGATCCGACGAATCCGCTGGCCGATGTCCAATGCCAATTCTCACAAAATGATGAAGCTGCTCTGGCATCACTCTCAAAAGGGCAACAGGTTACGCTCCAGGGCACAGGCAAAGGCATGACCATCGAGACCGTGGAGATCAGAAATTGCTCGATCGTCGCGCAATAGCCGCTCTACCTCAGGAGGATTAAAAGCGTTAATATTAGATTGTTTGTAAGCGCCCACTGAAGGCCGTTCGAGTTTATTAAGTATTACATAATATAGTTACATTGGCAACAACTCCGCCTGCTTCCAGAAGGCGGTGACCAGCGTGGGCCAACGGCGCATGCGACGAAGCTCTGCAGAAGCATCGAACGGTTTGGGCCGTTGCCGCGGCGCTTTGCTTTCTCGACCGCGGTTCCATTGGCTCCTAGCCCGCATTATTCATCGATTTTGCTTGCAAAAAGCGAAGGGGTGCTCTAAAACCTGCATGAACACTGGATTTTAGGCGAATCCGGCGTTCGGTTATGGAGCTCCCCAACAATGACAGAACGTATTAAAACACAGATCGCGTTTTCGTTCCACTCCCGCAAGAAGATTGTTTCCGATTTCGACGGCGGCCGCTTGAGCACGGAGGGCGGGCTGTTGCCGCTGCGGCAGTTCGACCAGGGCTGTGGCTTCACCCGGGGGCTGACGGGGTGCCTGCTGGAGCGGCGGGCGGCGGATCAGGTCGATCACGGCTTGAGCGAGATGCTGCGCCAAAGGGTTTACCAGATCGTGGCCGGTTATGAAGACGCCAATGACGCCGATCGGCTGCGCCACGATCCGGTGCTGCAACTGGTCGCTGACCGCAAAGTTGGCGAGGCGCTGAGTTCCCAGCCGACGCTTAGCCGCTGGGAGAACCACATTCAGTCGCGCGAGCTGCTGCGGATAGTCGAGGGCATGGTCCAGCAGTTTGTCCGGCGCTGCCGCAAGCAGGTAACCCGGCGGGGCGAGAACCTGCTGGACGTGGACTCGACCGACGATCCCACCCATGGGCAGCAGGCGTTCAGCTTTTTCAACGACGCCTACGATCAGCACATGTATCATCCATTGCTCGTCACCGAGCGCCACACCGGCTACCTGCTGTTGGCGCGCCTGCGTCCCGGAACGGTGGGTTCCGGCCATGGAATCGTCCCCAGCCTATTGCGCCTGGTGCGGCTCCTGCGCAGTACGTTCCCAAAGGTGCGGATTCGCTTGCGAGCCGACGCTGGGTTTGCGATCCCTCAGCTCTATGAGTTCTGCGAGTACTTCGGCATTGAGTACGCCATCGGCTTTCCCGCCCATGTCAACCTGAAGTTGCGCACCGCCAAGCTGCAGGAGCGAGTCGAGCGCCGTTATCGGCGCACCGGCGAAAGCCAGCGGCGGCATTCTAGCTTCGGCCATCGCGCCCATAGCTGGAAGCGGCGCCGTCGCATCTGCGTCAAGGCCGAGCACAACGCCGGTGGCCCCAACCTGCGCCTCGTCGTCACTAATCTCGGCGGCCGCGCCGAAGATGTCTTCACCTTTTACAACGACCGCGGCGAATGCGAGAACCGCATCGAGGAGCTGAAGAACGGCTTTGCCGGGGACCGCCTCAGCTGTCACCGCTTTAAGGCAAACGCGTTCCGCCTCCTGCTGCACGCCTGCGCCTACAATCTCGTCACCCTGTTTCGCCTCGTGCTGCCTACCGAACTGCGCAGCCTGCAGATCGAGGCCTTACGCCTCCGGTTGTTCAAGCTGGCCGCTCGCGTCCGGACCACGGCCCGTTGCATTCGCATCCACTTCGCCACCGGCTGGCCCTTCCAAACGCTGTTCCGCAAGGTCGCACGGGCGGCCGGCGGCTGAGCGCGCCCATCCGTTGACTAAGCGATGATCGACCAAAGGGCAGTCGTTGCGGAGCCGTGCCCACAACGGCCCCATTCCATCTCCACCGCGAGCCGCCGCGAAAAACTCGCCCTCACCTCGACCGCTTGCGCCGTCGAAAACGCCCCGACCACGGTCTTCGATCACCTTTCACCCTCACTGCGGCTGCCCCGGTGAATAATCCGGGTTAGCTATGGCAGTTAATGCCAATGAGTATAAACTTCGAGTAAGAAGGATGCTCAGATCAGATGGGCTCAGGACAATAAACTATATGGATGTAGAGCCATTAGCAAAAAGGTTAAAATATTTCAATGTACCACGCAGGATTTTGACTCTTGCGCGTAAGGTGGAAAAGGAAGATGATGTATTATATACAGGTTTTTACTGTTATCCAATCAATGAGGAACCTGACGCTTCATGAGAAGGTGTCCCAGCCGTAGTTGAAGGTTGGAGTGGTGGGCTGAGTTCATGTTACGCCTAATCTAAGCTAAAACGTTGCTGATTAACAGGTGGCAAGATGAAGACAAGGCAACCATGAACATCTACCTTTTCAACATTGCCTCTAAGAAGCTCAAGAAGAAGTTCGCGGATGTGCTGCCGGTCTATGACTGGATCACTACCAGCCCGCATGATTCATCGGGGCAGCCAAGCGGCCGTGCCGCTTTTACCGATTCCAGCCGCTTCATGACGCCGGATAGCCCGGCCACTATGCACGAGTTGAATGCAAGGGGGTTTGATTGAAAATCCAAGGTGGTTTAGTACGGCTAACGATAGTATCGGCTGCAATCATCGCGATAACAATAATGTCAAATTCCAGATTAGTTATGACCGAATGGTGGTCTATATTGGGGCTGCCAGTCATTATACCTGGAGAGATATTTCATTATTTAGTTGTATCACCCAGCCATGGAGATATATCGGTCAGCGGTCTATATTTAGGTGAAATCACGGCCATATTGATCAATATTGCGCTTTACCAATGGCTATTCAGCGCCATTATACGCTTGCTCCAATGGAACCGCAGCGACAAAGGCACTTGCCAGGGCGCAACCAGGGCGGCGCGAGGACGATCCGATTCAGTAGTGTTTTGCTTTATTGCTTGCATGCTAGGCAGCGTTTATGTAGTCGTTCAAGTTCTGTTGCGCGACTATGAGCCATGGACTTTGGCCGGCGCAGCGGCGGCATTTACGGTTGGGGGCCTACTGTTTTGGATTAGCGGTACGCTTGCCAAAAAACGTAGCGAAAAGACAACGGGGTAAGCTTGAGCGTCGAAGCACTATCAATGTCGGAACTTATTAACCTATCGCCCCGCGCGGCCCGTGGCCATAGTACGCCCCGGATCCCTAATTAAAAATGAGAGTATTCAAACGCATGAAAGCTCAAGAAATGTTTTGGATATGGTTTTTGGACCATGAGGATGAGCTATACAATATTAATCTTACCCAGGATGAAAAGCGAGAGGATTTATTTAATCAACTTTCTGTGGAATTGAGTAAGGTTGATATAAATCTTACTTTCGAACTTGGTCCACAAGAATATAAGCGTGAATTCATTATAAGCGCGGCGGGGATAAAGCGTGCATTTCCAACTGTATTGTCGCTTGTGGAAGCCGCTCCTACGCTTGAGCGGTGGACGGTGATTCCTTTTCGCCCTCGGCGTCCTGTTGAGGGATTTATACGTTTTCGTAACAAATGCATAGATACTAAGGAGGTGCAGTTTACTTTACTTGATAATGGAAAGACTCCCGGGATTTATCTCTTTATGCCAGGTTATTTAGAAGAAGATTCCGATCTAAAGCAAATTGGATACCTCCTGCTGGATCAAGCACTTGGAGAGAACGATGTAGAATATAAGCTAGGTTTAATCAAGATGTACGCATCTGAATCCCGCACGGAAGGAAATCATTATCCTTTGGTAGAATTGCCAGTACTTTTCGACCAGTTGGTTGTCAAATTAGAAGGCAGAAACTGAACTGTAAGAGTCGCAGCAACCCCAAGATGGAAGCCGATCCCGCTGCCATGCTGAACTGGCAGGCATGAGCGATCAATCAGTACGACGCAAACGGGCGTAGGCGGACGCGATGGTCGAGGCATTCGAGCGGAGCGGGCAATCGCGGCAGGAATTCTGCGCGGTTTAGCACCCCACACGCTGGATTATTACTAGCGGCGGCTGGGGCGCACGAAATCACGAGCCGGAATGCCGCCGTCGGCCCAAACCCTACAACCCAAGCCGCCGCGATGAATGGAAATTGAAACTGCGCCATGATCGCCGCCGCCGCTGATTCTGATACTGCCCGCCGGTTTTCGGATTGAGGTGCCGGCCGGCTTTATAGATGGTTTCAGACGCGCCGCTTTGCTCGAAACAGCCGGACATTTAAAATGAAGATGAATGCGACATGAAGCGGTCGCTTGACAGGCGCCGCCGGCCTGCTACCGTGAGTGTGGCATGGCAAAAGCAGCGCGCAAGAAGGAAGAAACAATGCATTCGTTTGTTCTGCGCGACAAACGACCTGCGGGCTTTACTTGAGGTAATTTCTTCGAAATTGCCATAGGACAGAAATACTATCCGACTCGGCCGTTAACACTTAAAGCCGCATTTTCATCCTACCGACAAGAATCGGAAGAAGTAGCCGAACAGTCCCCACCACAACTATCCGGAATAGACCCAATGGAACAGATATGGAAACTCGTCGTTGAAATTTTAGTAGAACCTGGAGACATGCCGTCCGGCCTGACAAAAGGTTTCATGAACGTCACGACCTGGGCAGATTCAGCTAAATCAGCTGAGGCTAAACTTGCCAACTATATCAGCCAATTCAAATGGCTTGTGCTCTCTATCGCAAATGCGCGACCAATTGCTGAGGCGGAGCAGTTTGACGACGAGCGTATGGAGGAGATGATCATGAGGACGCGGACAAACCCGGATGCAATTATTCTTGGCACCTTCCACGGATACAAGGAGACCTGATGGCCAGGAACCGGCCGCTTCATCGCCTCACACGCTGGATTATTACCGGCGGCGGCTGGGGCGCACGAAATCAAGAGCCGGAATCCCGCCATCGGCCCAAACTCCACAACCCAAACCGCCGCGATGAATGGAAGTTGAAACTGCGCCATGATCGCCGCCGCCGCTGGTTCTGGTACTGCCCGCCGGTTTACAGATCGACAGATCGTGGCGCCGGTCAGCTTTAAAACCCGTTAACTTGGCGTTTTCGCCGGCGGCGATATGGCAGTCGTCCCTGCGCAAGTGAAAAGCCCAGGCGGCGGATCACGCCGGCGAGGGGGAGGCGCGCTTCTGGCGCAGCAGCGCCGGGGCGCGCCCGGCGGCCTCGCGCACGAGAAAGCCCATATGGGGGTGGGCGGGCTCGAGGTCGGGATGAAGCCCGAGGGCGCGCAGGCTAAGCGAGGTATCGGGGCCGATCGAGGCCAGGGCCATGCGTTGGAGGGCGCGGCGGAGGGCCTCGGCGACGCCCATTTCGGCGGCCACATGCAGCAGGTGTTCGGCCTGCTGCGAGCTGGTCAGCAGCATCACGTCGAGCCGGCCGGCGAGGGCGGCAGCGATGGCGGCGCGCAGCGGAGCGGTGTCTTCGGGCAGGGCATAGCGATAGACGCGGAGCGTGCGCACGCGCGCGCCGCGGCTTTCCAACTCGCGCTGCAGTTGGCCGGGGAGGCCGTATTCGAGCACGGCGAGCGAGAGGCCGGCAAGCCCCTGGGGATAAGCAGCCTCGAGCGCCGCCAGAATTTCGCGCCAGGTGTTGGGCTCGGGCGCGAGCAGATCGGCATCCAGCCCGAGCCGGCGCAGCTCAGACACCGGCTTGGGGCCGCGCGCCAGCAGCCGGGCGCGACGCAGCGCGGCCTGGATTTCGGCTGCGCTCAGGCTCGCCTGCGCCGCCTCGACCAGGATGCGCAGCCCCACGCCGGTCATCAGGACGAGCAGATCGTAATTTCCGGCCGCCAGCGCGCGCAGGAAGCCGGCAATTTCTTCCGCATTGCCCAGCGGCAGCTCGCGCAGGGCCGGGGCGACGACCGCCCGTCCGCCATAATGCTCGATGAGGCGGGCGATTTCATCGGCGCGGCGGCTCTCGAGCGCCAGCACCGACAAGCCTTGAAAATCCGGTTCGGCCATCACGCCCCTCCCCAAATTCATTCTTCCCCGGGCGGGCGCCGGGCGCAAGCGGCGCGCAAGGTTGACATCTTACCCAAGCGCTGCTACATTTCAGGTCAGATGCTCACCCGAAAAGACCCCTCCCGCGCCGCATTGCTCCAGGGCACGCTCGATATGCTGATCCTGCGCACGCTGAAGCTCGGCCCTAATCACGGCCAGGGCATCGCGCTGGCGATCGAAAACCAATCCGAGCAGGTGCTGCTGGTGGAGCATGGCGCGCTCTACCCGGCGCTCGACCGTCTGGAAGCCAAAGGCTGGATCGCCGCGCAGTGGGGCGTTTCAGCCAACCATCGCCGGGCGCGCTTCTATACCTTGACCCCGAAAGGGCGCAAGCAGCTATTGCAGGAAATGGATCGCTGGCAGCGGGTTTCGCAGGCGATCGGCCGAGTGCTGGCTCCCCAGGAAGCGGAGGGATAAGCCATGTTTCGCCGCCGACGTCCGCTGCACGATTTTGCCGAGGAACTGCAGTCGCATCTGGCGCTCGAAACCGATCGTTTGCGCGAAGCGGGCATGAGTCAAGCGGAGGCCGAGCGGGCGGCGCGGCTAAAGCTGGGCAATCCGACCCATATTCAAGAACGCTTTTACGAAGCCCACCGCTGGATCTGGTTCGACCAGTTCCGGCAGGACTTGCGCTACGGGCTGCGCCAGTTGCGGCGCAATCGCGGCTTCGCAGCGGTCGCCATCCTCACGCTGGCGCTGGCCATCGGCGGCAACACCGCCATCTTCAGCCTGCTCGACGCCATCATGCTGCGTCCGCTGCCGGTGCCGCGGCCGGGACAGTTGGTGTTTTTCAACTGGAAAGCCGCCAACTGGCCCAAAACCGTGAGCTTCAGCAGTTATGGCGACTGCCTGTTTCGCTATTCCACGATCCATCCGGTCAATTCCTGCAGCTTCCCGATGCCGGTCTTGCACCGGCTGGAGCGCGATCGCCGCGACTTCAGCGGCGTGTTTGCCACCAGCGGCCTGCAGCGATTTAGCGTGCAAGCGGGCGGCAGCGCTGCGCTGACCTGGGGAAGGTTCTATACCGGCGAATTTTTCGCGACCTTGGGGCTGGCGCCGGCGCGGGGGCGGTTTTTCGGCCCCGCCGACGACCGCGACGGCGCCGCGCCGGTGGCAGTCCTGGCCAACGATTATTGGCGCAGCCACTTCAACGCCGATCCCAACGTCGTCGGGCGCGAGATTCGCGTCAACGACTATCCGGTGAAGGTCGTCGGCGTGGCGCCGCGCGGCTTTCATGGCTTGCATTTAGGCTTCCACGAAGCCATCTGGCTGCCGCTGGCGGACGAACCTCTGCTCTTTCATTTTTCGCCGAAGACGGCGGCGCTGCAGGCCGGCGGGCAAACGTTCTGGCTGGAAATCGTCGGCCGGCTGCGTCCGCATGTGACGCGCGCCCGGGCGCAGGCCGCCGCGGGCGTGCTCTTCGAGCAGGAAACCACCGCCGGCGGGCACCCGAATTTCAAGCCCAGCGATCATCCGCAACTGCTGTTGACCAGCGCGGCGCACGGGTTGCGGCTGCTGCAAAACAATTTTTCTTCCACCTTTTATTTGCTGCTGGCCGCGGTCGGGGTGGTGCTGCTGATCGCCTGCGCCAACCTGGCCGGGCTGAGCCTGGCGCGCGTGGGCGCGCGCCAGCGCGAAATGGCCATGCGTCTTGCCCTGGGGGCGCGGCGGCGGCGGCTTGTGCGCCAACTGCTGACCGAGAGCCTGCTGCCGGCGCTGCTGGGAGCGGCGCTGGGCGTGGGCCTGGCTTATGCGGGCGCGACCTGGCTGGTCCAATTCCTCAGCCACGGCTGGTTTGTCAGCCTCCAATTCAACCTATCGCCCGACTGGCGCGTGCTGGGCTTCACGCTGGCGATCACGCTGCTGGCGGCGGTGCTTTCCGGCTTAGCGCCGGCCTGGGGAGCGATCCGCATCGCAGTGGCGCCGGCGCTGAAGGAAAACCCGGAACAACGCGCCCTGGGCCGCGGCTGGAGCGCCGGCAACCTGCTGGTGGTAATCCAAACGGCGCTGGCGGTGCTGATGCTGGCCGGCGCCGGATTACTGGCGCGCTCGCTGCTGAACCTGGAAACCCGCAAGCCGGGCTTCCAGCCCAACCATCTGCTGTTTCTGCGGCTGCAATTTCCCGACATCGGCAACGCTTCCCGACGCGCGCCAGCTTCCCGGAAATTCAACGCCGGCATGCCGGGGTGGCAGACGGCGTCGGAGTTGCGCCGCCGGCTTGCGGCCCTGCCCGGAGTCGCCGCATCCAGTTACGCCGGCTATGTGCCGCTCGGTGGCAGCCTATCGAGCGGGGATATTTATTTAAGCGCTCCCATGGGCAAGCACCCCAAATCGGCAGGCGAGGCCATCACCCAGCAAGTGGGCCCCCATTACTTTGCTACTTTAGGCATCCCGCTGCTGGCCGGGCGCCGCTTCCACGCCAATGAGTTCGCGCCGCCAGCAAGCTTTCCGGCGCATCCGGTGGTCATCGTCAATCAGGCGTTCGCGCAAAAATATTTCCACGGCGCGAATCCGCTGGGCGCGCGCTTGTGGCAATCTGGCGCCAAACATCCGGCAAGCGAGATCGTGGGCGTGGCCGGCAACAACCTGGTCTCATCGCTACGCGATGCTGTACAGCCGGAAATCTATATGCCGGCGCAGCTCACGTTCATGGCCTATGCGGTGCGCACCCGCGGCCCGGCGGCGGCGATGCTGCCCTCGATTCGCGCCCTGGTCAAGCAGGCGGCGCCGGAGGCGCCGATCGTTTACCTGCGCACAGAAAATCAGATTATCGCCCGCAGTCTGTACCAGGAACGCCTGACCGGCGGCTTGATCAGCCTGTTCGCGCTGCTGGTGGTGGCGCTCGCCTGCCTGGGTCTGTACGGGCTGCTGGCCTACGAGGTCGCACGCCGGCGGCGGGAAATCGGCATTCGCATGGCGCTAGGCGCCGCCAGCGCCCGGGTCGAGCGCATGGTCGTGGGCCGCGGACTGCTGCTGGCGCTAGCCGGAGTGGCCGCCGGGCTGGGCGCGGCGCTGGCCTTGACCCGCTTTCTCGCTTCCCGGCTCTATGGGCTCAAGCCGAACGATCCGGCGACGCTGGCGCTGGTCGGGTTGCTCTTTCTCGCGCTCGCCGCGGTCGCCTGCTGGCTGCCCGCCCGGCGCGCCGCCCAGCTCGACCCCTGGCAGGCGCTGCGCAGCGAGTAAGGCCATCGTTCCGCTACAAACTTGCGCGCATGCGGTTCCTTCGCCGCCGGAATCTCAAGGCCGCATGCCGCGCGCTGCCACACGTTTGGGTTTACGACAATTCCGATCTGCGGCAGCCTTTTCGCCTGGCAGCGGCGGTCGAATCCGGCCGTATTGTCCGGCTGGAGAAGCCGGCGCCGAAGTGGCTGCGCGGAGCGCTTCCGGCGGAATTTCGATCGCGGCGCAATTAACATGGGGAAAGCGCCCGGGGGCTCGACAGACCCCCGACTGGATGGCTTCGCCAGACGTTCATTTTTTTGCCGGGCAGACGCAGCGCCGGAAGGCGGCGGGGGTGAGGCGGGCGATGCCGCAGGCGAAATCGGGCCAGGCCAGGCGGGAGAAGTTGGGGGCGAGGCTACCGACGTTGTAGAAGCGCTGGAAGCGGCGGCGGGCGGCGGGGGCGGCGCGCAGGCGCGCGGGCAGGGCGGCGAGGGCGGCGAGCGCGGAGGCGCGATAGGCCTGGTCGAAGTCGTATTCTTCGCGCCAGCTGGGATGCGCGGCGGCGAGGTCGAGCCGGTAAACGCGGTAATCGAGGGCGCGGCCGCCGGCCAGGCGCAGGAGGGTGAAGGCGGGGTTGTTGCCGAAGATGGGAGAGAGCGCGGGGGCGATTTTCAGCGGCACGCCGGCATCGAAGCGGAACTCGTCCTGGTGGGTGTGTCCGAACAGGCCGAGGCGGACGAGGCCGGGGTATTGCGCCAGCAGCGCGGTCAGGCGGCGGTTGTAGCGCGAGGCCAGGAACAGCACCGGCGGGGCGGCGCAGAGATTCGAGGCGTGGCGCAGGGTGGTGAAGACATCGGCGCCGGGGGGGATGTGGGCCGCGACCCAGACCCGCTCATGGCGCAGCGCGGCGGCGTAGAGCGTGGCGTCGAGCCAGCGCATTTCCTCATTGCCGGCGCGGGCGTCGAGCGGGGAGCCGCAGCGGTTGCGATAGTAAGACGACCAGAGCACGTCGTTGAGCACGATGGCGCGCAGCGGGGGGGCGGCCCCGGGCGCCGGCAGCAGCACGCTATAGTAGCCGGCGGCGGCGAACTGGCGGGCGGTGCGCGCGCCACCCGGCAGCACGCCGGCCCAGGCGGCGGCGGCGGCGGTCATGAAGGGGGCGCCGGGGCGGGTTTGATAATCGCCGCAGTCGGAGTCGTTGTTGCCGAGGGCGGGCAGCATCGGGGTATAGGGGAAGGCGGCGCGCAGCCGCAGGACGACATAGCGGAACATGCGCTGCACGAAGGCCTGATAATCGGCGGCGGCATGGCGGGGCGAGGCGACGAGGAAATGGCGGTGGAAGCCGTGCGCCAGCAGGTCTCCGGTGACGACGATGAAGGCGGGATGAGGGTCGGCCTGCCGCATGGCGTCGAGGGCGGAGTCGAAGAGGCGGGCATTACTATCCTGTCCATAGCGGCCGTAGGGATGCCGATGGCCGACGGCGGCATGCCGGCGCAGCGCCGCCAGCCAGAGCCGGCGCCAGCGGCGCAACGGAGCGCGCTCGAGCCGTGGAACCAAGCCGGGAACGGAGTAGGGGTTGAGGTGGATATCGGTAATCCAGAGCGCGGTTTCGCTTGCCGGGAGCGGCGCGGCATAGCGTGCGGCGTCCGGGCGCGGGCGGCGGGCTTGGGCGGGGCGGGCCTGGGCGGCGGCGCCGTGAGGCGCGGCCAGGACGAAAGAGGCTAAAAAAAACAGCAGGAAAGCGCGCATGAAAATGGATTCCTGAAAAGACGCAACTTCCAGTTTGCCAGAAGCCGGCGGGACAGCGATTGGCGGAATAAAGCTATCAGCCGACAGCCGGAAAGCTTGCCGGGGCGACGAGGCGGCGGCGGAAACGAATTAGGCGCAGCGCGAGTTAGCGCGACGGCCGGCGCGGCGCGCGCGCAGCCGGCGGCCGCGGGGCTTGCGCCGGCCAGCGGATGGGCAGCTTCGACACCTGCGCGCCCGCCAGCAGGAAAGCGCCGACGCCGTAGTTGTAGCTGGAGGAGGGCAGATAATGCGCCGGCGCCGAGCCGGTCTGCTGGATGTTGCCCAGGCGTCCATCGGCGTAGATTTGCCGCACCAGCCCGCGCCAGGCTTTGGCGATCACGGGCAGAAAAATCTGGTTGTCGAGCAGGCCGCGATTATCGGCCCAGGCCAGGGCAAAGACGATCAGCGCGGAGCCGGAAGTTTCGGGCTGGGGATAATCCTGAGCGTCCAGCAGGCCGGAGTGCCACAAGCCATTGTTCGGATCTTGCAGCGCCGCCACCGCGGCGGCCATCTGCCGCAAGCGGCGGGCATAGCGTCCGTAGGCGGGATCGGCCGGCGGCAGATAGGCCAGCGTGCGCGCCAAACCGCCCATCACCCAACCTTCGCCGCGCGACCAGAAGACGGGGTGGCCGCGGCGGTCGCGTTGGTGCAAAAAAGTGATATCGCGGTAATAGAGATGATAGCGGCGGTCGTACAGCAGGCGGGAGGTTTGCCGGAAATGGCGGTCGAGGTAGGCGAGATATTGCCGATCGCCGGTGGCCGCGTACATGCGCGACCAGACCGGGGGGGCCATGAACAGGGCGTCGCACCACCACCAGGGAATGCGGGCCTGCAAGCGCGGAATGGGCGGGCCGGCGCCGGCCATCAAGGCCGCCAGCGCGCGGCGGGTATAGGCAATTTTTTGCGGGGCGGGCCGGCGCAGGTAAAGCTCGAGGTAGGTTTGCGCCAGGCTCTGATCGTCGGCGCTGGGAGCGGACGAGCGCAGCCGCCATTGAAATTTCGCGGCCATGGCGCGCATGGCGTCGCGATAGCGCGGGGTGTGGAGCGCGTGCGACGCCGCCATGAAGCCGGCGTAGAGCGCACTCCAGGTCCAATTGCGGCCGAAGTACGGCTGGGCGCGGGCCAGTTCCCAATTGGCCACCTTGCGCATTGCAGCGCGCACCGCTGGCGGGCGCAGCGAGCCGGAAAGCGGCGCATGCGGGCCGGGGTAGGCGGGCGCGTCGCCGAAGTGGCGGGCGATGTCGCGAGCGATGCCGGCCTGGGTTCGCGGCGAGATGGCGGCGGCGAGCGGGGCCGCCGCGCCCGGCGACTGCGACAGCGCCGCGGCAGAAAGCAAAGACGCCACGGCGAGCAGCCGCGCGCAGCCGGCGCACGACGACCGCTGCCGCGATCGCAAGCCAAGTAAGTAGCGCTGCATGCGGGTAGGCCCTGGAAAACCATAATGGAGCCCGGAGCACGCCGTCAAGACGGAGAAAGCCATTGGGCAAGCAAACTGCCAGCCGGCAGCGGGCGGCCGGCATTCCCACGCGGCCCCGGCATTTTATTTCGACAGGGGGGCCTCGCGGGCCGCCGCCAAGGGCTAGAAATAAACCCCGATTTCGGCGGCGCCGCGGAGTTCGTTGGGATTGTTGCCGTTGACGCCGAACACCATGCCGGGAACGTAGTCGAAGGCGCGAGCGTAGGAGACTTCGGCGCGCGCGAACAGGTCCTGATCCTGCCAGGTGGGGGTGAGGGTGAGAGTCGCGGCTTTCGAGCCGGCGCCAAAGCCGAAGAGGTTCTGATTGGGGCTGGCGGCAGCCGGCGAGCCGTTGCCGGCAGCGTATTCAGCGCGGAAGCCGAGCAGCCAGTGCGGATTGAACCGGTAGCCGCCGAGCAGGGCATAGCCCAATCCGCGGGCGGCGGCGGTGTAGCCGTTATTGGGAGTGGCGGGCGAGTTGAGGAATATCAAGTACGGCGTCCAACTCCAGCTCTTGCCGGTGTAGGAATACATAAAGTCGTAAAGCTGGGCATTGGCGTCGGCAAAGCTGCCGTTGGGCGGGGTGATGCGGTTGGGCAGCAGGGTGGCAAAAATAAAGCTGTTTTTGGGGTTGAAGGCGTAAGTGACGGCGGCCGAGGGAGCGCCGAAGTGTCCGGAATAGAAACCGTCGCCGTATTGCAGATTGACGGTTACCTTGCCGTAGCTGAGATTGAGCTGCGCCCCGCGGCTAACCATGTTTTCCATATCGTTCCAGATGAGGCCGCGCTGGAGGTTGTAGTTGAGATAAGAGAAGGTGCTCTCCTGTCCGATCAGGGTGGGCAGCTTGCCAGCCTCGATCGAGAGATGGGCATTGAAGACGTATTCGGCGTAGGCTTCGGGCACGGCGCCGAGGATCTGTGTGTACTGCAAGGTGGTGAGCCGGCGCGCGCCCAGGGCGGGAAAGGCGTACGGGCCGGCGAGGACGAAAAACTGCCACTTGCCGGAGGTTTTCTGGATGAGGGCGAGGCCGTTGGTCAGCACGCCGCCATTCGCCTCGCCGGGGAAAAGCTGGGGCGAGGCCAGGCCGGAATAGCTGACGACGCCGGAAAGCGTCCAGTTGCCAAGCGGGCCGGCGGCGATTTTAACCGGCTCGGGCGGAAGGAGCGAGACCTGGGCGGCGAGCCGGGTGGCGGGCAGGGCGAGCAGAAGGGCGAACAGCGGCAGCGCCGCCGCCGCCAGGCGGAAGAAGCGGGTCCTCATCAGAGCCTCCCAAACCAGGCTGGCAACGGCCTGGAAGTAAAATTTCGAGCCGAAGGTTTCGCTCGAACAGGGAGGCGAGAACCGGGTAAGGCCGCCGCCGCCGGAGGGACGCGCGACGCCCGCGGCGCATACGGGGCGCGCCGCAGGAGGGGTCAAATCGGGGACCGCGCAGCCAGATTGCCGCAGTTACAGGCGCGGAGTCCAATTGCATTTTTCAATGCGCCGCCGCGGCCGGAATGGATAGGGGGCGGCGATGCAGAGCATTTAAAAAAGTTGCGCTACGGGCTTCAGGGTTGAACCGCGAACAACGCGATGCGGCCGGCGGGATTTGCCGGCCGTATCGCGGGAACGATTTATCAATTTCAAGGCTGCGACTAGCGGAGTTCAGTTTTCCGCACCCGGGCCGGGGGCCGGCGGCGGCGGAGGGCCTTGGGGCTTGGCGGGCGGGCGCAGATGATCGCGGAAGATGAAGGCGCCCGGACGGCGCGGGGCCCAGCCGCCATTAAAACGGCGATGGAAGAAGAAGACGTTGCCGCCGGAGGCGCGCCGCTGGCGCATCATGCGCATCATCATCGCGTGCCGCAGCAGCAGGCGGCGGGCCTGCAAGCGCTGGGCGGGGGTGAGCACGGCTTCGCCGGCAAGCAGGGCTTTGATGCCGTTGGTCATCTGGCGGGTGCGCAGGGCGCCGATGGCGTTGACCTGCGCCAGAATGGCGGCCTGATCGGGCGTCTGGGCCTGCAACAGGCGGCGCAGGGTAAGCTGCGCGATGGCCAGGTCGGCGTGGGTGCGGATCTGGCTTTTGCGGGCATTAAAGACGATGGCGCCAAGCTGGGTCCGCTGCGCCGGGGTGAGATGCAACTGGCGGGCCAGCATGAACAGCGGGGGGATGGGAAGCCCGAAAGGCCCGCGCCGGAATGCGCCCATGCCGCCGGGTCCGCCGCTGCGCAGCATCATGTCGCGGCGCACGATCATGGCGCCGCCAGGCGCGCGGCGGACAACGGCGACGCCGGAGGATTGCCCGGCGGGACGGTTCTGCGCGGTGGCGGCCACCGCGGTCACCAGCAAAATAGCCATCAGCAGCCAAGCTGCGCGAATGATCTTGGATCGAAACATATACAAAAAGCCTCCTGTCTGAACGATCAGCGGTTCGTGCCCATGGCGGTTGCCTTTGGGCTTCTATATTAAGTTACGGCAAAAGCCGCGCCATCGTTTCCCGGAACCGCGTCCGCGAGAGCAGGCTTAAGTGCTGGATTATCAATCAGTTTAATTTCCTTAATCATAATCTTGCAGGGTTAACACGCGCGCGGCGGGCAGAACGGGGGGATGTAACCTTTCGAGCGCAGGCGGAATCCAAGCACAAGTGAGTTCAAAGAAGCTGCATCGAGCCGGCATGCTGCTGCTGCTGGCGAGCCTGCCGGCCTGGGCCACGCTGGGCCAGACGACGGTCAGCCTGAAGGCCGACCAGGCGCGGCTGCACGGGCGCTGGACGTACGAGCAGCACGCCGGCTATCGCGTCGCGCGGCTGCGCGCGGCGGACGGGCTGGTGCTGCGCGAATACGTTTCCGGCGCCGGGCTGGTGTTTGGCGTCACCTGGCGCGGGCCGCGTCCGCCGGATATGGCGGCGCTGCTGGGCCGGTATTTTGCCGAATACCAGCAGGCGGCGAAGCAGTTGGTGCGGCGGCGCGGGCCCTGGGTGCTGCGCACGGCGCATCTGGTCGCGAGCATGAGCGGACACCTGCGCGCCTTTCGCGGCAGCGCCTGGATTCCGGCGCTGATGCCGCCGGGCACACGCCTGGCCGGCAGCCGCATGATTCGCCAATGAAAATGAAATTTCCTGCCTTGGCGCATTTCCCGAGACTGCATTTTCGCTTCATCCCGACGCCGCGCGGCTGGGCGCTGACGCCGGCGCTGCTTGCGGCCGCGCTGCTGGCCGGCTGCGGCGGCAACGGGACCTCCGGCGGCGGCGCGGTCAACAATGTGCAAACCATCAGCGTGAATGCCGGTCCGGCAGGCAATTACGTGGATGGCGCCTTTACCAGCGTGAAAATCTGCGCTCCCGGCAGCACCAGCAACTGCCAGACCATCAGCGGGGTGCTGGTGGACACCGGCTCGTCGGGGCTGCGGCTGCTCTCGACGGCGGTTTCGCTGGCGCTGCCGCATCAGAACGACAGCGCCAACAACCCGATAGGCGAGTGCCTGCCGTTCGTGAGCTTCTTCCTCTGGGGCCCGGTGGAGACCGCGGATATATACCTGGCGGGGGAGAAGGCGGGGTCGGCGGCGGTGCAAATCATCGGCGACAGCAGCTTCAACGCCGCGCCCTCGAGCTGCACCAGCAGCGGAACCTCGCAAGTCAGCACCTTGACGGACCTGGGCGCCAACGGGATTCTCGGGGTGGGCGTGTTTCAGCACGATTGCGGCCCGGGCTGCACCGTTTCGGGGAGCTCGAACCCGAATATATATTTTTCCTGCACCGGCACGAGCTGCACCGCGGTGGCCGAGGCGGAAGCCGACCAGGTGCAGAATCCGGTGGGCCTGTTCGCGCAGGACAACAATGGCGTGTTGCTGAAGCTGCCGGCGATCGGGCCGAACGGGTCGGCGATGGCCTCAGGAACAATGATTTTCGGCATTGGGACGCAAAGCAACAACGCGCTGGGTTCGGCGACGGTGTTCACCACCGACAACCAGGGCGATTTCACCGTGCGGTACAACGGCCAATCGTATTCTTCCAGCTATATCGACAGCGGATCGAACGGCGACTTCTTTCTCGACACGAGCGCCACCGGGCTGCCTACCTGCGCCAGCCCGAACGACAGCTTCTATTGCCCGAGCAGCACGCAGAACCTGACGGCGACCAACGTGGGGGCGAATGGAACCACGGGGACGGTGAATTTCAGCATTGCCAACGCCAACGACCTGTTCAATACCGGCAACACCGCCTTGAACGATCTGGGCGGAGTGAATTCGGGCAGCTTCGACTGGGGACTGGCGTTTTTCTTCGGCCGGAACGTATTTACCGCGATCAACGGTCACAATACCGGCAAAGGCCCGGGGCCGTTCTGGGCTTATTAGACGCCTGCAAAAACAGACGCCTGCACGATCAATTCATCCAGCGGCGGCCGGAGTCGCGGCGGTCGCGCTTGCTCATATACACTTCAAAGCGGCGCTGCAGGCGGCGGCGCTTCCAGCGATCATAGCCGGCGCGGAGGCCGAAGCTAGGCAGCCGGGCTTTCAGATAGAGAAAAGCGAAGAGCATGCCGCCGAGATGGGCGAAGTGGCTGATATTGTCGGTATGCGGGCCGACGGCGAAGAAAAATTCGAGCACGCCGTAGCCGAGCACCAGCCATTTCGCCTTGATCGAGACCGGCGGCAGCAGCAGGAAGACCGGCTGGTTGGGAAAGAGCAGGCCGAAGGCCAGCAGGATGCCGAACACGGCGCCGGAGGCGCCGATGGTCGGGATGGCGAGATTGGAGCGGGGCAGCACTAAATGCAGGAAGATATCCACTAACCCGCCGCCGATGCCGCTGATGAAATAGAGGCGGTAGAGGCGGGCGGTGCCGATGGCCTCCTCCACGGCCACGCCAAACATCCAGAGCCCGAACATATTCCAGAACAGGTGCCAGAAGCCGCCGTGGATGAAGAGGTAAGTCAGCGGCTGCCAGAGCGCGCCGTGGATGAAGTCGAGCGGGGTGAGCCCGAAGTAGCCGACGAAGGGGATGAGATTCAGCGGCGGAACGCCGCTTGCGCCCAGCCATTCCAGCAGGAACACGGCGCTGGTAGCGATGATGAGGACTTTGACGCCGCGGGAGAACCCGGGAACGCTGAAGGTGTAGGTCGGCGTCGAGCGGTAGGCCATGCGTTCGCCTCGCCACGTTGCCGGGCGCGCCGGAGCGCGGCTTGATACCAGTATAGCGTTCCGGGCGGGGGCGGCTCAGCGGGCGCTGTGATGAAAATGAAAGCTCAGGCCGTAGATGCCGAACTGGTCGCGGCTGATGACGACGGCAAAGTGGCGGGTGAGGGTCCAGGTAACCTGCACGATGTCTTGCGAGCTGGTGGAAAGGTTTTGCGTGTAGGTAAAGGAGATTTTGGGGGAGATCTGCTGCTGGATGGTGATGCTGCCGCTGCCGGTATTGTAAGCGCCGCCGGTATTGGGATTGACGGTGATGCGGGTGATGCCGAACATGCGTTCGAGCTGGTTGGCGGCGACATTTTGCAGGGCCGCGCCCAGCAACTGCTCGGACTGGCCGACGAAGGTGCCGGTGGCCTGCTGCGAGAGTCCGGCGGAGCTTTCGGCGGTGTGTCCGGTGGCGAGCAGGGCGATGATATCGGTATTGGACAAGGGCGGATTGCTGCGGTAGGAAAGGTTGAGGTGGTTGACCGGGCCGGTGAGATCGAGCGTGATCGCGTACTGCTGGACGGTGGTGGAGAGGGTCAGGTTGAGCAGCGGGCGAATGCGGAAGGGGTCGGCGAACTCGATGTTGGCGTCCACCACGCGGTAGTAATTGCCGGCGAACAGGATGCGGCCTTCGCCGGCCATGATGCGGCCGAGCAGGATGGGATTGGCGAGGCTGCCAGTGATGCGCAGATCGGCCTGAATCTGGAGCTGGGCGGCGGCGCTGGAGACCTGCAATTGCGGGCTGGTGACCAGGCGGACGTCGAGGCGGACCTGATTGAGGGCGGAATAAGTGGCGGGGCCGACGCCGGCGCCGCGGCGGTTGGCGATGAAGACGGCGAGGTCGAACTGCGGGGTCAGGGCGAGGCGGTCGAGCGTGGCGTCGCCGGTGAGCAGGGCGCGGCGTCCGGCGCCGGCCAGGTGCAGATCGAGATCGGCGGTGGCGCTGACGCCCTCATAGCGCATGCGCAACTGCCGGCCGAGGATGGCGAGGGCGTAATGCAGGCTGCCGCCGGAATAAAAAGCGTTGCCTAAGACCCGGAAATCGCCGCCGCCGGCGCGCGCGGTGAGGCTTGCAATGCTGAAGCGGTTGCCGTCGAGGCGCAGGCGCGCGTTCAGCGCATCGAAGGCGAGGGGGAAGCCGGAATAGGCGAGGGTGGCGTTTTCCAGGCTCAAGCTGCCGCGGGGGAGGGGGCGGCGCAAGCTGCCGCCCACAGTGAGATCGAAGCGGACGCGTCCATCGGCGCGGGTTTGGGGGCTGAAGCTATGCAACAGGGCCAAGCCGATGCTGCCGTGCAAGGCAAGCTGGAGGGGAAGGGCGGGGCCGAGGCCCAGGCTGCCGCCGGCGGTGAGGTCGGTTTCGGGGCCGGCGAGGTGGAAGCGATCGAGGGTGATGCGGCGTCCGCTCATGGAAAGCACGACCGGGCCGAGGTTGTGCAAGGCCAGGTCTTCGGCGGAGATTTCAAAATCGGTCAATTGAGCTTGCGCGGCCAGGTTGCGCGGGTTTGCGAGCGGGCCCTGCAGGATGATGGCGCCGCTGAGCCGGCTGTGGCCGGTGAGGCGCAGGGCGGTGAAGCGCCGCAGCCAGGCGTCGGCGTCATAGCGCTGGAGCGAGAGCCGGGCATTGAGCAGATAGGGCGGCGCCAGGCGGCTGACGGCGGAAATCCGCAACTCGCCGCCGGGGAGTTGATCGGCGGCGACCAGGCGGGCGATGCCGTTGGCCGCGGTGGCGGAAGCCTGCAACTCGCCGAGGGATTCGCCCGCGCCGCGCAGATTGACGCCTTCGAGCGAGAGTTTGCCGGCGGGGTGGGCGAGATCGCCGGCGCCGTCCAGGCTGGCGCGCAGCAATCCGGTAATGCGCAGCCGCGGCGATTGCAGCGCGCGGATGGATTGCAGCGCAATGCCGGGGGTGGAGAGGCGCAGGGAATAACGCCGGCCGGCGGGATGATAGGCGATCGAGCCCTGGATGACGCCCTGCGGCAGCGTCAATTGCAAGTGCGAGAGCCGCAGCCATCCCCGGTCGAGTTGCAGCGCGGCGCGGGCGCGCGGGACCGGCTGGCGCCAGAGGAGGAGGCGAGAGGCGGCGAGGCGTCCTTCGCCCTGGGGATTGGCCACGGTGCCGCGCAAGCGCAGCGACACGTTCACCTGGCCGCGGAGCGGCAGCGGGCGGCGCAGTAAAGAAAGGACGCGGGCGAGGCTCAGCCGGGTCGCGGCGAGCGAGAGATCGAGACGGCTGCCGGGCTGGAGATGGAAACGATGCCAGGCGATCGAGCCGGCGGCGTGCAGTCGGGCCGATCCCTGGCGGAGGGCGAGCGACTGCAGGCGCAGCCGATCGGGCGCGATGACGCCGGACATTTGCAGGCGGTCAAGCTGAAGACCGGCATAACGGAAATGGCGGGCTTGAACCGTTCCCTGGAAGCGGGGGGCGGCGAAGCTGCCCAGCAGCCAGCCGGCGGCGGAGGCTTGTCCCTGCGGCAGGGGAATTTTCCAGGCGGCGAGCAGGGGCTGGAGCGTGGCCAGGCGCGGGGCCGAAAGGCGCAGGCGAAGCTGCAGCCGAGAGGGCTGGAACGAGCCGGCTAGATCGAGCGCCGCGCCGGCAAGCGAGAGCCGGCAGCGGCGGAGGGTGCCGGCGGAGGCGAAGGGCAGCAGATCGGCGTCGAGCGCACCGGTGACGGGCAGCACGGCGGCGGGGCGCGGAGCGGCGACGGCGGCGGGCGCAGGCAGGAAGCGCACGGCCAGCCCGAGTTGCAGCCGGCGCCAGGCGGGCGGCGATGCGGACAGATGAAATGCGCCCTGGATGCGGGACTGCAAGCGCAGGCGGCGGGGCAAGAGCGACCGGCGGCGGAGGAGCGAGGCGAGTTGCACCAGCGGCGCCAGGCGCAGATTATCGAGGCGGCCTTGCGCCCGCAGCCGTCCGCCGGGCTGGTAGCGAAGGGTGCTCGCCAGGCGTCCGCCCCAACCGGTCAGCCGCAGGCGCGGCAGCACGATTTGCCGCGAAGTGGCGGTGAAGGCGGACTGCAGGGAAACCGGAGGCAAGGAAGGAACCAGGCGCAGCCCTTGCGCCGCCAAGCCTCCGCGCAAGCGCCAGCCGGACGGCTGCCAGTCAATGCCGGCTTGGAGCGCGAATTTGCCCTGGACGGAGCGGAAGCGGCGCGGCAGATCGCGCCGCGGCCACCAGCGGAAAAATTGCGGCAGGCGGGCCTCGAGCAGCGCTTTGCCGTGGAACTGCGGCCGGGTAAGCGGCTGCAAATTGCCCGCGAGGGCGAGGCGCAGCCCGCTGCCGCGAAGCTGGAGCGATTGCAGATGCAGGGCATCGGGCAGCAGGCGGAAGCGCGCCTGCGCCCGGCGCCAGGCGGAGGCCAGGCCGGAAACGCGCATCGGGCTGCGGCGGAAACTCAGGCGCCCGGCATAGCCGCCGCGGCGGTAGCCGAGGCGCAGCTGGAGCCGGCGAAGCTCGAAATCGAGCGGCAGGCGGCGGTCGGAAAAATAGATGGCGCCGCGCTGCAGGATCAGGCGGCGGATGCCGAGCCGGAACAAGGGCGCGGCGGCGGCGCCGGAGTTGGAGGAAGGGTAAGGGAGGTTGCTGGCGCCGGCAGTCCAATATAGATGCACGACGGGGCGCACGGCGCGCAGGCGGGTGATCTGGATTTGCGGCGCGAAGAGCGAGAGGAGCTTCAGATGGAGGCGCAGCCGGGCGATGCGCGCCAGCGGGGGACGGCCGGGGGCTTCGTGTCCGTGCAAGACCAGGCCGCGGATTTCGAGCAGCAGCGGATGCAATTGAAGATGGAAGCGCGCCATCGAAACGCGCGCGCCGGTTGCGGCCTGGATGCGGGCGGCGACGTAGGCCTGGGCGCGGCACTGGAAGCTGGCGGTGCGCAGATACCAGGCCGCGGACACGGCCAGCCCCGCCAGCAGCAGCAGAGCGAGCAGCGTCCATTTGAGCCAGCGCGGCATGGTTATTCCGAAGGCCGGCGACGGGCGGCGGCGGGCCAGCGCAGGCGCACGCGGATGGCGGCGTGGCGGCGTTGGCGCAGCAGCCAAGCCTGTTCCAGGCGGGCCAGGCGGCGGCGGCGCAGGATGGCGAGAATGAGCGGACGCACTGCGGGCAGCGGCGCGGGGCGCAGGCGATGACGCCGCGCCAGGGGGCAAAAGACGCGGGAGTAATAGCCGCGCACCTCGGCGGTCGCAATATGCACGCGGGCGGCGAATTTGCGGTCGAGGAAGGCGAGCAGGGTCAACTGCCGGCGCATGATGCGCCGGGCCTGGAGGGGGCGGAGATGAAACCGGCTCCAGGCGCGGACGAGGCCGGCGCGGCCGCCATATTGAGGCTCGAGGCGGGCGAGTTGGGGCGAAAGCCGGGGACGCGGGAATTTGGCCGGCATGGCCGCGGCAATCAGGGCTTCGTTGATCAAATGCCGTAGCGCGCGGCGGCAATCGGCGGGACGCAGCCGGGCGGGCGCCAGGCGCGCGGGCGGCGGGGCGGCGGAAAAGCGTTCGTACCAGGCGGCCTGGCGCACCTGGCTGGCGAGGATGGGACGTCCGGCGACGATTGCGGCGATGCGGTCGAGCACGCGCGCGCCGGCGGGCGGCGGCGGCAGGCATTGCCCCGGCAGCCGGCCGGGTGAGAGCAGGAGCGGGGCCAGCGCGAGGGCGGGAAACCAAACGCGGCCGATGGCGGGAATCCAACGGCGGCCGGCGCGCAGGCGATGGAGTAAAAGCGGCATGGGATCAGAAAGTTTGGCCGATGCTGAAATAAAAATGAAAATGCGGCAGCGACTGGATTTGAACCCGCGCCGGCTGGTTTTTGGGCGTCAGGTAATTTTTGATGACGGGCGGATTGAGGTTGTAGCCAAAATCGAGCCGCACCGGGCCGACCGGGGTTTTATAGCGCAGGCCGAAACCCAGGGTATGGGTGGTGTAGTTCAGGTCGGTGTAGGAAGGCTCATGCAGGCGGGCCAGGCCGCGCCACATGCCGGCGAGGGAAGAATAGACGTTGCCGGCGTCGTAGAAGAGCACGCCATCAATATCGGGTCCGACCAGGGGAAAACGCAATTCGAGATTGTTGATGAACAGGTCGCTGCCGCCGACGGGGAAGCCGGTGATGTCATCGCGCGGGCCGGCCTGGTCGAAGCTGAAGCCGCGCAAGGAATCGGCGCCGCCGCTGAAAAAGCGTTCGGGGAGCGGGATGACGTGCTCGACCAGGGAGGTGGAGACGCCGGTGACCGGGTTGGTGGTGGTGACGGTTTCCATGGGGCCGAACGGGGTTTCGATGCCGGCGCGGGTGGCATTGGCGAGCACGAAAGAATGGCGGCGGCCAAAGGGAATATAGAAAGCGTGCTCGGCCAGCAGGCGGGTGAAATCGGAGGCGCCGAAGCTGTGCGCGCCGGCGAAGGTGAGGGTATCGTAGCTGCCGCGATGGGTGTCGAGCGGGTTGTCGCGGTGATCGCGGACCAGGCCGGCGGACAACATGGCAATGTTGACCGGGCGGCTGAGGATGGGGATTTCCTGCGGGGCGACGATCAGGTTGAGCACCTGGATGCGGCGGTAGGCGAGGCGGTAGAACAAGCGCAGGCCGTTGAACGGCGACTGGGTCAATTGCATCGCGGCCTGGCGGCGGACGGCGCGGAAGGTGAGCAGGTCGAAGCGGTCGTCGTAAAGCGCGCTGAGATCCACCTTGAGGGCGGGATAGTTGAGGAAGCGGGGCAGGGTGTAATCCAGGCCGGCGCGGCGCTCGAGCGAGCTGTAGAGGGTTTTGAGCGAGAGCGTTTGCGGGCGCCCGGTCATGGCCAGGCGGGTCATGTTGAAGGCCAGCAGCGGGCTCCAGCCGGTCTGGCCGAGCACGTTGGAAGGAATGCGCGGGCCGCCGGTGCCGCTCTGCACCTGCAGTCCGACGCCTTCCGAGAAGCTGTAGCGCGAGGCTTCGTGCACGCTGACGATGACGTTTTTCGAGGGCAACTGCCCGTGCGGGTTTTGCACGGCGACGTTCACGCCGGTGAACAGGTCGAGGTTGTAGAGCCGGCGCTGGGTATCGAGCATCGCCATCTGGCTGAGCGGCTGGCGGGGATGCAACTCGACCTCGTGGGCGATGACGTTGGGCTTGACGAAGCGCTCGCCGTTGACGAAGACCCGGTGGACGGTGCTGACCGGGCCTTCGGCGATGAAGTAGGTCACGTCCATGCGCGATTGACCGGGAACGGGCGCCACCTGGCTGCGGCATTGGGCCTGAAGATAGCCGGAATTGTAGTAATGAGAGAGGATCTGATCGCAGTCGGTGACCAGGTTGTAGCTGGAATACGGCTGGTTGGGCGCGGTGGTGAGCAGGCCTTCGATGCGGCCGGTGGAGATGCCGCGATTGCCGGCAATGGTAAGTTTGCGCACCAGCACCTGGGGCCCTTCCTGAATGTGGAAGACCACCGCCAGGCGGCCGCGATGGCCGTGGTAGTTGGCGACCAGTTCGGGATGGACCTGCACCCGGGCAAAGCCGTTGGCCTGGTAGAGGGCGGCGAGGACGGAAGCGTCGGTCCGCATCAGGCCGAGGGAAAACGCGCCCTGGACGCCGGGGATGAAGCCGGGCAGCCAGCGGTTGGAAGGGCGCTCGACGATTTGCGCCTCCAGGTCGTCTTCACTGAAGTAATGGTTGCCGCGGAAGATCACCGCCGCCAACTGCTGCTTGGGGCCGGGGGCGATCCGGTAAATGATGCGCAGTTGGCCGGGCCGGGGAACGGCGCGGGTGAACTCGACCCGGGCGGCGTAGTAGCCCTGGCGCTGCAGGTAATTGCGCAGATTGCGGCGGCCTTCGTCAATCAGCTCCTCATCCACCGCGTGTTCCTGAAAGATCGGCACCTGCTTGTGCAACACCGCGGCGGGGAGGGACGCTCCAGCGACGGCGACGAAGACGCGCGGGCCGGGGACGAGGGTGAATTGCAGATCGAGCCGGTTGCCAGCGGGCTGGTAATGCGTTCGCAGCCGTATGACCGCCGCCAGGCGCCCGTGCCTGGCATAGAAGCGATGCAGGCGGTCGAGAGCGTCGCGCAGGCTGGACTGCGGCAGCGGCCGGCCGGCATGCAAGCGGGCGGCATGCAGCAACTGCGCCGCGGTAAAAGGCGCGCCGCCGTGAAATGCAACCTTGCCCAGACGCGCCAGCGGGCCGGCTTGCACCAGAAAGCTGAGCAAGACCAGGGCGCGATGGGGACGCATGGCCAGTTCCGACCGGATGCTGGGCTGGTGGTAGTCGTAGCCCGCCAGGCGCTGGCGCATGCGGCCGAGCGCCTGCTGCAGGCGGGCGCGAGTGAAGAGCTGGCCCAACTGCAATCCGCTGACGTCGGCGAGCTCGACATCGCTGGGCGGATCGGGGGCGTTCAATACCCGCACCTCGCCGATGAAAAAATTGGGGCGGGTTTGGAAGCGGAGCCGGATGCCGCCGGGGGCCGGCTGCTCGACCGCGGCAATATCGGCAAAAACGCCGGTGGCGAACAGGCGCTGGATGCTGCGGCGCACCGCTGCCGGATCGAGCGGCCGGCCGATTCTCTGCGCTACCAGCGGGAGAAAATCGCTTTCCGCGCGCGTGGGCGCCGGCTGCACCGAGATGGCGACGACGAGGGGCGCGCGAACGGGGGCCGGCGCGGCGGGGGCGCGCGCGGGAGCGCGCGACAGGGCCGGCGACGGCGACGGCGATTGGGCAGAAGCCGGCAGGGCGGCGATCAGCAGCAGCGCGGCGGAAAGCCCGGCGACGCGCCAGCGGCGGCGGGAGGCAGGGAGCGGGAGGGCGGGAGGGGGCGCGCCGAGTGCGGGGGCGCTGGCGGCGGAGTCAGGGTGAGAGCAGGCGCGCATTCCCGATAGAAAAAGTCCGGTTCCTTCCCACCCATGATAGAGGAGATGGCAGGGGCCGCAAGGACGCGGGCGCACGGAAATTGTGGGCGAAGCGCGCGGCGGAGGAAGGGGAGGAGCGGCGGCGGGCGGAGAAGCGGCAATCCCAGGCCGGCGGCGGCGGCGAAAAATGAAAATCCCGGGCGACTTGAGCTTTCCTCGGCCGGCGGCTAACCGCGGATCCTTGCCTTGCCTGCTTACCGGAACCGAAGTTCCGATCAACGACGCGGCTCGGACTTTCTATTTGCCGCCAACCGGGAAGCTCCAGCCTCCCGGGATTTTCTGAATCCCCGATTGCGATACCGGACTCAACCAGCGGTGAGTCTGAGTTCCTCGCCGCCCGCCGCGGCCGCGCCCTGGTGGGGTTTGACCGTTGCGAGCTGCCGCTTGGAATGCCTGCTGCACCGCCAACCGGCCCGACGCTCATCCATTCGGAGTTCGCTGAGCCCCAGGTGAACCGGGCCTTGCCTCGACCCTGTCCGTTCCCAAGCCTTCTCGCTCACCCTCCGGCCGGCCCTTCCGGCTGCTGCCGGCGACCCGCCAGTGATGCGGCTTGAAGCTTCCAGACGGGCAGAACCGGGAAGATTCCTGGCTGCCCCTGGGGCTCGGCGAACCCCGAACGATACGAGCTTTTCTTTCCCCCAGCGGTTCGCCTGGTCGCCTCATCCGGCCTTCGCCCGTAACCGTTGCCAGCCGCGGGCGCGACCGAACTTGGCGTGGAGAGCTGCCGCCAAGAGAAGAAATCCGCAACCATCTCGGGATTCAGTGAATCCCGGCTGACCGTATTCGTTCTCGACCAGCCTTCACCTCAGACGCCCTCGCTCCGCCTCGGCCCGCTTCATTTCTTCCACGGGCGGCCTGAACTTGAGCTAAGCAGTTCCAGCCAACCGGAACTTGCCCGTCTTCCGGGATTCACTGAACCCCGAGCGGCTTCCGTCACGCGTCCAGCGCCACCTTCCCTCCGGTTGCGGCGATCCGGGTTCGGCTTCCTGCTGGAAGCCGCCGGCGCCGCGTCCCTCAGAATCGGGTTGCCGCCGTTTGCATTCCGGAAAGTTCTCTCGGAATTCGCTCACGTTTTTAAGATTCCGCGAAAAATCCGTCAAGAGTTTTTTTGCAACTTTATTTGGTTTGTTTTCTGCAGTTTAGCCGCGCGATTTACGGGCTGCACCATTCCTGGGGCAGGAGGCGGATTACAAGCCGCGCCGCCCGCGCCGGCAGCGAAAAAGACGGATGTGAAAATATGGGGGCAACGCAATAAAGACGCGGGTTTGCAGCGGCAGAAGATTTCGAGAAAAACCAGCGGCGGCGCAGCGGCGGCGGCTCAACGCTCGACGAGTTTTTCGAGCAGGGGGAAAAATTCGGGATAGGAGATGGCGGCGCAGCCGGGATCGTCGAGCTCGGAAGGGCCATCGGCGCGCAGGGCGGCGATGGCGAAGGCCATGGCGATGCGGTGATCGCCGCAGCTTTCGAGGCGGGCGCCACGCAGCGTCTGGGGCCCGGGAACGTAGAGGCCATCGGGGAATTCCTCGCATTCGGCGCCCAGGGCGCGCAGGTTGCGGGCGATGGCGGCGATGCGGTCGCTTTCCTTGACGCGCAGTTCGGCGGCATCGCGAAAGCGCAATCCGCCGCGGCAGGCGGTGGCGAGCACGGCGAGGATGGGGATTTCGTCAATCAGGGCCACGGTTTCGGCACCGGCGATGTCGCCGCCGGCAAGCCCGCCCTGGCTGCCGCCGCATTGCAGGCTGCCGCAGAGCTCGCCGCCGCGCTGCTCGACGGAGACCACGCTGAGCTTGGCGCCCAGGCGGCGCAGCAGATCGAGCAAGGCGGTACGGGTGGGGTTGAGCGAGACTTCCTCGATCAGCAGGTTGGCCTCGGGGAAGAGGGCGGCGGCGCAGAGGAAGAAAGCGGCGGAGCTGGGGTCGCCGGGGATGCGGAAATCGCGGCCGGGCCAGTCGCGGGCGGGGCCGGCGAGGGCGATGGAGCGGCGGCGGCGCGCCAGCGTCACGCCGCACTCGTTGAGCGCCAGCTCGGTGTGATCGCGGGTGGGCAGCGGCTCTTCAATCACGGTTTCGCCGGCGGCGTAGAGGGCGGCGAGCAGAAGGGCGCTTTTGACCTGGGCGCTGGCGACCGGCAGCCGGTAATGCAGCGGGCGCAGGCCGCCGGCGGCGGGGGAGAATGCCAGCGGCGGGCATCCATCGGCGGCGGCGATTTGGGCGCCCATGGAGGCGAGCGGCTCGATCACGCGCCGCATCGGCCGGCGCGAAAGCGAAGCATCGCCGCCGATGCGGGCGGCGAAGGGCTGCGCCGCGAGGATGCCGGAAAGCAGACGGATGGTGGTGCCGGAGTTGCCGGCATCGAGCGCGGCGGCGGGCGCCTGGAGGCCGCGCAATCCTCTGCCTTCGATCGCAACCGTGGTTTCGTCTTCCCAGCGCACGCGGGCGCCGAGCGCGGCCATGCAGGCGAGCGTGCTGCGGCAATCGGCGCCGGTGGAGAAGTGCGACAGCCGGGAGCGCCCCGCGGCCAGGGCGGAGAGCAGGGCATAGCGATGGGAGATGGATTTATCACCGGGCGGCCGCAAGGCGCCGGCAAGATTGCGAGCCGGAAGGAGCGCGAGCGGGGCGGTGGTCATGGAATCAACAAGAGCGGCGAAGGAACCGGCGGCGGGGCTGTAAGCCGGATTCTGTCTCCCGCCAGGCGGGAGGGCAATCATTCCTCTGGGCCGGACATTACTGTCCGGCTCTAGCAACCTACCCGAGAGTGAATCCCGGCGCCGCTTGCGCGGCCCGGGAAGGGCCGGGCCGGCCCCTCCTCTCCTATTTGGTCTTGCTCCGTGTGGGGTTTTCCCTGCCTCCGGCCGTCGCCGGCGGAGCGGTGCGCTCTTACCGCACCTTTTCACCCTTACTCCGCGCGGCGGCGCTTGCAGCGGCCACCGGCGAAGCGGTATGTTTTCTGTGGCACTCTCCGTGAACCGGCTTTGTGAAGCCGGCCCCCTGGCCGTTAGCCAGCACACTGCCCTGCGGAGTCCGGACTTTCCTCCCCCGGAAAACCGGGAGCGATTGCCCGCCGCCACCGCCAGGTTCCAAGATTCATTATAGCGGCGCGGGCCGCGGCGAGGGCGGAAGAGGGGCGGCTGGATTGACGGCATGCGCCGGGTTTGAGAAGATTAATGCGCGCCCCCGTTCGCGCGGTAAGCCGGCATTCCGGCGGAATGCCCTGCAGCGGTGGCCGTCACTGAGCCGCAGTGGCGGAATTGGCAGACGCGCATGGTTCAGGTCCATGTTCCGGCAACGGAGTGGGGGTTCGAGTCCCTTCTGCGGCACCATTAAAAATCAGTCCTGAAATATCGCCTCTTTTTATTTCAGCGGATTGACCCATTTTAGGCCGGGGCCGGGCCGCATTCCTTTGCGAGAACGCGTGCCCACGCGGAGCGTGGGCGGCAGCCGCGCGCCACTGATCGCGTCGCCCATCCCATCTTTGCTACTGTTACTGTTACGCCATGCAGGCGGCGGGGTGCACATGAATGCGGCGACGATTCAAGTGGCGATCGAGAAACGCGTGGCGCGAATCCGGCTCGATCGCCCGCCCTTGAACATCCTCAACACCGCGATGATGCGGGAACTGGACGCGGCGATCGCGGCGGCGGCGCCGGCGGCCGATCTATTCATCTTTCAAGGCGCGGGCAAGAAGGGATTTTCGGCCGGTGCGGAGGTGGGCGAGCACAGCCCGGAGCGCGCGGCGGAGATGCTGGCGGCGTTTCATGGCATCTTTCGCCGCCTGAACAAGACGGAGTGCATCACCGTTGCCGCGGTCCACGGCTGGTGCCTGGGCGGCGGCTGCGAGCTGGCGCTGTTCTGCGATTTTCTGCTGGCGACGGAATCGGCCGTGTTCGGGCTGCCGGAAATCAAGCTGGGCGCGGCGCCGCCGGTCGCCATGGTGCTGCTGCCGCGGCTGGCGGGGATGCGCACGGCGGCGGACATGATCCTCACCGGGCGCAAGGTGAACGCCATCGAGGCGCATGCCCGGGGGCTGACGACGCGCCTGCTGCCGGATGACGGGCTGGAAGCGGGCGTGCGCACGCTGGCCGAAGAGCTGAACGCGCTCAGCCCGGCGGTGTTGAAGCTGGCGCGGCAGGAATTAGGGCGCCGCCGAGGCTTCGATTTCGAACGGGAACTCCAAGCAGTCGAAGCGTTCTACCTCGAACGGCTGCTGCGCACGCACGACGCCGCCGAAGGCATCCAGGCGTTTCTCGAAAAACGCACGCCGGAGTGGCAGGGGCGGTAGGAGGGCGGCGGGGTTGCCGCGCGCCGGCGACGGACGGTCTTCTTCACCCGCTAGCGGCGGGACTGGACGGCGGCGAGCAGCCGGGCAAAGCTCGCATCGGCGGTTTCGCCGGAGGTATCCACCGCGAAATCCGCTCTGCGATAGAGCGGCTCGCGGGCCGCGAGGATGCGCCGCAATTCCGCCATGGCCTGATCGTTGCCCGCGGCCGGCCGGAGGTCGCCTTGGGCCATCACCCGCGCCATATGTTCTTCCGGCTGCGCCTGCAGCCAAACCGTCAAGCAGCGCGACAACAAGGCGAAATAGGTTTCTTTTTCCGCCACCACGCCGCCGCCGACCGAGAAGACCGCGCGCGGGTGTTCGCGCAGCACCCGCTGCAGCGTCCGTTTTTCCAGCAAGCGATAGCCGGCAGGCCCATACAACGAAAAAATTTCCGCCCCGGGCATGCCGGCTTCTTGCTCGATCTCCCGATCCAGTTCGATAAAGGGAACGCCCAGATGCCGGCTGAGGCGCAAGCCGAGCGTGGATTTTCCCGCTCCGCGCAAGCCGATCAGCGCAATGCGCTGGCGGCGGCTTTGGGCTTCGGCGCCGAAATCGCGCGCCAGCAGGATCGCCACTTCCTCCCAGCGGCTTGCCGGAAGCCGCTCCAGGAGCCGCCGGACCAGAGTCTTGGCGGCGGGCTCTTCGCCGGCGGAGGCGGCCAGATCCACGAGCGAGACACGGAGCGCAGCGGCGATCCGGCGCAGCAGCAGGATGGAGGCGTTGCCGACGCCGGCCTCAATCTGCGCCAGATGGCGCTCGGAGATCGCGGCTTGCCGCGCCGCCACTTTCCGGGTCAGGCCGCACTGCCGGCGCGCCGCGCGCACACGCTCGCCCAACAGCGCTAGAAATCCGCTCTCGCCCGGGGCGCGGGCGCGCGCGGCGGCGGGTTGGCGTTTGGTCCGGCCCGGCATAGATGCATAATAATGCAGGTTTCAGTTGACCTTCGTCAAGCGGGGCGGGCCGGATGCCGGGTGTCTTTAGCTAAGTTACTGAATATAAAGATTATATTTATTATTATCGCCGGACCTTTCCGCCCGCCGGGCAGGCAGCGGAAATTGACTTCAACCCAGCGGGGATGCAGTATAGTGCTGCCCGTGGAGTCGAGCGTATGGAACAGCCAGCCGGTTCTTTTCCAGCCATTGATTTCATGTATTACGTCGCGACGGAAGAGTTCATGCGGCGATGGGACGCCGCCAAGCAAGGCGAACTCGTCTGCCGCATGGAACGCTCCATCGGCGGGCTGCCGCGATACGTCACGATCGAAGCCATGCTCGCGCAGATGGACGAGGCGGGGGTGGAGAAGGTTTTCATCACGCAATGCAAGATGTGGTCTTACTGGCGCAAGTGCATGACCATGGACACGCGGCTCGAGGAGGTGCTGCAGTACACCGAGCGCTATCCCGACCGCTTCGTCGGCCTGGCCGGCTATCACCCTTTTCGCATACGCGAAAGCCTGGCGGAGATCGAGACTGCGGTCACCCGCCACGGTTTCAAGGGCGTTTACGTACACATTTACGGCTTCGATATTCCGCTGGACGACCGCAAAATGTATCCGCTCTATGCGCTGGCGGAAGGGCTGGGGGTGCCGGTTTCGCTGCAGGTCGGGCACGTGCTCGAGGCGATGCCGAGCGAGGGCGGGCGTCCCATGCTGCTGGACCGGGTGGCTTGCGATTTTCCCCATCTCAAGCTGATCGGCGCGCACACCGGCTGGCCGTGGGTGGATGAGCTGCTGTCGGTCTGTTACAAGTGGGAAAACGTCTGGTTCGGCATCGATGCGTGGATGCCCAAGTATCTCTCCCCGTCAATTCTGCAATTTCTGAACAGCCGGCTGGGGCGCGACCGCTGTCTTTGGGGGACGAACGGCCTGCCGTGGAAAGAGAGCCTGAAGCAAATCGAGCAACTCGGCTTGCGGGACGAGGTGAAGCGCCGGCTGCTGCACGATAACGCGGTCGAGGCCTTTGGCCTGGCACCGGCGGCCGCGGAAACGGCGGTCAGGGCGAGAGGCGGACGATGAGCCTGGTGGATCTGAACGGCAAGAAAGCCCTGGTTACGGGCGGCGCGCGCGGGATTGGGCGCGCCATCGCCGCGGCTTTGGCTCAGGCCGGGGCCGAGGTGATGATCGGCGATTTCCGGCTGGAGGAAGGCGCGCGCACCGCCGGGGAGCTGAGCCGGGAAACGGGCCGCGCGGTGATGGCCGAGCGCGCCGACGTGACCCGCCTCGAAGACGTGTTTGCGCTGCGCGACGCCGCGCTGGCCCGACTTGGGCAGATCGACGTGCTGGTCAATAACGCCGGCTGGGACCGTTTGACGCCGTTTCTGAAGTCCACGCCGGAGGACTGGCAGCGCATCATCGGCGTCAACTATGCCGGCGTGATTCATACCTGCTACGCGCTGCTGCCGCATATGGCCGAGCGCCGGCAGGGGGCGATCGTGAACATCAGCTCCGATTCCGCCCGCGTCGGTTCGCTGGGCGAGGCGGTGTATAGCGGCGCCAAGGCGGCGGTGGTGGCGTTTTCGAAGACCCTGGCGCGCGAGCACGCGCGCGACCGCATACGCATCAACGTGATCTGTCCCGGGCTGGTGGACACGCCGCTACTGGCCGAAATTCAAGCCCAGGATTTCGGCCGCAAGGTGATGGACGCGGTCACCCAATTCATACCGCTCAAGCGCCTGGGCCGGCCGGAGGACATCGCCGGGCTGGCGGCATACCTGGTTTCCGACGCCGCCGCTTATATCACCGGCCAGGTGATCAGCGTCAGCGGGGGCCTGACCATGGCCGGCTAACGCCCATGCCCACGGCCACGGACCATCTCGTCGAGCGCTGCCGGGAGGTCGTCGAGGATCTCAGCCTGGGCGAAGTGCGGCGCTGGAAACAGGAACATCCGCAAGCGGCGGCGATCGGCTATTTCCCCGTCTATGCGCCGGCGGAGTTGATCCATGCCGCCGGGATGCTGCCGGTGGGGCTCAACGGGGCCGGCGACCGGCTCGATTTGCAGCATGCCGACGCCCGCTTCGGATCGTTCATCTGTTCGATCATCAAGACCACGCTGGAGATGGGCCTGACCGGGCGGCTCGCGCCGCTCGACGGCGTGCTGTTTACCGGCATTTGCGATTCGGCGCGGAATCTGGCCTTCGTTTGCGAGCGCAATTTTCCCCAGCAAAGCATCGAGTTTTTGCACCTGCCGCAGAACCCGGCCTCAAGCGCCAGCGCCGGATTTTTGAAGGGCGAGTATCAGCGCCTCGCCGGCCGGCTGGAGCAGTTGGGGGGGCGGAAAATCGACGACCGCGGGCTGCAGGCGGCGATCGCCCTTTACAACGAAAACCGCGCCCTGCTGCGCGCGCTCTACGCGCAGCGCGCCGCGCAGCCGCACCAGATGCGCACCCTGGATCTTTACCTGGTGATGCGCGCCGGCAATTTCGTGCCGGTCGAGACGCACAACGCCTGGCTGCGCGAGGCCCTGGCGGAACTCGCCTCGCCGGCCGCCAAGCCGCGCGACAGCCTGCGCATCGTGATCGAAGGCTCCTTTTGCGAGCAGCCGCCGCTGGACCTGATCCGGCTGATCGAGGACGCCGGCTGCTACATCCTGGACGACGATTTCCTGCTGGGCCGCCGCTGGTTCAGCGAGGACGTTCCGGTGAACGGCGATCCGCTGGGCGCGCTCGCCGAAAGCTATCTCGACCGCTCGGTCTATTCCTCGGTGCGGCACGATTTCCGCCACCGCCGGCACTTGTTGCTGGTGGAAAAAGCACGGCGGCTGGGCGCCCAGGCGGTGCTGTTTCTCATCGCCAAATTCTGCGAGCCGGCCTATTTCGATTACGTGCTGTTCAAGCGCGAACTGGAAGCGGCCGCCATTCCCCATCTGCTGCTCGAATTCGAGGAAAAGGCCTTCACCTTCGACCGGCTGCGCACCGAGATCGAAACCTTCGTGGAATCCCTGCTGTTCGATTGAGGCGCACCATGCCAGCCAGCATTCCATCCGAATATCGCGGCCGGATGCACCAGGCGCAGCGGGAGCTGATGCAGCGCTGGTACGAGCGGCTGGAGGAATCGGCGCGCAGCGGCAATCCGCCGGCAGTCTCGCTGATGATCGCGGGCAACTGCGTGGAGCTGCTGGAGGGCTTCGGCGCGGTGCCGCTCTATCCCGAGATCAACGCCCTGCAGCTCGCCATCCGCCATGCCTCGCTGGCGCCGATTCTGGCGGCGGAGGAACTCGGCTATGCCGCCGACAACTGCGCCTACGTGAAGGCCGATATTGGCGCGCTGCTGCAGGGCCTCACGCCCACCGGCACCCGGCTGCCCACGCCCGCGCTGGTGCTCTGCAATTTCGTCGGCTGCAACACCTACGTGAAATGGTTCGAGCATTGCGCCGAGTTCCAAGGGGCGCCGCTCACGCTGCTGGACGTGCCGTTCCTGCGCACGGACGAGCCCCGCGCCGAGGATGTCGCCTACATCGTCCGGCAATTGCAGGAAATCGTGGCGCAGCTCGAGGCGATCACCGGCCGCCGCTTCGATGCCGAGCGTTTTCGCGAAGCGGTGCGCTGCGCGGCGCGGGTCGAAGAGGCCTGGTCGCGGATCAAGCACCTGGCCCGGCGCACGCCCTCGCCCTTCGACGCCTATTTCGACGCGATTACGCTGATGGGGCCGCTGTACGTCTATCGCGGCCGGCCGGAGGGCGTGGCTTTTTTCGAGCTGGCGCTCGAGGAGATGGAGGCCAAAGCGGCGCGGGGCGAAGGGCTCTACGATCAGGAAAATTTCCGCATCGTGATCGAGGGCCCGCCGCCGTATCCGTTTTTTCGGGCTTTTCGCGACATGTTCGCGGCCTGGAAGGCCGCCCCCGTGGCCTCGACCTATTCCACCGTCGGCGGGCTATGGGAATTCGGCTTCCGCCACGATCCCGACCGTCCCTTCGAATCGCTGGCGCTGCACATGCTGGCGCACAACGTGACCAACCGAAACTACCTGCAGCGCTACCAGCAGATTCGCCGCTATGTCGAGGAATGGGATGCGGACGGGGTGGTGATCCATTTCGTCAAAAGCTGCCGGCTTTTTTCCGCCGGGCAGGGCGACATGCGGGACTATTTCACCCGCCAGTTGGGCATTCCGACCCTCTATCTCGAGTCCGATCTGGAGGACCCGCGCTACTTTTCCACGGCGCAGATCCGCAACCGGATGGACGCGTTTTTCGAAGCCCTGGAGCATGCCCGCGCGACCGGTACGCACCGCCGCGGCGCCGCCCTGGTGCGGGCAAACGGGCCGGCGCCGGGGGATGAGCCGGCGAAGGTTGCGGCGGGTCCGACGCTGCGGATTCTGGACTGAAAGGGGGGCCGTGATGCTGCTGGCCGCGGGAGTGGATGTCGGTTCGACCCAGACCAAGGCCGTGATCGCCGGCGAAAGGGACGGATTCCGCCTGCTGGGCCGGGCGCTGGTGGATACCGGCTCCAACGTGCAGCGGGCGGCGGAGAACGGATTCCTGGCCGCCTGCCGGGAAGCCGCGGTGGCGCCGGAGGAGGTCGGCTACGTGGTCGGCACCGGCTACGGGCGCTACAAAATCACCTTTGGCCACGCCCAGATGACGGAAATCAGCTGCCACGCCCGCGGCGCGCATTTTCTGTTTCCCGCGACGCGCACCGTGATTGACATGGGCGGCCAGGATGCGAAAGCGATCAGCGTCGGCGCGCGCGGGGAAGTGCTGGACTTCGTCATGAACGACAAGTGCGCCGCCGGCACCGGCCGTTTCCTGGCCAACGCCGCCGAAGTGCTGGGGCTCGGGCTGGATGAGCTGGGGCCGCTCTCGCTGGCGGCGCGGCATCCGGTGAAAATCACCACCGTCTGCACCGTGTTCGTCGAATCCGATATCCTCTCGTACCTGGCCCAGGGGAAGCAGGCGGAGGATATTTTGGGCGGGGTGCACCTGGCGATCGCCCGGCGTACCGTGTCCCTCGCCCGCCGCGTGCCGCTCGAGGCCGCCATCACCATGACCGGCGGCGTCGCCCGCAACCTCGGCATGGTGCGCGCGCTGGAGCAGGTGCTGGAGACCAAGCTCGAAGTCAGCCCCGGCGCCCACTTTGCCGGCGCCCTCGGCGCCGCCCTCTTCGCCCTGGAGAAAATGGACGCCGGCATGAAAGCCGGCAACCGGAGGCCAGCCGATGCGATCCTCGCCGGCTGAAGCGCGCCCATCCGCGCCGCGCCGGCTCTATGCCGGCGGGGTGGATGTGGGATCGGCCTTCACGAAAGCGGTGATTCTGGCCGGGCCGGCGGGCGCCGCGGCCGCGCTCGAGCCCGCCGCCGCGGCCGAATTTGCCGCGCGCGCGCAAATTCTCGGCCGCGGCGCGGCGAAGACGGGGGTGGCGATGGAGAAGGCCGCCCGCGCCGCCCTGGAGCAGGCCTGCGAGCAGGCGGGGCTGGACGACGCGGAGCTGGATTACATTGCCGCCACCGGCCTGGGGCGCTACAGCATCGGCTTCCGCAATATACAGATCACCGAAATCACCAGCGACGCCTGCGGCGCGCACTTCCTCTTTCCCGGCGCGCGCACCCTGCTCGACATCGGCAGCCAGTCCACGCGGGCGATCGGGCTCAGCGAAACCGGCCGGGTGCATCAGTTCAAAACCAACGACAAATGCGCCGCCGGCTCCGGCAGCTTTATCGTGCGCGCCGCGCGCTACCTGCAGATTCCGCTCGAGGCCGCCGGCGAACTCGCGCTCGAAGCCGATCAGCCGCAACCGATCAGCAGCATCTGTGCGGTGCTGGCCGAATCCGAGATCATCAACCATGTTTCGGCGGGCGCGACCGTGCCCAACATCCTCGCCGGGATTTACGACTCGCTTGCCGACCGCTCCGCGCTGCTGCTGAAACGGGTGGCGGCGGCCGAGGCGGTCGTGCTGGTGGGCGGAGTGGCCCATCAGCGCGGCGCGGTGCGCGCGCTGGAGCGCCGGCTGAAAATCCCCGTCCAGGTGCCGGAAAATTGTGAATACACCGGCGCGCTGGGCGCCGGACTGCTGGGACTGAGGCGGGCGGCCGCGGCGGCGGGCGCGACTGCCTAACGGCCGCGCGCGCGCGAGGCGTGGATCAGCGCACGTTCACCAGATACGACGGGCCAAGCCCAGGAATTTTTTCGCGGCGGAGACCGAAGCCTAAAAAGCGCTTCGAACTTCGCACGCGATTTCAGCATACTGATGACGGAGCGATGGAGCCAGAGCCGCCGCCAAAAGAGCAGCCGAGCGTCGAAAATCCGGCAGGGAGGGAAGGGATGAGAGAAGCGGTGATCGTGGCCAGCTCGCGAACGGCGCTGGCGAAAGCCCATCGAGGCTCCTTCAATCTGACCCGCCCGGACGAGCTTGCCGCCCATTGCATTCGCGACGTGTTGCGGAAAGCGCCGCAGATCGAGCCGCGGGAAATCGAAGACGTGGTGCTGGGGTGCGGCTATCCGAATGGCAGCCAGGGGCACAACATTGCGCGGGTGGCGGCGATGCTGGCCGGCCTGCCGACCGCGGTGGCCGGCACGACGCTCAACCGGTTTTGTGCATCCGGGCTGCAGGCGATTGCGCTGGCCGCGCACCAGATCAGCCAGGAAGGCGTAGACGCGATCATTGCCGGAGGCGTGGAAAGCATTACCTGGATGAACCGGGACAACAGCCCGAATCCGGAACTGCAGCGGCGGCTGCCGGGCCTCTATATGGTCATGGGCGAGACCGCGGAAGTGGTGGCCAAGCGCTACCGGATCAGCCGGCGCAGCCAGGATGAATACGCGCTGCTGAGCCAGCAGCGGACCGCGCGCGCGCAGCAGGAAGGTTTCTTCCGGAACGAAATCGCCCCGCTGCAAGCCACGATGGCGGTTGTGGACCGGAAAACCGGCGAGCGAACCGGCACGCGCGAGGTGCGGTGCGACCAGGATGAGTGCAACCGCCCGGACACCACGCTCGAGGGACTGCTCGCGCTGAAGCCCTATTTCGACGCCGACAGCGGCGCGGGCACGGTCACGGCGGGGAACTCATCGCAACTCTCGGATGGGGCGTCCGCCACGCTGCTGATGTCGGCGCCGCGGGCGCGGGCATTGGGCCTGCGGCCGCTGTTGACGTTTCGCGGCTTCCAGGTGGCCGGCTGCGATCCCGACGAAATGGGGATAGGGCCGGTGTTTGCGGTGCCGAAGCTGCTGCAGCGCAGCGGGGTGAAATTGGAAGACATCGACGTTTGGGAGCTGAACGAGGCCTTTGCCGTCCAGGTGGTCTATTGCCGCGAGCGTTTGGGCATCGATCCGGAGAAGCTGAACGTGAATGGCGGCGCGATTTCGATCGGGCATCCTTTTGGCATGACCGGCTCGCGCCTGGCCGGGACGCTGGCCTACGAGATGGCGCGCCGGCGGGCGCGCTATGGCGTAGTGACGATGTGCGTGGGCGGGGGCCAGGGCGCGGCAGGCTTATTCGAGGCCGCCGGCTGATTCCAGCGACTCCGATTCCGGCAAGACAAACGCCGGCGAAATCCGGCTCTCCAGAGCACGTCCACCCGGCTAAAATGGGCGGCCGGAACGGCTTCATCCGCCAGGGCCAGGCGCTTGCAATATTCCAAAATCTTTCAATTTCAGAATCAGATCGTCGCTGAGCGCGATATTTTCTTCCTGTTGAATCGCTTGCACCGCCGCGCGCGTATTGCGGCCGCGGAAATAATGCAGCACCTGGAACACTTGCGCCGGCAGGTCGAGTGGATCGAGCCGGCTGTAGCCCACGACCCGCAGCCGTCCGGTCTCGATCTGCACCAGCTCAAACGGCGCCGGCTCCAGCCGTTCGGGCAATTGCGGATCGAGTAATTCGCGGTAAGCTTTTTGCGCCAGGCGCGCCAGCACCGCGACCTCGCAGCCGCAGATTGCGGCCGTGTCGCGCCAGCTCAGGTTTCGGACCCGGCCGGCGCAGGCCCGGTACCACTCCATTTCCCGTCCCCGCCAATTGCCCCAGATCCGGCGCTGCTTTTCCGGTTCGGGGCGGCGATCGATCTGTTCCGGCTGCAGCGATTCGGGGTCGGCCGCGCGGGCTTCGGCCAGCAGCGAATGCAAGGCGTCCAACTCCAATCCCAATTCCAGCGCGCACCAAATCGCCAGGTGGTGTTCCACCGCGGCCAGCAAGGGATGCAAATGCTCGCGCCAAAAAAGATGGCCGAGGCTGCCGCGTTCGTATTTGCAAAACCAAGTGGCGCAGGTGGATTCGCGGTGCTTCCAGATACCGCAGCGGCCGCCGGCTTCGATATAGTGCGGGCAGCGCAGGGTTTGGCTGCGGCCGAAGGCTTCCGTACCGTGCCGGTAGAGGAGGGTGTAATCGGCCGGCGGCTCCAAGCCTAGCGGCGTGACGCCGACCCCGGCGCGGATCCGCGCTTCCACCGTCTTCCGCCCCTCGGCCATCTGGGGATCGTCATCGTCTAGAATTGCGCCAGCCAGAAAGTTATGCAGATCGGGAACGTAGGAGCAGCACTTCATCACCGGGTTGAAATACAGGCCTTCGCGGTCCTGTTCCCCCGGTTTGGCCAGCATGGCGCACTCCGCGCAGGTGGCGCGAGTTTCGGCGGGTATCGGCCCCCCCAGCAACTCTTGCAACCAGGCGGCGTATAAGCTCGGCAACATGGCGGGGTGGGGGCCTGGGCGGACCTGCCCGGCCCGAGCCGGCTAGAGATGCTTCATCGCGCCCGACCTTAGCTTGCGGGTAATCGTATGTTTCAGATCAGGGCTAGCCTTACTCATCCGCGTATTGTGGTTAGGAGCGTTCTTGGTCAATATCCCATTCTTGATAAGCGCCGCTTTGTATCCGGCCTTAGAAAAAGCCAGGTTCTTTTTCAATGAAAACTTCAGATTGGCTTTGCTCTGCATTTTTTTGTAAGGCTGCGTCAAACTGCGATGCGCGCCGACGCCGCCCTGGGGATGCCGCAGATGTTGCGCATTGAACGCAACCGGCTTATGTTTTGGCGCGAGCTTGCGCGGATGCTGCCCTAAGAGCCCCCACAAAATCATTGCCAGCGTATCCATAATGGTCCTCTTTCCGCAGGGTCCTGGTCAGAATCCCTCATTGGAGGCGACTCTATAAGCAGACACTATACACCCGGAAATGAACTGAAAACAGCATAGTTTTGACGCCTGGGGCGCAGCCGCTATTTCCGGAACCAGGCGCCCCAGATCACGTCCACCAGGGCGTGAGTGGTGGCGGAGGCGGCGAGCCGCTGTTGCCGCCGCCAGGCGTTGCCGTAGAACCAGCCGGCGATCGCCGCCAGGATGACATAGCGCCAGTTGAAGACCGGGCCGTGGACGTAATGCGCCAGGCCGAAGATGGCCGCCGCCAGCGCCTGCGCGCGCAGCGGCGGCAGCCGGGTGGCGAAGAGGTTCTGCAGCAGCCCGCGGAAAAAGAGCTCTTCCGGCAGGGCGACGAAGAGGAAGGTCACCAGCGCCGCCCCGGCCAGGCGCCCGAAGCCGGGCCAGACGGGATGAAAGCGTATGAAGCCAAGGAGGAAACCCAGGCCGATGGCGATGGGCGTGTACCAGGCCCATTCGCGCACGCCGTTTTTGAAATCGCTCCAGTGGGCGCGGAGGTCGAAGCCGACGCCGGGCAGCGGGCGCACGATCAGGTAAAGATAGAGGGCGAGATCGGCGAGCAGGAATTTGGGCAGGTCGCCGAGGCCGGGCTGGGGCAGGGCGCGGCGCAGCCAGCCGTATTCGATGGGCAGGCCCAGGGCGGCGAGGGTGACGGCATCCTGCCAGCTAAAGCGATCGCCGGGCGGCAGATAGAGCAGCAGCGCGGCCAGCGCGGTGGGCAGCGCCCAATAGACCAGGGCAAAACCGAGGCGGAATTCATCCAGCGGAAGGCTGAGCAGCGCATAGACGGCGAGGCAAAAAGCGCCGGGGACGAGCAGGCGGGCGAGGCGCAAGCGGAGCCGGCGGCGGAGCCAGGCGTCCAGACCCCAGCCGAATCCCCAAAACACGGCCAGCATGGCCGCGAGCGCGAGAAAGGGCAAGAACAAATGCCCGCGCAGCGGGCGGGCGAGGCGGAAATAATGTGCCGCTTCCCAAAAAGCAACGAGCAGCAGGAGGTAGCCGAGCAGGCCGAGGGCGGCGGACCATCCGATGCGATGCCGGCCAGGCCCGGTTTGGCGATTCCGGTTCATCGTTTGTCAACCGGGGCCGGATGGAAGCGCAGGTAGCCGATGCCGACGCGCATATTGCGCAGGATGGGGGCGGGGACGGTGACGGCGATGCTGAGCGCGACGACGATATGCGCCACGGCCAGCACATAAATCGTGCGATAGCGGCGGAACAACTCGCTCAGGATCGCGCCGCCGGCGAGGGTGACTGCGAACAGCACCGGGCTGGGCAAATGCGCCAGGGCGAAGAGGGCGGCATTGGCCGCGACCGCTTTCGGGGCGCTGCGCAAGAGCGCCTCCAGCCGCAGAAAGAAGAAGCCCTGGGCGATGAATTCCTGCACCAGCGACCAGACGGCATAGCCGAGAACATGCCAATAGACGATTTTCGGGCCGAACAACTGGTGCAGCGTGCCCAGTTGGTCTCCCAGGGCGACGATCAGGAGCGCCAAGCCGAGGCCGGCGGGGGCGATCCACCAGCCCTGGCGGATGCGGCGCGGAGCGATGCCGAGGTTAGGCCACAAATTCCGCTCGGCCAGGGTGAAAGCGAGAATCAAGCCCATGGCCGCGCCCGACCAGAAGGCGCGGGTGATGTGCAGCGTCCAGAGCGCGCCCTCGAGGGCGGCATACACTAGAGCGATTTGCAGCCAGAAGCGGCGCGGGGCGGGCGGCGCGGCGGACGCTATCGGCGGGGATGGAATTGGCGCGGACATACAGGTCCGGGCGAAGTAGCGGAACTGACCTATGATGAACCCAATAGCCAGTCCGCCGGGGACAGGCACGCACTGGGCCCTTAGCCATTCTTTAGAGGTATGCTGCCGGCGCGCTATTCCGCCGGATACATGGCGTCAATCTGGGCGCGGTATTTTTCAGCGACGCGGCGGCGGCGCACTTTGATGGTAGGGGTGATCTCGCCGTCTTCGAGGGTGAAATCGCCGCTGAGCAGGGTAAAGCGCTTCAAAGTTTCAAAGCGCGCCAGGGTGGAGTTGATTTTTTCCACTTCGGCGGCGTAGAGATTCCGGGTTTCGGGTCGGGCGCAGAGCTCGGCGCGCGAGTTCCAGGCCCAGCCCTGGGCGCGGGCCCAGGCTTCGAGCGCGGCGAAGTTGGGAGTCAGCAGCACGCTGGCGTACTGGCGTCCATCGCCGACGACGACCGCCTCGGCGATGTAGCTGGAAGCTTTCAGCCGGTTTTCAATCGGCTGCGGGGCGATGAACTTGCCGCCGGAGGTCTTGAGCAGGTCTTTTTTGCGATCGGTGATATAGAGGAAGCCTTCCGCATCGAGGTGGCCGATATCGCCGGTGGCAAACCAGCCGTCTTCGAGCACGTCGGCGGTTTCCTGCGGGTTCCGGTAATAGCCGGCGAAGACGGTAGCGCCCTTGACCAGCAACTCGCCGTCTTCGCGGAAGCGCAGTTGCAGGTTGGGCAGCGGCCTGCCGACCGAGCCAGGGCGGCGCGCGCCGGGCTTGTTGACGGCAATCACGGGCGAAGTTTCGGTCAGGCCATAGCCCTCGTCCACGACCAGGCCGAGGTGGAGGAGATATTCGGCCAGTTCGCGGCCGAGCGGGGCGCCGCCGGCGATGGCGACGCGCAGGCGCCCGCCGAGGCGCTGGCGCAGGCGGCGATAGACGAGCCGGCCGGCGAGCCGGGAGCGCAGGCGCAAGCCCCAGGGCGGGGGGCCGGGGCGATCGCCCAGCCGGTAGGGCGCCAGCTTCCGGCCGGTTTCGAGCGCCCAAGCGAACAGGCGGCGCTTGAGCGGAGAGGCGGCGGCGGCCTGGGCGCGCACGCCGGCGGCGACTTTTTCATAGATCCGCGGCACCGAGGCGATCACCGTGGGCCGGGTTTCGAGCAGGTTATCGGCGACTTTTTCCAGGCTTTCGGCGTAACAGGTGAGCATGCCGAACATCTGGTCGCCATAGTTCAAATGGCGCTCGGTGATGTGGGAAATCGGCAGGAAGGACAGCCGCACGTCGCCGGGGCCGAAATCGAAGCCGACGGCGGCATAGTTGAGGCAGGCGCAGAGATTGCGGTGGGTTAAGGGCACGCCCTTGGGAATGCCGGTGGTGCCGGAGGTATAGAGCAGGGTCGCGACGGTTTCCGGGCGGGTGGCGCTCAGGCGGGCATCGAACCCGGCCGCAGCGATGGGCGGATGCTGTTCCAGGCTGCTCCAGGCAAGCCGGGCCGGCGGCCGGCCGGGCAGTGGCGCCGGCTGGGCATTATCGTCGAAGACGCAGAGGTAGCTCAAATCGGGCAGCGAGGGCCACTGCGATTCCACCTTGTCCGCCTGCCCGGCGGAGGAGACCAGCGCCAGGCGGACGCCGGCATGGCGCAGCAGGAAGGCGACCTGATCGGCGGGCAGGGTCGGGTAAACCGGCACGTCCACCAGGCCCAGCGCGAGGCAGGCGAAGTCGGAGACCATCCATTCGGGGCGGTTTTCCGACAGGATCGCCACACGGTCGCCGGGGCGCAGTCCCAGCGCCTGCAGGCCGGCGGCGACGGCGCGCACGCGATTGTAGAACTGGCGCGCGGTGAGCGAGACCCAAATGCCATTGCGCTTGGCACAGAGCAGCGGCACATCGCCGCGCTGCCGGGTCCAGAGCAGCAACTGGTTTAAGCTTTCCAGCCCGGGAAAATTCGGGCTTTGCCAGAACTCCAGGCTCATGGGGAAGCATCGTAGCGCGTTTGCCGCGGGATTGCACCGGGTGGAGGGCCCGAGGGGGAATTACTCCTGCCGTTCCAGTTCACGTTTGGGATGTTTGACGGGGCGGCGAATTTTCGGGATGAACTTGCGCGTGGGGCGGGGCTGGCCCAACTGCCGGGCGCGCAATTTCTGCAGCTTCAGGCTGAGCGGGTCCAGGGGCGGCGGCGGGGCGGCGGCCGCCGGCGGCGGGACGCGCGGCGCCGGCCTGGGCTGGGGTTGCGAGCGCCGGGGCATGATATCCATTCTAGGCCGCCGCGGAAAAGCCGTCAGCCGACCGTTATCAGCCGGCAGCCAGACAGCGAAAAGGCACCGGCAGACCGCGCGCAGTGCGCAGCGGACGATAAACTAAACACTGGCAGCGGTCCACTGCCAAGCCAAGGCTTCGCCATGCTCACCGATTCGCACTGCCATCTGGATCTGGAAGCTTTCGACGCCGACCGCGCAGCGGTGCTGGCGCGGGCGCGGGCCGCCGGGGTGACGACGCTGCTGGCGATGGGCGGCGGGGCGGCGCCGGGGACGCTGGCGGGGGCGCTGCGGCTGGCGGAAGGCTGCGACGGGGTCTGGGCCAGCGCCGGCATCCATCCGCACGAGGCGCAGGCGGCGACGGAGGCCTCGCTCGAGGAGCTGCGCCGGCTGGCGGCGCGGCCGAAAATCGTGGCCATCGGCGAGATCGGGCTCGACTACCACTATCTGCACTCCAGCCGGGAAACGCAGTTGGCGCTGTTCCGCCGCCAACTGGCGCTGGCGGCGGAAACCGGCCTGCCGGTTTCGATCCATTGCCGCGAGGCCTGGGACGACTGTTTCGCGTGCCTGGAAGAGCGGGGGGGCGAGGCGCGCGGCGTGCTGCACTGCTTTACCGGGGGGCGTCGGGAAGCGGAGCGGGCGCTGGGGCTGGGCTTCTACCTGTCGTTCAGCGGGATGCTGACCTTCGCGCGCTCGGAGGCGATGCGCGAACTGGCGCGCGAGCTGCCGGCGAACCGCCTGCTGCTCGAAACCGACGCCCCCTACCTGGCGCCGGCGCCGCATCGCGGCAAGCGCAACGAGCCGGCGTGGGTGGCGGAAACGGCGCGGATATTGGCGGCCGCGCGCGGCTCGACGATCGCGGAAATCGCGGCGCAGACGAGCGGCAATTTTCGCGCCCTGTTCACGCGCACGCGCGCCGAACCCGCGCCGGCGCCGGCCGTGCTTTAATAATCCTTGGATCGCGATCCAGACCCGCCATGCCCCAGGAAAACTCGTTTGACGTCGTCAGCCAGGTGAATTTGCAGGAAGTCTCGAATGCGGTGCAGCAGGCGCTGAAGGAAGTGCAAACGCGCTACGACCTGAAATCGAGCGGCAGCCGCATCGAGCTGGCGGAAAAAGATTTGAAGCTGAGCCTCGCCGCTCCGGATGAGTTCAAGCTCAAGGCGGTGACCGAGATTCTGCAGCAGAAGCTGGTGCGGCGGGGGGTCTCGCTGCGCGCCTTCGACTACGGCAAGATCGAGCCGGCGGCGGGGGCGAGCGTGCGCCAGGAAGCCGTGATCAAGCAGGGCATCGCCACCGACACGGCGAAAGAGATCGTGCGCGTGATCAAGGACTCGAAGAAAAAAGTGCAGGCTTCGATCCAGGGCGACACGGTGCGGGTGAGCGGGCGCGACCGCGACGTGCTGCAGGACGTGATTGCGCTGTTGAAGCAGCGCGATTTCGGGCTGGACCTGCAATTCACCAACTACCGCAGCCACTGAGCCGCGCCGCCATGCACGCTTCCCCGGAATCTCCCGCCCCGCCGGCCCTGGATTGGCTGGCGCTGATCCGCCCCGACCTGGAGCGGGTGGAGGGGCAGTTGCAGCGGGAAGCGGTGTCGGCGATCGCCGCCATCACCGACATCAACCACTACCTGCAGCAGGGCGGCGGCAAGCGGCTGCGGCCGGCGCTGCTGCTGCTGGCAGCGGGGGCGTGCGGCCGGGCGGGCGGGGAGCTGGCGATCCGGCTGGCGGCGATCGTCGAGATGGTGCATTCGGCGACGCTGATTCACGACGATATTCTCGACGGCGCCGAGACCCGCCGCGGGCGTCCGGCGACGCACCGGAAGTGGGGGGCGCAGGCCTCGGTGCTGGCCGGCGACTGGCTGTACATGCAATCCTTTCGGGCGGCGCTGCGCGAGCGCAACTTCGAAATTCTGGAAATTCTGATCGAGCTGACGCAGAAGATGGTGGAAGGCGAGCTGCGGCAGCGCGAGATGCTGGGCACGGTGGTGGCGCCGGCGGAGCATCGCGAGCTAATCGAGCGCAAGACGGCATGCCTGTTCGCGGCGGCGGCGCGGCTGGGGGCGCTGGCGGCCGACGCCAGTCCCGAGCGCCAGCGGCGGCTGGGCGATTATGGCCGCCACCTGGGGATGGCGTTTCAGATGATGGACGACATTCTCGACTACACCGCTTCGGAGGCGGTGCTGGGCAAGCCGGTGGGCGGCGACCTGCGCGAGGGCAAGATGACGCTGCCCGCGCTCTACGCCTATGCCGGCGCGGGCGCGGGCGAGCGCGCCCAGTTCGAGCAGGTCATGCGCGACGGCAACTATGCCGGCGCCAGCTTCGAAGCCATTCTCAACACCGTGCGCCGCCACGGCGGGCTGCAGCAGGCGCGGGCGGAATCGCGGCGCGAGGCGGAACTGGCCGCCGCCTGCCTGCCCGACCTGCCCGATTCGCCCTATCGCGCCGCGCTGGCGCTGCTGCCGGCGCTGGCGGTGGAGCGGGAGAGCTGATGCCGCCGCAAGCGGCCGCGCGCGCACGGCCCCACCGCCGGCCTGGCGCCGGGACGCGCCGCGCGCCGGCCCGGCCGCCGCTCGAGATCGAAATCAAGCTGCCGGCCGGCGATTTAACGGCCCTCAAGCGCCGGCTGGCGCAGTTGGGCTTTCGCCCGGCGGCGGCGCGGCAGCTCGAGCGCAACTGGGTTTTCGACGACGCCGCCGGCGGCTGGCGGCGCACCGGACGGCTGCTGCGGCTGCGCCAGCACGGAAGGGAATGGCGGCTGACGGCCAAGGGGCCGGCGCGGGCCGGCCGCCACAAGCGGCGGCCGGAAATCGAGTTGCCGCTCGCCGAGGGAGAAAGTTTTCGCCGGCTAGCCCGGCTGCTGGGCCTGGGCGAGCACTGGTATTACGAGAAATACCGCACCCGCTGGCGGCAGCCGCAGGGCGGGGAAGCGGCGCTGGACGAGACGCCGACCGGCAACTTTTTAGAGCTGGAAGGGCGCGCGGGCTGGATTGACCGCACCGCGAAAGCACTGGGCTACAGCCGCGCCGATTACATTCTCGCCAGCTATGCGGAGCTGTATCGCCGCCAGCATCCCGGCGGCGGCCCGATGCGTTTTGGCCGCGCCGCGGCGCGCCGGCGCTAATGCCCCGACAATGCCGTCACTTTCAGATCTTTAAAGATGGAAGGTTCGAATAGGTTTTGGCTGCCTGCATTCCGTTTCAATTCATTCGATCTTTTCTTTACCGCTCGAAAGCTCGTTAGCATCGTTGGGACCGTGATCGGATTTTCCGGCGTGCTGAAAAGGCTTCTCGATTTGACCATTACACCTTTCACCGTTCCGTTGTGAATCAGCGGATCGAGCCGGTTCATATCGCGGGCCGAACGCTGGGCGCGATAAGCTTTCTTTTCGAAGACAAAGACTCTATGCCGTTTTTTAGCGCAATGTGAACGGTATAGACCTAAATATTCGCCCATTTCATCGGCGCAGGTGCGGTTGAATCAAATACGGCTTTGCCATGAGTCGAGCAAAGTCCAGTTTTGCCCGTTTTCGCGGCGGCGGGGGCGCGCTCAGGAGGCGACGCCGGCGCCGTGGCACTTCTTGAATTTTTTGCCCGAGCCGCAGGGGCAGGGATCGTTGCGCCCGGTTTTCGCCTGCCCGCGGATGACCTGCTGCACCGCCTGGCCGTCTTCGCCGCCGGAAAAGCGCAGCTCGCGCTGCTGCTGGCGCTGGCGGCGCTCCATTTCGCGCTGATAGTCGCGCAGGCTGCGGGCTTCTTCCTCGGCGGCGCGCCGCTGCTCTTCCTCGCTTTGAATCTGGGCGAGGAAGATGGTGCGCACGGCGTCGTCCTCGATCCGCTGCTGCAGCTCCTCGAACATGGTGAAAGACTCTTTTTTGTACTCGATCAGCGGATCGCGCTGGCCGTAGCCGCGCAGCCCGATGCCCTCCTTGAGGTGGTCCATGCCGAGCAGGTGGTCTTTCCAGAGGTTATCCACCACCTGCAGCAGGACGATGCGCTCGAACTGGCGCATGGCCTCGGCGCCGAGCTGCTGTTCCTTGGCCTCGTAATGCCGGGTGACGGCGTCCACCAGGGCGGTTTCCAGGCCGGCGTAATCCAGCTCGTCGGGCTTGACCCCGGCGGCGAGGAAATCCAGCCCGAAGCGGTCGCGCAGCGCCTCGCGCAGCCCCTGGATGTTCCAGGTATCCGGGTGGGTGTCCTTGCCGCAGAAGGTTTCGAGATCGGCGCCGATCATATCCTCGGCGATGCTGAGCAGGAACGCCTTCTGGTCTTCGCCGGCGAGCAGCTTATGGCGCATGCCATAGATGTATTCGCGCTGCTTGTTCTGGACGTCGTCGTACTCGAGCAGGTGTTTGCGCTGTTCGAAGTTGCGGCCCTCGACCTGCTCCTGGGCGGCGGCGATGCGGCGGGTGATCAGGCGCGATTCGATCGGCTCGCCTTCCTTCATGCCCAGGCGGGCCATCAGGCCGCTGATGCGCTCGCCGCCGAAGATGCGCAGCAGGTCGTCTTCGAGCGAGAGATAGAAGCGCGAGGAGCCGGGGTCGCCCTGGCGGCCGGCGCGGCCGCGCAACTGATTGTCAATGCGGCGCGACTCGTGGCGCTCGGTGCCGAGGATGTGCAGCCCGCCCAGCCCGACCACTTCGTCGTGCTCGCGGTCGCACTCGGCCTTGTAGGGGGCCATCAGCGCATCCACCTCTTCGCGGGTGAGGCTTTCCCAGTTGCGGTTCTGCTTGCGGGCGGCATCGCGGGCCATCTGCTCCGGATTGCCGCCGAGCAGGATATCGGTGCCGCGGCCGGCCATGTTGGTGGCGATGGTCACCGCGCCCTTGCGCCCCGCCTGGGCCACGATTTCGGCTTCCTTCTCGTGGTACTTGGCGTTGAGCACGACGTGCCGGATCTTGCCCTTTTGCAGCAGGGAGGAAAGATGCTCGGATTTTTCCACCGAGATGGTGCCCACCAGCACCGGCTGCCCCCGCCCCAGGCAGGCGCGGATTTCGTCCACCACGGCGTTGAACTTCTCGCGCTCGGTGCGGAAGACCACGTCCGGATTCTCGATCCGGATCAGCGTCCGGTTGGTGGGAATCACCATGACATCGAGCTTGTAGGTGCTGTAGAACTCGTTGGCCTCGGTTTCGGCGGTGCCGGTCATGCCGGCGAGCTTGCGGTAGAGGCGGAAGTAGTTCTGGAAGGTGATGGTGGCCAGGGTCTGGTTTTCGCGCTCGATGCGCACCCCTTCCTTGGCTTCAACCGCCTGGTGCAGGCCCTCGCTCCAGCGGCGGCCGGGCATCAGCCGGCCGGTAAACTCGTCCACGATCACCACCTTGCGCTCGCGGCGGCGGGTCTCCTCGTCCAATTCCTCCTTGACCACATAATCGCGGTCGCGCTGGAACAAGGTATGCGCCTTCAGCGCCTGGTGGACGTGATGGATCAGGTCCATGTTGCCGAGCTCATAGAGGTTTTCCACGCCCAGCAGTTTTTCCACCTTGGCGATGCCGTCTTCGGTGAGGGTGGCGGTGCGCAGTTTTTCATCGATGAAATAATCGCCGGTGGCGGGTTTTTCCGTGCCTTCGGGCGGATCGCCGCGCTCCAGCTTGGGAATGATGCGGTCAATGCGGTAGTACTTGTCGGTGGATTCCTCGGCCGGCCCGGAAATGATCAACGGGGTGCGGGCCTCGTCAATCAGGATCGAATCCACTTCGTCCACGATGGCGAAGTGGTGCTCGCGCTGGACGCAGTCGCCGAGCTCGAATTTCATGTTGTCGCGCAGGTAGTCGAAGCCGAACTCGTTGTTGGTGCCGTAGGTGATATCGGCGGCGTAGGCGGCCTTGCGCTCGGCGTCGTCGAGATCGTGGACGATGACGCCGACGCTGAGGCCGAGGTATTTATACAGCCGGCCCATCCATTCCGCGTCGCGGCGGGCGAGGTAATCGTTGACGGTGACGACGTGAACGCCGCGGCCGCTGAGGGCGTTGAGATAGCAGGGCAGGGTGGCCACCAGGGTCTTGCCCTCGCCGGTTTTCATTTCGGCGATCTTGCCCTGGTGCAGCACCATGCCGCCGATGAGCTGCACGTCGAAGTGGCGCATGTGCAGCACCCGCCGCCCGGCCTCGCGCACCAGCGCGAAGGCTTCGGGCAGAATTTCCTCCAGCACGGCTTTTTCGGCGGCCTCGCGCTCCTCCTCGGCGGCGGCTTCGACCCGCTCGCTCACCTGCCGGCGGAAGCCGGCGGTGCGCTCCCGCATCTGCTCCTCGCTCAGCGCCTGCATGGCGGGCTCGAGCGCGTTGATGCGTTCCACCAGCGGGCGCAGGCGCTTGACCTGGCGTTCGTTCTTAGTGCCAAATATTCTTGCAATCAGCGAGGGCATGAGTCGATCAGCCGGCCTGCCTGCGGCGTCCGGCGCTCGCCCCCGGGCGGAACTCGAGCGCGGCCGGCCATAGCTTCGTGGTCCAGGTGATTTCCCTGGCGGGGAAGGGCAAAGGCGGCAAGTATCCAGCTGATTTTAACATGCTGCGCCGGCCCATTCCGGGCGCCGGCGCGGGCGCGCGCCGGGGCGGAGGCGTTATGTATCACCTAACCGAATTGCTGGGGCTGCCGATCTACGGGCCCACCGGGGCGCGCCAGGGCCGCCTGCGCGACGCGGTGATCGAGCCGGCCAGCGATCCCCGGCAGGTGCAGGCCATCCTGTTTCGCCAGGACCGGCAGTGGTGGCAGTTACCGGCGCGCTTTGCCAGCCTCAACCTGCACGGCTTGCGGCTGCTGCCCGACGCTCCGCCGCCGGAAAAATTCGAGCCCGGCCCGGGCCATCTGCTGCTGACGCGCGATGTGCTCGACCAGCAGATTCTCGACGTCAACGGGCGCAAGGTGGTGCGCGTCAACGACGTCGGCTTCGAGCTCTACCGCGCCGACAGCCGGCTCTCGCTGCGCGCCGCGGAAGTGGACGTCGGCGTCGCCGGCGCGGTACGGCGGCTGTTGCAGGGCGCGATTCCGCGCGGCTGGCTATCGCAGGCCTCGCACTGGACCGCCTCGCGCCGCATCCCCTGGAACGTTTTCAACCTGATCGAGGCCGACCCGTCGCGCCGGGTGAAGCTGCAGATCACCTATCAGGACCTGGCCAATCTGCATCCCGCCGACGTGGCCGACATCGTCGAAGACCTGGCCCCGGCGGCGCGCGAGGCGGTGATGGAGAGCCTCACCGACGAGGTGGCGGCGGATGTGCTGGGCGAGATCGAGCCGCGGCTGCAACGCTCCATTCTCGAAGCGCTCGACACCGAAAAGGCCGCCGATATCATCGAAGAAATGGATCCCGACCAGGCAGCCGACCTGCTGGCCGAACTGCCGCAGGAAACCTCGCGCGAGATTTTGCTCGACATGCAGGCGGAAGAGCGGGCCGAGGTCAGCGACCTGCTGGAGTTTGCGGAAGACACCGCCGGCGGGCGCATGACCACCGACCTGGTGGCGCTGCCGGCGGAAGCGACCGTGGGCGACGTAGCCGCCGCCCTACGCCGCTTCGAGGGCCCGGTGGAGGCGCTGAACGCGCTGTTTCTGGTGGACGACCAGCACCGGCTGCTGGCCGCGGTGCCGCTGGCGCGCATTCTGCTCGCGCCGGCCGGCACCCGGCTGGCCGCGCTGGGGATGGAGCCGGTGACGGTGGAAGCCGACGAAAAGGATTCGGCCATCGTCCAGCGCTTCGATAAATACAACCTGCTGGCGCTGCCGGTGGTGGATCGCGAGCGGCGGCTGCTGGGCATGGTCACCGCCGACGACGTGATTACGCTGCTGCGCAGCCGGAGCTAAGCGCGCGCCGCGGCGAATTTCGCGGATGGCGAAGCCGGCGGCGCGCATGCTAACGTAAATTCCGCATGCCCCGGGCCGCCGCCGCCAAAACCGCCGCTCCCGCACCCGACGCCGAAGCCGAGGCGCTGCGCGCGCGCCTGGATCCGGCGCGGCTGCCGCGCCACCTGGCCATCATCATGGACGGCAACGGGCGCTGGGCGCGGCGCCGCCATCTGCCGCGCGTGGCCGGCCACCGCGCCGGCATCGCGGCGGTGCGGCAGACGGTGGAAACCTGCGCCCGGCTGCGGCTGCCGGTGCTGACCCTGTACGCCTTTTCCGCGGAAAACTGGAAGCGCCCGCGGCTGGAAGTGAGTTTCCTGATGCGCCTGCTGCGCGAGTACCTGCGCCGCGAGCTGCCTCTGCTGCGCCGCCACCACATCCGCCTGGAGGCGATTGGGCGGTTGGACGAACTGCCGGCAGCGGTGCGGCGCGACCTCGAGGCCGCCTGCCAGGCGACCGCCGGCCACCGCGGCCTGCGCCTGGTGCTGGCGCTTAACTACGGCGGCCGCGCCGAACTGGTGGACGCCTGCGCGGCGCTGCTGCGCCAGGCGCGCGAGCAGCCCGGCCTGGAGGTGGACGAAGCGGCGCTCCAGGCCCAGCTCTATACCGCCCAACTCCCCGACCCCGATTTGATCTTGCGCACCAGCGGCGAGCTGCGGCTGAGCAACTTCCTGCTCTGGCAATCGGCATACGCGGAATTTTGGGCGACGCCGGTGCTGTGGCCCGATTTTCGCCCGCTGCATCTGTTCGAAGCCTTGCTGGAATACCAGCGGCGCGAGCGCCGCTATGGCGGAGTGCCGCCGGAAAGCGAGCGGGCATGAAGCGGGCCGCGACCGCCCTCCTTTTGGCGCCGCTGGCGCTGCTGGTTGCGCTGCGCGCGCCGCAGCCGGTGTTTGCCGGCGCGCTGCTGATCTTGAATTTCATCGCCCAGCGCGAGTTGCTCGACCTGGGCGAAGCGTGCGAGCTGCGGCCGCACCGCCGGCTGGCCTTGCTCGGCGGGCTGTGGCTGGTGCTGCTGCTCTCGCACCTGGCCGGCGATTGGGCGCTCGCGCTGCACGCGGCCTGGCCGGGCGGGCGCCTGCTGTTGTATCTGGCGCCGCTGTTCGATCCCTTTGCGGCGATGATGCTGGCGATGGCGGCGGTGCTGGCGGCCGCGCTGCTGCGCGGCGGCCGCCTGCCGCAAATCGCCGCCGACAGCGGGTTCACCCTGCTGGCGCTGTTTTATCCGGCGCTGTTTCTCGGGCTGCTGGGCCAGATACGGGCGAATGCGGGCGTCTGGTGGGTGTTATTCCTGCTGCTGGTGGTGTGGCTGGGCGACGTCGCGGCGCTGTACGCCGGCAAAGCCTGGGGACGGCGCCGGCTGGCGGAGCGGATCAGCCCGGCCAAAAGCTGGGAAGGCGCGCTGGCCTCGCTGGCCGGCGCGCTAGCGACGGGCGGCTTGCTGGCGCATTTTGCCCCCGCCGTGACCCTGGCGCTGGCGCGGCTGCATCTGCTGAATTTCGCTTTTGCCCGCCCCTTTCCGCTGGCGCCGATGCTGCTGCTGGCGCTGGCCGTCAACCTGGCGGCGCAGGTGGGCGACCTGGCCGAATCCGCGCTCAAGCGCGGCGCCGGGGTGAAGGATTCCGGCGCCCTGCTGCCCGGCCATGGCGGGCTGCTCGACCGCATAGACGCCATGCTGCTGGCCATCCCGGTGCTGTGGTACTATCTCTACCTGCGGAGCTGAGCGCTCCGCTTTCCTCGAGCAGCGGCGCGGCCGGCGGCGCAGTCCACGTATTCGCCTGAGCTGGCGCTTCGCGGCTCCCTACCCGTGCCACTCGATGCCATTCCCGCCGCCGCGGACGCCTGCGATTCGGCCGCCGCGCTGCCGTTTCCGCGCCGGGTGGCGATACTCGGATCCACCGGCTCGATTGGCGGCAGCGCGCTGCGCGTGGTGGACAGCCTTGCCGGCCGGCTGGAAGTGGTGGCCCTGGCGGCGGGCCGCAATCTCGACCGGCTCGAGGCCCAGGTGCGGCGCTACCGCCCGCGCCTGGTCTCGGTGGCGGCCGCCGACGGCGCGCGCGAGCTGGAGCGGCGGCTGGCGGATCTCGAGCCGCGGCCGGAGATCGCGCACGGCGCCGCCGGCCTGAGCGCGGCCGCGGCCTCGGCGGGGGCGCAGATCGTGGTGGCGGCGGTGGTCGGCATCGCCGGGCTGCAGGCCGCCCAGGATGCGCTGGCGGCGGGCTGCTGGCTGGCGCTGGCGAACAAGGAAATCCTGGTCGCCGGCGGCGAGCTGGTGACCGCGGCGGCGCGGCGCTCGGGCGCGCTCATCCTGCCGGTGGATAGCGAGCATTGCGCCCTGCATCAATGCCTGCGCGCCGGAGGCCGCGCGGAGGTGCGCCGGCTGATTCTGACCGCCTCCGGCGGCCCCTTCCGCGAGTTGCCATTGAGCGAATTTGCCCGCCTCACCCCGGCGCAGGCCTTGCGGCATCCCACCTGGACGATGGGCGAGCGCGTCACCCTCGATTCGGCCACGCTGATGAATAAAGGCTTCGAAATTCTCGAAGCCTGCCATCTGTTCGGCAGGAGCGAGCGCGAAGTGGACGTGGTCATCCATCCGCAATCGCTGGTGCACTCGCTGGTGGAGTTTCACGACGGCTCGCTAGTGGCGCAGCTTGGGCGCGCCGACATGGCGCTGCCGATTCAATACGCGCTCACCTGGCCCGAGCGCCTGCCGGTGAGCGACTCGGCGCGGCTGCTGGAGCTGGGACGGCTGGAATTCCATCCGCCCGATCCGCGGCGCTTTCCCTGCCTGGAGCTGGCGCGGGCGGCGGGGCGGGCCGGCGGCGGGGCGGGCGCGGCGCTGAATGCCGCGGATGAGGCGGCGCTGGCCGCCTTTCGCCGCGGCGCCATCCCCTTTTCGGCGATTCCGCAGGTGATCGAGGCGGTGCTGGCCGCGTCCTCCGGGCCGCCGCCGCGCTCGATTGGCGATATTCTAGAGATAGACCGCCAGGCGCGGCGCCTGGCGGAAAACTGGATTGCCGCCCAGACCTCATCATGAATTCCGTCATTATCGAAGTTATCGCCGTTGCGGCGGTATTGTGCATCATCGTCTTCATCCACGAGCTGGGCCATTTTCTGGCGGCTAAATTTTTCGGCGTGCGAGTGGAAGTGTTCTCGCTCGGTTTCGGGCCGCGGCTGATGGGCATGCGGCGGGGGGAGACGGATTACCGGGTCAGCGCGCTGCCGCTGGGCGGCTATGTGCGCATGGCCGGGGAAAACCCGGTGGCGGGCGCCAGCGGCGACCCGCGCGAGTTCGTCTCCAAACCGCGCTGGCAGCGGCTGCTGATCGTTTTTGCCGGCCCGCTGATGAACATCGCGCTGGCGGTGGGGCTGATGGTGCCGATCTACATGCGGCGCTTTCCGCACGACGCCTATCTCGATCTGCCGGCCGTGGTCGCCGCGGTGCAGCCGAATTCGCCGGCGGCGAAGGCCGGGCTGCAGCCCGGCGACCGCATCTTGCAGATCGGCAGCCAAGTCCATCCCAAATGGCAGCAAATCTACATTCAGGCGGCCTTATCGGTGGACCGCTCGCTGGGGCTGCGGGTGGAGCGCGGCGACGCGGAGCGGCAATTGACGATGGTGCCGCGCGCGGTGGGCGCCTCCGGCCAGCTCTCGCTGGGGCTGGTGCCGCGGCAGCCGATCGTGGTGGATAGCGTGCTGCCGGGCTCGCCGGCGGCGGCGGCCGGGCTGCGGCCCGGCGACCGCATTCTGAGCGTGAATAAGGTCAAGCTGCTGGCGCCCGCCCAGTTGGTGGAAAATATACAGCGCTCCGGCGGCCATCCGGTGCAACTGCAGGTGGCGCGCGGCGGCCGGCGGCTGACCCTGGCGGCGACGCCGCGGCAGATGCGCCTGAGCGGCGCCAGGCAGCCGAGCTGGATGCTCGGCACCACCCTGGATACCGGCCTCAGCTACATCCATCTCTCCTTCTCGCAGGCGGTCAACCAGGCCGTGATCGCCAATCGCCAGGGCGCCGGCCTGATTCTGGATTTGCTCAAGCGGCTGCTCTCCGGCCGCTCCTCGCCGACCGCACTGCAGGGGCCGATCGGCATCGTCAGCATTACCGGCCAGGCGGCGCGCGCGCCCACGATCTATCCGCTGGTCCAGGTGACCTCGCTGATCAGCCTGAACCTGGGCATCCTGAACCTGCTGCCGGTGCCGGTGCTGGATGGCGGGCTGATCCTGTTCCTGCTGATTGAAAGCCTGATGCGCCGCGACCTCAGCCTGCGGGTGAAGGAGCGCGTCTATCAGGCCGGTTTCGCTTTTCTGGTGCTGCTGATGACCTTCGTGGTCTATAACGACATTGCCCGCGCGGTCAGCAGCCATCTGCATTGAGCCCGGCCAACTTCCGCGGTATGGCAGTCCCGCTTTCCAGCCTGCAGTCGGATGCCACGTCCCCGCGCCGCCGCAGCGTGGCGGTGAACGTAGGCGGAGTCTGGGTGGGCGGCAAGCACCCGATCGTGGTGCAATCCATGACCAACACCGACACCGCCGATGCGGCGGCGACGGCGCGCCAGGCGGCGGAGCTGGCCCGCGCCGGCTCCGAACTGGTGCGGGTGACGGTCAATACCGAAGCCGCGGCCCGCGCCCTGCCGGCCATCGCCGATGAGCTGGAGCAGTTGGGAATCACCGCCCCGCTGGTGGGCGACTTTCATTACAACGGCCACCTGCTGCTGACCCGCTATCCGGAATGCGCCCGCCGGCTGGCCAAGTACCGCATCAACCCGGGCAACGTCGGCATCGGCAACAAAGAAGACGAAAACTTCCGCGCCATGATCGAGGTGGCGGGAACGCAAGGAAAGCCGGTGCGGATCGGGGTGAACTGGGGCTCGCTCGACCAGGCGCTGCTGGCGCGGCTGATGGACGCCAACGCCGCCCGCGCGCAGCCGCTGGCCGCCGCCGAGGTGCTGCGCCAGGCGCTGGTCGCCTCGGCGCTGGAATCCGCCGCCGCCGCCGAGCGCTACGGACTGCGCCACGACGCCATTATTCTGAGCGCCAAGGTTTCGAACGTGCCCGACCTGGTGGCGATCTATCAGGAACTGGCGGCGCGCTGCGATTATCCGCTGCATGTCGGCCTGACCGAAGCCGGACTGGGGCTCAAGGGCGTGGCCGCCACTTCCGCCGCGCTGGCGCTGCTACTGGCGCAGGGCATCGGCGACACCATCCGCGCCTCGCTGACCCCGCGCCCCGGCGGCGACCGCGCCGAAGAAGTGCGGCTCTGCCAAAACCTGCTGCAGGCGCTGGGGCTGCGCCGCTTCGCTCCCCAGGTGACCGCCTGCCCCGGCTGCGGCCGCACCACCAGCACCTTCTTCCAGTCCATGGCCGAGGACATACAGAATTATCTGCGCCAGCGCATGCCGCAGTGGAAAACGCGCCACGCCGGGGTCGAAGGCTTGCGCGTGGCGGTGATGGGCTGCGTGGTCAACGGCCCGGGAGAATCGCGCCACGCCGACATCGGCATCTCCCTGCCGGGCACGTTCGAGGAGCCCAAGGCGCCGGTGTACGTGGACGGCCGGCTACTGCGCACCCTGCGCGGCGAGCGCCTGGTCGAGGAATTTCTCGAAATTCTGGAAGAGTACGTCCAAACCCGCTACGCCGCCAAACCTTGAGCGCCGGCGGCCGCCGGTTTGAACTCCGGCTGCAGCCGGGCCGCGAGTTGATCCGCACGCAGGCACGTGACGTGAAGATTCAATCCCGTCCGGCGATCCGCGTTCAGTTTTTCTGGCAATGCGGGCAGAAGTGCGCGCTGCGGCCGGCGAGCACGAGGCGGCGGATCGGGGCGCCGCAGCGCGGGCAGGGCTGGCCGGCGCGGCCATAAACCCGATGGCGGAGCTGGAACCAGCCGCGCCGGCCGCTGCTATCCACATAATCGGCGATGGAGGAGCCGCCGGCGCGGATGGCTTCGCGCAGCACCTGGCGCACAGCCAGCCGCAGCCGGCGCAACCGGGCGGCGCCGAGGCGGCGGGCGCGGGGCGAGATGCCGGCGCGAAATAAACTCTCGTCGGCATAGATGTTGCCCAGCCCGCGCAGCAGGCGCTGGTTCATCAGCGCGTTTTTCACCGGCGCGCTGCGCCCGCGAAACATGGCGATAAACTCGCGCTCGCTCACCTCCAGCGGCTCGCGGCCGGGCGGGATGCCGAGCCGGCGTTCCTCCTCCCGCGCCGGGCCGCCGGCGGCGGCGGCATCGCCGAGCGCGGCCACGCCGATGCGGCCGAAGCGGCGGGGGTCGCGAAACCGGAGCTGCCGGCCGTCCTGGAGGTGAAAGACGGCGTGGGTATGCGGCGCCGGCGGCGCTTCCGCCGGCTCGAGCGTCAACTGCCCGCTCATGCCCAGGTGCAGCATCAGCCGCCAGGCGCGGGGGCCGCGGCGGCAGGTGAGCCAAAGATATTTTCCCGCGCGCCCGATTTCGGCCAGCTCGCAGCCGGCGAGCTCGGGCCAGTGCTCGCGCCCGAATTTCAGCATGCCGTCGTGGCGCAACTCGGCCCGCACCACCCCGGCCGGCCGGCCGGCGTGCGGCAGGCTCCGGCGCAGGCTGCGCACCACGGTTTCCACCTCGGGCAACTCGGGCATAAGCAGTCATGAGCCGGCGCCAGGCTGGAAGGGAGCGGCAGAGCCGTCCGCTCTCCAGCCCAGCCCGGTACGCGACCTTTCAGTACAGCACGAAAATGCAAGCCGGGCGTGGCCGTGCTTGCGCCGGCAGAGAGGCGGGGTTGCTTCTTTTCGCCGGCTCGGGAATCCTATAAAAGAGGATATACGCCCGCATGGACGCGATTCCATCCCGCCCCCGCGCCGTCGTGCTGCTCAGCGGTGGCATGGATAGCTGCGTCTGCGCCGCGCTGGCGGCGCGCGCCTACCAGCCCGCCTTTCTGCACGTGGATTACGGCCAGCGCACCGAGGCGCGCGAGCGCTCCGCCTTTGAGGCGATTGCCCGCCACTATGGCGTGGAGCAGGCGTTGACGGTGCGCAACGATGCCCTGGCGCAGATTGGCGGCTCGGCGCTGACCGATCTCCGCCTGGCGATGCCGGTGGAGGGCTTGCAGCCGGGCATTCCCATCACCTACGTCCCTTTCCGCAACGCCCATTTCCTGGCGGCGGCGGTTTCCTGGGCGGAGGTGCTGGGGGCGGCGGCGGTGCTGATCGGCGCAGTCGAGCCGGATAGCTCCGGCTATCCGGATTGCCGCCCCGAGTATTACCGGATCTTCAACCAGTTGATCGCCGCCGGCACCGCCGCCGGCGGCATCCGCGTCGAAACGCCGCTGATCGCGATGCGCAAGGCCGAGATCGTCCGGCTCGGGATTGATCTCGGCGCGCCCTTTCATCTATCGTGGTCGTGTTATCAAAATTCCACCGCCGCGTGCGGAGAATGCGACAGTTGCCGCCTGCGGCTGGCGGCTTTCGCCGCCGCCGGCGCCACCGATCCGATTCCCTACCAGACTTCAACTCTCGTTCGCTCTCAGGAGGCGTAATGCCGAAATCATTGCAACGTTTTCTTCCCCTGCTGGTGGCGCTGGCCGCGCTGGCCTGCGCGCGTCCCGCCCTGGCGCAGCTTTCCGGCATTCGCGGCAAGGTGACCGGCCCCGACGGCAAGCCGATGGCCGGCGTCACCGTGGTCTTCAAGCGCCAGGATATCGAAGGCAGTTGGAAGGTGAAGACCAATAAAAAGGGCGAGTACGGGCATTATGGCTTGCCGCTGGGGATGTACTCGGTCCAGGTGCTCGACCCGACCGGCAAGGTGCTGTTCACCATGAATAAGGTTCAGACCCAGCCGGGAGTGCCAATTCGCGTAGATATCAATCTGCACCAGTTGCAGCAGCAGCGGATGCAGGGCTTGACGCCGCAGCAACTGGCGGCCTACAAAAAAGCGCAAGCCCAGCGGCTGAAAGCGATTGCGGAAAACGCCAAGATCAACCAGTTGAATCAACTCTTAAAGCAGAACCAGACTTTGGCCAAGGCGGGGCAGTGGACGCAGGCGATTGCGATCATGCAGCAGGCTGCCAACATGGACCAAGGCAAGCACGCCTTGATCTATGCCAACCTGGGCGACGACTATACCGGCGCCAAGCAATGGGCGCTGGCGGCGCAGGCATACCAGAAGGCGATCGCCATCCAGCCGGGGGGAGCTTACTACATCAATCTGGGCAACGCGGAAGCGCACGCGGGTCAGACCCAGCAAGCGATGGCGGCTTTTGCCAAGGGGATTCAGATGGATCCGTCGCAGACCAAAGTCGCTTACCTCAACGAGGCGGTAGTCTTCTATAATTCGGGCCAGTACGGCGCCGCCCTGACCGCGGCCGAAAAAGCGCTCGCGGTGGACCCCAACAATGCGAAGGCATGGTACATCAAGGGAATGGCGCTGATGAACAAGATGACCGTGAACCCGAAAACCAATATGCCGGTGCCCGCGCCGGGGACCCGGACGGCATTCAAGAAAGTGATGCAACTGGCGCCCGGCAGCGCCTTCGCACAGCAGGCGAAAGCCAACCTGCAATTGCTCAGCACCAAGGTGCAGACCAACGACAGCAGCCACTGACGGCGGCAGGCGAGCCAGTAAAAATCTTCCGGCGGGAATGCCCCGCCGGAAGATTTTTTTTGGGCAGTGGAAAAATCAGCGCAGGATGGCGGCCGCGGGCGTGACCTGCACTCCGCTGGCCAGGCGGAAGGCGAGCACCGTCTCGGCCGGCAGCACGACTTCAGGGGCATGCGTGATCCCTTGCACGGCGGTGCCGGTGCCGGCGCCGATCGCGCCGCCGATGGCCGCGCCTTTGCCGCCGCCGGCGATGGCGCCGACCAGCGCGCCCAGCCCCGCGCCGCCGCCCACCGCGATCGCGGTGCGCTTGCCTCGCGCGTAGGTATAACGCGACCAGGAGCTGGAACGGATCGAATACGACTGGCCGTTATAGCTGAGGCGGGTGACCCGCAATTCCAATCCGGAGCGCCCGCGAAAATGCCCGGCGGAGTGGGCGTAGACCACCACCCCGTTTACCTGCGCGCCGGTAGGAATGACCCGGTGGCCATTTACCAGAACGCTGCGCGCCAGGGTTCCGCTGAAGGGCTGGCCGGAGCGATCGAGGTTCGAAGCCAACTGCTCGTTCAGCCGCACATCGAGCTGCGTTCCGGCAGGTATACGCACCGTGGACGGCGCTTGCGCAACGCGCCGCGTTCCGGCACTGCCGCTGGCCCGGGCGGGCGCGGAGCCGGCCGTTACCGTCGCGATCTGGTCAATCACGCGGCTCACTCCGGGGATATTGGCGTCCTGTTCGGCCGACTGGCGCTGCTGCTCCTGCTGCGCCGTTCCCGTCAGCGTGACCACGCCATTCGCCACCGATGCTTGAATCTGCTGACCCTGTAGCTGCGGATCGGCAGCCAGGCGGTTTTGCACCGTCTTCTGCAACTGCGAATCCTGGCTGCTTTTGCAACCCGCCCATGCCAGGGTCAAAATCAGGCCCAAAATCATCGTCCCCAATCGTTTGCTCATATCGGCTTGCCTCATGTTTCACCTCGTTCCCTGAATTACCAGGGTGTGAACTATTTTGCACTACATGTCCACTGTGGCCCAGAGGGCATCATAAATGCCATATCCTCAGGATAATCAATTACATAAATGCATATCCGAGGTGCGGGTGGAGATCGCATCCAGGGTAATTATTTGCAGTTTTGTTGCCAGACAACTCAGGATTTCACCCCGGCGCGGAGGGTAGTTGACCTTAACGCATAAAAGAACGATAATAAAGGCTCCCGGATCCGTTCGGATCCAATGGGCCGGAAAGCCAACCATCCCGCAGTCGGTTTTCCGGCCCGTGTAATTTATAGCGGGTAGTAGAAGTTCCTGCCGCCGTTGGCATGATCTCGCTCTATGGCCAACTGATCCAGCATTGGGAGCGGCGCCTGGTGGCGCGCGACCCGCACCGCTACCAGCGCGAATTCGATTGGGGTTGGGAGTGGCTGCGGCGCACGCCGATTGACGGCCTGCCGGGCGCCTGCCGCGCCGGCGCCGCGCCGCTGCCGCCCGCAGAAGGGCTGCCGCTGCTGGAAGCCTGGAGCCGGCGCGCGATAACCGCCGGCGACGGTTTTTTCTCCGCGCCCGCCGTGAACGACTATCGCCTCGCCGAGGGGGTTTTGAGTTACACCTCGCCGGCGCCGTCCGGGGATCGCGCCAACGACCGCGTCACAGCGCGCTGGTTTCCGGCCGCGTCCGCAAAACGCCGCCGGGCGGTCGTTCTGCTGCCGCAGTGGAACGCCGACGCGCAGGGGCATATCGCGCTGGCGCGCGGGCTGCAGCGTTTCGGCATCTCCGCCTTGCGGCTGAGCCTGCCCTGGCACGATGACCGCAAGCCGGCGGGCCTGGCACGCGCCGAATACGCCGTGGATTCCAACCTGGGGCGGACCATTCACGCCGCCCGCCAGGCGGTTTGCGACACCCGCGCCGCGCTCGACTGGCTGGAAAGCGAAGGCTACGGCGCACTGGGCATTCTCGGCACCAGCCTGGGTTCCTGCTATGCGCTGCTCGCCGCGGCGCACGATGCCCGCTTGCGGGCGGCGGTGTTCAATCACATCTCGCTCTGGTTCGGCGACGTCGTGGGCTCCGGACTGGCCACCCGCCACGTCCGCCAAAGCTTGCCGCCGACGCTCGATGCCGCCGCCCTGCGCCGCGCCTGGAGCGCCATCAGCCCGGCCTCCTATCTCGACCGCCTCCCGGCGCGCCGCCAGCGGCGGCTCTTGATCTGGGCGCGCTACGATCTGACCTTCCTGCCCGAATACTCGCGCCAGGTGGTGGCCGAGTTCCGGCGGCGCGGCCTGGATTGCGAACAGCGAGTGCTGCCCTGCGGCCATAACACCACCGGCCAGGCCCCGTTCAAATTTCTGGATGGATTTTATATGGTTCAATTTCTGCGGCGCGCGCTTTAAACTGCCGGCGCGACGCATGCGCCCGCCGGCCGCGGCGCCATTTTTTTACCGGACTCAGCGCTTATAACGGGGCAGGCGTTTCTGCAAAAACCGCCGGTAGCAGGATGGGCACTGATATATGCCCCAGCCGAGGCGGCGCAACCACCGCCAATAATATTTATCCGTAACCGGATCGGATAAGGTCGTGCATATCGGGCAGACATGACCTCTCGTCCGCGACGGACCAGCGTGAAGCGATTGGCTCGACATACAGGCTTGGAGCGACGGATTCGCGGGATCCGATCAGGAACGGAGTGCGGCCAAGCCCGTGGCCGCCAGGACAAACACGGCCCATAAAAACAGCACAATCATGAACGCCGAGCTATATTTCACCCGCGTGCCCGCTTTTTGCAGGCCCAAGGCCAGCAGGCCGATCACCCAGAAGCTGAACAGGTCAATGCGGCCGCCCAGGACTCGCAACCACAGGGCGGCGTGCTGGCTCAGGTAAAAGCCCAGATTCGAGCCCACCAGGTTTTGCGGATCCAGTTCGGCGGGATGAGCCGAGGTCATCAACACCAGCGCGCTCAACCAGCCCAGCAGGGTCAACGGCAGCATGCCATGCGCGGTGATGCCGAGCATCTGCTTGTAATTGGCCTGCTGCCCCAGCCCGAAATTTTCCGCGCCCAGCATGATCGCGGCCAGGACGACCCAGAGCAGGGCGATTCCGAACGCGGCTTGCACCGGCGCCAGCTTCGACATCATCGCCGCCTGATGCGCCAACTGGGCGGGCGGCACCGACTGCGCCATGTGCACGGCCTGTAATGATTTCACGAGCATGTTCATCGCGCCGATGCGGTGAACGGCATACCAGCCGGCGAAGGCGGCGGTAAGAATTTCGATCGTCAGGCAAAGGATGAAATGCGGCGCGCGGGCGATGTCGGTAAACGCCTCGGCGGGCGAACTGAACGTCTTTACAATCCGCAGCCAGGAAGGAATCTGCTGTAAATTTCCCGGCCCGGCTGGGGGCGCCGCCGGCGACATGGAAGGTCCGGGGGTGGGGGAACTCATATCGGCTCTTCCTGACCGGATTCATCATAGCGCAAATCGCCGCAAGGAAAAAATATATGACTGCAATCAGGAAAAGAAGCCGCAGGCGCGACCGCGCGCCGGGCGGGGCGCGCCGCGCCGCTCGCCGGAGTAAAAATCGTTAGATGAAAGCGGGCGCGCCGTTTTTTCCCGCACAATAGCGGATGTGTCCGCTTTCCGCTTTGAAATCGAGGCGACCGACCCCGAATCCGGCGCCCGCGCCGGGCGGCTCTACACCCCGCATGGAGTGATTGAAACCCCCGTCTTCATGCCGGTGGGCACGCGCGCCGCGGTCAAGGCGATGGCGCAGGGAGAGCTGGAGGCGATGGGGGCGCGGCTGCTGCTGGCCAACACCTATCATCTGGCGCTGCGACCGGGAACGGCGCGCATCCGCGAGTTGGGCGGGTTGCACGGTTTCATGGCGTGGCCGCATGCGCTGCTCACTGATAGCGGCGGTTTCCAGGTATTCAGCCTGAAAACGCTGGCGCAGGTGGGGGAAGAGGGCGTGCGCTTCCGCTCTCATCTGGATGGGGAGCTGCACGAATTCACTCCCGAGCGGGTGGTGGAAGCCCAGCTCGATTTGGGGCCGGACATTCTGATGCCGCTGGACGAGTGCACCGGCTGGCCGGCGGACGAGGCCGCCGCCCGCGCTTCGCTGGAGCTGACCGTGCGCTGGCTGGAGCGCGCACGCCGGCGCTGGCTAGAGCGCGATTGCGGGCGGCAGCACCGCCGCGGCGGTCGCGACGGCTACGAGCAGGCGCTTTTCGGCATCGTGCAGGGGGGCATGCATCCCGCGCTGCGCGCCGAAGCGGCCGAGCGGCTGGCCGCGCTGGAGCTGCCCGGCTACGCGCTGGGCGGGCTTTCGGTTGGCGAGCCGCGCGAGTTGACCTGGCAAGCGGCCGCCGCCGCGCTGCCGCGGCTGCCGGCGGAAAAGCCGCGCTATGCCATGGGGGTGGGAGCGCCGGGCGAGCTAGCGGAATATGTGGCCCTGGGCGTGGACATGATGGATTGCGTGCTGCCCACCCGCAATGCCCGCAACGGGCTGTTGTTTACCTCGCAAGGCCGGCTTTCCATCAAGGCCGCGGCCCTGGCCGGCGATGCCCAGCCGCCCGACCCCGCCTGCGTCTGCCCCGTCTGCGCGCGCTATTCGCGGGCCTATCTCCGCCACCTGTTTCAGACCCGGGAGATTCTGGCCTCGATGCTGCTGACCCGCCATAACCTGTTTCATTACCTTGACACCATGCGCCGTATTCGCCATGCTATAGTTCGCGGGCAGTTTAGCCGGATTCGGCGGCAGCTCGCGGCGGCCAACCAGACCGGTTTGGCCCTCTGATCCAGGCTCCAGCCGCGGCCGGGGCCGGAATGTTGTCCGGCACTAATTGCATTTAGCGGCGGTCCATGAGTCCACCGTTGAAGGATTAATTTCCTGCCACTGGGCAAGGTTTCTGAACTAGCCAGCGGCAGAGGGGAGAAGCGCTTGATTCCTGCTTCGTGGTTGGCGATAGCTCCAGCCGCCGGCGGCAGCATGCCCGGCTTGCTGATGCTCCTGTTCTTATTCGCAATTTTTTATGTCTTGCTGATCATGCCCATGCAGCGGCGCCAGAAGCGCGTGCAGCGCATGCTGCGCGAGTTGAAGACCGGCGACCGGGTGGTCACCACCGGCGGACTGCGCGGCGTGATCATCAGCCTGCGCGACGACTCGATTCAGTTGCGGGTCGCTCCGGATAATCTGAAAATGGAATTCGTCCGGAACGCCATCGCCCATGTCGAGGCGCCGGAAAAAGAAAAAGAAAGCTGACCTGTCCGCTTCCTCCGCGGACGGGTGTGCGCATTGAGTCACATGAAACGAACGCTGCTTTGGAAATCTGTCTTCATCGTGGTGGTGGTGCTGGCCTGCCTGCTGGGCATTACCGGAATTCCCGGCGCGCTGAGCTGGAGCGCCATCAAGCGCTCCACTGCCAGCCGCATTAACCTGGGACTCGACCTGCAAGGCGGTACGCACCTGGTCTTGCAGGTGCACGTCAACGACGCCGTGCGCGCCGAGATGGCGCAGAATATCCAGCGTCTGCAGTCCGAGCTGGCGCGCCGCGGCATCGCTTACACCGCCCTGACCCAGCCCCTGCCCAAGGCCCAGCCCGACATGATCGAGGCGAATGGGATTCCGCTGGCCCAGAGCGGGCAGTTTCGCGGCCTGGTGCAGAATTCGCTCGGCCCCAGCTACAGCGTCAACTCGAATCCCGGCCAGCCGGGCGCCTATTTCATACGCATGTCGCCGGCGACGGTGACGTCACTGAAAGACCACGCCCTGCAGCAGGCGATTGAAACCATCGGCAACCGCATCAACCAGCTCGGGGTCACCGAGCCTACTATCCGGCAGAATGGGTTGGGAGCGTACCAGATTCTGGTCGAGCTGCCCGGGGTGGATGATCCGGCGCGGGTCCGGCAGGTGATGCAGGAAACCGCCATGCTGGAGATCACTCTGGTCAAGGGCGGCCCTTATAACAGCCAGGCCGATGCGCTCTCGCAGTTCAATGGCGTGCTGCCACAAGGCGAAAGCCTGCTGCCGGGCCGCAGCATCGGCGCCAATTCCAACGGTGCGGGGCAATGGTACCTGGTGAACACGGTGCCGGTGGTTACCGGCAGCGACCTGCGCGATGCCCAACCGAATATGTCCACCGCCGGCGGCTGGGAAGTGGAATTTACCCTGACGCGCGACGGCGGCCAGCGCTTCGCCCAATTCACCGGCGCCAATATCGGACGCCAACTGGCGGTGATTCTCGACGGCAAAGTGCAGGAAGCCGCCACGATCCAGGCGCGCATCTCCGACCAGGGCCGCATTACAGGCAATTTCAGCCGCAAGTCGGCTTCCGATCTGGCGCTGGTGCTGCGCTCGGGCGCGCTGCCGGCTTCGATTACTTACCTGGAAGAAGAGGTGGTCGGCCCCTCCCTGGGCGCCGACTCCATCCACTCAGGGGTGTTGGCGGCGCTCGTCGGCTTTATCGCCGTAGCCGGCTTCATGCTGGTTTATTACAAGGGCGCCGGCATCAATGCCGTGCTGGCCCTGGTGCTGAACCTGGTCATTCTGATGGCCTATATGGCATGGGTCAACGCCACGCTCACCCTGCCCGGAATCGCCGGCATCATTCTGACCATCGGCATGGCAGTGGACTCTAACGTGCTCATTTTCGAGCGCATACGCGAGGAGCGCCGCCACGGCAAACCCATCGCCTCCGCCGTGGACATCGGCTTTAACCGCGCTTTCCGCACGATTCTGGATACGCACGTGACCACGGTCGTTTCGGCGGTCTTCCTTTATTTATTCGGCACCAGCGAGATCAAGGGTTTCGCCATCACTTTGACCGCCGGCTTGATCGCCAACCTGTTTACCGCCGTCTTCGTTTCGCGCGTGATCTTCGATTACGAGCTGCTGCGCCTGCCGCGTGGAGCGGAACTGAGTATATGAACTTTTCCCGCAGTCCCGCCGGAAGCGGCTTAAGGCGCCGCCCCACCAACGTTTACGGCATTCCGGCTACAATAACCTTCGCGGGCGGTTGCCTCGCCCGGAACTTTTTTGCCTGGCCCGGTGTCTATAGCCCGCGAGCGGTTCTCCCGTCCGGCTCCCCGGAGCCGGCCAGGGCGGCCCTTGGCGTGCTCGGCCATGCATATGGAAATGATTGAGCATGGAATTTTTTCGCGAAACCAATATAGATTTCCTCGGCAAGAAGTGGTACTTTCTTGCGCTTACGATGACGCTGTTCGTCATCGGCATGGCGGCACTGGCCTATTATCACGGCCCCAAACTGGGCATTGATTTTACCGGCGGCACTATGGTGGATGTGAAATTCAACCGCCCCGCGCCTGTGAGCATGATCCGCTCCGGATTGTCCCGGATCGGACTGGGGGCTTCCACCATCCAGCCGGTCGGCGGCACCGGCGGCAATGAGGTGCTGATCTCGGTTTCCTTGAAGCATCTGTCGCGCTCGGACCTGGAAAAAGGCCGCCAGGATATTGAAAAGGCGCTCTATTCCGTGCTCGGCCATCCCGCCGCGAAAAACGATATCAACAACGTCAGCCCGCAGCAATTGACCGTGTTTTTGATGCAGCAGGACCCCAACGGCTGGGTCGCATCCGGCGATCCCACGGCGCAGACGCGCTATAGCCGCCTGGCGCAGGACATGCTGGGCCACTACCGCGACCAGGTCTGGGGCGGGCTGGTGTCGCACTTTTCCACTTTCAGCGCGGTGCCGCAAGTCACGGCAAAACTGATCTCCAGCCTGCGCGCCGGTTTCTTCATCAGCCCGTTTCATATTCAGGGCGTCAATATCGTCGGGCCGGAAGTCGGGGCGCAGTTGCGCGGCCAGGCGATCAAGGCCACGCTGCTGGCGCTGCTGGGCATGCTGGTCTACATCGCCCTGCGCTTCGAGTGGATCTATGGCGTCGCCGCGGTGGTCGCGGTTTTTCACGACGTGCTGATCACGCTCGGCATGTTCGCTTTCTTCCGCATCTCGATGGATTTGACCGTCATCGCCGCCTTTCTCACGCTGGTCGGCTATTCGATGAACGACACCATCGTGGTCTTCGACCGGGTGCGGGAAAACCTGAAGATTTTGCGGCGCGATAAACTGGCCGACATCGTCAACCGCAGCATCAACCAGACCCTGAGCCGGACGGTGCTGACCTCGGGGCTGACCTTCCTCTCGGTGCTTTCGCTATTAGCCCTGGGCGGGCAGGTGCTGCGCGGCTTTTCCTTCGCCATGACTTTTGGCATTCTGGTCGGCACATATTCCTCAATTGCAGTCGCCGCGCCGATGATGGTGGCATATATTGATTGGCGCAACCGCCGCCAGCGGCCGCTGCGCGCCGTAGCGGCGGCGAAGGCCAGCCGGCAGCAGGGAGAAAAAATGGCCCGGGAGCGATAACGCGGGCCGGGAGGGGACACGATGTTTGAACAAAGCGTAGTGATATCGGGCAAGCGGGGAAAAACCAAAAAACCCTGGACCTTCGCTCTCTCGGCCATCATCCAGGTGGCGGTGATCCTGGTCATGGTGCTGATTCCGCTGATCTACACCGATGTGCTGCCGATGGGGCAGTTTTCGGCCATGTTCCTGGCGCCGCCGCCGCCACCGCCGCCCCCGCCCCCGCCGCCGCCGCCCATGCCCAAGATCGTGCACAAGATCTTCAGCGAGATGAATAACAACGAGCTGCTGGCGCCGAAGAAGATCCCCAAGAAGATCGCCATGATCAAGGAAACCGCGCCGCCGCCGCAGGCGCCCACCAATGGCGTGATCGGCAGCATGACCGGCGGGCCCTCCAACGGCGTCGCCGGCGGCATCTTCAGCAGCCTGCCATCGGCCGCGCCGCCGCCCCCGCCGCCGCCCACGCCCTCCATCATTCACGTCGGCGGCAATGTTCAATCCGCCAAGTGCCTCGATTGCCAGAATCCGCAGTATCCGCCGCTGGCGCGCGAGGCGCACATTCAGGGCACCGTGGTGTTGCACGCCATCATCGGGCAGGATGGGAGGATTACCAGCCTGCAAGTCGTCAGCGGTCCCGGCCTGCTGGTCGGCGCCGCGCTGCAGGCGGTGCGCACCTGGCACTATGCCCCTACTTTGCTCAATGGCGTCCCGGTCAAAGTGGATACCATCATCAACGTCAATTTTACCCTGGCCGGCGATTAGCCCGCCTGATTTCGGAGCGCACAACGAGTTCGTTACTTTTTTTAGGAGGATAGGCAAAACGGTATGTACGCGATTTACTTCTTTCTGCAAGCGCAGGCCAACAGCGCGAACCTGGGCGATCCCATCGCCCTCTGGCATCAGATGGGCATCGCCGCCAAGGCGGTGGTCATCGTGCTGTTCATCATGTCGGTGATCTCCATCGGCGTGATGGTGGACCGGTGGCTGGTTTATTCCGCCGCCCGCCGCCAGTCGCGCGAGTTCGCCCCTGCGGTCGCCGGCGCGTTGAAGAACGGCCGCGTGGACGAGGCCATCAAGATCGCCGAACGCAACAAGAAGAGCCATCTCGCCAAGGTGGTCACCGCCGGCCTGGCCGAATTCCAGGCGCACGAGGTCTCCACCGACATTCCCGGCGACGAGATTGACGCTTCCCGGCGCGCCCTCGACCGCGCCGAAGCCATCGAGCACGCCGAGCTGAAGCGCGGCTTGGGCTCGCTGGCCACCATCGGCGCCACCGCCCCCTTTGTCGGGCTGTTCGGCACGGTGCTGGGCATTATCCATGCCTTCACCAGCATCAGCACCACCAACACCACCGGCATCGCGGCGGTCGCGGGCGGCATTTCCGAAGCGCTGGTCACCACCGCCTTCGGCCTGCTGGTCGCCGTGCCCGCCGTCTGGGCCTACAACTATTTCACCGGCAAGGTGGAGGCGTTCGACATCGAAATGGACAACTCCTCCAGCGAGCTGATTGACTACTTCCTGAAGCGCTCCGGCCGCGCCGCCGTGCGCAAGTAGTTTTTCGCGGCGGCTCTCGCGCCCGCCGCAATCGTTTGCCTGTCCTCCCCCTCCCGGTCCCGCCTCGCGGCGGGGCCGGGAGGGAAGGCGTAAGCGCAAAACCCACGGGTTTTGCTCCAATTCAGGAGTCGAATTTATGGCTCTGCCGAAAGAACGCGTGCACGTTACTTCCGACATCAACGTCACCCCGCTGGTGGACGTGATGCTGGTGCTGCTGATCATCTTCATGGTCGTCACCCCGATGCTCTCCAAGGGCGTCAACGTGGACCTGGCGCCGGCGCAAAACGCCATCCGCATGCCCAACGCCAGCAAGACCAATGCGATCACGGTGGCAATCGGCCGCGATGGCAGGATTTTTCTGGGCAACAAGCTGATCTCGCCCGACGTGCTTACCGACAAGGTCAAAGCCGAATTGGGCAAGCGGCTGAACAAGACGGTTTACGTCAAGGCCGATGCCCGCGCCGGCTACGGCAGCGTGGTGCAGGTGGTGGATGCCGTGCGCGCCGCCGGCGTGGACCGCCTGGGCCTGATCACCCAGAAAGTGAATGCCCAGGGCGAAGTGATGACCGGCGATTAAACCCGCCGGCGGATGGACCGGCGGCGAATTCCGCCGGCGACGTCCCAAGGAGTTTTTTTTATGGCAATGACAGTTGGTGGTAGTAAGGGCGGCCCCAGTTCGGATATCAACGTCACTCCGCTGATTGACGTGCTGCTGGTGCTGATCATCATTTTCATGGTCATCACCCCGCTCAAGCCGCATGGCTTGCATACCCTGGTGCCCCAGCCGAACAAGCACAAAACCAAGACCCAGCCGGTCAACAATGCGACCATCGTGGTGCAGGTGCTCGATGGCAACCAGGTGAAGATCAACGAGACCTCGGTCACCTGGGATACGCTGGGCAGCCAGTTGAATGCGATTTACAAAACCCGCGCCGAAAAGGTGATGTTCGTGCGCGCCGACAACGATATTGCATTCGCCCAGGTCGCGCGCGCGATTGATATCGCCAAGGGGGTGGACCCGACCATCAAGGTCGGGCTCTTGACCCCCAAGATGATCGCCGGGCAATGAGCCGGCGCTTGTGACCGCGGGCAAGTCATTGGCCGGGCGGTCCGGGGTTTGTGCTAGGCTGCTTTTTTCCGCTTGCCGCCGGCGAGGCGCGCAGCGGCAGGAGAATTCGCTGATGTCTTCCGCTAACCGATGGGGAATCCTGGGCCTGCTGGCGGCTGCGATGCTGCTGGCTACCGGCTGCAACCGGCTCAAAGCCCGCGATCAGTTGAACAAGGGCGTGCGCGCCTATAAATCGGCGCAATTCAGCGTCGCGGCCGAGCATTTCAAAGATGCCGTCCGGCTCGATCCCTCGCTGATCACCGCCCGCCTGTATCTGGCCATTACCTATCAAAACCAGTTTGTCGCCGGCAATCCCTCGCCCGATAACCTGCGCATCGGCCAGCAGTCGGTGGACGTCTATAATTCCATCCTCAAAATGCAGCCCAACAACGCCAACGCCATCGCCGGCATCGCCTCGATCTACTACGGCATGGGCAAATTCGAAACCGCGCGGAAGTACTACCAGGAGCAGATCCAGCGCGATCCCAATGACCCGGTGCCGTACTACACCATCGGCGTGATTGACTGGAACGAATCCTACCGCCCGCGCATCACCACTCGGCTCAAATATGGGATCACCAATCCCCAGGCGCCGTTTGTCGCGCGCCGCGCGCCGCGCATCATCGTGCGCGCCTGCAAGAACCTGGCCGCCACCAACCTGCCGATCGTCAATGACGGTCTGCAAATGCTGCACAAAGCGATGGAGCTGCGCCAGAATTACGTCAACGCGATGACCTACGTGAACCTGCTCTATCGCGAGAAGGCGGATATGGAGTGCGGCAACCAGGCCGCCGCCCGCCAGGATACCGCCAAAGCCAACAAGTGGTATAACCTGGCACAGAAGCTCAGCATCGAGCAGGCGCGCGCCGCCAGCCGGGCTTCCGCTTCCCGCTAGCCCAGGCGCGGCGAACCATCGCCTGCGCGGCTACGCTTGCTCCGCTGCCCCAATTCATGCAAGCTGGGGGCTTGAGGCCGGCGTGAACCTGCCCAATGCACTGACCCTGCTGCGCATCTTCCTGGTGCCGTTGCTGATCGCCTTCCTGTTCAGCACCCGGCTGCCGCGGCATGAGCTCTATGCCACCGCGATTTTTCTGGCCGCGGCCATTACCGACTGGTTTGACGGCTACTTCGCCCGCCGCCGCAGCCAGGTGACCACGCTCGGCATCCTGCTCGACCCGATTGCCGACAAGCTGCTGATCTCCGCCGCCTTCATCTCGCTGGTGCAGGTAGCGCCGGATATGGCTCCGGCCTGGATGGTGGTGATCATCATCGGGCGCGAGTTCGCGGTCAGCGGCCTGCGCTCGATCGCTTCCGCCCACGGCTTTACCATCGCCGCCAACGAGCTGGGCAAGGCCAAGCTGGTCAGCCAGGTGATCGCCATCACCATCATCATTCTCGGCCACTCCTATCCCCGCCTGCTGGGCCTGAATTTGCACTTCTGGGGCCGCGTGGCGCTGTGGCTGGTGGTGATCTTCGCCCTGCTCTCCGCCTTCGCCTATTTCCGCCGCTTCTGGCAGCAGATTGACGAAAGCGTCAAGCGCCAGCGCCTGTTCTCCCGCCGCGGCCAAGCCATCGAATCCACCGCCGGCCCGCGCCGCTGAGCCTAAGCCCGGCTCGAAGCCTGCGCCGCCAGCGAAGAACGGAGCTCGGCCGGGGCCGCGGCCAGGGCGGCGGCGCAGGCGCGGCGAGCCAGCCCGAATGCCAGGCTTAGCGCGAACGCCGCGCACAGCGCCCAGAGCGTCCAGGCCGGAGCCACCAACCCCCGCGCGCCCATAGTTTGCAGCCAGGCCGGCAGCAGATTGATTGCCGGCAAGCCCGAATGCGGGAAAGCGCCGGCCGGCCCCGAGGCGGGCCCGCGAGCGCAGGCGATCGCGATCAGGTTCGCCACCCGCCGCGCCGGAATAAAAAAAACGCCGAAGGGCCCCGTTGCGAGCTGCACCAGCTCGACGTTGTCGCGCAGCGGCAGCGAGATCATCTGCATCAGCGTGGCCGCGCTCACCAGCGCCAGCGCCGGCCAGCGGAATTCGCGCGGCCCCCGGGCGCCGCGATAGCGCAACAGCAGGGGTACGGCGAGCATCGCCAGCAGATCCACCGGCACGGTGGTAAAACGGTCGCCCCAGGCGCTGTTCCCGGACCAATCCGCAAACCGGGCATAGCCCAGAATCGTTGCCGCCAGCATCAGCGCCAGCGAGAGCAGGTACAACCGCGGCAATTGATCGAGCGCTTTCCAGCGCCAGAGCACCACCCCGAGCGTCAGCAAAAGCAGCGGATCGAAGACGAAGATGCTTTTGTTGAAAGAAAATAAAGCGCCGTACACCCCCCACCCGAGCGGATAGTTGAAGGGATAGCCCGCGGGCAGATGCAGGTGCAACACCCGTTGCATGTAAGCCACCGGCATCGGGGTGTACAGCGTGAAGGGCGAGCCGAACCGATACCACTGATAGAGGCGGTCACCCGCCAGCCCCAAACCGCAAAACCCGAGCATGATACCCCAGTAATTCCAGCCAGCATGGAGTCGGAGCGGGGGGCCGGGGCCGCGCCGCGCGGCGCGCAGGGCCGCGGCGCCGAACAGCAGCACCGCGGCGACGATCGCCAGGTCGGGCAGCCGGATGAGTATGGAAAACCCGAGCGCGGCGGCGCCGGCGATCAGGGCGAAGCGGCGGCCGGTTCTGCGCCAGCGAAGCACGCCCCAATACGCGGCCAAGGCACAGAGCAGGATTTGATTGTTTTCCTGGTGCACCTGCGCGTAATGCAGAAACGAAGTCGAAAACAGCAGCGTCAACGCGCCCAGCGCCGCCAGCGGGGGCTCGAATTCCAATTCCATCAGCAGCTCAAACGCGAGCAGAACGCTCAAGCTGTCCAGCCAGGGAAAGGTGAGCAGGGCGACGGCCAGGACGCGCCATTGCTGAAAATGCGCGGAGCGATGAACGCTCCGGGGGGTGAAGCTGGTTACGGCTACATCCGCCGGCAGCATCAGCAGGCTCTGCCCGATGCCATACCAGGCATAGCGCTTCCCGCCCCGGCCGATCTGGCCGAAATCCGGCGCATCCCGCGGCGCGACCTGGGGCGCCGGCTGCCAGAGCCAATGCGTCACTTGAAAGCGCCGCATAGTGTCATAACTGCCGAAATTGCCGGTTTGCACCGCCAGGCAGGCGGCGAGCGCAATCAGCGCCAGCGCAATGCGGATTCTGGCGGGCGACAAGGGTTGGCTCTCAAATGGCATGCCGGAGAAAGATTGTAAACGTTGTTTGCCGGATTTGGTTCCTTCCCCAACGCATCGCCGCCCTGGCAGTTTTGCTTGCGCTGCCGCCACACACGGCTTAAGTCTATTCAGCTCTATGCATTCCGTGTGGCGGCAAATTATAAATTGCCGCCACATTGCCACCGCAGAGCGGAAATTATGGTAGCTATCGCAAGTTGCGATCTCGAAAAGCCATATCTACGCATGCAAGGCTTCAGTTTTAACCTTCCCCACCTTATTTCAGTTGTACGCCGCGATCCAGGCGAATGACCAACCGCGTGCCCGCCGGCAGATTCAGATGACGGGTATGAAACAGATACCAGCCGCCGACTGCCGCGGCGCCGACTCCGGTGCCGATCAGCGCGCCTTCGCCGCCCGCCAGCAGCGCTCCCGTCACCAATCCCGCGCCGCCGCTCTCGATTGCGTGATGCTTGTCGGCGTGGGTTGGACCGCGCCGGCCGGTAATCGCGCCTTCGGCACCAACTTGCGCCCCATGCAGATTTTGCCCCGGCATGATCTCGGCGCTCAGCACATAGGTCTGCCCGCCCGGAAGGCGCAGAAAATCCGGATTGAGCATCATTTCCGAACGTCCGTGCAGCGGCGATTGATCGTGCACGCGCAGGATGCGTCCTTCAAGAATGCTGCCTTCGGGTATCACCAGGCGGCGGTTCAAGTAAATGTCGCGTGTCACACGGCCGGCAAAACTGCCGCCGGCACGGTCGTCCTGGGTCGAAAGCGGCATTTCCAGCCGGAAGGGAATTGGAGTGCCCGCCGGCAGCACCAGGCCCTGCGCCGGCCTGCGTCGTTCGAGGCGCGGCCGCATGGGCGTACCCGCCACAGGGTTCGATGGCGGCGCTGCCAGGGGGGGCGGAGCGCTGGTTTGAGCCGCCGGTAAGCTTGCCGTGCCAGATTGAGGCGCCGGAACAATGACCCGCGTCACCGCGCCCGAGGGCGAAAGATCGGCGACCGCCGGCGCCGGAACGCTTTGCCCATACAGCCCCAGCAGCAGGCCGGACCCTACGGCCATTCCGGCCAAAATCGCCAATTGCCGCCAAAGTCCTGAATTGCGCCGCGACAGATCACGCATTTTGCTGCCTCCACTCGCTACCATGACCCCGGTTTCAGCCAAGCTAAAGTGTATGATGCGGGGGTTTGCGGATTCTCCTCAATTCAACCCCGTGGTAACCAAACAGTAAACTGCGGCTCAAAAGCGGCCGAGCCGCAAAAGTGACATTTTGTGTCCATCGGGGCTGCCGAAAAACGTCAGAACGACGTTTTCCGCCGCTAGCCAGCCTGGCCGGCTATACCAGCGCCGAAATGGCAACTATAATGAATCAAGCAGGTTAGCTGGATTCGAGCGGAACCCTTCGCCAACCCTGGCAGCTTGGCACCTGGATTGCCCTTCTCATGTGCGCCTCGCCGGATTCAGTCCCGGATGGCAGCGGGAACGGGCAACCGTTCAATCTTTGGCAGCAGGAAGGATTTTTTCGATATGAAAACCAGAAAACGCAGCCGGGGCTTTTCGCTGATTGAGCTGCTGATTGTGGTAACGATCATTCTGATCATTGCCGCCATCGCAATCCCGCGGCTGTTGCAGGTCAAACAGTTGGCCAACGCGACCGCGGCGGTCGCGAATTTGCGCACCATCAACACCGCCGAAACCGCCTACGCCAGCGAATTCCCGAGCGTCGGCTACAGTGCCAGTTTGACCAACCTCGCCGGGGCGGCCGGTTCCACCGCCGCGCCCACCAGCACGTCGGCGAACCTGATCAACGCGGATCTGGGCAATGCCAGTTCCAGCACGCCGTATCAAGGTTATGACTACACCTACGCGCCGACGGCGGGCACCCCGACTACCATTTACAACATTACCGCCAACCCGGTGGCCGGAGTGGCCACGCGCTACTTCTACACCGATCAGACCAGCGAAATCCGCTACAACGACGGTGCGCCAGCCACCAGCACCAATTCGCTGATCGGCTAACCGGCGGCACGTTAAACCATTACTCTGTCCGAAGTTCAGGCGGAGGTCACGCAAGGAGGGCCGCAAGGCCCTCCTTGCGTTTTTCCCGTATCCTGAAATCGGCTTTCCGATGGAACTGCTTGGCGAATCCGCGGCCGCCGAGCCGCGCACTCAGGCCGGCAACGGCGGTAGCCACCGTTTTCTGGAGGCTGCGCCAGGCCCGCCGCCGGTCGTGCGCAAGCGAGGCGAGGCGCATCGCGCCGTGCTGGCGCTGGCCGGCATTATCGCGCTCGCCGCCGCACCCCGGCTTTTCGGCCTCAGCCGTCAGAATTTGATCTATGACGAATGCGCCAGCGTGCTGATTGCGCGGATGCATTGGCGCGACTTCTTCGCCGTCCTCTCGCATCGCGAGGCCAACATGTCGCTCTACTACCTGCTGCTGCGCGGCTGGATGGCGGCGCTGGCGGCATGGTTTCCGGCTTGGGCGCGCACCGAGCCGGCCGTGCGGCTGCTCTCGGTGGGGTTGGGCCTGGCTGAGTTTCCAGTGTTGTTTGCGCTCGGGCGGCGGCTCTATAACGCCCGCGCCGGCTTGATGGCGGCGTTGCTGCTGGCTCCGAACATTCTGGCCTTGCGCTATTCGCAGGATGCCCGTTCCTATAGCCTGTACCTGCTGCTGGTTACCGCCGCCGCATTGCAATTCCTGCGCGCCGGCGAGGCCCCGCCGGAGCGACAGGCCCGGGGCTGGGCCTTCTATACGGTGCTGGCGGCGGCAGCGGTGTACGCCCAGTTTTTTGCCGGCATATTTTTGCTGATGCAGTGGCTCTGGCGGCTGCTCGAACGCGGGCGCCGGCCCGCCGGCAAAGGATTTTGGCTCAGCCTGGGCGCAATTCTGCTGCTGGTCTCGCCGCTGCTGGCCTTTGTGCTGCTGCGCAACCGCGGGCAGATCGCCTGGGTGCCGGCGCCCAATTTCGGGCAGATCACGGGCCTGCTCCAGGCCATGGCAGGCGAAGGCGCGCATACCGTGGCCCTGCTGTGGCCGCTCGCATGGGTGTGGCTGGCGCTGGCGGTTTTGGGCCTGTGGGCAGGATTGCGGCGGCGGAACGCGGCCCCGGCAGCTATCGCAGCGCCGCCGCCGGAAACCGGAGCGGCTGCCGGCGGCTGGAATGCGCGCCGCGCTACGCTGCTGCTCGCGCTCTGGCTCTGGCTGCCGATTGCGCTCGTTTATGCCGGCTCTTATTTATGGGAGCCGATGTTCATCAACCGCTATCTGCTGCCCTGCCTGGTTCCCTGGGCGCTGCTGGCGGCCTGCGGGCTGCAGTCGCTGCGGCCGCGGCTGGCGCTGCCGGTCGCGCTGGCCCTGTTGCTCGGCATGCAGGCGGCGGCCGACGTTTCCTATTACCATCATCTGGTTCCTCCCTGGCGTCAGGCCAGCCGGTATTTGCAGGCGCACTATCGCCCGGGCGACCGCATCCTCGCCTATCAGCCCGGCGGCGCCATGTTCCTGGATTACTATTTCTACCGCGATCACCGCGAAGAGCTCGCCCGCAGCCTGCTTTACCCCGCCAGCGCGAATCCGGCCCGCCTGCTGCGGAAGCGCGGTATCGGCGAGCGGGCGATGCGGCGGGCGGTGGCGCAACTGCGCCGCCTGCCAACCGGCTCGCGGCTCTGGTTCGCCATGGTGCTCGACGACAAGTCTCCCGCCTGGGCGCAGCGCCTGCCGCAACCATTCCTCTACTTCGACAATCAGCCGCTGCCGGACTATATCTTCATGGGCGAACGCAGATTCTATGCTGTCCATGTGATGCTGTACCGCAAAATCCGCGCCGGCCCTCCGCTCGACCTTCGCCGCGCGCAAGGGCTGCGCGGCGGCCGCAGCTAAACCGATAGCGGCTCCCGGCCCTGCGCCGCCGTTACCCGCCGCCCATCCGCGCCGCTCCGGTATATGCTACGCTTTTGCCCAAAATGTCCTTTGGAGAGGGCCGCGTGAAAGATCGCAATCGTTTTCTATGCCGCATCGGCCTGGCCGTCCTGCTCATTGCCCTGCCGGCGCTTTCCCAAGAGCCGGCCGGGTTGCTGGCCCCTTTGCGCTGGCGGCTGATCGGCCCGTTTCGCGGCGGACGCTCGGTGACCGCCGTGGGAGTGCCGGGACATCCCGGGCGCTACTACTTCGGCGCGGTTGACGGCGGCATCTGGAAAACCACCGACGCCGGCAATACCTGGAAGCCCATCTTCGATTCCGCCCCGATCGCCTCGATCGGCGCGCTGGCGGTGGCGCCGTCGAACCCTCAAATCATTTACGCCGGCACGGGGGAATCCGATCTGCGCTCGGACATGAGCTACGGCGACGGCGTCTGGAAATCCACCGACGGCGGCCGCAGCTGGCGGCATATCGGCCTCGCCGGCACCCGCCATATCGGCGCCATACTGGTCTGGCCGACCGATCCCAATCGGGTCTATGTGGCGGCCCTCGGCGATGCCTACGCCGCCAACGCTGAACGCGGCGTCTTCGAAACGCGCGACGGCGGCCGCACCTGGCAAAAAATTCTCTACCACGGCCCCTCGACCGGCGCCATCGCGCTGGCCTTCGAGCCGGGCCATTGGCAAACCATCTTTGCAGCCTTGTGGCAGACCCGGCGGCCGCCCTGGAACGTGTATCCGCCCAGCAACGGGCCGGGCAGCGGGCTTTACCGCTCGCGCGACGGGGGGCAAAGCTGGCAGCGGCTCACGCGCGGCCTGCCGCGCGCCGGGCTGGGGCGGATCGGCATCGCGGTTGCGCCCAGCGACCCCCGCCGGGTGTACGCGCTGGTGGACGCCCGCCGCGGCGGCCTGTACCGCTCCGACGACGGCGGCGATCATTTTTCACTCGACGACCGGGAGGCCCGCATCTGGGGACGCGGCTGGTACTTCGGCGGAGTTACCGTGGACCCGCAAAACGCCAACGTCGTCTATATCGCCAACACCTCCACCTATCGCTCCCGCGATGGCGGCAAAAGCTTCACCGCGATCAAAGGCGCGCCCGGCGGCGACGATTACCACAGCGTCTGGATCGCTCCGCATCATCCCCGCCGCATCATCCTCTCCAGCGACCAGGGCGTGGTGATTTCGCTCAACGGCGGCCGCACCTGGAGCTCGTGGTACAACCAGCCCACCGCCCAGCTCTATCACCTCGCCGCCGACCATCGCTTCCCCTTCTGGGTTTACGGCGCGCAGCAGGATAGCGGCGCGATCGCGGTCGCCGCCGGCAGCATTTACGGCAAGATCGGCAACCGCGACTGGCATCCCATCGGCGCGGGCGGCGAAAGCGATATGGTGCTTCCCGATCCGCTCGATCCCAATATCCTGTTCGGCGGCGGCGTGACCCGCTATAACCAACGCACCGGCGAAGCGGCCAACGTCTCGCCGCTGCTCGGGCGGCCGCACGCTTTCCGCCACGATTGGACCCTGCCGCTGGCATTTTCGCCCGCCAACCCGCATGACCTCTATTTCGCCAACCAATATCTATTCCTGACCGCCGACGGCGGGAACACCTGGCGCCGCATCAGCCCCGATCTCACCCGTTCGCATCCCGGCGTGCCGCCCAACCTCGATTCCACCACGGCCCGCGACGGCTGGGGCGGGCCCCGCAAAGGCGTCATCTACTCGATCGCTCCTTCGCCGCTGGCAGCGGCGACGGTCTGGGTCGGCACCGACGACGGCAACATCCAACTCACCCGCGACGGCGGCAAAAGCTGGCGCAATGTCACCCCGCCGGCGCTGGCCGCCTGGAGCAAGGTCACTGAAATCGCCGCCTCGCACTATTCCGCCGCCACCGCCTATGCCGCCGTGGACCGGCACCGGCTGGACGACTTGGCGCCCTATCTCTACCGCACCCGCGATGGCGGGCGCAGTTGGCAAAAAATCACCGCCGGCATTCCCGCCGGCGCCTATCTCAACGCCATCACGGAAGACCCGCGCGTTCCCGGCCTGCTTTACGCCGGCACCGAGCTGGGCGTCTATGTTTCCTTCGATGCCGGCAATCATTGGCAATCGCTGCAGCGCAACCTGCCGGTCAGCTCGGTGCGCGAGCTGCTGGTGCGCGGCCACGCGCTGGTGGCGGCCACGCACGGCCGCTCGATCTGGGTGATGGACGATATCGCGCCGCTGCGCACGCTGGCGCGCCGGCTGCGCGCCAGGCGCCCCAGCCCCGCGGCCGAGGCGGCGTTCCTGTTTTCCCCGGCGCCGGCCTGGCGGGTTCGCCCGGGCAATGAAAAAGGCACTCCGCTGCCGCCGGAAACCCCCGCCGGCGCGCCCGCGCCCAACGGCGCGCAACTGGATTATTTCCTTGCCCGCGCGCCCGCCGGCCCGGTCACGCTCTCCATTCGCGACGCCTCCGGCCGCCTGGTGCGCCGCTACTCCAGCGCCCAGCGCCATCACCCCGTCAACCCGCGCGCGCTCGATATTCCGATGTACTGGATTCACCCCGCGCCGGCGCTTTCCGCCGCCGCCGGCATGCACCGCTGGGTTTGGGACCTGCACTATGCCGCCCCCGCGCCTGCCGGGCGTTTCGCCTTCTATGCCGCCTTCTTCGGCGGCGGCGGCCCCTGGGCCCTTCCCGGACGCTACACCGTCACCCTCACCGCGGGCGGTAAAAAATACCGCCGCCCGCTGGTGCTCAAAATGGATCCCCGGGTGCATGTGTCCCCGGCCGCGCTCGCACGGCAATTCCAGTTGGCGATGGCGGTGCAGACGGCGTCGGCCCGCGCCGGCGCGATGCTAAAGCAGGCCCGCGCGCTGGCCAAGCGGCTGGCGCCATCGCCGGCGAAGCCGGCCTCGACCGGCGCCGCCGCGCCCAGCCAGGCAGCGGCGCGGCGGCTGCGCGCGCAACTGGCATCGCTGCTCGGGCCCGCCCCGGCGCGGCTGGGCCCCGATTTTTCCGGCGAGGGCGGACCGGCTGCCGATTTTTCCAGCCTGAGTTACACCAACGGACTGCTGCAGCAAATCGAGTTTGCGATCAACAGCGCCGACCGCGCCCCCACCGCGCAGCAGTTGGCCGCCTGGCAGCGCGCCCGCCGCCTGCTGGCGCGCAATACCGCCGCCTGGCAGGCGATCGTCAAGCGCGGGCTGCCGGCCTTGAATGCCATTCGCCTGCGCGCCGGCCTGCCCGCGATAACCGCGAGCGCGCAGCCTTGAAGCATGAGACCCCTGCATGACGCCCGAACTTGAAACCCGCCTGCGCCGCATCCCGATCTTTTCCACGCTCAAGCTGCGCCTGGAATCCGCCGCGGCCGGCGCCGCCACCCTGGTAGCGCCCTACGAGCCGGCCTTCGACGGCATCTTCGAATCGTTCCACGGCGGGCTGCTGATGACGCTTGCCGACACTGCCGCCTGCGTCGCCATACTGACCTTGACCGGGCCCGATGCCGTCATCACCACCACCGACATGAACATACGCTTTCTGGCGCCCTGCCGCACCGACGCCAGCGCCGCGGCCCGCGTGATCAAGTTCGGCAAAACCCTGTGCCCGGTCGCGGTCGAACTGCGCGATGCCCGGGGCACGCCCGTCGCCGTCGCCCAGGTCACCTACCTCCGCCTCGCGCCGCGCTGATCCAATATTGACTATGATAAGCAAGGGTATTTGAATTTCGGTTATGCCCCGCAATAATTTAAAGCGGCTTCTTATAAACCAAAATGCAGTTATTGTCGTCGCCATGAGTGCATTGATTATGTTTTCAGTTTCTGTTTTAGCTCAAAGTGGACGAGCCGCCCCAGAACCTCAACAATTGATCATTGCCGAGAGCAGCTTTTGGGATTTTGGCTCAGCGATGAACTCTTATGATCTGTACATAGTTCGTTCAATACCGATTGGCATTTCCATTGCGCGCATTTCAATAACACCGGCCGGATGGGTTTGTAATGCCAGACCGGAGGTCCGAAGTAAATCAAAGGCAATGCGCTTGACGATGGCATCATTGTTGAGCCCGATCAATCCATGCGCAATTCCAAAGAAGAAGTTTTCAAGAGAAGTTAAGCGACCTGGAAACATGCCGATTTTTAGCGGCGCACATATTCTCATGCAAGCGCAATGTGGTTCATTCAATCGTATTTTCACTTCGAATATTCTCGACCGGGACATGTTTGATCAACATCCCAATACGCCGCGTTATACGTCCTGGACCATGATGCTGCTGGGAAAAATCGAATCGGGGCTGGGTCCGGGGCCGATGGATCGGCCAATATTTTCCGTTCCTGGTATCCATGCGCCCAGGCACATGCCGATGATATACACTCCGATTTTGAGGGATATTGGAATCGGTAAATATGACTCGCTGTTTAGACCCGATAAGATCTCGAACCTATATCATCAGGCCATACAGCCGCCCCCGCCGCCGCCTCAAGTGAAACTGATCAGCAGTATTCCTTCCATGCCAATCGTATTCGTGAAGCCACAGTATCCGCCGATTGCAGTGATGGCGCGCGTCGAAGGTATTGTTCGTATCAAAATCGCCGTTGAGCGTGACGGCCATACAGGCAAAATATTTTTTGAAAGCGGGCCTCACATGATGCAGGGCACAGTTGCACAGGCCGTACGCGGCTGGAAATTTGGAAAATCCGCCCTCGATCATAAAGTGGAAGTTGAAATTTCATTCAAGTTGCATTGTACGAATCCATCGTAATCAACGATGAAATGCGGCAATTTGAATGCAATCTCATCCTGCTATGAGAAGAATTTAACTGCCGCCCCGCTGCGGCGCTATCCTGAAATTTCAGGTTTTGTGTAATAGATTGGACGGAATGCCTGCCAAATCAACACCGCCGTCGCGCGCGCGCCACCCCCGCCGGGATTTTGGCTCAGCGATGAACTCTTATGATCTGTACATAGTTCGTTCAATACCGATTGGCATTTCCATTGAGCGCATTTCAATAACACCGGCCGGATGGGTTTGTAATGCCATACCGGGGATCCGAAGTAAATCAAAGGCAATGCGCTTGACGATGGCATCATTGTTGAGCCCGATCAATCCATGCGCAATTCCAAAGAAGAAGTTTTGCCGCCTCAGCAGAATCTGTGGGTTGATTCCGGTTCCGGCAAGCGGCCAAGCATATGATACAGAGCGATTTCCATGGCGCTGAAGGTGCGATAACCGTACGAACGTCTGGTCACCATTCGAATTTTATTGTTTACCCCTTCCACTATCGAGCTGGAGACCTCGCCACGCGCTCGAAACCAGGACACGACGAAACCCAGCGTCAAGCGGCAACGGAGAGCCGAAACCCGAGCGCCTTCAGAACTCTGGCGACGGTCGCGAACTCCGGGTTGCCGTCCGGAGATAGCGCCTTGTAGAGATTGGCGCGGCCGAGGCCGGCGGCCTGCGCGACCGCGGTCATGCCCTTGGCGCGGGCGATGTCGCCGAGCGCAGCTTTGAGTAAATCGGGGTCTCCGTCCTCAAGCACGGCATCGAGATAGGCCGCGATATCCTCTTTGGTCTCCAAAGAGTCGGCCGCATCCCAACGAGTCGTCTTGCGAGCCATGTCGTCCTCTCTAAATCTCTTGCGCCAATTCGAGAGCACGCGCGATGTCGCGATCCTGGTGTCGTTTGTCGCCTCCACAGAGCAGGACGACAACCGTGTCGCCGCGCCCGACCGATAGCCAGGACCGTAATCGATCCGCATCTCCGATACGCCGCTGCCTACCGGCTTCACGTCGCCCGGATTGCCGAGCGACAGACGGCGAATGCGAACCGTGATCCGGGCGCGCGCCTCGCGATCCCGCAGTCCGGCAAACCAATCGGTAAACACATCAGTCTGCCGGTCCTCTATCACCGCAGATTGTCTCTTATAAAGGACAGTTTGTCAAGGCTGCTTCGCTCTCGAATTCCTGCCATGAGAAGAATTTAACTGCCGCCCCGCTGCGGCGCTATCCTGAAATTTCAGGTTTTGTGTAATGGATTGGACGGAATGCCTGCCAAATCTCCTCCGCCGGCGCGCGCGCGCCGCGCGCGGAATGCACCTGAGACCGCGTACGAGCGCGCCTGGAATGTGTCCCAGCTCTCGCGCCTGGCGCGCGAACTGGCCGCGCTCGCAGTCGCCGAGCTGACGCGCGCCTCCGGGCCGGTGCGCGATCCCCGCTTTCAAGCCCGCATCGAGCGGCTGCTGCGCCGCTCGTTCGGCCCCGGCGAGATCGCCGCGGTGGTGAAGGAGCTGAGCGCCGCCAGCCTGCATCTCTGCCATCCGCGCTACATGGCGCAGCAGGTGGCGGCGCCGCTGCCGGCGGCGGCGCTGGTAGAAAGCGCGGTGGCGTCGTTGAACCAGAGCTTGGCGGTGTGGCGGATGTCGCCCGCCGGAACCCCGCTCGACCGCGCCCTGACGCGACGCTTCCAGCGCCTGTTCGGCTACCCCGCCGGGGCCGAGGGCAGCTTCGTGCCCGGCGGCAGTTTCGCCAACCTGACCGCGCTGCTGGCGGCCCGGGGCGCGCTCGATCCCCGCGCCTGGCGCGAGGGCGGCGCCCGGGTGGCGCTGCTCTGCGGCGAGCAAGCGCACTATTCGCTCCGCCGCGCCGCCGGCATTCTCGGCCTGGGAACCGATGCCGTCTTCCCCATCCCGCTGGACCGCGAGCGGCGCACGGATCCGGCGGCCGTGCCGGCGGCGGTGCGCGACGCCCGCCGCGCCGGCTATCGCAAATTCGTGCTGGTGGCCACCAGCGGCTCGACCCCGACCGCCAGCTTCGACCGCCTGCGCGCGCTGGCGGCGCAGGCGCGCGCCGCCGGCGCCTGGTTTCACGTGGACGCGGCCCACGGCGGCGGCATGATGTACAGCCGCCGCTATCGCCGCCTGATGGCCGGCATCGCCCAGGCGGATTCGATCGCCTTCGATCCCCACAAGATGATGTTCATGCCGCTCGCCGCCGGCTATGTGCTGGTGCGCCGCGGCGATCACCTGCGCCGCGCCTTCGAGCAGGACGCCCCTTACCTGTTCAGCGCCGTCGAGCGCGATTATCCCGATCTCGCCCGCTTCACCCTCGCCTGCTCGCAGCGCTTCGAGGCGCTCAAAGTCTGGCTGGCGCTGGAAGCGTACGGCGAGCGTTTTTTTGGCGTCCTGGCCGAGCGCGCTTGCGCCGCCGCGGCCGCTGCGTATGCCTACTGCCGCAGTTCGGCGCTGCTGGAGCCGGTGCACCGCCCCGCTGCCAATATCTTCTGCTTCCGCCTGCGCCGCCGGCTCTCTCCGGCGTCCGCTTCCAGCCGCCTGCATTTCGCGCTGGAAGAGGCGGTCAACGCCAGCGGCAAAGGCTATCTCAGCTCGACCGAACTCGACGGCGAGCGCGTCTTGCGCATGGTGGTAATGAACCCGCGCAGCCGCCCCGCAGACGCCATCGCCAACCTGCGGCTGGTCGAGCGCCTGAGCCGCACGCTTGCCTGAGCATTCACTGCCCCCGGGCTTCGTCGCCTGGCTGCTCGCCTTATGGCATGTGGCGGCCCACGAGTAGAACGTTAGGGGGCAAACATGCCGAAAGCGCGGCGGCAATGTGGCGATAGCTCTTAGCTGCCCAGAATTTTTTTCAACCGCTCATAGCCGGCCCGGCTGACGGGAACGCGCCGCCCGCCGGCGAGCAGCAGCACGAAGCGGTCTTTGGCCATGGGCTCGAGCCGGACGATGGCGGCGAGGTTGACGATCCAGCCGCGGTGCACGCGCAGAAAGCGGGCCGGATCGAGCCGCGCTTCCAGCCCGGCGATGGTTTGCTTCTTCAGCCAGGCATGCTCGGCGGTGTGCAGCGCCACGTAATCGTCCTGGGCTTCGATCGCCAGCAGTTGATCGAGCGGCAGAATGTGGATGCGGGCGCCGTCTTTGACCACCAGCCGGGTGAGCGGCTGCGGCTGGGCTTCGCCGGCGAGGGCGGCCAGCGCGCCGGGGCTGACGCCGGCTTCGGCTCCGGGGGCGGGCAGGGCCAGGCGCTGGCGCCGGGCGCATTCCCAGGCGGCGAGAAAGCGCTCCCGGCTGAAGGGCTTGAGCAGGTAATCCACCGCATGGGCATCGAAGGCGCGCAGGGCGTACTGATCGTAGGCGGTGGTGAAGATCACCGCCGGACGCTCGCCCGCGTCGAGCGAGGGTTCCAACAATTCGAGCACTTCAAAGCCGTTGAGCTTGGGCATCTGCACGTCGAGAAACAGCACATCGGGCTTCAATTCCGCCAGCGCCTTCACCGCGCTGAAGCCATCCGCGGCTTCGCCGGCGAGTTCGGCTTCGGGCAGGGAAGCGAGAAACTCGCGCAGCAGTTGCCGGGCAAGCTCTTCATCATCGGCAATCAGGACACGCAGCGGCATAAGCTCACCCTTTGGCGGAACGGGCCGGCGCCGCCGGCGCCGCGGCGGCGATGGCGGGCAGCTCGAGGCGGGCGATAAACCGTCCCGCCTGGCGTTCCAGCCACAGCCGCGCCGGCTCGCCGGCGCCATAGTAGGCCGCCAGCCGGCGGCGTATGTTTTCCAGCCCGTGTCCGCTGGCGGCGGGGGGCGGGGAATCGGGGTCGTAATCGTTGGCGAGAATCAGCCGCAGCCGGTCCTGCTCCTGCCGCGCTTCCAGCCGCAACTCGCCCGGCCCGGTCAGCCCGGCGATGCCGTGCTTGACCGCGTTTTCCACCAGCGGCTGCAGCAGCAGCGCCGGCAGGGCCAGTTGCAGCAGCGCCGGCGGCACGTCTTCCTCATATTGCAGCCGGGGGCCGAAGCGCACCGCCTCGACCGCGACGTAGGCGCGCAAGACCGAGAGCTCCTCGCCCAGCGTGATGGTATCGCGCAGCGCCAGGCCCAGCGTCAGGCGATAGAGCTCGGACAGGTGCAGGCACATCGCGCGCGCGCGGCCGGCGTCGGAGCCGGCCAGCGCGGCAATGGAATGCAGGCAGTTGAACAGGAAGTGAGGATTGATCTGGGCGCGCAGGGCGCGCAGTTCGGCTTCGCGCGCCGCCAGCCGGGCCTCGGCGGCATCGCGCTGCGCCTGCTGGTCCGAGCGCCAGGCCTCGACCGCGTAGGCGATGGCGGCGGCGAGGGAGTAGAAACCCAGGCTGGCCAGGATCAGCCAGGGGCGGGCGGCGGCGGCGCGCGGCGCCCAACGCTCGAGCGCCAGGCCCGCGCCCCAGCTCCAGGCCAGCGCCAGCAGGATCGCCGCCTGGGCCTGAATCCAGATTGCCCGCCAGATGCGCCCGGCGCGCAGCGGAAAGGCGCGGCAAAGCCAGCGCACATTGACCAGCACCAGGGCATAGATCAGCGCCAGCGGCACGCCGATGCCATAGGCCAGGGCCGGATGCCGCGGCGGCGCGGAGCGCACAATGCCCATCCACACCAGCCAGATCAACTGCGTTCCCGCCAGCAGCAGCAGCCATTGCGTCATCCAATTCCGCCAGCCGGTTTTCATCGCATCCGGCCCATGCGGCGCGCGACGGGCGGCAGCGGCGGATTGGGCAGGCGTGCTCATGCGAGCGATGAGAAGCCGGCGGCGATGGCAGAGGGTGCGGGCCGCGAAGGCATGGCAGTATCAGTTGCGCACCGAGACCTGGCCAAATGCGGAAGAACCGAACACATCCAGCCGGATGTCATTTTCCGAGAGCGGCGTCACCGGCGGCAGGGTATCGTCTTGGAAATTGCCAAAGATGCCCGCGCCGTGAACGCTGATCTTCCAGTGGCTCGGCACGTAAATCTGGATCTCGCCAAAGACGACGTTGGCGTCAATTGAAAGCCGGGCGCCGGCCGGCAGCGGCGCCGCCCGTAGATCGAGCTTGCAGGCGCCAAACACCGCCAGCAGGTGTCCGCCGTGGAAGCCGGGCGAGACCACGCGGCGCTTGTTTTCGCTGAAGTAGGCTTCCATGTTCAGCCATTCGCCGGAGGGGACGCCGGGAACAGCCGCCCCTGCGGCCGCGCCGGCGGCATTCGCGCCATTGGCGGCGGCAGCCGTTGAAGTCTCCGGAGCGGCGGCGTCCGGGGCGCCGGCGGCGGCCGGCCCGGCGCCGGACGCGGGGGCGCCGGGCGGGCTGGAAACGCCGGCGGCAAACCCGGCGCTGCCGGGGTTATACCAGCCGCCGCGCCACTGTGCCGCGCGCC
>JAJYIU010000003.1 GCA_021789895.1 Acidobacteriota bacterium | reverse complement strand
CCTCATCCGCCGCGCTCGTGCGATTCGTGTGTCCAAATGCAGCCGCTTTCCCCCTCCGCGGCCGTTCTCGCCCCCGGCGCCTGCCCGGCTGATGCCTGCTGGCTGCAAGCTGGCCGCTTTTATGAGCGCTCTCTAATGAGAAACGAGACACCTGGCGTTTTCGCCCGCGCGCCTGTTCATCGTGTTAATTCATTTCCGTTCAAGCCATTACCGCCGCCTTCGCCCGCTTCTTGTCCGCTCGCGTGTCTCATCCCGTCCGGCATCGTTCACCTGTGTCGGCTGATAATGGCATCCTTCGCTTAAAGATTCTGGCAGACCCTCGCCATCCGGGCCCGCGCTAATCGCTGCGGTTTGAGGGAATTGCATTCCGGCGCGCCGGGAGGTATGGTAACGGTTCGGGCTGGATTTCAACTTAAAAATCCGGACGGATATTGATGCTGCTAGCGATGGCCTCTGAGTCCATCGTTGGGAGATAATTGCTGGAATCGAGTGGGAAAGTCGGGGGTTTCTGTTAAGTCCCGGCTTCCGCCACTAAAACGTCGAGGCGAAGCGAGAAGCGAGCAGAGCGAGGCGTAGAGCAATTTTGCAGATTTGCAGAAATTGCCGTGGGAATGGCCGCGAGGCAACCCTGTGTATATGGAAATACATGAGGATTGCCCAGCCAAAAGCATGCCAAATCCGAAAGGTTTTGCTAAAGCATGCCGAACGAAGCCCAGCGGCGCTAATCGCTTTGTCCACCACACAAGCATATGGGGAGGCAGCCGATATGGCGCGGAGTTCTCGGATTCTGGTTTGGGGACTGGCGATCGCCGGTTTCCTGGGTCTTAGCCTTGGTGCGGCGGCTCAAGTCAGCCCCGCGCTTTATGCCGGCCTGAGCTGGCGTAACCTCGGACCCTTTCATGGCGGACGCATCTCCGCCGTCGCCGGCGTCATCGGCCAGCCCGGCGTGTATTACGCCGGCACGCCGCTGGGCGGCATCTGGAAGACGACCAGCGCGGGCGTCACCTGGTTTCCCATCTTCGACCAGGTCAAGAATGTGGATAGCATCGGCGCCCTCGCGGTGGCGCCCTCCAACCCCGACATTGTTTATGCCGGCGCCGGCGATCCCATCTTCGGCAGCCTGGGCAACGGCGTCTGGAAATCCACCGATGCCGGCAAGAGCTGGCGGCATATCGGGCTGGAAAACATGGTGAAGGTCAGCCGCATCCTGGTGGACCCGGCGAATCCCAGCCTGGTGATCGTCTCCGGCCTGGGCGATGCCACGCACGCCGGCGGCGGCATCTTCCGCTCCACCGACGGCGGCCGGACCTGGACGCAAGTGCTCAAGCCGGCCGGCTACCCGGGAGTTCGCGAGCTGGAGTACGCCTATGACGATCCCAGCGTCATGCTGGCCGACACTCAGGGCACGGGTGGGCCTTTCTTCGCGCTCGCCAACAAGGGCAAAAAGAAGCCCCTGCCTCCGCTGCTGTTCAAGTCCACCGACGAGGGCCTGACCTGGACGCAGCTCAAGATTCCGCCCTTTCCCGGCCGGATTGCCGTCGCCATCGCCGCCCACACCCAGGGCCGGCGCATGTTCATCATCGGCAACCCGATTGAACACGGCTCCGGGCTCTTCCGCTCCGACGACGGCGGCATGAGCTGGCGGCACATGGCGGGCCAGGACCGGCGGATCAGCAACGGCCAGGGCGCCTACATCTCCGGCGTCTTCGTGGACTCGCAGAATCCCGACATCGTCTATACCATCAGCACCGGCATGTACCGCTCCACCGACGGCGGAGCCAGCTTCCACGCCTTCAAGGGAGCGCCCGGCGGGGAAGATTATCACGAGCTCTGGATCGATCCGGCGAATGGCCGCCGCATGCTGGTCGGCGCCGACCAGGGCGCCAGCGTCACCCTCGACGGCGGCCGCACCTGGAGCCTCTGGTACACCGAGCCGATCTCGCAGATCTACCACGTCGCCACCACCTGGCAATATCCTTACTGGATCGTGGGCTCGCAGCAGGATACCGGCGCGGTCATGATTCGCAGCCGCAGCCTCTGGGGCCAGGTGGATTTCACCGATTGGAGTCCGCTGCCCTCCTCCGAATTCGGCACCATCACCCCCGATCCGCTGCACCCCCATATTCTCTACGGCGTCGGCTACGGCCCCGGCGGCGGCGGCGGCGGCCTGATCAAGATTGATATGCGCACCGGGCAGTGGGAAAACGTCGCCCCGAACTTCGGCGCCGGCGCCAAAAAATACCGCGCCAGCCGCGACATGCAGAAGAAGTTCGACACCGCCTTCGATCCTGGCGCCCTCTACGCCGCCTATCAGTGCCTGCTGGTCTCGCGCGACGGCGCCCAAACCTGGCAGGCCTTCAGTCCCGATCTCACCACCCTCAAGGGCGCGCCCCAGGTGCCCTGCGGCACTCCGCTGCCGCCGCCCCCGCCGCCGAAGCCGGGCGCCAAACCGAAACCCGGCAATCCCTTCGCCCCGGCCGGGACGGTGATCAACGGCTTTTCCATCTCCAAGGTCAAGCCGGGCGTGGTGTGGACGGTGAGCAGCAACGGCCAGATCTACTACACCCGCAATGGCGGCAAGCGCTGGGACAATGTCAGCAACATCGCCGGCGCGCCGCCACATACCCAATTCCAGACCATCGTCGCCGGCGGCAATCCCGGTACCGCCTATGTCACCGGCCGCATCGTCGTCGGCTTTGGCATCATGGCGAGCACGCCCGCCCACGTGGACGCCGACGTCCCGCTCATCTGGCGCACCACCGACGGCGGCCGGCATTGGACCAGCATCGTCAGCGGCCTGCCCCGCGATCAGCGCACCGGCAGTTGGGTCAACGTCCTGCGCGCCGATCCCCGCCAGCCCGGCCTGCTCTTCGCCGGCACCGAGACTACGGTGTACGTCAGCTTCGACAACGGCGATCACTGGCAGTCGCTGCGCCAGAACCTGCCCAGCACCTCGATCCGCGATCTTGAAGTCCATACCGCCAATCACCAGAACGACCTGGTGATCAGCACCTACGGACGCGGTTTCTGGGTGCTCGACGACATCGCCCCGCTGCGGCAGATCGCCGCCCGCGCCCATCATATCGCTTCCTCCGGCGCCTACCTCTTCAAGCCCGAAACCGCCATCCGCGCCCGCAGCAACAGCAACTGGGACCAGCCGTTCTCGGTCGAGGTCCCGTCGGCCCCCAATCCGCCTTATGGCGTGATCGTGGATTATTACCTCCGGCAGAAACCCGACGGGCCGATCCAGTTGCAGGTTTTCGACGCTCGCGGACGCCTGGTGCGCACCCTGTCCAGCCAGTTGCCGCCGCCGATCGAAGGCCAGGAATATCCGCGCTACTGGCTGGCCCCGCCCCAGGCGCGCGGCTTATCCACCCATGTCGGGCTGAACCGCGTCCACTGGAACTTGCTCTATGATCCTCCGCCCGCGTTTCAGCACGATCTGGAAAACCAGATGAATACCGTCGCCGGCGAAACCACGCCGGGACCGCACGGGCCGCAGGTCATCCCCGGCGTTTATACGCTCAAGCTCACCGTCAACGGCCATACTTATCGCCGTCACGTGACCGTCGTGAACGATCCGCGCGTCGGCCAGAGCCCCGCGCTCATGGCCGAGCTGCGCGCCCAGAACCGGCTCACCCTGCTCGCCTACCGCGCCATGCGGCAAACCTGGCAGGGCCGCCGGCAAGTGGACGCCGTCACCGCCCAACTCGACGCCCGGATGCGCGCCAGCCTGCCCGGCAACCTGGCCGCGCAGGCCAAAACGCTCGTCGCCAGCCTGAACCAAATTGGCGGGGTCGTGCCGGCCGGCGGCTTCCCCTTCTTCATGCGCCGCCGCGCGCCCAAGCCCGGCGCGCTGCGCTCCTTCCTCATCCTGAACAATCGTTTCAACGATCTGGTCAGCATGATGCAGGTGGGCATGGATATGGCGCCTACGCCCACCCAGATCGCCACCTGGGAAAGCGACTGCCGCCAGTACGACCGCACGCGCCTCGCCTGGCAGGCGCTCGAGCAGCGGCAGCTCAAGCAATTCAATGCCCTGCTGGCTAAAAACCACCTGCAAAAGCTCGACACCGCGCCGCGGAAGCTGGGCGACCCCGCCTGCGGGTTCAAGCCCTGAGCGTAAGCTCCAGCCAGACCGCGCCGGCTTCCACGCTGAGGCCGAGGCCGGCGTTCCCGGCGGCTTCCTGCAACGCGGCCTGCAGCATGCGCGCCGGGTCGGGCCCGTACTCCAGCCGGCGCAGCAGGCCTTCGCCTTTTTTCCCGCCGGCCGAGAGCGTGAGCTTTAGCCCCCGGCGCTTGCAGCGCACCGCCGTGCCGTCTTCCAGCTTGGCATTGAGCGGCTGGAGCCAGGCGTCCACGTAATGCGCCGCAACGCCGGATTTATCGCCGGTGAATTGCGGCAGTTTCGCCTCGGCTTCCGCATTCACGTCGCAGAGCTTGAGCTTCATGCCCGCGCCTCCTGCCGGGCGGAGGTGGCCATCCAGGCGTCGAGCCCGCGGCGGAAGGCGCGTATGTGCTCGGGCGTGCTGCCGCAGCAGGCGCCGGCGATGTTGGCGCCGGCGTCGAGCAGCGCCGGCAGGCCGCGCGCCATCTCTTCCGGCGTCTCGTCGTAAACCACCTGCATGTTCTCCAGCCGTGGCTGGCCGGCGTTGGGCTGCGCCATCACCGGCAGCGGGGAGCGGCTGCGGTAGCGCCTGACCGCCTCGCGGGCGCGGGCCATGTCCATGCGGGTGCCGCAGTTGAGCGCCAGGATGTGTGCCCCGCGCTCGGCCATGAAGTCCGCCGCCGTTTCCGGGTCCACGCCCATCATGGTGCGGAAATTCGAGCCGTCGAGGGTGACGTCGTAGGCCAGCGAGCCGATGATCGAGGCCGCGCCGGCGGCGCGCGCGGCTTCAAGCCCCAGGCCCAGTTCTTCCAGCGAGGTCTGGGTCTCGACGATGATGCCGTCGGCCCCCGCCTCGACCAGCGCCGCCGCCTGTTCCAGCAACGCCTCCCGCACCTGCGCCTCGGTGAAATCGCCGTATGGCTCGAGCAGCCCGCCGAAGGGGCCGATGTCGCCGATCACGTAGCCGGGACGGTCGCCAAAGGCGCGGCGGGCGATTGCGACGCCGGCGCGGTTGATCGCCGCCGCCTTGGCGGCGTGTCCGTGGCGTTGGAGCATGATGCGCGAAGCGCCAAAGGTGTTGGTCAGCAGCAGCTCCGATCCGGCCTCGACGTAGCGGCGCTGGATCGCCAGCACTTTTTCCGGATGGGTGAGGTTCCAGGCCTCGCCGCAGTTGCCTTGCGCCAGCCCGGCCTGCATCAACTGCGTCCCCATGGCGCCGTCGCCCAATCGCGGCCGCTGCTGGCAGGCCTGGTGAAGTGGCAGTTTCATGCTTCGTCCTCTTCCGGGTGATTTAATGCGTAGTGTAGCGTTTCCAGTGCCAGTCCCCATTTGTGCTCGCGCCCGGCGGCTTCGCAATAGCAGCCGGCGGCCGCCTGCCCGCGGCGCCAGGCGAAGACGGCCGCCAGCGGCCGGCCGAGCAGCGGCTGCTCGGCGGCGATGGCCGCCATCAGGCCGGAATAATCTTCCTGCGCTTTGCACATCTGGCGATGCCCGTTGTCGCCCGGCGCGGGCGCGCAGGCCAGCGCCCGTATGCGGTGGCCTTCCTCGCGCGGGCCGAGCTCGATGCGGTAATCGAAGGCCAGCGGGCGGCCCAGATTGGAGCAGGTGGTGCCGTCGTAGCGGAAGACGGCGTGTACGGTATTTTCCGGCCCGGGCGAGAGCGTCAATCGCTCCCGCGCCCAGCGGCGCAGCGCTTTCAGGTTGACGCTGTAGCCGGCGGGCGCGTTGGGCGCGGGCGCGTCGCCCGCGGCGCGGGTGGCGCCCGCGCCGCGGTAGGCAGCGCGCCGGTACTGGCAAGGTTGCCAGGCGCAATTTTCGCAAGCCGCAAGCAGCGGCAGGCGGCGCGGATGGTCGAGCCGGCGCGTCAAGCCGAATACCGCCAACTGGGTTTTGCGCGGCAGCAGCATGCCCGATTCCAACCCTTCGACGTTTTCGGGCAATCCGCCCCCGGAACCCCGGCGGAAAAGCGCGAGCAGGCGCGGCTGCTCGGCCATCTCCCAGCCGGGATAGCCGGGGCTGTAATGCGGCAACACCGCCATCCGGCGCGCTTCCGCCCAGGCGCAGAGGCGGGCGCCGAGCTGAGTGATGAGCCGTTCGACCACGGCGGAGCCGAACGTTTCGAGGAAGAAATACTCGTCGGGCTTTTGCTCTTGCCAGCGGCGGGCGGCTTCGCGCTCGAGCTCGGCCCCGGCGCCGCAGGCGGCGAGAATGGCGCCCTGCGCTTCGGCTTGGCCGAGCATCTGCGTTAGCCGCGGGCTGGAGAAGCTTTGCCCGTCCAGCGTGATTTGAGGTTCGTCGAGCTTAAATTCCTCCGCCTGCCGCGCCTGCATCCAGGGACGCCCGTGCTGCGCATACCAGGCCCGCGCTTCGTCGGCCAGCTCGCGCGCGCGGCCTTCCGGGCCGCGCCCCGGCGGGTAGCCCAGCAGGCGCGCGAGCTCCTCCGCCGCAACCTCGACCGCGGCCGCTTCCGGCCGCTCCCGCCAGGCCAGCGGTTGATCCTCTAGTTCTGGCATGAGGCAGGTTCCATCGGCAGGGGGCGCACCGGCTTGAACTGGCAGCCCTCGACGAAGAAATCGAAAAAGCGGGGATGGGTTTCCAGGCGGCAGTGTTCCACCCGGCGCGCCAGCGCTTCCAGCTCGCGCCGGCGCGCGCGGCTGAGCAGCGCGATTGAGGCGCCCTCGATGGCGAGGTTGCCGGCCTGCACGAATTTCGCCGGCTCTATCTCCGGCACCAGGCCGATGCGCCGGGCGGCCTCGAGGTCGAGATGGCGGCCGAAGCCGCCGGCCAGGTAAAAAACGTCGATCTGGCCGAACTCTATGCCGTACTCGCTGAAAACGGCGTGCAGGCCGGCGACATTGGCGCCCTTGGCCTGCGCCAGCTCGTTGATGTCGCGTTCGAGCAGGAAGATGTCGTCCGCATCGCCGCGGGCGGCATCGTGAAAAAGCAGCAGGCGGGAGGCGTCGCCGCGCAAGCGCCCGAGGGCGTTCATGCGGCCGGTGCGCAGCAGCTCGCCCAGCGCGGAGACCAGCCCCGAGCCGCAGATGCCCGCCGGGCGCGTGTCGCCGATCACGCGCAGGCGCGGGCTGCCGCCGTCCTCATCCGCCAGCGCGACGGCCTCGATGGCGCCCTCGAGCGCGGGCATGCCGCAGGCGATGGCGCCGCCTTCAAATGCCGGCCCGGCGGGGCAGGAAGCGGCCAGGATGCGATGCCGGTTGCCGGCGATCAGCTCGGTGTTGGTGCCGATATCCATGATCGCCACCCGGCGCTCTTCCCTGCCCAGGCCGACCGCCAGCATGGCGGCCGCGGCGTCGGCGCCCACGTGCCCGCTGACGATGGGCGCGCCGTACACCCGCGCCCGCGGATGGATTGGCAGCAGGCTGCGCCGCCCCGATTGCGTCAGCGCCGTGCTCGCACGCCGGCCCGCCGCCAGCTCGATTTCGCTGCGCGAGCGGTAGGGGCTCTGGCCGATGCTATACACGTCCTGGCGAAAAAAGAGGTCGCGCATGGTGGAGTTGCCCACCACGACCATCTCGTAAATCGTCTGCGGATCAACCGGGAACTTTTCGATGGCATGGCTGAGATAGCCGGCCAGGGTGCGCATCAGCAGCTTGCCGGGATGCTCGCAGTCGTAGGCGATGCGCGACATCACCTCGGCGCCGCCAAAGCGCTGCGGATTTTCAAACGCGGCATCGGCCAGGCAGTCGCCGGTTTCCAGATCGAACAGCCGCACCACCACCGTGGTCGTGCCCAGGTCCATGGCCAGGCCGCAGAGCGGGCCGGCGGCCTCGGCGATGACCTCGCCGTCGAGCCGGACGCGGCCGCCGTCGCGGGTGACGGCGGCATCGAGTTCGCAGCGCGGCGCGGCCCCGGCGCCGAACGCGGGACGGTACGCCTGGCGCTCGATGCGCATCTGCCCGCGGCGCAGGGTGTGGCAGCGCACGCGCCCGCTCGCCGCCGCGGGATAGGTCTGGCAGGCGAGCCGGAAGTTGCCGCGCAGATGCGCCTCCGGCGCCGACGGCGGGCTTAGCGCCTCCATCCCGGCGGCGATTTCCAGCATGCACTCCTTGCATTTGCCCTGCTTGCGGCAGGAAGTGGGCACTTCGACGCCGAGCAGTTCGGCATGCTCAAAGAGCGAGCGGCCGGGCTGTGCCGCGAGCGATTCGCCGTTGATATCGAGGATGAGCGGCATAGCTGCGTCGTCCGCCGCCGGCGGCGAGGGCTTCATCCGGCCGCTTCCAGTTCGGATTTCAGCGCCGCCGCCACTTCCGCCGCCGTGCCCGGGCGCGAAGCCGGCTCGCTCCAATGCCACTGCGCCAGGTAATCGTCCGCCGCCTGCAGCCCGCGCTCGGCGGCCAATTGGTCCACCCGGCGCAGGAAGCGGCCGTCGAGCGCGAGCGTGACTTCGTCGCCGTCGTCCTCGGCCCGGACCTGGACGGGCACGTCCTGCCAGTAGAGGATTGGGTACGCGGCCATGTTCACTCCGGCGCCACCAGCCGCAGAAACAGGTCCACCGCGGCGGAGGCGTTGGCGCCATAGCCGTCGGCGCCGATCTCGTCGGCGAACATCTGGCTGATCGGGGCGCCGCCGACGGCCATCTTGATTTCGGTTTTGCCGGCGGCGCGAAAGCCGTCAATCACGGTTTTCATGTAGGTCATGGTGGTGGTCAGCAGCGCGCTCATGCCCACGATGTGGGGCCGGTAATTTTCCGCCGCGGCCAGGAATTTTTCCACGCTCTGGTCCACCCCGATGTCATGCACTTCGAAGCCGGCCCCTTCGGCCATCATCCCGACCAGGTTTTTGCCAATGTCGTGCAGGTCGCCGCGCACCGTGCCCATCAGCAGCACCCCCTTGGGGCGGACGCCGCCGGCTTTGGCGGTGAGCAGCGGCTTCAGCACCGCCATGCCCGCCTTCATCGCCCGCGCCGCGATCAGCACCTCGGGCACATAAAGGATGTTGTGCTTGAAATCTTCGCCCACCACGCTCATGCCGGCGATGAGGCCGTCGTTGAGCACCTCCTGCGCCGGACGGCCCTCGTCGAGCGCGGCTTGCGTCAGCCGCGCCACTTCGGCGGCGTTGCCTTCGTACAGCAGTTGGTTCATCAGGGCGTAGTCGAGCATGGCGCGCTTGCTTAACTTAACGGCCCGCGGCGCGGCCGCGCCGGGCGTTGAATTCCGCCAGCGCCGCTTGCATCGCCAGAATGTTTTCCCGCGGCATGCCGGGGCTGGTGCCCCCGCCAACCGAAAGAATGACGCCTTCCCCGCCCGAGGCTTCCAGCACCGCCAGCGTCTCTTCCCTCACCTCTTCCGGCGTGCCGCGCACCCCCACTTCCAGCGGGTTGACGTTGCCCATCAGCACCATGCGATCGCCCACCCGGCGCTTCACTTCGGCCATGGTACGCTGCTTGCCCCAGTTGAGCACCTGGAATCCGGTGTCGGGCAGGTGATCGAGGCAGGCGTCCACCTCGGCGTCGTTGTGGTAGAGCTTGATCCAGTCGCGCGGGAAGGCGTCGCAAATGCGCTTCAGATAGGGGTGCGCGAATTCCAGGTAGTGCTCTTCATTGATGAAGCCCACGATGTCGTCGAGAATGAACAGGCTCTCGACCGTATCCCCCATCGCCTTTTGCTGCGCCATCAGCCAATCAATGATCATCCGGGTGCAGAGGTCAATCAGCCGGTGCGCCCCGGCGGGGTTTTCCACCAGATCAATCATGAAGTTGGTGGTGCCGCGGACGAAGCCGGCGGTGCAAAGCGGCCCCCGCGCCGTCACCATGGGCAGGATGTAGCCGGCGTCGAGGATGCGCCGGCGCGCCATTTTGATGCGGTGCAGCGTCAGCCCGGCGAAGGCGTCGGCCTCGACTTCGTACTCGGGAAGCTGGTCGAGGTCTTCCAGGTGATGGAGGGTGTGATATTCGCTGGGCGTGTTGTCGGGCCAGAATTTGATCTTCGCGCCCAGCACCGAAGGCTCGGCCGCCATGCCGTATTCCATCCACCAGGAGGGAATGAAGATGATCTCGGGAAACTCCCGCATGATCCTGAGGTTCGACTGGAACCAAAGCTCGGGATCGAGGAAATAGTCGAGATGGCTGATGCCGAGATAGCCCGGAATCCAGGGGCTATCCACAATCAGCGCCATCGGAATCTTGTCCAGCGGCTCGCGCCGCGCGGCGCGCTTGAAGGTTTCCCATTGCTCCGGCAACATTCGTGGCTACCTTTGCCTGGTGCGGCCCGGGTGTATGAACGGCGGTAACGTGCGCCGAAGCGCCGGTTTTGTTCATGCAGTCCCAAAACCGGGTCCGGCGCGATGCAACCGCATCTGTAAAATAGCGTAAATTGCAGCCGGTTTGAAGCGGGGATTTGCCGCAGGCGGCGCGGTCAAGACGAGCGGAATAGGCCCGCGCCTTGCGCTGCACCCGGCTGGTCGCTCCGGGTGCAGCGAGGCCATCGCAGGTCAGGCATGCGTATGCGGAGCGGCCTGGCGGGCGGCGTGGCGCTTCCCGCGCGGCTTCCAGATCAGGAACTTGAAAATCGTGGTCTGGTGATAGGTTTGGCCGGGCTTCAGCTCGGTGGTGGGGAAATTGGGCTGGTTGGGCGAGTCGGGATAGTGCTGGGTCTCGAAAGTGAAGGCGCCGCGGTGCAGATACGCCTTCCCGCCCTTGCCGTGAATCGTGCCATCGAGGAAGTTGCCGGTGTAGAACTGCACCCCGGGCTCGGTGGTGAAGACTTCCAGCTCGCGTCCCGAGCCGGGGTCCACGGCGCGCGCCGCCAGCACCAATCCTTTTTTGCCGCCGCGGTTCAGCACCCAGTTGAAGTCATACCCGCCGGCGTACTTGAGTTGGCTGTAGTTGGCGTTGATCCGGGCGCCGACCGGCGTGAGGCGGCGAAAATCGAGCGGCGTGCCGGCCACGTTCTCCAGCTTGCCGGTGGGAATCAGCGTCGGCCCGATCGGCGTGAAGCGGCTGGCGTTGAGCATGACCAGTTGATGCAGAATCGTCCCGTTGCCCTGGCCGGCCAGATTGAAATAAGAGTGATTGGTGAAGTTGACGACGGTGTCGCGGTCGGTGCTGGCGGTGTACTGGATGCGCAGCGCATTATCGGCCAGCAGCGTATAGACCACCTTGATATGGAGATTGCCGGGAAAGCCGGCCTCGCCGTTTTTGCTGAAGTAGGTCAGCGCCAGCGCCGGCGCGGCGCCGCGCAGCACGTGCGCGGTCCAAACCTGCTTGTCGAATCCGTTCGGGCCGCCGTGGAGGCAGTTTTTGCCGTCGTTGGCGGGCAGATGATAGACCTTGCCGTCGAGCGTAAAGCGCGCGCCGCCGATGCGGTTGGCGTAGCGGCCGATGATGGCGCCGAAGAAGGGATCGTTGCCGAGATAGCCGGCGAGATGATCGAAGCCCAGCACCACGTCGGCCATCTGGCCGCGGCGGTCGGGCACGATAATGGATTGTATGCGCGCCCCGTAGGTGGTGATTTTGACGACCATGCCGGCGCGGTTGGTGAGCGTATAGAGCGCCACCTTGCGCCCGCCGGGCAGGGTTCCAAACGGGCTCTTGCGAACGCCCGGCTGGGCGGCGCGCGAAACCGGCGCCAGAACCAGGGTTAAGAAAGTGCAACCCAACAGTTTTTTCATGCCATCCTCCTCCCGGGGTGCAGAAGCCCAGCATATACTAAGCGCGGCAAAAGCGCCGGCAAGCGCCCGCGCGGCGCACCCGTACAATAAAGCCAGCATGATGCCCCGCGCGCCTGTAGCTCGGATTCCCGTTCCGAGCCCAAAAATCAGAGCTCAATGCAGCACCGGCTCGCCTACAACGCGCAGCGTGACAATCTGGAACGGCTTGATGGGGAAGATGAGGCCATGGGCGGAGGTTGTCAACCGCGCCTGATCCTGTTCCATTGCATTGCAGAGCCAGGCTTGCCGCACATTTAGAACCGGCAGGTCCACCTTGACCCGGCCCGGTTCTCCCGCCAGTTCGAGAAAGCGGAGAATGGTGCCCCGGCCGTCTTCAGCCCGCTTCCAATTGACCAGGACGACATTGGGTTGGCTCACGTTGAGGAAGCTGGCTGCGTCCGCGTTCAGCGGTTGGGACCGGCGGATACCGCTGATTTTGTCGTTACGAATAATCCAGTTCGTCTCCAGCGGGGTCATCTCTTCCCAGCCTTTGCGGCTTAATTGAGCGGGTTGCAGGTTCCTGCCGCTGGTAAAGACGTAGCGGAAAGTGAATTCCCCTCCCTGTCCAGCCACGTAGTTGGTGAACCAATAGTTGTTCATGATGTAGGAGAAGATCGTGCCCGAACGCCGGCCCAGGCGCATCGGCCAGCGTCCACGCACGATGTCTCCCAAGGTGAAAAGCTCGGCGTCGATAGGAATCAGGGCCGCGGTGGCGCCGGCTTGTCGCGCGGCTACCCAATGCTGCACGGAAAACCATTCTTTCGCCGCTCCCGGCAAGAGGTCGTGCGCGGGATTCACCACCCCGTTTTGGATGTCATAGCGGAATTGCGGATGATCCATCGCCAATGGAAACGCGAAATAGGCCGCCTCTTTGGTGTAAACCTTTTTTTTGACCACACGGTTTATGAATTCAATCTTTTTTTGTGCGTTGAAGAGAATAATCGTGGTCTCGATTCGAGGCGTGTTCATATCCGCGCTTTCAAGCCGAGCCACCGTGCCAAACGGCGCCGCTTCGATCGAAAGCAGCCGGCCGCCATGCGCGCCATGGACCGTAAGCTTGGGCATCGGCAGGCCGATATTGTTGAGACTGGTTCGAGGCGGTCCGCCGCCGCGGGTGGCGTAAAGATACTGGTCGAAGCGGTAGGGGCTGGATGTGTTCACCAATTCCCGGCCCAACTGCTTGTCGAAAATGCTTTTCACCGCGCCGCTTGCCGGATCGAGAACAATGCGGTAATAGGCGTTTTCAAGCACGGCTCCGGCCGCCGGATGCGGATTTGGGGGCTGGGAGCGGGCGCGCTGAATCCGGTAGCACTTGTAGCCGACGGAGGGTACGGAGCGGGCGACAAACCGAATCCGCCGATAACCGGGTTGCTGCGAAAGCACCTGGAAAGGAATGACCCTGCCGTCGGCCGGGTTCACCAGTTCGGCGCCATTCTGCAGATCCACTTCCACCAGGCCGCTGCGTTTCCAGTTCAGCGGATTAAAGACGACCAAAGTGCCCGCCGGATCGTTAATGCGGCTGGAAATCGCCGACAGGCCCCGCTCCAGAATCGTATTCAGGTCCTGGACGGCCCTGGCGGCAAAGGCATCCTTGGCCGCCAGTTGTCGCACGCTCTGCTGACTTTGCGGCTGCCGAACGCTGCCCGCGGCGCCCCAGGTGTGCTCGTCAAAGAGGAGCATATTCTGCCACAGGCGCCGTATGGCCGCGATATCCGGTTCGACATGAGGGACGAGGATCGAACTGAGGGTAGCAATCTTTTCCGCGGAAGGCGCCCGCTGTTCCGTCTTGCGCTCCTCAATGGCATGGCGTGCATCTGAATAGATTCCGTCTTCCCAATAAGGCCCGCCGTCGCCCTTGAAGGTGGGGATGGAACTGCCCGCCTGGCGCGCAATCGCGCCGAGGGCATGGGCGAAGCCGGCATACACGAGCTTGGGGTAGGCATAAATTCGGTTCCATTCGCCCGCAAGCGCCGCCTGCTGAGGGAACAGGTCGGAGTTTTCCCATTGGGCGCCAAAGAGGAGAACGCTGTGGGGCTTGTAGGTCGGGGTTGAATAAATTTGCAGGAACCGCGGCAGTGCGTCGCGGCCCACCGACACGCGCGGCGGCAAACCAAAAACCGCGCCCACCTGGCCGTAGCTGTAGGAATACCACATGAGCACCCTCGCACCATCCGGGCCCTGCCACCAGAATGGCGATTGTTCCTCGAGATGGGAAAGCAGCAGGACGGGCCCATGGGTTTGATCGCTGCCGGCCAAAAAGTACTTCACCCCCACCGCCGCGAGAATGGAAGGATACGACCAGGTGTAAGTAGGAACATCGGTATCATTGGCGTAATCGAAGCTGCCGCCGTGCTGCCGGTAGAACTGGAAGCTTGGATAGAGCGACCGGATCAGCGTTTCAACGCCTGGAAATTCGGTGAGGAGATTGGCATATTGAGCGGGAACGAAAAGCTTATGGGCTTGGACCAAGCGCAGCAGTTTTTGGCGGTCGGCGGCGCTGCGACCCGAGAAAAACTGCTGATAGACCCAGTAGCCATCCGTGCTATAGCGAAAATCCGGATGCTCATGGATCATCGCCATGGCTTCGTCCAGAACGCGGCTTTGCAGCTCCGCCACTTTCGCCTGGTAGTCGGTATAGCCCACGTCGAGGTGCTCGTGTGGCACCAGGTAGATCGTCCATTTTTTCGCCGGGGTCAGGGTCAGGGCAAAGCGGCGGCGTTGGCGGCCGCTGGCCACCATCAGTTCGGCCCGGGCGCCGGCGGCAAATTCCGGCACCGCGAATTCAACCTTCTCTTCTCCAAAATCACGCCCGGCAACGAGCCGGGCGGAGAGCAGTCTGCCGCCGATCTTCAATTCAACCCGCCCGCGCAAGGGAGCATTGTGCCGCACGTAAATATCAACCAGCTCATCGAGAGTGCTGCCCTGGCGCCGGTAAAAGATGGTTGGCTGCGCGCGAGCAGCAATCTCCCCGGGGCGGAATCTTTGTCCTGGATTTTGATCAAGCTCGAGAGCATCGTAAGTCAGCCCGGGATGGCTATGACCGCGAGAAGGTGCATCTATGGCGGTCAGGACGAGGCGATTGGCGCCTGGTTTCAAGTCGGATGCCGGGAGCTGGAGCCGTATAACGTCTTGCCAATGCTTCTGGCCGGGAACATTGCGCCACACCGGCTGCTGATACGCCCACCCCGTGTGACCGTTGATTTCGGCCTGCAAAATGGCGAGCCGCCCGCGTCCCGAGGTCAGGAACCCCAGCTTCAGCGTGTATTGTCCGCGCGGCGCTTCCGGCAAATTAAATTGAATCGTGTACGCGTGGGTGCGCGGCACCGCACCGCGGATGGAGCTGCCCGGTTGAAAAGCAGGCCAGCCGGCCTTGGGCGTGCTCTTGCCAACAACGTAAACCAACGGCTGCCTGGATGCCAGCATCCGATGGTGGCTAAATTCCGCGGCGGAATGGTCAAACCGCCCGATGCGCCAGACCGTGCGGGTTGCGGTGGAGGCAGTTCGTGCCGCCATGAGGCCGGTGCCCAGCGCAATCACCAGGGACAAAATTTTATACAACCATCTGGCTTTCAACATGACGAGCGGCCTCCTGGTTCGGATTGAATTTCCCATACGCCGGCAAGGTTATTTTTGGACAGCTATGCATCTGAGGAATTTTTCTTAGCAAGCGATCCAGGCGGCCTCAACTGGCCCGCAACCGGAAGCGAAACCGGGTATTTTCGCCGAACCATTGCAGATAGTTGGTGCCCCAGGCGTTATTGAAAAGGCTGAAGTGCAGCCCGCGATTGAGGTCGGGCAAGGCGTTAGAAAAATAGATGGGTGAGCGCTCACCCAGCGCCACGACCGGGGCATCCAGGGTGGCCAGGGAGAAACGGGACCGGCCCTCCTGGTAGGCGAGGCCGCGCATAAGCGCATGCATATGGCGATTGCCGCCGGGCACCACCTCGAAGGGCGAGATCCACTGGCCCGACTTGTCGAGCCGCCAGCCGTTTGCGTTCGGGGCGATAGGGAAAAAGCTGAGCCACATAGCTTCCGGCAGGCGATTGGCGGGCTTGCGCAGGCAGACGAAGTTCAGGTTGATTACCGGCTTTTCATCGGGCATTTGCAGCTCGAGAAATAGGTCCTGCGGCCAGGCGACGGCGCCTGAATGCCCGGCCGCGGAATCGTCAAAGGCCATTTGGGCAACCAGGCGCCAGCCCTGCGGGCCATGAACGGCGCGGCATTCGCGCAAATGCGGCAGCCAGATGCGATGCCGGGCGCCATAGCGTTCGATGCGAGGCTTGCCGAAATCCATCGGCGCCCACCAGGTCTGGGCAATGACATAGGCGGCGCGATAGCGCGTATAGTCCGCCTGGGACAGCGTCTGGTAGGCAAATTGGGCCAGCGGATGGCGGGATGAGGCCCATTCCCGGCCCGTGCCGCGGGCCTGGAGGCGGATAATGGCGCCGGTGGTGGAATCGAGCGCCAGGCGGAAATGGGCCGTTTCCAAACCCTTCTCCGGCGAGTGAAGCGGCAAATTGCGCCAGTCGGGAGCGGCCGGGCGGAGGGAGTGCAGGCGTGCCCGGGCTGCGTCGCGCAGCGCCGGCGGCAGGCCAGCCACGGCGCGTTGCAGGTTTTGGCGCTTTTCTGCCCAACTTGCTTCGGCGCGACGGAAGGCGGGAAGCGCCTCTGCCGCGGCCAGCGCGCGTGGGGTATAGTGGCGATAATCGTGCAGGCGCTTGGTGTCGATGCCCCAGGTGTGTTCCGGCGCCAGCAGCAGCCGGCTCAGCAGCTTGCGATCCGTGGCGTCGCCCGACTCGAATCGGCGCTGCCGCAGCCAACTGCGGCGCAGCCGTAGCAGCTCGCGGTACTCGGCCACCTTGACCGGATCGCTGGCAACGCCATAGATCCAGGTGTCGCCGATTTCCCGCGAAATGGCCGGGAACCGCTCGCGGAAGGGTTCGACCGCGGCGGCGATTTCGCTCAGGTTGGAAGCGCGCACTCGCGCCCGCGGAAAGCGGCGGCGGAGGCCGGCATAGATTTTTTGCACTTCCGCCGGCGAATGCGGCCCGCCATTGTCATTTTTGACCATGATGGCGACGGCCAGGTCCGAACCGGGGATGAGGATCACCCCGCCGTAGCCATGGTGATAGAGCGTAATCAGCGAAGCTCCGCCCGGCGCTTGCCAGTTGAAGACTTCCGGCACGTCCGGCACAGTGCTGGCGCCATTGACGCCGATATCGAGCAATTTAACGCCGTGCGCGGCCAGGTGAGTCACCAGCGCACGGGTATGGCCCGGCACATCCTCCATCTTGGCGCCGAGCGTGCCGGCTCCAAAGCGCTGGTCGAGCGCGCGCGACAAGCCCAGCGCACCGTCAATCAGGGAGCCGTCGAGCATCTCCGTTTGCCAGTTCAAGGGCAAGGCTTGCCAGGCCAGATCGCCGCGGCGGATCGCCCGTTCCGCCCTCGCCCGCTCCGCACCTTTCGCCCATTCCAGGTATTCGTAAAGCAACCAGGAGCCGGTGGTCCAGATATAACGATCTTCGCCCGTGCGCCGCATACGCTCGGCCAGGCCGATGGCCTGCGGGAAATATTGATGGAGATACTGCTGGAGGACCGCGGCTTGAGTATTTGTAAAACCCACGTCCAGATGGCAGAGAAAGAGCACCAGGACGCGCCGGACCGGCCCGGATGAAGCAAGCGCGGACGTTGACGGCGGCTCCGCCGCGCCCGGCGAAGGAATCGGCAATTGGCAAGCGGCGCCGCCGGCCAGCAGCGTTTGGACAAATTCACGCCGCCGCATCGTGGCGGTGATCGCCGGGCGTTCGGATCGGGCTGAGGCGGAGGACATGAAGGGCTCTCCCGGATTATTGACCGGCATAAAAATCCATAGTTTCAGCCGGCCAGACAGAACCGTAGCGGCCGCTGGACTGATATATGATATATCTTTCCCTCCGGCAGGATGGCAAGCGGGCGCAAAGGAGGCTGCCCCTGGCATGCGGATTGAAGCGCTTGAAGTTCGTCACTTGAAAGTGCCGCTGGCCCCACCCCTGGGGGGAAGCGCGGCGCGTCCCGCGCAACCGTTTCGCGGGTTGCTGGTGATCGCGGCCCACGGCGAAGGAGGCTGTATCGGCTATGGCGAAAGCTACGGCACGCCGGCCAGCGTGGCGGCCATTGTCGAGGAGGTGCTGGCGCCGGTGGTGCTCGGGCGAGACGCGCTGGACGTGGAAGTGCTTTGGCACGAGATGTACCGTAAAATCGGCTATCACGGCCCTGGAGGCATCATGCTAGAGGCGCTCTCCGGCCTCGACCTCGCGCTCTGGGACCTGAAAGGCAAGGCGCTGAACGCGCCGGCCAGCGTGCTGCTCGGCGGCTATCGTCCTCGGATCGAGGTTTATGCGGCCAGCATTTATCTGGATCAGCCGGCGGCGATGGCCGAGCAGGCCCGCCGGTTCGCCGAGCTGGGCTGGCCGGCGATGAAACTCAAGGTTGGCGAAGATGCCGAAAGGGATTTGGCGGCGGTGGCAGCGGTGCGCTCCGCCGTCAGCCCCCCGATCAAGGTCATGGTGGACGCCAACGGAGCTTATGACCGGCGAACCGCGATCCGGGTGGGCAGACAGTTGGACAAGCTCGGCATCGCCTGGCTGGAAGAGCCGGTCGCCACCCAGGACTTTGAAGGATATGCGCGGGTTGCCGAAGCGCTCGATTTACCGATTGCCGGGGGCGAGGGCCACTATACGCGCTGGGGATTTCGCGATCTGATCCAGCGCGGCCAGGTGGACGTGCTGCAACCCGATTTGACCCGCTGCGGCGGCTTGAGCGAAGCGCGCGCGATCGCCTGGATGGGCTCAGCGCACGGGCGCAGTTTCAGCCCGCATTGCTGGAGTTCGGTATTCGGCCTGGCGGCGGCGGTGCAATTGGCCTCGGCGGCGCCCAATACGTTGAATGTCGAATACGATGCGCACCCCAACCCGATCAAGGAACGGCTGCTCGGTCCGCAACTCACGCCGGAAGCCGGCGTGCTCGACGTGCCCACCGCCCCCGGATTAGGCATCGAGGTCGATACCCAGGCAATGGAGCAAATGACCGTTGCCCGCAAGTTGATTGCGCCGCCTTCTGCCAGCCGGCAGAAAACCGCTTGAAACCAAGTGCGAATCCGCGCCTTGGCCATCTAAGGCTTTCCAGCCGCTTCGCTGCAAGCGGGACCGGAAGGAAGGCATGGGCCGGCTAGAGGCGGGCGGCATGCGCTGCCGAGGCGCGGTTCTTGCGTACGGCGGGCGGCTCGGCGCCCGGTAACCGGAGGCGGAAGTTGCCGGGGGTGATGCCGCGGTAGCGTTTGAAGAAATGATTGAGCTGCGGCTCGCTGTTGAAGCCGGTGAGTTCGGCAATGCGCCAGAGGGGATACTCGGTATTGCGCAGCAGCCGCTCGATCCGATGCAGCCGGGCTCGAATGATTTCCTGGTGCGGTAAAGGGCGCAGCAGCGCGGCAAAGCGGCGTTCGAGCGTGCTGCGGGAAACCGGCATGCCTTGCTGGCAGAGATGCTGCAGCACATCTTTGATGCTCAGCCCGCTGCCGCCGCGCTCGCGGATGCAGCGCAAAGCGGCGACCAGCAACGGGTCGTCAACGGCGAAAGTGTCGGTTGAGGTCCGCGTCACGATCTCGCTCGGCGCCACCAAGACGAATCCCGGGGGTGGCGCTTCCCCGGCGATCAGCCGGTCCAGCAGTTCGGCGGCTTCAAACCCGATGCGCTGGGCGGCAGGATCGACGCTGGTCATAGAAGGGATGGCCAGTTCGCACAGGACCTCGTCGTTATCCACCCCGACCAGCGCGATTTCCTCCGGCACGCGGAGGCGCAACTGCTGACAGGCGGCCAGCACCTGGCGGCCGCACAAATCATTGCACGCCATCAGGCCCGCGGGCTTCGGCAGATCAGCAAGCCATTGCAGCAGCGGCAGGTTTCCGTCCGCCCCGCCGGGTTTGTGATCGAGCAAAAACAGGCTGGCGGAGGATCCGCGCTGGTGAAGGTATTCCTGGAAGGCGGCGCTCCGGCGCTCGGAAAAACGCTGTTTCGCGAAACCGCAATAGGCGAAGACGCTTAAGCCGCATTGCATCAGGTGGTCCGCCGCCAATTTGGCAATCGCGCGATGATCCCCGTGGACGTGTACGATATTGCCGGAGTAATCCATGCTGCCCAGATCGACCACCGGGATGCGCAGCCGTTCGAGCGCGGCAAATTGCCGAGGGTTGCGGATGCGGCACAACACGCCCTGGAATTTTCGCGGTGCAAGCCATTGCGGCAGGGCGTCGCCTTCAAACCATTCTTCATAGGTGACTTGCCAGCTGCCGTTGGAATGCGCATAGCGGGCGATGCCGCGCAGCAGCCCGCGCCCATAGCTGCCATTGGCGTCGATCACCAAGGCGATTTTCATCTTGCCAGCCACCATCCTCGTGCAGATCTGCGCCTTGGTCCGCGATAGGAACGGGCGCTTGCGTTTAAGTTTAACTTGCTTTATTTCAAAGGGCTGGTTGCGGTGGGCCGATGCAATGGGGGGATCGGTTCCGGGATGGATTTTGATTGAGGCCTGGTGCAGCCGAGGCGGCAAAAGCCTGCACTGGCCAGCAGTCCGCAGCCAATTTTATTCAAGCCACCGGGCCGGGAGGGCGCGACGGGTCAGATCCAGCGCATCTCGAGCAGGCGGGCCAGTTCGCGTAGGCATGCGGTGTGATGTCCCGCGAACAAAACGACATGGTGCGGCATGCCCGCATAACAAAGCTGCCGGAACCAGCTTTCCGGATTTTCCCCCGGCAGATGGACTAACGCATTCGTGCCCATCAGGCGGCGCCGGGGGCGAATCGATTGTCCTTCCCGCGCGGTCAGCCAGTAGTGGCCATCGCAGCGCCAGAAGCGGGCCACGGTGACGGGCATGTCCTGGCGCAAAGTGGCTTCCAACACCGCCGGTTTTTTAATGTTGAAGTGCCGTGCGATCACCGGCGCGCCCGGTGCGCCGGCGGGCTGGCAGAGTTGAACCGGCGCGCAGCCGCCGTGCCAGAACGTGATGGTTTCGCCGTCCTGCTCCAGCCAGTCGGTCAGATACCCGAGTCCCAGGCCGAGGCTGGAAGCGATCCAGGTGGTCAGGGCGCCGTCGGCGTCGCCCTCGCAGGCCACCGGCCAACCCTCATCGATCAGGCGGGCGATACCCAGATAGGGCCATTGCCCAAAGGTGTTGGGAAGTTCCGGCCAGCAGCGGATCGCCATCACATCCAAGGCTTCGTTGCGCAAGAACGACTGCATCGCCAGATAGAGGCGCGAGGCCATGGGCAGATCGGCATCGGAAGTATCTTTATGAGCGAGCCCCAGGGCGCGGACGCGTGCGACATCTTCAGCGATCTCCGCCTCGGCCACGGCATTGGCGGCGTTGGAGAACTCCAGCAGGCTGAATTCCTGGATTTGAGCGCCAACGCCGCGATGCACGGTAAACGGATCGGCATGCATTGCGAAATAGCCGGGGGACTGGGCGCCGATCAGGCCGATGCGCACCGATTTCAAGCGGTGCGCCGTCGCAGTTACGCGTACCGCCGCGGCCAAGTTGGTTTGCGTGGATGGCGATTCGGGATCGCCTACCAGCAGCGCAAAGCGATGTCCCATCTGCCGCAGCACGGAAGCCCAGCAATGGGTTCCGACCAGCGAACAGGAACTGATCATGTCGCCCTGGGGATTTTCGGGCGTGGCCCAAAGGATCGGCGCGCCCGGCCAGAGTTGCGCCAGCGTGGGGGCCAGGCGGGCATCGCCCATGGTGGCCTGGACGAGCAGCAACGCTTCGACCTGATGATCGCGGCATTCGGCGAGTGCGGCGCGCAGCGAAGCATCATCAACGGCCTTCTCGCCCGGCTCAAACACAAGGGAACCCTGGCGGGAAAGACACGCCCTGACTTTCGCCTCCATCTGACGCCCCCACTCCTGGTCGAAGCCGGGGCGCTTGCGGCCGAGGAAAACGACGCCGATGCGGGGCGCAGCCATCCGCTCGGGGAGGGTTAGCGCACGATGCCGCGGCACGGCGCCGCGCTGTGAACCGGCAAGCACAGGAACCGGAGGGGTGGAGAGGGACGGTTGGCTCACGATGATAACCCTATCGAGACGTGCTTGACCTCGACGAACTCCTCGATGCCTTCACTGCCCAGCTCACGGCCCCAGCCACTTTGCTTCATGCCGCCGAAGGGGCAATTGCTGGTCGAGGGGACGCCGTCATTGATGCCGAGGGTGCCGGCCTCGATGCTTTCCGAAAGGCGCAGCACGCGGTTCAAATCGCGGGTAAAGGCGTAGGCGCTGAGGCCATAAGGCGTGTCATTGGCCAGGGCAATCGCTTCAGTTTCGGTTGCGAAGCTCGCCACCGCGGCGATCGGCGCGAAGGTTTCTTCCTGCATGCAGAGCGCGGGCGGCGGAACATCGGCCAGGACGGCGGGTTCGATAAACCATCCCGAGCGGTCCAAGGCCCGGCCGCCGCAGAGCAGGCGCGCGCCGCGGCGCACTGCGTCCTGAATGTGCTCCTTGGCTTTTTCCAGGCCGGCACGGTTGATCAAAGGGCCGATCTGGACGCCGTCTTCCAGCCCATCGCCGACTTTCAAGCCCTGAGTCTGGCGGACCAGCCGCTCGAGGAAGCGGTCATAGATCGAGCGCTGAACGAAGATACGGTTGGCGGCAATGCAAGATTGGCCGGTATTGCGGAATTTGGCGACCATTGCGCCGTCAACTGCGGCCTCGAGGTCGGCGTCTTCGAAAACCAGCACCGGCGCATGCCCGCCGAGTTCGAGCGAAAGCGGTTTAATCGTCTCCGCGGCGCCGCGGATCAACTCGCGGCCGACCTCGGTTGACCCGGTAAATGAAATTTTGCGGCAGCCCGGATGGCGCAGGAATTCGCCGGCGATCTGGGCCGCGGGTCCCAGCACCACCTGCAGCACGCCCGCCGGCAGTTGCGCCGCTTCGGCGCATTCAGCCAGGGCCAGGGCGCACAAAGGCGTGGCGCTGGCCGGCTTGAGTATGGCGGCGCAGCCGGCAGCCAGCGCCGGCGCCAGCTTTCGCACGGCCAGCACCAAGGGAAAATTCCAGGGGCTGATGGCGGCGACCACGCCAATCGGAGTTTTAACCACCCAATGCCGCTTGCCCTCGACCTGGTTCGGCACGATGCGGCCATAAACCCGCCGAGCCTCTTCCGCGAACCAGCGCAGATGATCCACCGACATGGCAATTTCGCCCAGGCTTTGCGCGAGCGGCTTGCCATTTTCCAAGGTAATCGTGCGCGCAATTTCCTGTCGCCGCGCTTCCAACTGATCGGCGATGGCGTGTAAATAAGCGCCCCGGGCCTTAGCCGGAAGCCGGCGCCAGCGCTCGAATGCGCCCTGCGCGTCTTCAATGGCGCGCGTGACCGCGGCGGCTGCGGCCGTGCAAACCGCGGCAAAGGGCTCGCCGGTGGCGGGATTGACCACGGGCTGCGAGGTCGCGGTTCGCACCCATTGGCCGTTAAGGTATAGCGGATGAGTTTTCAGCTCCGGGCCGGGTTTCATGGTTGCCTTTGGCTCAGCGACGGCGGCGCATCCGCGGCCGCGGCGCCCCAGGACCGGTTGGGCATTGCGCTCAGGACGAATTGAAGCCTGCCGCCGCGGGTAATGGCATGAACGTTGATCCAGTCGCGCGAACTCGCTTTTCCATTGAGTCGAGCGCTTTGGATATAACCGTGGCTCCCCGGGTTGGGCGAAGCCTGGATGGTGAAGGTCTTGCCCGGATACGGCGCATGCAGATGGATGACGATTTTGCTGAACACCGGGCTGGTCAATTCGTAGGCCAGGCTGGCGGGATCGACCGAATAGAAGCCCATCATGGAAAACACCGCCCAGGAAGCCATCTCGCCGCAATCGTCATTGCCCGGCGAGCCGTCGGGCGCGTCGCGGAAATTTTGACTTAGCACGCGGCGCACCAAGGCCTGGGTTTTCCATGGCTGGCCGGAAAAATCGTATTCGTAAGGGGCTTCCAGGTCGGTTTCGTTGCCGGGGTTGTAATAGCGGCCATGCCGTTGGATATCGGTTTGGGCAAAGAAGGCATCCAGCCGCCGGTTGAATCGCTGCCGGCCGACGGCGCCGATCAACCAGGCCATATCCTCCGGATCGAACCACTGATACTGCCAGCCCGAGCCTTCAATAAAGCCATGTCCCGGTTGCGCCGGGTTGAAGTTCGGCCGCCACTGGCCATTGCTCAGGCGAGGGCGGAACATGTGGTCCTGGGAATCGAAGAGGTTGCGGACGTAGAGCGCGCGCCGGTAGAATTGGCGCGCCGCATGCGGATGATCGAGCACCAACGCCAGCCGGTAGAGCGAGCCGTAGGCGATGGCATCTTCCTGCAACTGCGAAACCGAGCCATAGCGGATTTTATCGTCGGGGACGTAATGCAGGCGATGAATCCATCGGATGCCGGCTTCACCCTGATAGGGCCGATGCGGAGGCGGCGCCTGGGTGGCGTCTTTCACCATGCCTGGCCACGCGCTCTTCATGTCAAAGCCGTGGATGCCGTCCAACCAAGCGGTGGCCATGGCAGTCGTCAAGGGACTGCCGGCCATGACGTTGGTGTAGCGGTTGATTTGCGGCCAGCGATCAATCCAGCCGCCCTGCTGGTACATGAGCACGATGGATTGGCTCATATCGGCGAGCTGTTTCGGGGCGATCAGCGCCAACAGCGGGATCTGACTGCGGTAAATATCCCAGCCGGAGTAATTGGCATAAACCGGATGACCGGGAGCGGTGCGATGCACCTGGTCATCGAACCCGCGATAGCGCCCGTCGGCATCGCTGAATAAGCTGGGCATCAGCAGGGTGTGATAGAGGGCGGTATAGAAGATGCGGCGGTCGGCGACGGTTCCGCCGCTCACCTGGATGACGTGCAGGGCGCGGTTCCACTGCCGGTAAGCGGCGCGGCGCAGCGCGGCAAAGCGTTTCCCGCGCGCCTCGACGTTCAGGTTGTTGCGCGCCCCCGCCTGGTCCACGTACGAGATGCCAATTTTGACGGTGACCGTCCGAGGATGGCGGGCGGCGGGCCAGCGCACATAGGCGCCATCCCAGGCATCATGCCGGGTTTGCGCAACCTGCCGGACCCCCGGCAGAACCTTGGCGGACTGGCCGCGGCTTCCCTGCCAGACGCCAACCGAGGCGAACGGCCGGCTGAAGCGCATGAAAAAGTACACGCGATAGAACGGCTTGTTGCGGCCGCAAAAGGCCCGGTCTTCGACGAAGCCGGCAATTTCGCTCGAGTTGAGAATCCTCACCTGGGCCGCGCGCGTGTAATTGAGCGTGTGACTGATGGGAATGAGGAAATTCGCAGGTTGGCCGGCGGGATAGGTAAGGCGGGCAACGCCGCTGCGATCGGTATCGGTCAATTCTACCTGGATACCCCAGCGTCGCAATTGCACCTGGTAAAAGCCAGGTTGAGCCGATTCCCGGTTATGCGAATACGGCGACTCGAAATCCTCCACCTGGGTGCGCACCGGGCCGGTGGTGGGGCTGAAAAAAACGTCGCCTTCGTTGGCGCAGCCGGGGCCGCTCATGTGGTTCAGGCTGAAGCCCTGAATTTGCGGTTGTTGATAGTGATAACCGTAGCCATGGCTTTCGGTATCGGGGCTCAACTGCACCATGCCGAAAGGACGCGAGGGGCCGGGAAAAAGATTGATGCGATCGCCGGTACCCAGGAAAACATCCACCGCCGCCGGCCCGCGCGGCGAGGGCCGCGCCGCCAGGGCCAAGCCGGCCCATCCGGCCAGGATCGAGGACAGCAAAATGATGCGTTTCTTAGAAATCACGTCAGCTCCATCAGATCCGACGAGTTATTTTGCCGGACCTACACTGGCTTCAAAAAAAGCCATGAAGATTGAATTTAGCGCAGTCCCGCTGGATTGGAAGTCCCAAATCTCATCAAATCCGGTGATGATATTCGTCAGGATATCAAGGCGATATTGAAGACCGCGCGCAGATCAGTTCAGGTTGGCATCGGGGTTGGCTGCGGCGGCGGCAATCAGCGCATCGAGGGCCGAGGTCTGGGTGATGGCGTCGGCGGGGGTGAGCGGTCCGGACCAGACTTGGCCAAATAGATTGCCGCTAGCGCGGTCCTTGTCCCAAATGCTCTGCGCATTGTTCTGGAGAAAGCTCGCGTAGCCGGCCAGCGGCGCTGCGGCGTTGAGCACGGCCAGGTTGCGCGTAAAAATGCCCTTGAACTGCTCGCTATCAGGGCCGCAATTCGGTTCGCAGGGGTCGTGCAATATGCCGTCCGCGCCGGCCAGGTTGGCGATCGCCGCGCCGGCTACGCTCTGCGCTTGAGACAGCAGCGAGTTGTCTTGCGTTTGCCTATAGAGCGACACCAGACCGCCCAGAATCACGCCCTGGTTATAGGTCCAGGTGGTTTTCTGGTTGTTGGCGCAGGTCGAGGTCAACCCGTCATTGATCAGGTTCTGCGCGTTGATCATGCCCGAAGCGGAAAACCACAACCACTCTTGCCGGGCCCAGGACAGATCCGCGGTCTGCTGACTGGCATTCGGGACGCGGCGGGCGAGCCGTGCCGCGACGGTCAAAAACAGCTCGTTGGCGATGGCATTTTTGTAAGTGCGCGCTTTGCTCCACCAGATGCCGCCGCCACAGACGTTGTCCCAGCCGGTGGTCATGTCGGAAAAGATGCTGGCCGCGGTATTCAAATAGGTGGGATTTTTTGTCAGGTCATAGGCTTCGATCCAGGCCAGCGCCCACCAGCCCTCGTCGTCGTAATAGTTATTTAAAAATCCGCCGCCGGAATTCCGAGTAAAGACCTGGCCGATAACCGGGGTCCATTGAGTGGACCCGCTGGTCTGGGTATAGAGCTCGATTGCCGTCAGTGAGTTGGCGTTATTCCACCAGCCGTCGGTGTTCCAATCGCCGCTGCCAGTTTGATACCAAGTCTGCTGCAAGGCGGCCGCTCCGAGCGCGGCGGCTTGCAGGTCGCTGGGCGGGTTGGAGCTTGCCGACGGCGGGGTGGCAGGGCTAGCCAGGCCGCCGCCGCAGCCGAGCAGCAGCGCCGACGGCAACGCGATCAGCGCCAGGATATAGCCTATTCTGAAACGGGATAGCGTCGTAACAGCTACCTTTGCATGAAGAAAAGGGGGGCCGGGATCGGTCCCCCTTATGGCGAAAGGCTGTGATTCAGAAAATATATTTCAGCGCGATCTGCACCCGGCGCGGGAAGTTCTGCTGGTACATCCGGATCGTGCCGAAGCCCGCCCACTGGCCGTTGGAGTTCAGATAGGGAGCGTAGCAGGGGCCGCCTTTGGTGTACACTTTGCAGTCCCGCGGGTTCGTATTGGGGCCGCCGAACAGCACCGAGTTGGTCAGGTTCGTCGCTTCGGCAATGAACTTCAGCCGCGAACCTTCGCTGACCTGGAAGCTCTTGCTGATCGAGGCATCCAGATTCGGCGTATAAGGATTGCGCAGATAGGCGATGCGATCCGGCAAGTCGCGCTGTCCCCAACTGGGAACGCTCTGCCAGCAGTTGCCGGGTACCCCGGCGCAGTTGTAAAGCCATTCTGCATATTGATTACCACCCCAAGGATCGGCTGCGGTGAACGAGCTGTCGGGCACGAAACTGTGCTTGCTGCTATACCAGTAATTGGGCAAGCCTTGGGGAGTGCCGGAAGAGTCGGAGAAGACCCAGCTCAATTCCCAGCCGTCGATAGCCTTGCCGAAGGCGCCCGGATTGCCCCACAGCCACTTTCCATGTCCAATGGGCAGCGACCAGACGCCTGCCCAGGAGAAGACATGGGTGCGGTCGTAGCTCAAAGGTTCCTCTACCGGATTGGGGTCTTGCCAGGGCCAGCCGTTGAGGAAGGTGCATTCGCACATGTTTTTTGAAAAGGTATAGGCCACGCGCATCGATAGACCTTGCGAGAAGCGCTTTTCCAGCTTCGTCTGCAGCGAGTCGTATTGGCTGCGCCCGTAGGGATTGGTGTAATCGCCGACCAGGTTGAACTCGCTGTATGGCACCATCAGGTGCGCCGCGGAAACAGTCTTCGACGAGCCCATCGTGGTGTTGATCGGGACTACGCCATAGTAGGGATTCGGCACCTGAGCGTTTAAATTGCCTGCCACGCAGGGATCGTAATCGTATTGCTGCAACTGGTTATAGCCCTCGCCATCGCAGGCAGAGCCGGGCATGTTCAAATCGTAGGGCAGGGTGCCGTTGACCCAGGTATGCACGCCCTGGGTGCGCAGCGCGCGAGAATGGTTGCCGGAATATTTCAGTGAAAGCAGCATATTGCCCGGTAGCGCGCGCTGGATGCCGAGCGAAACAATAGTCGAGCGCGGAATTTTGCGTTGGGGGAAGTCCAGGTTGGCGGTGTTGCCGATGGCGGTTAGCAAGCCCGGCGTGGCGCCGAGCGGCTGATTCGCCCCATACGGGAAGGGCGTGCCGCTTTGGAAATAGTCCGTGGGCGTGACCCCGCCGTTCAGCGAATCGGTATAGGGAGTCCCAATGCTGAAGCCGTCGCGCGTGCCGGCCTCGATGCCGTAAGCGAACATCCAGCCCCAGCCGCCGCGGATCACGGTTTTGTTGTTGATTTCGTAAGCGAAGCCAACGCGCGGCGCCAGATTGCCCCAATCAATGTTGTAGGCGTTGCGCGGCTGCCCGTTCACGCCGGGAAATATGATGCCGCCCAGCGGCACCGCCAGTTTGGAGACATCAATGCCCGCCGCCTGCCAGGCCGCCACATTGGTGGGGTTGACGAGGTTGGACTGGAAAGTGCTGTTCTTGGCGATCGGGTTGACGCAGCCCAGGCACATGCCGCGGTTGAGGCGGTTGTAACGGTCGGTTACCCCGCCTTCGATGTCATAGCGCAGACCTAACTGCAGGGTCAGGCGATGGAAAAGATGCAGGTTGTCCTGGCCATACATCGAGGTGATGGGGAAGGATTCGGCCAGGGTCGAGTTCCAATCGACGCCGCCGCCGTCGGGATAGCCGAGCAGCAAGTCGGCGATGGCATTGCCATCCTGGGTGCTGCTGCCGCGATGCTTGGGATTTTTTTGCGAATAAGTCGTGCCGAAGTGAAAATGGCCGTTCGGCCGGCCCACATCGCCGGGATTGGAAAAGTAGTACCAGCCCCACTCGCCGCCCCATTCCAGCGTCTGGTTGCCCAGGTTCTTGGTGAAATCGCCGTCCAGGATGAGGTTCTGGTCCACATGGCTGGAAAACGAGTTGCCGATGATCGAGGGATAGCCGTTGAAATCGATCTGCGGCAGCAGCGATTTATACATCGTGCCCACATAAGGCATGTTCAGCCCGATGGAGTTCGGGGTGGGCGTGTTTAGCGGCCCATCCGGAAACTTGTCGCGGAAGCGGGCGAAGGTCAGCTTGAAATCGCCTACCATGGTGGGCGAGAAAACGTGGGTCATGTCGGGCGTAAAGACGATGTTGCGGCGCCAGGTGTTGATATCGCCGCGCATGGCCGGCCCGGTGAAGCCGCTGGTGTCGCGAAACTCGGTGCCGCGCTGGTATTCGAACAAGGCGTACCAGCGGGTGTTGGGGCTCTGCACGTAGTCGAAACGCGCCATCGGCTGGTAGTAACGGTACTTGTCAGGCGAGGTGGTGATGTAGTTGTTGGTCAGACTATTAAGATTCGTGTTGGGCAGCGGGAACAGATTCAGCAGCATCGCGCTGGTCGGATCGATGCGATTGGCGGGAATGGTGTCGTTGGGGAACTCGGTGCGGCTATAGGCATTATTTTTGCAATTGCCCAGCGAGCCGCCTTTGCTGGTGCAGACCGTGGTCGCCGGATCATAGACCAGATAGCCGCTGGGAGTGAAATCCACGCCGCCGGTCACCTGCCCGCCCGACATCTGCGGCCGCAGGTAGCCCGGCGGCACGGTGGTCAGGGTGGTGAAGGGAATGTTTTCGTAATAGCCTTCGAAGCTGCCGAAAAAGAACATTTTGCCGCGCTTGATCGGCCCGCCGAAGGTGCCGCCGTACTGGTGCTGGATATAGTTCGGATTGTGAATGCCCGAATAGTTATTTTCAAAGTTATTGGCGTCGAGCGCCGAGCCGTTCTCCATATAATCGTAAATGTCGCCGTGGTAACGATCGGTGCCCGATTTCACCACCATGTTCACCGAGCCGCCGCCGGTATGGCCATAGCGGGCGTTATAGGTGTTTTCCATGACGTTGACTTCCTGCAGCGCGTCAACATTAGGCGCTGTCATCCAAGTGCCTTGCGAGCCGAAGCCGGTCATCATGGTGATATTCGAGCCGTTCAACGAAAAATTCTGGTAGCCCTGGACCGCCCCTCCGAGCGAGTAGTTGTTCGAAACGTCCCAGCCGCGAGTGCCGGAATACCCGCTGGCGCCGAAGGTCTGCTGTAAAAACATATTGCCCGGGGTGGTGCTCAGGTCCATGTATATCTGTCGTCCGTCGGTGGGCAGATTGCGGATCAAGCGCTGCGACAGCACCGTGCCGCTTGAGCCCGAGATGGTATTCAGCAGCGGCTCGGTCGAGGTCACCTGTACGGTGGACCGCACCGAGCCGATTTGCAGCTTGAAATTCAACCCGGTGGTGCGCGAGGCGAACAGCACCACATTCTTCTGCAAGGCGGTTTTGAACCCGGGCGCCTGCACCTGCACCGTGTAAGTGCCGGGCAAGAGATAGGGCAGGTAATAGCGTCCGAAGCTGCTGGTGCGCGTTTTATAGTTGACCTGCATCGCCTGGTTGATCGCAGTCACCTGGGCATGAGCCACCGCGGCGCCGCTGGGGTCGCTCACCTGGCCGCCGAGGGTGGCACGAAATTCCTGCCCCAACAAACATCCCGGCGCAGCCAGTACCAGGAAGAAAGCCATCCACAGCGACCGTTTCCACTGAACAGGGTAAAAGCTCACGGTTATCCTCCGTTAGCGAATTTCGACCTCTGGGCGGCCATCCGACACGGCGATCCAACAGCCCTCCCATTCCCACCAATTTGGGAGCGGCTTAATGAAACCTGAACGCATTTGGAATGAATACTAACCGGCAGGCTTTTAAAAACAAGTATTGTTTTTATTCAAACTAGTGCCGATTTTCATCATGGCTCTGAAAGCCTGCCCAGCGCCGCCAAATGGGTTTTGCGGCAGCAGGCGCCCTGGCCTGGCTGAGCATGGTAGGGTGTGTGTAAACCCATCCTCAGCCAGGCGGCCGGACGCGCTAGAAAAAATGATAGGGTCTAACGGGGCCATTACTAGTCTTATTACTACTCATATTTAGTGCTAATTTTCTTCATGGCTCAATGTGCTTTCCGGCTGGTGATGACGATTTGCGCCGGCCTCAATCCGGCGGCGCGCGCCCGCACCACGATGCGCCCGGGGGTGGTCGCGGCGCGCACCAGGACCATGGCCAAACCGTGAAAAGCGCGGCGCTGGCGGGCGAAATTAGCTTCATGACTGGCCGGGTCGCCATTGCAGACGCCGGCAATCGCCGCCGGGCCGGCAACCGAAAAGCGAACCAGGTTGGTGGCGTTGGAGGCCAGCCGGCCGTGGGCGTCCACGACACGCACTGCGAGCGGGGTGATGTCTTCGCCATTGGCCCGGAGGCGCGGGAATTGGTTCCTCAGGCGCAATGCCACCGCCGGCCCGGGGGTATGCAGCCGGTCGGTTGCGGTCTGGCGTCCCTGCCGATTATAGGCGCGAGCCAGCAGCACGCCCGGGGCATAAGGCACCTGCCAATCCAGGTATCCGGTTTGAGGCATCGCCTGCTGGCCGAGGCTTTTGCCGTTGAGCCAGAGCCCCACCCGGGCGGTATTCGCATAAGCGCGGACTCGTATGGCTTGGCCTCGCATCGCAGCGGGAAAATTCCAACGGGGGAAGATATACACCCGCGGTTGCCGGCTCCACATCACATTCCAGTAGTGGTAATTTGCCTTGGGAAACCCGCATAGATCCATCGCGCCGGTCTGGCTGGTGACTGCCGGCCAGCTATAGGGGTTGGGCTCGCCGCGGTAATCGAAGCCGGTCCAGAAAAACTCGCCCGCCACAAAGGGATGAGTGAACGCCGGCACCCAGGATTCCCAGGGCTCCGGTCCGCCGTTTTTCTGCAGCTTGCAGCCATATTGCGAGCAGCGCCCGGTGGCCGGGCGGGAATGCAGGGTGCCGCGCGAGCTTTTCGCGTTCACCGACTCGCTGCCGAAGATGGTTTTTCCCGGAAATTCCCGGTGCAGTTGCGCGATCTGGTTGGTGTGATAGTTCATGCCAAGCAGGTCCTCGACGGAAAGCGCGCCCTTTTTCGTATAGCCGCCGTTCATGGCGCTGGTGATCGGACGCGTGGGATCGAGTTGCCGCACCGCTGCCTTCATCGCGGCCATCAGCCGGGCGCCGTAGGCGCTTTTTTGCAGGCCTTCTTCGTTGAACATTGACCACATGATGATCGAGGGGTGATTGCGGTGCTGCAGCACCATCGCCTTGAGATCGGCCAGGCTGGCGTAAGGCGTGCGGCCTGCGGATTTGGGAGCATAGGTGTCGCCGAAGTGGCGGTTTTCATCCATGACCAGCATGCCCAGCCGGTCGCAGGCACGGTAGAAGGCCTGGTCGAGCGGATTGTGCGCGGTGCGGTAGGCATTGGCGCCCATCGCCTTCAGCTTGGCGATCCGCCAGGACCAGAGATTGTCCGGCACGCCGATGCCCACACCGGGAAAATCCTGATGGTTGGCCGCACCGCGGATTTCGACCCGCCGGCCGTTGAGCAAAAAACCGCGGTTCGGGTCGAAAACGATGGAGCGAATGCCGAAGGCGGTGAATTTGTGGTCGGCCGTGCGGCGCCCGCGACGCAGCACGGTTTCCAGGCGGTAAAGATTGCGCGCCGCCAGCGACCACAGCCGGGCGTGGGCGAGCGTCATGCGTTGTGAAAAAGTGCTCTCCACCCCGGCGGCAAGAGTTTCATGGCGGCTGGTCCGGGCGACGACCTGGCCGGTGGGGGAGAGAACCCGTGAAAGCAGCGTGAAGCGGAGCGGGCGGCGATGATCGTTGCGCACCGTGGTTTGAATGCGCAGCACGGCGGAGGCATCATCGCCGGACCGCCGGCGCTGGATAGGTCCCAGCTTGGCGATGACAAATGCGCCCCAGGGAGCGACGTGCAGTTTGTCGGTCACGATGAGCCGGACGTGCCGGTAGATGCCGCCGCCCTCGTAAAACCAGCCCTCCAGCCAGCGCGGATCGACGAAGACCGCCAGGCGATTGTTTTGCCCATAGCGGACGTCCGCAGTAATGTTGAGCCGAAATGCGGTATAGCCGCTGGGGTGCTGGATTAAAAACTTACCGTTGAGGAACACCGCCGCATCGCGGTAAATGCCTCCGAAATGTAGCCAAATGTTCTTTCCGCGATCGGCGATGGGGATGAAAATTTTGCGCGCGTACCAAGCCGGATAAAGCGGCAGGTAGCCGTGTCCGCCAAACGTTGTGCGCCGCCGACGTGAATTCCGCGCCGAGGCGATATTGGGGCCGCATTCCCGAAAGCCGCAATGCCCACCCATCGTGAGCGCGGCATTTGCATTCGGCTGGAACCTGCCGCGGACGATATAGTCATCGGGCAGGTTGACGCTCTGCCAACGGCCGCGATACCCAGGCTCGTGCAACGAGCGCAGTTGTTCCGGCGTCATCACCGGTTCGGCCGCCCAGCCGCGGAAATCCGGCAGCGGCATCAGCCGCCAGCCGCGATCCAATGAAATCACGCGGCGCGGGCCGGGCTTCGGCAATGCCCGCGCGTGGGCGCGCGGCGGCGTCAACAGGAACGCCGCAACGGCGAACAGCGGCAAAAAAGCGAATCGAGTAAGTTTTGAGGACATGGGTGTTATGAACATTCCACTCTTATGCGATGAGCGGGAAAAAGCCAGTCTCTTTTTTCCGCAAACGCAGTAGCAATATTCGTCACCGCCGGGGAATGCGTTTTTCCGGCGCGGGACGATGAATTTTCAATAGTTTTTTCGATCGCGTTCAGCGATATTGGCAGGCATGATCAATCGAATTCGGCCGCACTCCGATTGCCGATGGCTGACGCGCCGGGAATTTTTCAAGGGAAGCCTGGCTGTTTCCGCCGGCGCATTGTCCAGCGGCAGTAGTTTGCTGGCGGAGGACGCGCGCGCGTCCAGTCGGCGCTGGACTGGGCCGAATGCCGCACGACAACTCGGCGCCGTGCAGGGCTCGGAGCTTGCGGCAACGCCGCCGATGGGCTGGAACAGTTGGAATCGCTTTCATCTGGACATCAGTGACCCGTTGATTCGCGCTCAGGCGCACGCCCTCGTCCGGCATGGCTTGCACCGGCGGGGCTACGAGTACGTCGTCATTGATGGCGGCTGGGAGGGGTATCACGATGCGCGCGGCGTTTTTCATTCCAATGCGCTGAAATTTCCGGATATGAAGCGGCTCTGCGATTACATCCATGGGCTCGGCTTGAAGGTGGGCCTGCACGACACACCCGGGCCGGTAACCTGCAGCGGGCGGGAAGGCAGCTACGGACACGAAGAACAGGATGCGCGCACTTTCGCCGGCTGGGGCATTGATTTCATCAAATACGACTGGTGCAGCGCCAGCCGCGTTTACCGGCCCGATCAGATGCAGTTCGCCTACCGGAAAATGGCCGACGCCCTGCGGCGCAGCGGGCGGCCGATGCTTTACAGCCTTTGCCAGTACGGCAGGCAGGAAGTGTGGAAATGGGGCCGGGCGGTGGGGGCGCAGATGTGGCGCACGACCGGCGATATTTCCGATAAGTATTACCGCATGGCTTACATCGGCTTTGAGCAAAACGGGCTGGAGCGTTTTGCCGGGCCCGGGGGCTGGAACGATCCCGATTGCCTGGAAATCGGCAACGGCGGCATGCGGCCGGAAGAGTATCGCACCCAAATGACGCTCTGGTGCCTGTTGGCGGCTCCCTTATTCGCCGGCAACGATCTGACCCGCATGGACGCCCACACGCTGGCGCTGTTGTCCAATCCGGAACTGATCGCCATCGATCAGGACCGCGCCGGCAGGCAGGGACGGCGGGTCTGGCAGGAAGGACCCTTGCAGATTTGGCTTAAGCCGCTGGCCGATGGCGGCGCGGCGGTCGGGTTGTTCAACCGCGACGAGCATCCGATGACCATGGCGTTGCGGCTGCGCGCCTTGCGGCTGCCCGACCCCTGCCAGGTGCGCGACTGCTGGCAAAGTACAAGCTGGAAAACGATCCGGCGCGGGCTGCGGTCGCGCGTGCCGCCGCATGGCGCGCGCCTGTTTCGGATAAAACCCGCCGATTGAAGCGGCTCAGGCGCTGAGGTTTTCAAACACGAACAAGCCCGATTTGCCGGCCACGATGACATCCAGCCGCCCATCGCCATTCAGGTCCACCACAGGAATCTGCATGCCCCCGCCGGCGCGCGAGCTGTAATCGATAAGATGCCGCCGCCAGCGGGTGCCGGCGGCGTCCAATTGCTCGTACCAATACACGCCCAAAGGTTCGTTGGCCCCGGGATCACTCTGGTGCGCGTAGTAGCGCTTGCCGGTGACCAGTTCCAGCCGGCCGTCCGAGTTGAGATCAACCAGGGTCAGGGCGTGCGCCTGCGACCAGGCGTCGTCGATCAGATGCTTGACCCAGATCCGGCGTCCGGCGGCGTTTTTTCGCTGCTCCCACCAGAACAAGCCATACCCGTGCGCCGCTGAGCATACCAGGTCGGGCAGCCCGTCGCCATTCACGTCGTGCACGTAGATAAAGCCCACTTCGCCCAAATCAAATTCGGCGTGAAACGGCCATGGGCCGCGGCGCGGATCAGGGGGCGCTTCCAGCCAGCCCAACGGGGTCAGGATATCCGTCCGCCCATCGCCATTGACGTCGCCTGCCCCGATGCCGTGCCCATAACTGCGCGGGCTGATGACATGGCGAATCCAGCCCGGCTTTTCGCCCTTGCCCGCCGGCTCATACCACGCGAGCGGCACGTTGCGGTTGCCGAATTGCGGCAGCAGTTGCCGTCGCTGCCCGGTATTCAAAATATCGACCAGGAAGGCGAACTCGACCGAAGCGCGGGACTCGATGATATGCATTCGCCAAGGCCGGCCGGCCCGGCCCGGGTTCTCCCACCAGGAAAGCTGCGGATACCACCAGGAGCTGCTCACCACATCGGAAAGGCCATCGCCGTTGACGTCGAGCACATGATCGGTCAGGTCGCTGAGATAAAAATTGAAATAAGGCAGGCTGCGGAACTTGTGTTTTCGAAACCGCAGTCCCTCGGGACCCGGAACCAGTTGCTCGTACCAATGCTCGCCGGAGACGATATCCAGCCTGCCATCGCCGTTCATATCGGCCACCGCGACAGCTTCGGCTACGCCCAGATCGAGCGTCAGGCGGCGGAAAGGCAGGCAATCGCTGCCGGCGATGACGCGCTCCAGCGGAATCGTTCCGCCGCGGCCGGCGCCGTGGCGCGCAGGCACGGGCGGAGTCTCGGCTCTCAAGACGCTCGCCGCCGGCAGGCTGCCGGCTGCCGCGGGCACGCCCGCAGCCAGGGTCTGCAGAAATGTTCTCCTGCCGCGATGCAGAGGGCGGGTCATGATCTTGGCCGCGGCGCGGCGGGAATTGCCGTGGCTCCCATAGCAACCGCCGCGGGACGGTTTTGCGGCGTGGCCTCGATTTCGCGCGCCAGGTTTTGCAGAAAATGCAGCCCATTGCACGCCAACTCGTCTCCCGAATCGGCCAGGTCTCGCCAGATGGCCGCGGCCGCCGCCAGTTCCGGCTCGGGTTGAGCGAAAGATTCGATGCAAACCCAGCCGCCATAACCGATCTCGTGCAGCACGCCGAGAATCGAGCGCCACGCGACATGGCCGCTGCCCGGTGTGCCGCGGTCGTTTTCCGAGGCGTGCACGTGTCCCAGCCAGGGAGCGGCCGAGCGCAATGCGGCGGCCGGGTCTCGTTCTTCGATGTTGGCGTGAAACGTATCGAAGTGAATACGCGCCTGCGGCGAGCCCACCGCCTGGACCAGGCGCGCCGCATCGGCCAATGTATTCAAGAAATAAGTTTCAAAGCGATTGAGCGGTTCCAGGCACAACTGCACACCGGCGGATTGCGCGGCTTCGGCGGCGCTTGCCAGGCCCTCCACCGCCCAATGCCATTCCGCCGCGTTGCGCCGCCGGCCGGTCATCACTCCCAGGCCCGCATAAATCGGTCCACAGATCAGCGTCGCGCCCATCTCCGCGCTGCGCTCAATGCAAGTTTTGAGAAATTCCCTGCCGCGCGCCCGTACCGCGGGGTCGGCGTCCACCAGATTGGCTGCGCGCGGCAGCACGCAGCAGGCAGTTCGCGCCAGGCCCAGCGCATCGAGCCGCCGGCGCACGGCGGCCAGATCGGCGGGTTCCTCGGGCGAGAGGAACAACTCCACTCCCTCGAAGCCCCATTCCCGGATGCGCGCCAGCAGCGCCGCCTGCGGCTCGCCCACGCGAGTGGTCCAGACCATGGTGTTGACGCTGAATTTCATGCCTGCTTCCTTTTTGCCTAGGAATCAGCCGTTCCGCGGCAAGAGGGCGCCGGCGCGATTTGCGAGATGCGCGCCAGGCGGCGGATCGTGCAGCCTGGGAATGACCCCAGGTAGGTGTTGCCCTGGTATTGCAAATCCTGATGAATGCCGATGGACGAAGTGTAATAGCCGTTGATGGTCATGGATTTGAGGGCGGCGAAGAATTTTTCCAGCGCGGTGCGCGGATGCGCTTCGTTCGCGGCCGCCTTGGCCAACGCCGCCGCCGGCGAGCTGCGCGCCGCTTCCTGCCGCAGGAGCCGTAAGCCCTGCCGCCACTGGCGGCGGGCGGAGCGGCTGCCGGTGGCGAGCATCCAATCGGCAAAACGGCTGACGCGCGCCGCATGCGCCCCCGGTGAATGCGCGTCGGCGGGAATGATCCGCTCCATCAACTGGTCCGCCAGCGCATTTTCCTCGAGCGTGAAAAAATGCAGCCGGCCGCTGCCGTCCTCGCCGGCCGCGGCCGCGACGCGGGCGGCAGGCAGTCCGGCCAGCAGCGGGCCGGAGGCCAGCGCGCCGAGCGCGACCATCTTCACGGCGGTTCGCCGCTTCATTTTCCGATCCGGTGTTCGTGGCACGCGCCTGCCAGGCTTCTCTGGGCTCATAATTCCCCCCGCCGGCGCTGCTCCCGGATGTAGCCGGCAGCACGCAATGATAGCGCCATGATCGTCAAAGTAGGGTTTTTCTCGCTGCAACTGGTGAAGCAACTGCCGTCGGTGACAAACAGGTTCTTCACTTCCCGCGCCTGGCACCAGGCATTGAGCACCGAGGTCTTCGGATCCCGCCCCATCCGAATGGTTCCCACTTCGTGGCTGCCAAAGCCTCCCGGCGTGCGCCCGAACTGTGGAAACACCGTCGCGCCGCGCAGATGGCCAGCGATTTCCAGCAGGCTCCGCTTCAGGTCCTGCCATAACGCATAGTCGTTGCCGGCAAAGCGAAAATGCACCACCGGGACGGGAATACCGAATTCGTCGGTCCGATGGGGATCGACGCCGACGTAATTTTCCGGACGGGCGAGTATTTTGGCGAAGCTGCCCAGGTGCAGAAAACCGGGCTGCAGCGCGCGCACTTGCCGCTTGTAGTCCGCGCCATAGCCGCGTATACGGTGCGCCTGAAGGGGAAACATGTACGAGGCGAAGTTCACCTGGATGCCCCACCCCCCGCTGTAGGCCGGCCGGCCAAAGAGTTGGTTATAGCGCGGGATATAAACGTGGTCGGTCGCGCCGTCCTGATTGAACGGCTTCACGCCTTCGAGTTCCTTCAAATAGATGTACAACGTGCCGCCCGAATGCCCATGCAGATAACGCCCCACCATGCCGTTGCCGTTGGCCAGCCCGTCGGGAAAGAGCGGCGAGCGTGAATTCAGCAGCAGCCGCGCCGATTCCACGGTGGCGGCGCAGACCACGAAGATGCGGGCGCGGGCGACATCTTCTTTTTTGGTCCGGCGGTCCACCCAGGCCACGCCGCTCACCCGGCCTTCGCGGTTCACCAGCAACTCGCGCGCGATGGCGTTCTGGCGCAGGGTGAAGTTGCCGGTAGCCCGCGCTTTGGGCAGCATGCAGTCGGGCGAGGTGAAAATCGCTTCGGCGTCGCAGCCGGTCATGCAATGGCCGCAATAATGGCAAGGCGGGCGGTTATCGTAAGGCCGGGTCAACACCGCCTTGCGCACCGCAATCAACGGGATCCCCATCGAGCGGGTCGCCCGGTGCAGCAGATGTTCGCTGCAGCGCCAGGGAATCGCCGGCAGATAATGCCGCCCTGCAGGCAAAATTTCCAGATGATCGTCCTGCCCGCAAACGCCGATGGTTTGCTCGATGCGATCGTAATAAGGCTCCATTTCGGCGTAGCTCAGCGGCCAGTCTTCATCGATGCCTTCGGCGGAGTAAGGTTGAAAATCTCGCGCCGCATAGCGCAGCGTCACCGCGTTCCAATGCAACGTCCGCCCGCCCAGCACCCGAATGCGGTCCACGCTCACCGGATCGCTCGATTCGTAGCGCACGCGGGCAATATCCGGCGGGTAAAACAGGGCCTGCTTTTCCCCGCGCAGGCCGCGGTAGGGAAGGCTATAGGGCCAGGTATGCGATAAAAACTGCGCCGGAGCGACCCGCTGTCCCGCTTCCAGCATCAGCACCTTGGCCCCGCCTTCGCACAATTCTTTGGCCATCACCCCGCCGGCTGCGCCTGAACCGATTATGCAGACGTCATATTCCCTGGTTGCCATGCGGCTTGAATCCTTTGACGCGCCCTGGCGATCTCTGAATGCGCCCAGAGGCGGCTTCGGCGCATCATCGCACGAATTGACCCCGCCTAAAAACGGCCGCTTAACAGTTCCACCTCGCATCACGCCCGGGTTGCGCGTATGCTGTACCGTTATGGACATCGAATCGGTCGAATTCCATGGGCATCGCGCAGTCCGTCTATCCAATGGCATCGTCGAGTTGAAGGTGTTAACCGGGCTGGGGCCGCGGGTGATCGCGTTTGGCTTTTACAACGACGAAAACGAATTCAAAGTTTATCCGGAGCAGTTGGCCGCGGCCGGCAGAAAATGGGCTAATTTCGGCGGCGGCCGCTTGTGGATCGCACCCGAAACCTCCCGCACGTATTTTCCCGACCACGCCCCGGTCGAGATGCGGCGGAACGGCGATATGGTGAGCTTTCTGGCGCCGCCGGAAACCTGGCCGGATGGCGTGCGGCTGCAAAAGGAAATCCGTCTGCGCCTGGCGGAAGCGGGCGTGGAGGTGAACTATCGCATTGCCAACCTGGGCCGGCGGGCGCTGCGCCTCGCGCCCTGGGCGATTTCCGTGATGGCGCCCGGCGGAACGGCTATTTTGCCGCTGCCGCCGCGGGCTCCCTGGGGAGCAAAAAATTTTCTGCCGAACGGCAGCCTGATAATCTGGCCATACACCGATCTCAGCGACCGGCGTTGGGTGCGCGGCCAACAGTATCTTAGCCTGCGGCAGTTGACCCGGCCGCGCACGAATTATCCCTGGCAAAAAATAGGCATTCACCACGCCGGCGCCTGGCTGGCGTATTACCGCCGCGGGCATCTTTTCATCAAGCAGGCCGGTCCAGCGCAACCCGCAGCCGAATATCCCGATTTCGGCTGCCATTACGAGGTCTATACCAATCCGCAGATGCTGGAGCTGGAGAGCCTGGGGCCGCTCGGCAATCTGGCGCCCGGAAAGGCGGTGACGCATCGTGAGCGCTGGGGCCTATGGCGCGACGTTCCGGCCGGCGCCGGCGACGGTTGGATCGAGCGCGAAATTGCCAATCGAGCGAAGGCCATGCGGGCCGGCAGGCGCAAGCCGCACGGGTAATCGAAAAGCAGCGGGTTGCAACTGCATTTCACTTGACTTGAATGCAGACTGCGCGCTCGCCCAGCCGGGAATGCGAGGCGACGACACGGACGGTTCCCGCGCCTTGTGCCGCGGCGCGGATCCAGACTGCGCCGGCGCCATTTTCGGCCAGCGAAAACGGATTGTCGCCCACGATTTCTCCCGGCCCTTCGATCCGCAGCCGGATTTCACCGCCTGCGGAAGGCCGCAGCGCACCGAATTTATCGGCGGCAAAAAACGCCAGCCGGGTGGCATCCGAGCCGTCGCCGGCCAGCTCGCGGTCATCGGCGAATACAACCAACCGATCCTGCGTGGTGTCGGCGGAAAAGGAGCGCGACAAGACGCGCCGGCCGCCGGTAAAGCCGTCTATGCGCAGCTCCGGACGCGCCTCCGGCCGCAACTCGAGGCGGACGAAAAAGGGTGGATGCCGGAGATGCGGAAATTGCGCGCGGTCGGGCGCGAGCGTGAAGGCATGGCGGCCGTCCAAATACAGTTCCAGACGGTCGCAATTGGAAAAGATCGCGGCCGGCTCGCCCGGGCGCAGCGGCGGGCCGGCGGTGAAATCCCAGTAGAAATTCGGTTCAATGACCGGCCGCCGGCGCGGATCACCCTGCGTTAGATAGAACGCAGCTCCCAGTTTGGGGATACGGAAGATGTCGGCGACGCCCGGGCATTTCACTCCCTGGTAGGAGTTGATCAGGCTGCCGTAGTCGAAGGCGCACCAGGCGACGACGCCGCTGAGGCGGGGATGGGCGGCGCCGTTGTTGTGCGCCTGCGCATGCCGCAACGCCTGTTGCCGCTCCAGCCAGGCATCGCCGCCACGCCGGTAAACGCTATCGAAGCCGCGCCCCGCGCGGTAGTTGAACTGCCCCACCGCTTCCGCCAGCATATAAGGCACGCCCGGCAAGGGCGGCGCAATGTTGACGCTGCCGTCGGGATTGGCATGGTAGTCGTCAAAGGCGAAAACATCCTGATACCAATTTTGGGTTGAGCGGCGCGTCATGGTGCCGGAAGTGGGGCGGGTGCCATCCAGTTCATAAGCCAGCGCGCGCGTGCGGCGATAGAGCGCGGGATCGTTGGCGGACTCGTTGATCCGGACCCCCCAGATCACCACCGAGGGGCGGTTGCGGTCGCGCCGTACCATTGCCCCCACATCCCGCACCGCGCGCTCTTTCCAGGCGTCGTCGCCAAGGTATTGCCAACCCGGCAGCTCTTCCCAAACCATCAGCCCCAACTCATCACAGGCGTCGAGAAAGGACGGCGATTGCGGGTAATGCGAGCAGCGTACGAAATTGCAGTGCAACTGGCGGCGAAGGATCTGGGCATCGCGGCGCAACACCCGCGGCGGCATCGCGAATCCGACATACGGGTAGAGCTCGTGCCGGTCCAAGCCAAACAAGCGCAGTCGGCTGCCGTTCAAGAAAAAGCCGTCCACCTCGAAACGGGTATCGCGAAATCCGATGCGGGTTCGGTATCGCTGGAAGGCGCGGCCCCCTCGGTCCAGAAGCGCGACCTCAAGATGGTACAGGTGGGGCGCATCCACCGACCAGAGACGCAGCTCGCCGAGGCGATCGAACTGAAGCTGGAAGACATGTTCGCCCGGGCGCTCGATTTTGAGCGCACAATCGGTGCGCGCCAGCTCGCGTTCATTCCGCAACAAGCGGGCCACCAGCCGCAGCGGACGAGGGGCGGCGGTACCTGCGTTCAAACTGCATTGCAATTCCAGGCTCCGGTCCGCATCGAGCACCCGTTGGGGTTTGGCAAACACTTCGCGAATGAAAATTTCGGGTACCGCCAGGAGACGGACCGGGCGCACAAGTCCGCCCGGTTCTAGATAGTCGATCGAACGCGGCCCCCGGGAGGAACCCTCGGGCGGGGTATTGCTCCAGCGCGCATCGAGCAACAGCGCCAGCAAATTTTCATCTTTCACCAGCAGGCGGGTAATTTCATATTGGACAGGCAAATATCCGCCGAGATGTTTTTCAAGCACACGGCCATTGATGACCGGCGTGACGCCAGTCATCACGCCGTCAAAGTGCAAAAGCAATCGGCCATGGCGCAATGCAGGAGGTAGCGCAAAGCGCCGCCGGTAGATCCAAACGCGCTCCCAGCTTTTCGGCTGCCAGCGTTGCCAGGATAAACGGCTAACGCAATGCGGCAAGCTGACGCGCTGAAATTCCGAGTCGTCAAAGTCCGGGTCCAGCGCGGCGCGGTTGCGCAACGGCCCGCCGAACCGCCATCCGTCATTCAATTCGATGCTGGCCAATGCAAAATTGAAAGAGTTGCGTTCGGAGGGAAAAGACCAGCCGGGCAGCGCGGATCCGGCAGCGATGGCGGCGCCGGCGGCGGATGCAAGAAAGCCGCGGCGCGAGAACGCTGGGACGGTAGGGTTGGGCATAATGCGTAGGCGGCTGGTGGCTAGCGGGGCGCAGTGCTGGCCGCCGTGCCCGTTCGGAAAGGCGGAAAAAATGACGGTGGCCGGTCGGCTTTAGCCGCGCCCCAGGCGCGATCCGGTTGTGATGCCAGTTGGAAGCGCAGCGCCAGCCGCCGGTGCTTCAGAGCGGCGGAGAGCGGCAGCCAGAGCGATGCGCTGGCGCGCCCATTAATTTTCAGTGATCGCACGTAGGGCGCCGTCGGGCCGGCGCCTGTGCCGCTGATGGTCCAGATGCGGCGGTGGGCCAGGCGCAGCGTGACCTTGGGAAACATCGGGCTGCCGATGACGAATCCGCCGACCCCGGGGATTTCCGGGTAGAGGCCCAGCGCCGAGAAAACATACCAACTCGACATCGCCCCGCCATCATCGTTGCCGGGCAGGCCCTGCGGGCTATCCTGCCACAGCGTGGTTTGAATGCGGCGGACGAGGCGCTGCGTCTCCCATGGCCGATCGAGAAAGTCGTAAATCCAGGGAGAGGACTCGCCCGGCTCGTTGCCGTGGAAATAGTGGCGGCTGTGAGCGCCGGAATTGAGTTGCTCGAAAAAGGTGTCCAGGCGCCGGGCAGCCGCCTTAGCCCCCCCCAGGCGCGCAATCAGGCCGGGCAAATCATACGGCACCATCCAGGTATATTGCGCACTCGAACCTTCCGACCAGCCGTGACCGCTGGCCGGCGCTTCCGGCGGCCAACTGCCGTCGGCCTCGCGGGGCTGCAGGTAGCGCGTATGGGGGTTGAAGAGATGCCGCCAGTAGCGGGAGTGGCGCAGCAAGATGATCGCGTCGCGGCGGTCGCCTAATTTCAGCGAGAATTGCGCGGCGGCGAAATCCGCATTGGCGTACTCCAGCGTGGCCGACGCGCTAGTGCGCATACGGCCGGCCGGAACCCAGCCGAGGCGCAGATAGCTTTTCAAATGTGGCCGCACGGGATGCCCATCTGAGCGGGTGGCAGGCTTAAGCGCGTTGCGCAACATCGCCTGGAGCGCGGCAGGGCGATCGAAGCGGCGGCCGCCGAAGGCGAACAGGTTGGCGATCAGCGGCAGGTTGCCATCCCCGACCATGCCATTGGAGTTGTGATTGATCTGTTCCCAGCGCGGGATGCCGCCGCCCGGGTCTTGTTCGGCGTCGTTCACTAATGATTGCGCGATATCCGAAGCCACCGCGGGAAAGAAAAACCCAAGCAGCGGCGCCTGCGAGCGGTAAAAATCCCAGCCGGAGATGTTGTCGTACTGCCGGTGCCCCGGTGGCAGCCGGTGGATGCGCCCGTCGAAACCCGGATACTGGCCATTGGCGTCGCTGAAAAGATTGGGTTCCAGCAGGGTGTGATAGAAGGCGGTGTAAAAGATGCGCTTTCCGCGATTACTTCCGCCCAGCACCGCGATGCGGCCCAGCGCCCGGTCCCAGCGCCGTTCCGCGCGGCGGCGGAGCGCCGCAAAATCCCAGCCGGGACATTCTGTCCGGCGGTTCAGGCGGGCATTGGCCAGGCTGACGTAGGAAAGCCCAACCTTCATCAAAACCGTAGTCCGCGCTCCGGAGGAAGGAAAGCTGAGATAGGCGCCGGCGCCGGGCCCCGCCGCCTGCCGTCCGCCGGGCTGCAATTTGCCGTTTTGCCAGACACCAAAGGGCGCCGGTGCGCGATTGAAGACTGCGTCGAAATAAACGCGGTAACCGGGTTTGCCGCAGCCGATCTGCGTCTGCGCCCAGCCGGCGATTTCGCGTTGGCTGATGAAACGCAAGCCGGAAGCCTGCGTGCCGCGGGCGCTATGGCCGAGGTTGATCAGGATGCTGCCGCGAATGCCGGGAAAGGTGAAGGCCGCCACGCCGGCGCGCGGGGCTGCCGTGAGCCTGACTACCAGGCCGTTCCGCAAGCGGACCCGGTAAAAGCCGGGATTGGCCCGCTCATCGCGATGCGCGAAGCGGGCTGAAATGCGGTCTGGAAACGCCGCGAACGGAGGGCCATGGGGGACCGGAAGAAAACCGATATCCTCTTCGTACATGCAGCCGCGGCCGCTGTAGTGATCCAGGCTGAATCCGGTGATGCGGTGGTCGGGATAAAAGTAGCCGCCGGGCATGGGGGTGTCCGTATCGGGACTGAACTGGACCATGCCGAAGGGGGTGGTTGCGCCGGGAAAAACATCGCCGCCATTACCGAACTTGCCAAACCGTCCCTTGGGAGTGGGCGCGGTCCCGGCGAAGACGTTGACCCAGTGCAAAGCGGGCGCGGCTCCCGGGCGCTGAGCCGGGCTTTTCAGCGTAATCAGCAGCAGAATCCAGCACGTCATCAGTGCAGCGCGCCAAAATGGCATGGGCCGGGAGAAGTTCGCTTGGATGATTAGGCTCATGTGAATGGCTCCTAGGCGATGATTGCCGGGATGTTGTTTCTGGTATCTGATATTCTAGTACGGATCATGGTTGAAGAGCGGCGCGAAGCTTTATAGTTTATCCCTATGTCTTCTACCGGAAATTTCGTCATTGCGCAAGGAGGCGGCCCCACCCCGGTCATCAACGCCAGCCTGTATGGGGCGGTGCAACGGGCCTTGGCCGGATTGGCTCCCCACAGCCGGGTGTGGGGAGCACAGCAAGGCATTTTGGGCGTGCTGCGCGGCCAATATGCGGATTTGCGCGGATTGAGCCCGGCGCACTGGAATGCGATCGTTCATTCGCCGGGAGCCGCTCTGGGCTCGTGCCGCAAGATGCTCACTGCTGAGGAAGCGCAAGCCGCGGTCGAGGCCTTGCGCGAGCACGGGGTGCGCTATTTCTTCTACATCGGTGGCAACGATTCGATGGATACCGCACTGAAGATGCACCAGGCGGCAGACGCGCTCGGCTATGCGCTGGCGTGCGGGGGCATTCCCAAGACCATTGATAATGATCTGCCGGTCACCGATCATTGCCCCGGCTTTGGCTCCGCCGCGCGGTTTATAGCGCAGGCCGCGCGAGATTTGGGCATGGACGTCGGCAGCCTGCCGACGCCGGTTTCCATTCTGGAAGTGATGGGCCGCAACGCCGGCTGGCTGACGGCAGCAACGCTGCTGGCCCGCCAGCATGACGGCGACGCCCCGCACCTGATTTATGTCCCCGAGCGCCCGCTGGCCCGCCAGCGCTTCCTCGATGATGTCCAGACCGCTTTCGACCGCTATGGCTGGGCGGTAGCGGCAGTTTCCGAAGGCGCAGTGGATGAACAGGGCCGGAATTGGGGGCTCTGCCGGGCGCAGGGCGCCACCGATGGTTTTGGCCATCCTTTGCCCGGGGACGTCGCTACCAATCTGGCCGAACTGGTCACCCGGGAGTTGGGGCTTCGCGCCCGCAGTGAAAAACCCGGATTGCTGGGCCGCGCTTCGATGGCGCTATGCTCCCCTGTCGATCATTGCGAAGCCGAAGCCGCCGGCGCCTTTGCCGTGGATTGGGCGCTAAAGGGACACAGCGGGTTCATGACCGCCATCCGCCGGCTCAGCCAGTCTCCCTATGAGGTTGGTTATGAGGCAGTGCCGCTCGATCGCGTTGCCAACCAAACCCGGGTCTTGCCCGGGGAATTTCTCAGCGAACAGGGCAATGGCATCCGCGACGGCTACCGCGAGTATGTCCTGCCGCTGATCGGCGGCCCGCTCGCGCAGTATGCGCGCATCTCCGCCACTGCTTCGGCGGATTAACTTTTTATGCTTGAGGAAACGCCATGAGTTCACATGCCAGCAGCGCAAAACAATCTACGTTCCATCCTGCGGATTACCTGCCGCAAAAACTGTTCGAAGCGATCACCGAGGTGCGTGTAACGCGGCCGGAGACGATCCTGGCCGAAGCGCAACGCCGGCGCCGGCGCGCTCGCCTGACGCTGGACGGCCGGCTGGTGATCCTGGCCACCGACCATCCCGGACGCCGGGTGACGGCGCTGGAAGGCGAGCCTCTGGGCATGGGGGATCGTCACAGCTATCTTGCCCGCGCCTTGCGCGTACTGCTCTCGCCCGGCTGCGACGGCATCATGGGCACCACCGATTTCATGGAAGACGTGCTGATCGTCAATGCCCTGGTGCGCGAAGCCGGCGGGCCGTCGTTGTTGGACGACAAGGTGCTGGTCGGATGCATGAACCGCGGCGGCCATGCCGGCGTGGCGGGCGAAATTGACGATCGCTTCACCTGTTTTAGCGCGCGGCAATTGCGGCGGCTGAATTTTGACGGCGGCAAATTGATGTATCGCCTGGACCCCGCCGATTCGCTTTCTATTCAGGCCATCAGCGACTGCGCTCAAGCCATTACCGATTTATATCGCCGAAATCTATATGCCTTTCTCGAGCCGATGAGCGTGCGCCGCAAGGCCGATGGCGGCTATGAAACGGTGAAGAGCGTGGAGGCTCTGGTGCGCGATGTGGGCGCAGCCGCAGCGCTCGGCGAATCCTCCGCCTATACCTACCTCAAGCTCTCTTACAGCGAAGGCTACGAGCGCGTGGCGCGCGCCACCACGCTGCCCATCCTCATGCTGGGCGGGCCGCCGCGCGAGGATCCAACCTCGGTGCTGGCCGAGTTTGCCGCGGGCATGGGCGCCGGGGCCAACGTGCGCGGGGTGATGGTCGGCCGCAACGTTACCTTCGCCCGGCACGAAGACCCGCGAGCACTGGCCGCCGCAGTCGGCGGCATCGTCCACGAGCGGTTGGCGCTGCAGCCGGCATTGGAGCGTCTTGCCGCTGAACGCGGCCGGGAAATGGATGCTTTTGCCTCGTGGCGCTGAAGCCGACGCGTGCCGGTCCGCCGCAGGTCGTTTACTGCGCCGCCGCCTGAACCGTCGAGGCGCTCTCGCCGGCTTCCAGCGCCTGCCGCGCCGCGCCGATGATCCGCGCAGCCTGCTCGAAGCTTTGCGGTTTGGCCGGCGTGAGCAGGCTGACAACGATCTGCGCAGCGGCGCCGGCGAGGGTCGGCGTGATGGCGTTGCTGAGCCAGGGCGGGTGGCCGGGTGTCCACATGCCCGCCAGCGAGACTAGCGGCGTGACTAGCAGCGCCGCCAGCGCGCCCTGCCAGGTGCTGCGCCGCCAGAATCGGCCCAGCAGGATGATAATCGCCACCCCACTCATGGTCAGCGGCAGAAATTTCACCACAAACCCGACAATCGTGCCGGCGTGCAATGCCACCGTCATGGCCAATAAAAACAGCACGACCAGCGCCAGCCGGACGGTTAGCAGCGGCCGCCGGGGAAAGCGCCCGCGCGTAAACAATGGGTAGATGTGGCGAATAAAGAAGGTGCTCGCCGCCATCGCCGTACCGTTGGTGCAGGAGATAATCCCGGAAGTGATCGAAACCACTACCAGCATCGCCAGCCAGGCCGGCAATGCATGCATAACCAGCCATAGGATCGCTTCATCGGGCCGGGCCAGGTGCGGATTGAGCCGGAAGGCGGTCATCCCGGTGATGCCGATTAGCGTAGAAAAGGCGATGACGACGAGGCCCGCGGCCACCATCGCCCAGCGGGCATAGCTTTCCTTTTTCGCGCTGTACATACTTAGCCGCCGGCCGGGATCGGCGACAACCGCCAGGATTAATGCCACCAACAGCCCGGCGACTTGCCAGCCGCCATAGGCAGCAATGCCCAGAAAGGAAAAATACGCGGGCGGTACCGAAGCGCGCAGCGCGCTCCAGCCGCCATGATGGAACAGCGCCTCATAGCTCAAGAGGCTAAAGCCGGTCAATAAAATCAAGGCTTGTAGGAAATCCGTATATACCACGCTCTTCAGCCCGCCGGGGATGGTAACCCCGGCGGCTATGGTCCCGGCCAAAAAAACGCTGGTGGAGAGCGGGAGTTGGGTGACGCTGGCGATGACTGCCGCGCCGCCCATAATCTGCACCGTCACCCAGAACAACTGCGAGAAAAACAAGCTGAGATTAGAAAATTCGGCGATGATGCGGTTGCCGCCGTAATAGGCGGTGATCTCCTCGCTTAAGGTCATGAAATTGTAGCGCCGCGCCATGGCAAAGGACAGCCCGGTGAAAGCCGTGCCCAGCCCCAAGGCGATTGGGTACACGCTGCCCGCCCAGCCATGCCGGTAAGCCAAGCCCGAGGCGCCGACAATCACGCCGGTGCCAATGCAGCCGGCGGTAATTGTGCCCGCCAGAATCCAGAAAGAAAAATGCCGCCCGCCGACCAGGTAATCGGCCGGAGTGCGGATTTTGCGCATCCAGAAGGAGGAAAACCCCAGCATTAGAACGGCGTAAATTACCAGCCCGAGAAGAATAAAGTGAGAGGCCGTCATAGCGTTTGGCTTAAGGTTCGCGGATCCGGGGAAAAGCTTGCTTATGCCGTTGCCTGAACCCTGGCGGCAGCGGGCTGACTTGCGTCACCATAACTGAATTCCCGCGGTTTGTCACGGATCTTCCGGGCCGCCAGCTTGCGGTTGGTGGAGTGTATGCGCACTGTCCGGAAGCGTCGGTGGCGCCGCCAGCCGGTTGCCGGCTGCAACCCGGAACCGGGCCGCGCATTTGCTTAGGCTGCATCCTGCCCCCAGCCCAGCTGAATATCAGAGGCATTGTTTTCATAGCCTTAGGCGGCGGCAGGACTTCAACAGGACCGAACCCCAAATCTTCCCGCCCGGCGATCAGCCCGCTGACTGGAATCTGATATCTCATATTTCTTGACATGCGTCATCTGCTAAGGATAATGGAAACCTGGGAAAAATCCAGAGTGTGGAGAAGTCAACATGAAATTCGGACGTTTCCTTCCTCCCGTCATGTTGTTGACCGCAGCACTCAGCCTTTATGGCCAACGGCAAGCAACCATTTCCGGCTTTGTCACCGATCCCAGCGGCGCCGTGGTGCCCGGTGCGCAGGTGGCCGCCGTCAATGTCGGCACCGGCATCAGCAATCCGGCCGTAACTAACGCAGACGGGCATTACCAGATCCCCGCCCTGCTCGCCGGCACGTATCGGGTCTCGGTCGATGCCAAAGGGTTTAAGACCACCACCCGCGTTGGCGTGCGCTTGGACGCCGGCGAACAGTTGGGCTTGAACATCCGCTTGCAGTTGGGCGCTGCGACCCAGCATGTGACCGTGCGAACTACGGCGGTGAATTTGCAAACCGAAAACGGCACGCAAAGTTACGTGGTCTACGGGCATGACATCCAAAATCTTGCGGTCAACGGCCGCAACTTTATGGATTTGGCGCAACTGGTGCCGGGCGCCGCCAGCGGCCCCACCGGCTTCCGCGGCATCGGCCATTTCGGCCTGGGTGGCATTTCATTCAATGGCGCGCGGGAACAGGCGGGTGCGTGGCTGGTGGATGGTGCGGAAAACCTTGATTTGGGCAGCCGCAATAACCTGATCGTCAGCCCGTCGGAAGAATCCATCAAGGAATTTAGCGTCAAAACCAGCAACTACAGCGCCGTTTACGGCTCGGCCGGCGGGGCCGTCATCAATGCCCGCATCCGCAGCGGCAGCAACGCCTACCATGGCAGTGCCTTCGAGTTTTTGCGCAATGATGCGCTGGATGCCAATTACTTCTTCCTCAACCAGGCCGGCCAGCCTCGGCCGAAGTTGAAGCTCAACGACTACGGCTTCACCCTGGGTGGACCGATTAAGCGGAAAAAACTGTATTTCTTCTATAGTCAGGAGTGGCGCTCGTATCGAGCTCCCCACGTGTTCAGCACTCATACCCCCAGCCCGCAGGAACTGCTGGGCGATTTTTCGGCTTGGGGCGCGCAGCAAAAAGGGAAAAAAGGATTAAATTCCAAGGTGGCGGGCGTGCCCACAGGCTGCATCAGCGGTTGGACGATTCGCTCAACTTGCATCAGCCCGGACGCCCAGGCGCTGATTCAGACCGGCATCTTTCCCGCCCAAACCTTGCCCTTCACCGCCAGCGAGAACAATTTCCACAACTTTGTAACCTCTACGGTCGAACCGGAGGCTTATCACCAGGAACTGGCGCGCATCGACTACGACATCAGTTCTTCGCTGAAACTCATGCTGCATTACATCCATGAAGGCTGGAGCCAGCACTATAGCACCAGCCTTTGGGCGGGCGATGGATTTCCCACCGTGGGCACTCACTTTATCCTTCCCACCGACAGCCTGGCCATCCGCCTGACCCAGATCGTGAACCCGAAAGTGCTGAACGAGGTGGATTTTCAGTTTGGCTATAAGTACGACAAAGGCACGCCGGAAGGCACTTATGCCCGGCCCTCCGGCTTCAACTCCCCCACCGTCTTTGGCAACAATCCGCTGAATCGAATTCCACACCTTAGTTTTAACGACGGTTACACCGGCTACGACGTGGGCGAATGGCCGTATCAACTGAATACTCCCGAATGGTCGGTCACCGACATGCTTTCCCAAGTCGTGGGCAATCAAACCTTCACCTACGGCGCCTATTACCAGTACGGGATCAAGAACCAGCCCAATGGCGGCGATACCCAGGGTTCGTTTTCCTTCAATGGCAATTGGTCCATCAAAAATTCTCAAGGCCAACTGTTATCCACCGGCAACCCCTTCGCCGATTTTCTACTGGGCATTCCCAGTTCCTATAGCGAACTCAATCAGGAGGTGATGGGGCATTGGCGCTATCACCAGTTCGAGCCATTTTTCCAGGATGATTGGAAGGTCTCGCCGGCATTGACCTTGAATTTGGGCCTGCGCTATCAGTACATTCCGCACGCCTACGAAACCAACAATAATTTCATGACCTGGCTGCCGCAGCTCTACAATCCGGCTACGTCATATCTGGTGAATAAAAGCGGCAATTTGTATTGTCCCGCGGGGCGCACCTGCGACTATTATGATGGCGAGGTCCAAGCCGGCTCTCCGCTGATTCCCCAGTTAGGCCGCTCCACCACGCATACTTATTACGGCGGTTTTGCGCCGCGCGTCGGCTTCGCCTGGCGGCTGCCAGGCTTGCATGATACCGTTTTGCGCGGCGGCGGCGGGGTTGGCTATTATCGCAACCAGGGGAACGATAGCTACAGCTTACGCTCCCCGCAGACAGTGAACGTTTCGTTCAGCTATCCGACGCTCGACAATCCCAGCGGCGGCACGGCGGCCAGCCTCGCCGCACCCAATCTGTTGGCGCTCAACCAGTTTTATAAGCCGCATCAGTATGTGCAATACAGCCTGGGTATTGAACACAATTTCGGCAACAATACCCAACTCCGCGTTGGTTACGTTGGCTCGCACGGCAGCCATCTGCCGCGGAATGTCAACTATAACCAGCCGGGTCCATACACCGATCCCAATACCGGCCAGGTGTACGATTACTATCCCGATTTCAAAAACAGCACTTCGGAGAACCCCTTCCGTCCATATTTAGGCTTCGGCAATATCTCGATTGAAAGCAATGACGCAGCCAGTGAATATAATTCGCTACAGGTGTGGTTGGAGCGGCGCTGGACCCACCATTTGAGCTTTGGAGTCTCCTATACCCTGGCCCACGCGATGAGCAACGCCGATGGCCCCCAGAATGCCTATAATCGCTCCGCCGAGTGGGCGCGCACCGGACGCGCGAACGTGCTGGTCTTCCATTATTATTACGACCTGCCGTTCTTCCGGAACCAGCATGGGATTTTAGGCGAGGCGCTGGGGGGTTGGCGCTGGTCGGGAATCACCACCTTCATGAGCGGCACGCCATTCGGCGTCGGGCTGAGCGGTTTTCACGGCCTGGCCGATCGCGCCGATCTATCATCCGCAGGCGTCATCAGTTACCCCAAATCTCTGGACATGTGGTTCGCCGGGCCGTTTTACACCCCGCCCGCCGGCTATTTCGGCAATTCCGGCAGGAACATCCTGATCGGCCCGTCATATCAAAGCTGGAACATGAATTTCTTCAAGTCGTTCCGGCTCGGCGAGCACCTCCAACTGCGCATTGAAGCCGATGCCTTCAATATCTTCAACCAGCCGAACTTCAACAACCCCAATGCCAGCCTGGGCAACGGCAGCTTCGACCAAATCAGCGGCACGGGCGATCCGCGCGAGTTGCAGTTAGGCGCACATATAGCTTTTTAATACATTTAGCGGCGGCCCACGAGTTCACCGATGGGAGTTAGATATGCCGAGGTCGAGTGGGAAGGTCGGGGTTTCCTGTCAGGTCCCGACCCTCCGCGATTCAGTAACGCCAAGGCGAAGGGAGAAGCGAGCAGAGCGAGGCGGGAGGCGCGAGGCAACCGCAGTGTACATGGACGTACATGAGGATTGCCGAGCCAATAGCAAAACCGCAGGTTTTGCTTAAAGCATGAAAAAACAACGAAGCCCAGCGACGCTTATCGCTTCGCCCAGCATCGTTGATCCCGGCCACCCGCGCCTCGAGTTCATTGCTATGAAAGCTCCGGTTGCCAAATCCTGCCTTCCAGCCTGATCGGCCAGGTGATCGCTGAATTTTCCGCAAAAGAACTGGATAATATCCAAGCCAAGATTGAACTAGGATGGCCGACCATGATCCTGATGCTCCTGATATGGCTGTCCTGCGTGCCGGCTGAGCCGCTGCATTGCTTCGGCATTGCCCGGCAGCACACGCTCCCGCGGCGGGTGCGTGCCGTGGAGCGCGATGAAATAATGGCCATGCAGGCGCATCAATGGTCTCGCGCCGTGGTGGATAGCCGTATCCTGACGCGGCTACGCCCGCGTTCATTGGCCGCTTGGGGAAATTTGGGCAATGCCCTGAAGCACCTCGGCCATTACCGCGCTGCGGCGCGGGCGCTTCGCCGCGCCGCCGAGTTGGCTCCGGCTTCGGCGGCGGTACGCCTGGATCTGGCGCTGGTTTATATTGCCGTGCGGAAGTGGCGTTCGGCGCAAGCGCAACTGCGATTGGCGCTGCGCCGGCAGCCGGATAACGCGCAACTGCTGCAATTGCTCGGCTTGGCGCAGCTCAATAGCGGACAATACCACGTCGCTGCCGCGACGTTGGTCCGGGCGCGGCGCAGCCAACCCCGGCCGCCTTTGGGCCTGCTGTTCAATCTCGCCGCCGCGCAGGCTTTGTCCGGCCAAAACCACGCCGCGCGCGTTACCTTGCGCCAGCTGCTGTATGCAAATCCCCATCTGCCTGCGCTGCATCTGCTGCTTGGGGATGCGCTCCTGCAGCAGGGGCGAACCCGCGCCGCCCAGGCCGAGTTCCGGCGAGCGCTTGCGCTTGATCCACGTCTGGCCGAAGCCCAGTTCGAGCTCGGCATGGCGGCGTTACAGCGGCGGCGGCTGGCGGAAGCTATCCGCCGCTACAGCGCTGCGCTGTGGCTCAATCCTGCTTGCCTGCGCTGCCGCTACCAGCGCGGCGCAGCGGAGGTGCTGCTGCGGCAGGATGCCGCCGCCCGGCGTGACTTGAATCATACCCTGGCGCTGGCCGGGCCCGGGCTTCGGCCCGGAGCGGTGCATTCCCGCGTGGCCGCGCTGGCCTTGTATTACCGTGCCCGCCTGTCGTTGCGCGCTCGCCGGCGCCGCGCCGCGCTAGCCGATCTGAGCCTGGCGGTGCGGCTCGCCCCCGGCCTGCCCGCTCCGCATTATCTGTTGGCCCGAACCTTGGCCGCCGGCGGCCGGCGGGCCGCTGCCCATCGGCAATTTCTTATCTTTCGCAGGCTGCGGGCGCAGCGGCGCTCGGCCGGGCGATTTTACGCCAGCGCCTTTCGCCGCGCCGCGGCGGCGAGCCGCACGGAAGCCGCATCCACCCACTGAAATCAAAAGACCGGTTGAGCTTACGGGGGGTGATCATCTTTTAAGCGACCACCAGCATTGTGCTGATGGTCTCGGCCGAGCTCGACCCGGCCATGATTTCGAAACTCCCCGGCTCGACCACCCAGTGCATGTCGGCGTTATAGAAGCCGAGTTCCGCGGGCGTGAGTTTGAACCGAACGGTTTGCGTTTCACCCGGCCGCAGATGAATGCGCTGGAACCCTTTTAATTCCTTCACCGGCCGGGTCACGCTGCTGACCTGGTCTCGAATATAGAGCTGCGCGATTTCGTCGCCCGGACGCGAGCCGGTGTTGGTCACATTGAAGCTGACCATGGTTTCGCCTTCGCGGGCAATGCGCGATTTGGACAGCTTAAGACTGGCAAATCTGAACGACGTGTAGCTCAGCCCGTGGCCAAATGGGAAGAGCGGCCCGCGCCTGGTGAAGAGATAATGTTGCTCGGCGGCTTTCGGTTTGCGATTGTAGTATGCCGGCAAGTCCCCCACCGAGCGCGGGAAAGTAACCGGCAGCTTGCCGCCCGGGTTGATTTCCCCAAACAGCACTTGCGCCGCCGCTGTTCCGCCTGCTTCCCCCAGATACCAGCCTTCCAAAATCGCCGGCACGTGCTGGGCCGCATAGTTGATCGAAAGCGGGCGCCCGTTAATCAGGAAAAGTACCGTGGGCGTTCCGGTGGCGACAACGGATTGGATCAGGCGGTCCTGCAGGCCGACCGGATCGAGCGAGTTGCGGTCGCCGCCTTCAAAGCAGGTGTGGTGATTGCCACCCAATACCAGAATGGCCACCTCCGCCTTGCGCGCAACCTCGGTCGCCGCGCGAATCGTCTCGAGCTGGGCTTTCGGGCTTGGAATGGTGGCACGCCGGCCGAAATCGAGGGTGATCTGGCAGCCCTCGGCGTAAAGGACCCGGGCCGCTGAGCCCGCGCCGGCGCGGATGCCCTCGAGCAGGCTGATATCGCCGCTCCGGGTGGGCCGGCTGTAGCCGCCCAGATGCACCTGCGCGGCGTCGCCCCCAATCACGGCGATGGTTTTGTATTTTTTTAAGTCCAGCGGGAGAAGATGGTTTTCATTCTTCAGCAGGACAATCGCCTTCTGCGCGGCCTCGAGCGCCAGCTTCCGGTGGGCCGTGCAGTTCGTGATTTTCGCAGCATAGTCGGGGTCGGCATACGGATTTTCAAACAGGCCCAGGCGGAATTTTGCAGCGAGAATCCTCGACACGGCCCGGTCCACCTGGTTTTCCGGAATCTTCCCCGCCCGCACCTGGTCCCCTAGCGTGGAATACACGTTTCCCGCTGAACGGTCGTAATCCACGCCGGCTGCAATCGCCATTCGGGCCGCTTCGGCGAAATCGGCAGCGACGTAATGCTGCTTGACCAACTGTTCGAGCCCACCGCCGTCGGAGGTAACATAGCCGCGGAATCCCCATTCTTCGCGCAGCACCCGGTTGAGCAGCCAATGATTGATGTGGCAGGGAATGCCGCCCGTGATTTCGCAGTAGGCGGCCATGATGCTGCCCACCTGGGCTTCCCCCACCGCGGCGCGGAACATGGGCAGGAAGACCTCGCGCATTTCGCGCTCCGGAAAATTCGCCGGCGCCGTATTGCGCCCGCCGAATGATTCTCCCAACGCGGCAAAATGCTTGGCGGTCGCCAGCACGTGATGGCGATCAATGGAATAGCCCGTGCCTTGCAAACCCTGAATGGCGGCTACACCCAAACGCGTTGAGAGATAAGGGTCCTCGCCATAGGTCTCTTCCGTCCGGCCCCAGCGCGGATCGCGCGCCAGGTTGAGAACCGGCGCAAATACCTGGTTGATTCCCGCTGCGGCCGCTTCATCGGCGGCCACGGTGAATACCCGCTGGAGCAGCGCGGGATCCCAGGTGCTGCCCAGGGCAATTGCCTGCGGAAAGCAGGTGGCATGATCGGCGGTATAGCCATGGAGCGCTTCATCCTGGAAAATTTGCGGGATGCCGAGGCGGATCTTTTCCACCGCATAGCGCTGCAGGCAGTTCCGGTACACCGCCTGATCGCGCGGCGGGCGGCGGGAATGCATGTCGTAGATATGCCGCCAGTCTCCTCGAATGTCCTGGTCCGCGAATTGGCCGGTAGAATCGAGCATGCCATAACTCGAAGTTCGGCCCCCGCGCAGTTGATCCACCTTTTCCTGCAGTTGCATGCGGCGAAGCAAGTCCTCCACGCGCTGCTCGGCCGGTAATTGCGGGTTACGGTAGCCAGCGCTGGCGGGAACCGAGGCGGCGCGCGCCGCCCGGCGCGGGTCGGGCCGTCCGGCGGCCGCCGCCGTTAGCTTGTGCACCCAAGTGCCCAACCCGGTGATCAAGGTGGTGAATGTCCGTCGCGTCATGAATTCTTCTCCGCTATTGCTGAAATATTATATATTACACGTTATGGCCCGGCCAGGGCAGCCAAGATGGCCAATGGGCAGTGAATATCTGATATAAAGGAAAACGGCGGGCGAAAGGAAGCGCGGAGTTTGACCTGCGCAAGCAGCCAAAACCGCGCCGCTTGGAGCGAATCGCGCGGGCCGGCCAAAGGGGATGCGCTTTGAAACTGAAGATTCCACCCACACTCACGCAACAGGCCTATCAACGCATTCGTAACGGCATCCTTAGCGGTACGCTAGCCAATGGCAATCGCCTGACCGAAGACTACCTCGCCCAGGCGCTCGGCATCAGTAAATCCCCCGTGCGCGAGGCAATGAACCGGCTGGAAAACGAAGGTTTGATCGTCATTAAACCACGGCGCGGGGCTTTTATCCGCTCCTTTTCACCGCGCGACGTGGATGAAATCTACGATCTGCGGGAAGCCCTGGAGTGCCATTTAGTGCGCAACCTGAAGTTGACTGCCACTGCCCACCAGAAGTTAACCCATGCTGTGCAAAAGGCATTCCAAGCCCTGGAACGTAGCGATCGGCGGCAATATATCAGCAGCGACATGGAGTTTCACAGCATCTTGGCGCGCTGCAGTGAAAACTCACGCCTGCGGCAGGTGTTGGAAAACATGTATGGCCAACTGGTCGTTCTGCGGCTGCGGACTTATCAACTCACCGGACAGCATTCTACACTGCAGCACCGACGTATTCTCAACGCCTTGCGGCGCCGGGATAACGCCTTGGCAGAAAAATTGATGGCTGAGCACATCCGCGAGGTCCGGGCCCGATTGCTTGAATTTATGCGTCAGCAGGATCGCAAGCGGGGTCACACCGCGCCGGCGCCGGCATCCCCGGCGACCGCTGTGCCGGTTTAGCGGCGGCTACTTGGCTCGTGGACACGATCGCGGAATTGATGATTAAGCCGAACGGCGGCGGAAATCAAATTTCGCGAATCTTCGCAACTTGCCTAGCCCCCATAAGGTATTCCCGCCAGGCAAAGCTGGCTAGACCGCGGCCAAGATGCGAGGCAGTCACGCTGCAGAAAAACCGCTCCCGCCTCTGATTTGTGATATATAATATACCTATGATGGCCATGGCCAAAAGCGGACTTCATTAAGGAGAAAATCATGTCCACCCCCAAACTGGCCGACTTGGAAACGAGCGCTCCGGCCGCCCTGGCTCATGCCGGCCCGGATAGTGTCGGCGTGGCGGTTCGCGATTTGCAACCCGGTGATCCAATCACTATCCACTTGTTGAACGGCAGTTCGTTGTCCAGCTTGAAAGCCAAAACTGCCATCCCGCTGGGCCATAAGATCGCGCTGCGCGACTTGCGCCGCGGGGAAAACGTGATTGAGTACGGGCAAATAATCGGCGAAGCCACCGCCGATATTCCAGCCGGAAGCCACGTGCATATTCACAACCTGCGCAGCCGCCGTTGGCCGGGCGCCGGAGAAAAAGCCTAAAGCGAGGAAACGATGAGCCAGAAATTACTGACTACGAAATTTTTCGGTTACCGCCGCGCCAACGGAAGCGTCGGCACGCGCAACCACGTCATTATCTTGCCGGTTGATGACATCTCCAATCGCGCCGCCGAAGCGGTGGCCGCCTCCATTCCCGGCGTGCTGGCCTTACCGCACGCCTATGGCCGGCTGCAATATGGCGATGACTTGGAATTGTTTTTCCGCACGCTGATCGGCACCGGACAAAACGCCAATGTCGCCGCTGCGGTAGTGATCGGCATTGAGCCCAACTGGGCACGCCGCATCGCTGAGGGCATCGCCCAGGCGAAAAAGCCGGTGGAATACTTTTCGATCGAAGGACAGGGGGATCTGCGCACTACGGCGGCCGCCGCGCGCGCCGCCGCCAGGCTGCTGCAAGACGCTACCGGCTTGCAGCGCGAGCCGGTGGAATTGAAAGACGCCATCCTCAGCACCAAATGCGGCGAGTCCGACACCACCACCGGCCTGGGCTCCTGCCCCACCGTGGGCCGCGTCTATGAGCGCCTGTTCGAGGCGAGAAGTACGCTGTTGTTCGGCGAAACTTCCGAGTTGACCGGCGCCGAGCATCTTGTCGCCGAGCGCATGGAAACTCCGGACTTGAAAAAGGCTTTTCTTGAAATGTACAAAAATTACGTCGGCGCAATGGAAGCTTCCGGCGCCGACCTGTTCGGTTCGCAGCCCACGCAAGGCAATATTGCCGGCGGGCTGAGCACGATCGAAGAAAAAGCCCTGGGCAACATTGAAAAAATCGGACGCCTCAAGGTGCAAGGCGTGCTTAAGCCGGCCTGCCCGCCGGCCGGCCGCGGCTTGCATTTCATGGATACTTCGTCGGCTGCCGCCGAGGCGGTCACTCTCTTTGCCGCGGCCGGCGCGGTGCTGCACTTCTTTCCGACCGGCCAGGGCAACATCATCGGCAATCCGATCGAACCGGTAGTCAAGCTTACCGCCAATCCGAAAACCGCCGCCACCATGAGCGAGCACATTGACGTGGACGTCAGTGGTTTGCTCACCGGCCGGCTCACCTTGGAGCAGGCGGCGGATCAGCTCTGGGAGACCATGATCCGCTGCGCTTCGGGCCGGCTCACCTGTGCCGAAGCCCTGGGCCATCGTGAATTTGTGCTGACCAAACTCTATCCCAGCGCTTGATCGAAAAGGCTGGGCCCCGTGGGTGCCACTGCGCTCCGAAAACGGCTTGAAGCTCGCCACGATGCCGGTCCCGATCCAAATCGAAAGGGGGACTTGAAGCGGCGCCCTTTCACCCGGCTCTGCTGCCGGCCGGCGGTGGGTTCGATGCCTCACCCGCTGGCCGCTAAAAGCTTATGGCCCTCGACGAAATTGCCGCGCCGGCGCTGGAACGCATGGCCACCTTGGGGCGTGCGCGGCCTGGCAGCCGGCGGCCTCGCATCTGCTTCGCCAAAGCAGAGATTAGTCATCGCTCGAGCCGGGCGCTTCAGTGGATTGGGCGGCATATTTTTTTGCCCATTCTCCTGATTCTCGCTGCGGTGCCGCGGCGCGCGGCGGCCCTGCCCCGGGCGCAGTTGCGCTGGATAGTTGCCGCCGGCGGAATCGCGCGACTGAAGGCGGCGCCGCACCCGCCCGGCTTGCTGCGCCAAGCCTTTGATAACGAGCGTACATGGCTCATCGCCGGAGCCCATATGCCGGGTTTTCTCAAGCTTTGGCGATGCCGGCGCGTTCGCGGCTTCCGCAGCTATGCGGTCATGTCCCGACGGTTGGGCTCGCTCGCGAACGTCTGGGGTGTTTTGTACGATCCGGAATCCTGGCCGTTCACGCCGATGGCCGAGCGGCTAAATGTGCCTCATTACGCCAGCCTGGCAGCGAGACTGGCGCATGCGCGAGGCATGCGGCTCCTGGTGACGCCGGCCACGGACCTGGTGCATTCCATCTCCCCGTACCAGCGGCGGCGAAACTTCGGCGATGCGGCGCGGGAATTCATTCGCCTCAAGATTGCGGCGCAGACCGCACCCGCCGCCGACGTTTACGAAATTCAATCCCAGGGCGCGGAACCCGATGCGAGGCTTTTTGTTTGGTATGTCCGGCAGGCAGCGGCGCAGGTCCGCCGCGCCAACCCCCGCGCCTTGGTCCTGGCCGGGCTAAGCACCAATCCGCACGGATTGCGCGTGACCGCGAAGGAAATTTTCAAGGAATTCCAGGCAACGCGAAATCTGGTGCAAGGGTATTGGTTGAACGTTCCGGGTGGCGGCCCGGGCTGCCCCACCTGCGGGCGGGCCCAGCCGCAGGTCGCAATTGAATTTTTAAAAATGCTTCGCGGCCAGGGTTGGTAATTGCGTCATGATTCTGTCCGTAATCCAAAAGAATCGGCCTGTGGAGGAGGAAGCAAATGTCGACGAGAAAATCTGGCGGTCCCCATACGCGCTTTGCAATGCTGGTTGCCATTCTGGTGGGCTTGAGCGCCATGGCAGCTTCGGGGTATGGGCGGGCTGGTAGCAAGAAGTCTAAGCCGCTCAACCCAAGGGCTATTCCGCTCAAGCATTTTATCTATATTATTCAGGAAAACCAGTCGTTCGACCGTTACTTCGGCACCTATCCGGGGGCCAATGGCATCCCTCAGGGGCTGAAGCTACCCTACAAACCGGGGGGGCCGCCGGAGGTTGCGCCCTTTCATCTTCGCCATACAGCCATTCCACACGACTTGAACCACTCCTGGCAGGCAGCGCACACGGCCTATGATGGCGGCAAGATGGATGGATTCCTCTGGGCCGAATGGCCGCGAGCGCTTCAATATTATTGGCACAATCGGCCGGTACCCCAGCCCCAGCCCGCTTTGGTTCATCCGAAACCGCTGACCCCGCTGCAGCGGCGCCTGATGCGCTTGAGGCAGCGGGCTTTTCGGCGCATGGCGGAACGGGGCGGCCAGTTCCAGCGCCATCCGCGGCGCTTTGGCCCGCCATCCGGGCCGCCGCCCGCCTGGGTGCTCAACACGCTGTCCTATTACGACTGGCATGAAATTCCGAACTATTGGGAGTACGCGCGCCGCTTTACCCTTTGCGACAATTTCTTTTCATCCTTGATGGGACCCAGCGAACCGAACCATCTTTACACTGTGGCCGCGCAATCGGGCGGGATGGTCAATAACCCGCTGCCAGGCGTCGCCAACGAGCCGGGTGTTTACAGCTACAAAACTATGGCCGAGCTGTTGCAGCATGCGCGCGTTTCCTGGCGCTATTACGACCAAAAAATCAATCCTCACCAGCACAGCCTTTGGAATCCTTTGCCCGGCTTTATCGCTTTTCAAAAGAACCCCAGGCTGATGGACCACCTGGTGCCGCTCGGCAATTTTTATCGTGATCTTGCCGAACACCGCCTGCCTGAGGTGTCGTGGATTGTGCCGACGGGGGAAGACAGCGAGCATCCGCCTGCCGACGCTAACCAGGGCATGTGGCATGTGACTCATCTCATCAATGCGTTGATGCGCAGCCCTTATTGGAAAGATTCAGTGATAATTTTGACCTGGGACGATTTCGGCGGATTTTACGATCATGTTCCGCCTCCACAAGTGGATCGGTACGGCTATGGCCCCCGGGTGCCGGCGCTGATCATTTCTCCTTATGCCAAGCCTGGATTCATCTGCCACACTTACTTCGACTTCACTTCGCCGCTTAAGCTGATCGAAGACCGCTTTGGGCTGAAGTCATTAACCAAGCGGGACGCGAAAGCCCATGACATGCTCGATTGCTTCAACTTTCATCAGCGCCTGAACCGGCCGGAGGTCATTACCACCGCGACGAAGCTCGACTTCAGCCATATGCACACCACCCGGCCATGAGCATGTTCCACGCAGCGATTTCATGATTGAGATTCGGGAGATGCGCAATGCGGGAACACCAAGAGGAGGCCTATGGAACAGGATGTGGGCAAGACATCTCGGCGAACTTTCTTGAAAACCGGGGCCGGGGCGGTTAGTTCGGCGGCTCTGGGCGCAAATTCGCTGCGGTCGCAGGCAACGCCGGCAGCCGATACGGCGCGGCCGAGCTTCGTCTTTTTTCTTCAGGAAGGCGTGCGGCCCGATGAATACAGTTCGTGGACCATGGCGGACTGGGACAGCCATGGGCTCAGCGCCATGGAAAACCGGATTATTTCCACCCCCCACCTGGATCGCATCGTCAAGGAAGGCATCAGCTTTCCCAATGCGTTTGTGACTTACGCCTTGTGCCTGCCATCGCGGGCCTCCATTCTCACCGGCCTCTATCCGCACGAAAACAGTTGCATCGATAACCACACGCGGAGCATTCCGAATGACATCCCGACGCTGGCCGATCTGTTGCGGCATGCCGGCTATGAGGTCGCCTTCTTCGGCAAGATTCACGTCAACGGCCAGGCGCAGCGGGGGTGGGACCATTATTTTGGGATCGAATCGGCCGGCGCCGACTACTATCATCCGGTGATTACCGAAAGCGAACAGGGGCGCGCCAAGCCGCCTCGCCAGTTTCATGGCTACGTGGACGACGTGATCACGGCGCATGCCCTGCAATGGCTCCAGCGCAAGCACGAAAAGCCGTTCTGCATGTTTTTATGGTTCGTCGCGCCGCATGCGCCCTTTTATCGCGCGCGGCGGTACTTGGATCTCTACAACGGCGAGCGTATTCCCAAGCCGGTTACATTCGATGCAGATCTGAAAGGCTATCCCGGAAAGCCTTTGGCCTTTCAGCATGCTGACAATAAAATCGGGACGACGGTTCTGGGCAACGATGACCCGCGCTCGCTGGAGGAGTTGGTCAAAGATCATTTCGCGGGCGTGGTGAGCAATGATGACCACGTGGGCCAGGTGATGGCGGCGCTGGAACAGGCCGGCACCCTCGACGATACCGTGCTCCTCATCAGCGCCGATCACGGCTTTTTCCTGGGCGAGTGGCGTTTTTATGACAAGCGGTTCATGCACGAACCTTCAATCCGCGTGCCCATGGCGATTCGTTATCCGCGCCGGATTCGTCCGGGCCTCAAGCCCGGCGAGATGGCGCTCAACCTGGATCTCGCGCCGACCATTCTGGAACTGGCCGGCGTAAAGGTGCCGGATTGGTTCCAGGGCCGGAGCTTGGCGCCGTTTTTCCAAGGCGCGCCGCCGGCCGGCTGGCGCCGGGATTGGTTGTATGAATATTACGAATATCCCGGCGTCGAGCAGGTCCGGCCGCAACGGGGAGTCAGGACGGAGCGTTACAAGCTGATTCATTACTTCTTGCCCCCGGAGCAATTCGAACTCTACGACTTGCAAGCAGACCCGGGCGAGTTGCGCAACCTGGCGGACGATCCGGCGCAGGCCGGACTGAAACAAGAACTGATCAACCGGATAGCGGAACTGCGCCGCGAAACCGGAGATGTCTATCAATATCAGGAACCGAATGTCTATGAATATCAGCGCCAGCAGATCGATGGCCCCACGGCGGGCCGCCTCCGGCCCGGAATGAAGATGCGCCGCCATCGGCGCCCTGGTGGGGCCGGTGAATGAAGCTCCAGCGGCGGCGCTACATCAGCATCAGCGATGAGTCCAGACGCTGGTCGCCGGGCTTGAGCTGCCTCGGTCGCTGCCGCAGCACCGCTTGAATTTGATCCCGCTTCCGCATGGACATGGGTCGTTACGGCCGGGTGCTTTTCTTGCCGGGCCTGTCCTGTCCTGCTGCCGAATCCAATTCATTACATTTGCCGGCGGGCGCTGATGCCGCAACTCATTCGCCATGAACCGCATGCAGGGGTCAATATGGTGGAAAAACAGCTTGTATCCTGGGCAAAGATAATTGAGCCCCTCATCCCCGTCGGGCGTGCGCATAAACCGGTGCTTGGGGCATTCGCCGTTGCAGGCGAAGCGCACATCGCACTCGCGGCAATAGCGCGGCAGCGTATCGCGTTTGTCGAGTCCAAACTTTCTTTGTGCGGTGGAATTGACCAGCCTGGAGAGCGGCTGCTGCAGGAGATTGCCCAGCCGGTTCCCGGGATAGACGAAGTGGTCGCAGGAGTACAGGTCGCCGTTATGCTCCAGCGCCATGGCGGTACCACAGGTTTCCCGGAACACGCATAGACTCTGGCCCATGCCCAGCCAGCTTTCGAGCGCCACGTCGAAAGTCTGTATGAAAACCTTGCCCACATCCTCGCGCACCCATTCGTCAAACACCGCGCAGAGAAATTGGCCGAACTGCAACGGCTGCACCGACCAGGGCGAGACGCGCGCCTCCGCGGTAGGATTGCCCCCCAACGGCGCTTGGCCCTTGCGCTGGGGCTTGACCGATGCGCGTTCGACCGCAGGAATGAATTGCATGAAACCGCTGCCTGCCTGCTTCAGGAAGCGATAGACTGCGAGCGGATGTTGCGAGTTGACCCGGTGGAGCACCGTGAGGGTGTTGAACTCCACCCCATGTTTCTTGAGCAGGCCGAGGCCGCGCGCTACGCGGTCGAACGTCGGTTGGCCGCCCTTGTCCACCCGATAGCAGTCGTGTAATTCCCGTGGTCCATCAATCGAGAGCCCGACCAGAAAATGATTTTCGGCCAGAAATTCGCCCCAGGCATCATCCAGCAAAATGCCGTTGGTCTGGAAGGCATTCTCAATCTTCTTGCCCTTGGCATAATTTTTCTGCAATGCAACGATCTTGCGAAAATAATCTACGCCGAGGAGCGTCGGTTCGCCGCCTTGCCATGCAAAACTGATGGCAGGAATCTGCTGGGTTTCAATATATTGACGGATGTAGCTTTCCAGAACATCGTCCGGCATCGTCCAGTTGGAATTCTGGGGATAGAGGCTTTCCTTTTCGAGATAAAAGCAATACTTGCAATCGAGGTTGCAGATCGGCCCCACCGGCTTCGTCATAATATGGAAAGCCGGCAGGAGCGCCGGGGTCGCCTCCGGCTCGGGAGGAATGCGATTAGCAGGGGATGGCATCGTCAGCCGTTTTGATTGCAAAATGCCGGCGGTAATAGGGCCGCCGCTTCTCGCAATGCCATGGGGTTAAATTTATCATTAATCAAACCCCCGAACGCCGCTTTCCGATGGCTCGATCTGGTGCTATAACTAGGCTGGATTTGGTAGCCGGCCGGCAATTTTTTTTATGCAATTTCGCTGCTTTAGGCGATGGCGGTTGATGCCCATGTTGCTGGTGGGCTTGGCCTTCGCCCAATCCCATCCTGGGGCCTTGCCAGCCAGCCGGCCGGTGCCGCGGTTCCACGCGGCCACTTCGCTGGTGCTGGTCAATGTCAGCGTGCGCGATTCGCATGGCCGGTTCGTCCGCGGCTTGCACCCGGGCGATTTTCAAATCTACGAAAATGGCCGCCGCCAGGCGATTGCCAGTTTCGATGTGATCGATCTGGCGCGGCCGCCTCAACCGCAGCCGGCACTCGCGGCTCCGCCTCACATCCGCCGGAACGGGATGCTGCCGGTGGCTAAGACCCCGCTGGCCAGCCGTTGGATTGTGATTCTGGTGGATTCGAGCACGATGCGCCTGCAGGATTGGCAGCGCACCCGGCGGGCGCTGCTGCATTTCGTGCGGCGCCAGTTGAAACACCGCGACCGGGTGGCCATGGTGCGGTTGGATCACTCGCTCCAGGTCCTGCAATCGTTTACCCAGTCACGCAAAAAATTATGGCAGGCGGTTGCGAAGCTCGGCCCCAGTCCGTACTCGCCGGTCAGCCTTTCCACCCAAGGCGGGGAAGTTCCCGCACCCGGCAATACCACCCTCACCGATAGCGGCGCCAGCCTGACGGGCCAAACTGATACGGAAGCGGGCGCTGAAAACGGCTCCCCTGCCGGCGAGCAGGATTATTTGAACTCGGAGTTGGAAGATCCCGACCTCCTCTTTTATCTACAGCAAACGAACCGCCGCCTGCGCGCCATCGAGACGATTTGCCGGCAATTGAGCGCCTTCCCGCAGCAGAAAGCGCTGATCTTTTTCACCGGCGGCGGGGGGCGCATCGGCCAGGATAATCTCGATGTCCTCCAGGCTGGAATTGATGCCGCCACCCGCGCCAACGTTTCGCTTTACACCGTCGACAGCCGCGGTCTGCAAGCGGACGCCGGCTTTTCCGCCCGCAGCCGCAGTATCGGCATGCCCACCCCCTCCGGGGCCTCCATTCGCACCGGCTATTTGGCCAAAACCCGGGATATGCTGTTTTCGCTCGCTGGTAATACCGGCGGCAAGGCGTTTGTCAACTCCAATGATCTGAACCTGGTTTTTACCCGCGTGCATCGCGATCTGGGAGCTTATTATCTGCTTGGATACCACAGCAGCGATCCCGTGCCGGATGGCAAGTTTCGCAAAATCACGGTGCGGGTGGACCGCCGCAGCGTGCGGCTGCGCTATCGGCGCGGCTATATCATGCCCCCGGATTTCCGGCATATGACCGCAAAACAGCGCGATCGCGAGCTGCAAATGGCGCTGGCGGAAAAAGCTGAAATGCATCAGCTTCGGCTGGCGGTGAGCACGGACGATTTCTTGCTGCGGCCGCGGCGATATCTGGTCCGCACTCAACTGATGCTGCCGCCTGCCGACTGGAGCTTGCCTAACGGCGCCGCCTCCATCCCGGCTGGCCAAAAGCATTTCGACCTGGCCGGTGCGGCCTATCAAGCCGGCGGCAAAATCGTATCCAGCTTTCTCTCGCAAGTGCCGTTTCCCCTCTCGAAACCGCATAGCGGCCTGCAATGCAATGGCAGCTTTCAGTTGCCCCCGGGAAAATACAAATTGAAATTCGTGGTGCGAAACGAAGTCAGCGGCCGGATTGGCACAGTGATTTCTTCGCTGCAGCTCCCGGATTGGTATCAGAGCGCCGCGCTCAGCCGGCGCTTGCGAATAAGCAGCGTAGTCTTCAGCAATCGCCTTCAACCGGCGCGTCATCCGGCGCAACCGCCGGTATTCCAAGGCCGCCGCTATATCCCGAACCCTTGGCAGATATTCAGTCAAAGCCGGCCTGTTTATCTATATTTCGAGGTGTACAATTCGATGCGCTCCGCTTCGGGCGGAATTCACGTCGTCGGCCGGGTCGGATTTTTGCAAGGCAAAAAACTGGTTTATTTGACCCCCGCGCTAACCGTCCGGCATTACAATGCCTCAGGCCGCAGCGCCATAATTTTTACCTTTGCCGTTCCGGCCAGGCAGTTGCCGCCGGGAAATTACAACTGCGCTGTGCTCGCGGTGGATATGATCGGCCGCCAATTGATTGCCGACCATCTTCCCTTACGCATTCTGCCTTGACCGCGAAATTTTCCCGCGTGGGCCTGCTTTCTCTCCACCATTTCATTCCCATTAGCGTTAGCGGCCGAGTCGGACAGATGTTTTCGTCCTTGGCAAATTCGAAGATATTGCCTATAAAAATGTCCGTAGACCGAAACGCGGGATTTCCGCCACGATGGATCTCGCGGCTAGCAGCCTATGGTTAAAGTCCGTAAAAAGTGCAACTTTTCTAACCGGCATGCGTGATTTTAAGCGAAGTCTCGGAGCAAACCAGATGGCGATGGACAAGCGGGAGAAGCGCCAATGACAGGACGAACTTTGGATTGCGACTTCGCAGTTGCCGGTTTCGGCCGGACATCCGTTTTATCAAAGCCTGAATCGGGTTCCGTACGAACACGGATTTGACCGGTTTGCCGAAACGCAATGCGATCGGTTCTACGCCCAGCGCCAGGGCGGCCAAGCATCCCGCCGGACCTGTATTTTCGCCGCTGCTAGTCGGTTATTTCGAGGGCATTGATTCGGAACGAGGCATTGCCTGGCGTGCGGCTGATTCCTTGGCCATTCGCTAGCTCATTGGCGTGAGCTTTGAAGAAGGCGCGCCGGATCATTCCACAATTTCACGCATGCGGCGTTTGCTAGATTTGGAAACGCATGCCATGTTCACCTGGATACAGAGCACCGAAGCTCGCATCTAAAAGGCCAATCCAGTGGGCGTGAATGCGACGACGTACAACCTTGCTTTATTGATGCGTTAATTGGTGGGCATGGGCAAATCGCGGCGCTTCCAAGGGGTAGGCCCCACATCTTCAACCGTTTGGGTTTACATTTTTTGCTTTCCAGAGTACGGATATTCAACGGGCAATCGTTGTTCATGATCCGTTGGAAGAGTTGCCTTCCCTACGGCAGGAATGCAGGATATCGGATAGTCTGATTTGAGCGTGAAAATTCGAGCCTTTCACCATGGACTGCTAAACTCGAACGGGCGTGCGCCTGTAGCTCAGAAGGATAGAGCAGCGGTTTCCTAAACCGTTGGTCGCAGGTTCGATTCCTGCCAGGCGCACCAGAATACCGGTAATTGCCCGCCTCGCCCCGCAAAAAAAAGTAGCCTGCAGAAAACAGGCTCCTGAAAACATGGTTTTAGTTGCGCGAAATGCCGGAGCGGCGGCGCTTGGCTGCCGCCGCGCGCGAGAGCAGCGGCGCGCGGCGGCAGATGAGCTACCGGCTAGCGGAATTGCACCGGAAACGGGCCGTTGCTTTGCCCCGTTTTCATGCTGGTGATGGTCAGGTTGTAACAACCGGCGGTGACGCCGGTGGTTTTCCAGTTGAATTGCCAGGTATTGGTCAGGCTGGAGTACTGATAGCCGCTGGCCCCCGCGGCGGAAGCCGGGACGGCGCTGCCGGCGCAGGCGGAAAAGCTCACCGCGGGCTCGGCGCCGCTCGAGTTCACCACCTGGCCCGAATAATCGGCATACTGCCAGATCAACGGGATGGCTTGACCAGGCTGGTATTTCCGCAGCGCGGAATAGGGCGCATACAGGCCCAGGAAACGGTATGCCACCGTTTGCGAGAGCTCTCCGGTGCTGGAGAGAAAATCCGCGTCCCCGCTGTAATCGGCGTAGATGGTATGCGAGCCCACGCTTAGATTCGACAGCGACAGGCTGGCCTTGCCGGCGGCCAGGCTGACGGGGGCGCCGCTGGGCGAGCCATCCACCAGGAATTGCACCGTCCCGGTGGGCGATCCCGCTCCGGGAGCAACCACGGAGAGCATGGCGGTAAGCGTGATGGGCTGGTTCAGCAGCGCGGGATTCGCCGAGCTGGTTAAAGCCAGCGAGGTCTCCGCCTTGTTCACCGTCTGGGTGAATGCGGTGGAGGCGCTGGCGGCAAAGCGAGCGTCGCCGCCGTAGCTGGCGGTGATGGCATGCGCGCCGACCGCTAGCGAAGCGGTCGTGAACGCCGCCTGTCCCTCCGCATTCAAGCTGACGCTGCCGAGCGTGGCCATGCCGTCCTTGAAGGTGACAGTGCCGGTGGGCGTATTGCTGCCCGTGCCGGTGACGGTTGCGGTGAAAGTCACCGCTTGTCCATAAACCGAAGGATTGGCCGAAGCCGCCACGGTGGTAGTCGAGGCTGCGATGGCCGAACCATTAAGAATGATGTAAGTGCCATTGGAAGGGGTGCCAAACGCGATGCCTTGCGTTCCGGAACCGCTGTGGCTGAAATCGCCCAACACCGCCGATTCCCCACCCTTGGTCCAGATGGTATTGGGGGTTTGCAGCCCGCCGGAGCCATCGTTTAGGTAATAGACGAGATTGCCGTATTGGCCGCCGGCGATCACCACGTCGGGATGTCCATCATTGTTTAAATCGCCGACCTGAGGTTTCCACGGATAGGTAGGCCCAACGTAGGAAACCGGGGCGCCGAAACTGCGTGAGCCTAGGTTCGGAAATACTGTCAGGCTGCCCCCCGCATATCCGATATATCCGCCCGTTCCCGGAGCATAGTAGCTGGAGGATACCAAAACATCCAACCTGCCATCCCCGCTCAGATCGGCCAAAGCGATGCCTTGGGCGCTATGAGAGAGTTGATGGCCCGAAGTGCCAAGGGCAAAATTCAAATTCATCGGCGTAAAGCTGCCGTTACCTTGTCCCCATAGCACGACCACGGGTGGGAAATCTTGAAAATCGTTCACCCCGCCGACCAGCACTATATCCTGATGCCCGTCGCCATCCAGATCGCCGGCGGCGACATCCAGGGCAGGGGCGCTGCCATAGCCCATATAGTTTTGGAATACCGGCGTGGATGGCGCCGACAACGCGCCATTGCCCAGGTTAAATAAAACCCAAGCTTGTCCGCCAGGAGTATAGCCGACCTGGTTGGTGCTGACCACGGCGACATCCGGCCGCCCATCGCCGTTGAAATCGGCAATCGCGAGACTTTGCAAGTAGACCGGCGCCCCGTTGACCGCAGGCAGTTGATAAGTGATCGGCGGCCCGAAACTGCCATGCCCATCGCCGAGCATCACCGCCACCACCCCGGATTGGTAGGGTATGTTCGCAACCAGTACGATATCCAGGTTGCCATCGCCATTCATATCGGCGAGCGCGACTCGTTGTACATTCCAGGGCAAAGGGATTGTATTGATGGTTGGGAAATGACCCGTGCCGTCGTCAAGCGCCACGATCAGTTTCGGACCGTAGAATCCGACAATATCCTGATTCCCGTTGTGGGTGAGATCGCCCGTCGCGCCGACATAGGAATTGCCGAAGCCGGAAATCAAGACCTGCGATTGAAATTGCGCCTGCGCCTGCGCCGGGCGCGGCAAGGCCATCAATGCCAAAACCAAAATCGCCAGGAATCCGTAAAACTTCGCCAGATCTCGACTTACGCTACTGGAGCTAGTGTTCCAATTCTGCATGTTGTTTCCTCCGTTTTTGCCGTCCGGGTGGAATGCCATCTGAAGGCACACCTCGCCCTGAGCCGGCGAATTCCCGGATGGACATGAAACCCGTGGCGTCGCGGCATGTGAGCTTGCACCGCCGGGCCGTGAACTTCCGGGGGGATTCCCGGCCTGGCGGACGTATTTGTGCCCTGGCTCACGGCGAGAAGTGACCAGCCGCAGCCAGATAACGCTCATTTGGGATAACGAGAAAAACGCCCGCGAAAGCTCACGGCGCCAGCGAAACCTGCCGGAAATCACTTCACCACTCATCTGATTGGACTACTAACTGCTTATCTCTCTATGAGAAAAGCGGAAGCAGCCAATGTTGGTTTCGGAGGAAAGTTCGCCTGGGCTAGAGTGCGGGGCGGACGGGGTAGACGTAAACCTGGCTGTTGTTGACCACCGAAAAAAGTTGAGACCCGTTATAAAGTGCGAGGCTCAAACTGCCCCGCGCCGGCAGCACGGAAGGCTGGCGATAGGAAGGGTAGCTGAGTATATGCCCGTTGGGGACATCGTTGCCGATGAGCAACAGCCCGCCCCCCAGCACGAGAATCGCATGGGGCTGGTTCAAGTGGCCGTCCGGCCCGATCGCCCGCTGCAACTGCGAGCTTCCCACGGCGAGTTGATACAGCATATTGAACGAATAATCGACACAGTCCAGGGTGCCGTCGAGGTCCGCGTCCATGCCGACGAAACGGTGCCCCTGGTTGCCGGGGTAAAGAAGGGACACGCGGCGCGAGCCGGCGGCGATCATATAAATGCCGCCTTCCTGATCGCTGGTGTAAAGATTGCCGGCGCCGTCCACCGACAGGTTATCGTCGAGCAGGACGCTGGTAGGAAAGCTGGCGATCAGCCGGGGCGCGCCGTTCTGCATTTCATAGACGGCGTGACCGGCGGCGGAACTGAAATATAGATTCCCCGCCCCATCCACCGCGGTGGCGCCGCTCTGAAACAGCAGCGGCATGCGCGCCAGGATGCGCTTGCGGGAACTACCGGCCGGAATTTCGTCCAGCGTGTCTCCACGAGCCTCGATGAAATAGGCATTCCCCCGGCCATCCGTGCTCAGCCCGCGCGCGAAGTTGAGGCCGGAGATGACGCGCGAGGGAGTGGCGCTGAGCTGTATGGACTTTTTCCAGGACCCGCCGCCGAAGATGAATTGGGTGTCAATGATCTTTCCGGATTTGTCCCGGAACAGCACCGCGCCCAAACGCCGGTCCCGGGCGGTGGGTTCAAACCGGATATGCATCACGCAGCTCGCCCCCGCGCGGAAATCGCCGCGGCAAGCGGCCGTATCGGGGCTGGTGAAATCCAGGTTGGGCACCCCCTGCGTCACCACCTCGACCGAGTGCACGCGCGCTCCGCGCGGCCAGGCGACCCGCAAGGGCAAGGTGGCGCTCATGTGCAGCGGCTGTCCCATAAACGCGATCGCGGCCTGCGGGCGCGCCGGTGGCGCGGCGGCCGGCGGGGCCGATTTCCAGAACCAGAAGCCCAGCCCGGCCATGGCCGCGACGGCTAGGGCCGCCACCGCCGCTGGCGCACGGTTGCGGCGGAAAAAGAGCTGGGCGCGGCCCATCCAGGGGATGCGAACGGCGTGCGGGGGACGATGCTGGACATAACGTTTGAGGTCGGCTTGAAAAAGGTCCACGGATGCGTAGCGGCGCCGGGCCTCGGGCTCGAGGGCGTGGCGCAAAATGGGGATCAGGCCGGGAGAAATGCGGGCCAGGTCTGGCGGAAGGGTCTGCGAGAGCAGTTGCCCAAGCACCACTGCCAGCGAATAAACATCGCTGGCCGGGGTGGCGGATTGGCCCTCGAGCTGCTCCGGGCTGGCAAAGACTGGAGTGAATTTGTGGTCCGCCGAGTCCTCCGGCGCGGCTTCCGCCGGCTGGGCGATCCCGAAGTCGAGCAGCTTGACCTGGCTCTCGCGGTTGACCAGGATGTTGCCGGGCTTCAGATCGCGGTGAATCACTCCGCGCTGATGGGCATACGCCACCGCGCCGGTGACTTGCAGAAACAGCTCGAGGATGGCGGGCTCGTTCAGTTGGCGCGAGCGGCAAAAATCGCTGATCGGCTCGCCTTCGACAAATTCCGTCGCCAGCCAGGGCAAGCCCTCGTCGTTGACGCCCCAATCCAGCAATATGGCGATATTGCCGTGTTGCATGCGCGCGAGCGAGCCGCGCTCGAGGGTCAGGCCGGAAGGAGGGCTGGCTTCCTGCCGCGGCCAGGTAAAACGCAGCAACTTGAGCGCCACCGGGCGGTGAAACTCGTCGTCGCCGCGCTCGGCGAGAAAGACGATACCCGTGCCGCCGCGCCCCAACTCGCGCAAGACGCGGTAGGGGCCGATGAGCGAGCCGGAGGGCAACCCTTGCGGAAACATTTCCGGCGTGGGCAGGGGGCGAACGGTGAGTTCGATCGTGGCGAGGGAATGGGATTCGTGGGTGGCAATCAGCGATTCGAGTTCGGCGGCCAATACCGGGGATTCGTCGCGGACGCGGGCCAGAATCCGGGCGCGCTGCTCCAGGCCGGCGGCTAAAGCTTCGCCAAACCAGATTTTCAGGCGAGCCCAATCCTCCGAAGTCATCGCGCTTTGAGTTCCCGTACCAGCCAGGCGCGAGCCATCGCCCAGTCGCGCTTGACCGTGGCCTCGGAAATATGCAGGTTCTGCGCGGTTTCAGCTACGCTGAGCCCCAGAAAACAGCGCAGTTCGACGATTTGGGCCTGGCGGGGATCCCATTCTTGCAGGCGTAGCAAGGCGTCGTGAATAAGCAGCACATCCACGCCCCCGGGCATGGCAATTTCGTTGCCGTCGAGGGTAACCTGTTCAACCCCGCCGCCGCGCTTTTGGCTTTGCCGGGCGCGGGCATGGTCCACCAGAATCTGGCGCATGGCCAGGGCGGCGGTGCGGACGAAATGATCCGGGTCCGCAAACGCTTTAGCTTCGTGGGCCAGCTTCAGATAGGCTTCGTGGATCAGCGCGGTGGCCTGCAGGGTGGCGGCGTTCGGGAAACGGCGCATGTAAGCATTCGCCAGCGAGTGCAGGCTGCGATAGGTTTCGGCGAAGGCGGCGTCATGGGCCGGGTTAGTGCTGGAGCCGGACATAGAACTGTCAGCGTCAACCCTAAGAATATGAAGAAGTTGTGTTAAGCAAGCGCCCTCATTATACAAAGATTCCGGCGGGGGGGATATCGCATTCAGGCCGGCCGGGCGGCTAAAGGCTGAGGGTCGCGGCGCGGTTTTCGCCGGCCGGCTCCGCTTCGCGCTCCGGCCAGGGCGGCAGCAGCTTGGTCAATCCCCAGAGGATGGGCAGCGGCAGCAGCATCAGCAGGATCGCCGGCAGCAGCCCTTCGCGCGTCGCAAACGCCAGTTTGTAAGTGGTGTAACCGAGAAAACTCTTGGAAAACAACTGGCCGCCGATCACCACGTTCCAGCGCATGGCGAAGATGCCCACCAGCGCCAGGCTGCCGGCGCAGGCGTAAATGCGTTTGCGCGCGGTCGCGCCCAGCTTGATCACCTGCACCAGCCCCAGCAGCGCCAGCGGCAGCAGGGTGCCAATGTAGATCTGGATCACGATTTGCGACAGATAAAGCCGGGTATGCACCATGAAATCCAGGCTGCGAAACGATTCATTGGCCTCGTAGATGCGGTGCACCAGATCGAGCATTTCCAGGCTGAAATCAATCAGGAAGGTGTATAGCAGGTAGCGCGCGATGGTGTCGAGACATCGCATGTCGAGCGCGCGCTTCCGCACCCAGGTGGTGAACATGTAGATCAGCAGCACGGCGGCGATGCCCGACACCATGGCCGAGAAGATGAACACCACCGGCATCAGCGGCGACGACCACCAGGGGTTGGCCTTGACCGAGCCGAAGATGAAGCCGACGTAGCCGTGCAGCAGCAGCGCCGAGGGAATGCCGACCACGGTGACGATGTAGCCGGCGCGCTCATCTACCGCCAGCGCGCCGGCGCTGATGTTGGACGAGCCCAGGGTGAGCGCGCGGTAAATCGCCCGCCGCCAGCCCCGCGTCCGCTGCGACAGCAGCACGATATCGCGCCGGTAATCGAGCCAGATTTCCAGCACCAGCACCGCCATCAGGTACCAGAGATAGACGAAGCCGAACATGGCCATGGCCGAGGTGCGGTGCGGCGTCAGGTACATCTCGAAGGAGCGTTCCGGATGCCCGAGGTGCAGTTGCAGCGGCAGCGGCGCGACCAGCAAAAAGGCCAGCGCGGTCAGCAGCGCCAGCCGGTAGGTGGGCTTCACCGCCTCCACATGGAACACGCGCTCGAGCGATGCCAGGATAAAGGCGCCCGCCACCAGGCCGGTGATGTAGGGATAGACCACGATCAGGATGCTCCAGGCGAGCTCGTATTCGTTCGGATACATGTAGCCTTGCACTTGCACGCTTCGCTCCTAACGCACGGAACCGTCCAGATCGTTGTAGAACACCTTGGCGCCGGTCGCCAGGTAGGGCTTGAGCACCGCCACGTTGTGGGTGCGGAGAAAGGCATGGATGGGATCGTTCGGGTTCTTCAAATCCACGAGCTGGCGCGCTCCGGTGGGACAGGCTTCGCAGCAGGCCGTGGTCAGCCCCTTGGTGATCCGGTGATAGCAGAGGGTGCATTTTTCCGCGGTATGGGTGACCGGGTTGAAAAAGCGGCAGCCGTAGGGGCAGGCCTGTATGCAATAGCGGCAGCCCAGGCAATATTCCTTGTCCACCAGCACCACGCCGTCGGGGGTGATGAAGGTCGCGCCCACCGGGCAGACCTGGGTGCAGGGCGAGTCGGCGCAGTGATTGCACATTTTCGGGACGAAGAATTCCTTCATCCCATCGGCGGGAATCGGCGGGAAGCCGTGCATGCCGCCGTCGGGCGAGTCCACCTGGGGGTAGGGCATGTCCTCGTCGCGCACCCGGTAGCGCTCCACCCAAGTGCGGAAATAGCCGGGCGGCACCTGGTTTTCGGCGGCGCAGGCGCGCACGCAGTTGCCGCAGCCGATGCACTTGGAAATATCCAGCAGCATGCCCCACCAGTGCTGGGTCTTGTCGTAGTTGGGAGCGCGCTCGGGGGCGCCGGCTTGCAACGCCTCCCAGCCCGCGGCGGCGGCCGGCAACAGCAGCAACAGGCATTGGCGCCGGGTGAGGTTCATGAATGCTGGCTCAGGAACTGCAGTGGATTGTGCGGCGGATGGCAGGTCTCGCACGGCAGCCCGGGGTTGTGCCGGCGCGGATCGATTTGCGGAAACGCAGCCGGGCGGGCGGGATTGGCGGCATGGCAGCGCACGCACAGCCGGGCGGTGGCCAGCCGCGCCGGCCGCACCGAGCCCGGATCGCTCGCATGCGCCGCCTGCGGCCCATGGCAGGCCTCGCAGTGCACCCCGGCATGGATGCCGGTGCGCTTCAGGGCGGCGACGTCGGAGTGGCAGAGGTTGCAGGCCTGGTGGCCGGCGAAAACCGGCCGCTGCCGGGCGGTTTCCGCGATCGCGTTGCCGCGGTAATGGCCGAATTCGCCGAAGCTGCGCGGCACCAGCGCCATCCGCAGCAGCACGAACGCCACTACGCCCAGGCCGTAAACCAGCGCCACGCGCAGCAAATGTTCGCCATTCCGCCAGCGGTTCATCGCCTTTCCTCCGGCCGCAGCCGCGGCGGCCGGGTGTGCGCCCGATCACGCGCCGGCCCCCGGCCGCGGCTCACGGCTGTGAGCCACATCCATGGAGATACCAGTTAGCCGCAATGCCCGGCTATGCCGCGGATCACGGCCGAATGTGAGTCAAAGCGAGGCGATCTGTAAGCTGGATTAAAACGCGCGCCGTTTTTGCCGTCACTCGACTTTGTAGTGAAAGGTGCGCTGGCGGGTGACGCCGCCGGCTTCGACCGCGGCCTGGCAATCCCAGTCGCCGGACATGGTGAACTGGCCGCTGCCGGCGTAGTTGCCGCCGCCCTGCGGCGCCAACTGCACCACGTTGGCGCCCATATCCATCGAGGTCATCTTGAGCGAGAGCTGCGCCGAGGCGCCGGAAAGCGGCCGTCCGCCGGCGCGGACGACGTGCAGCACGAAGCGGGTGGACTGGCCGGCGGCCGGCACGGCCGGCACGGTGGAAAGCGTCAGGCTCCAGTTCCCGCGCGGCGCGCCCCGGCGGCAGCCGGCCAGACCGGCGGCGAGCAGCGCGAGCGCCAGCCCTGCCGCGGGCAGCGCCCGGCGGCGGCGCCATAACGCGCGGCGGAAGTATAGCACGCGGCGGGGAGGCCAGGTACGCATCGGCTTCGCGAACAAACCAGTGTACTCCGGCCCCGCCGCCGCTACAATTCGCCGCGGCGGCGCTGCTCGAGCAGGTAATCGCAGGAGCGCACCGCCAGCGCCATGATGGTGAGGGTGGGATTCTGGCAGGCGGTGGAGGGAAAGCCGGCGCCATCCATCACGAACAAATTGACCACATCGTGCGCCTGCTGCCAGCGGTTGAGCACCGACTGCCGCGGGTCGTCGCCCATGCGCGCGATGCCGACTTCGTGGATGGCGTCGCCGGGAGTGCCGGGGCGGACTTGGGGACGCACGTTGCGCGCGCCGGCGGCTTCCAGCATTTCCGCCGCCGAGGCGGCCATGTCCTGCAGCATGGCCATTTCGTTGTCGCCGTAGCGCATGTGAATGCGGAGCACCGGCACGCCGTATGCGTCCACCCGCTGCGGATCGATCTCGACGTAATTATCCCAGCGCGCCAGGCATTCGCCGAAGGCGCCCAGGCCGACGTAGGCGCTGGCGCTGCGCCGCAAGCCGCGCAGGTACTCGGCGCCGAAGCCGGGAGCGTTGAAGTTGAAGCCGCCGGCGCCGCCGCCGCCCTGGTAGCCGAAGCCGCGCAGATATTCGCGCTGCTGCGGGCCGGTGAATAAATTGCGGAAGCGCGGAACATAAATGCCGTCGGGGCGGTGGGGGCGGTTCATCGCCGGCGGCGCGGCCAGCTCGGGTAGCTCGCCGTTGGCGCCGCCGCCGGTGATATGGTCCATCAGATAGTGGCCCAGCACCCCGGAAGAATTGGCCAGGCCGCGGGGATGGCGCGGGGTGGCGGAATTGAACAGGATGCGCACCGACTCGAGCGACTGGGCGCAGAGCGCCACCGCCCGTGCTCGCACTTCGCGCGCGCGGCGGGTTGCGCGATTAACGTAGAGCACGCCGCGCGCCCGCTGCCGGCGGTCGTCCATCAGCACTTGCGCCACCAGCGCGTTGGACACCAGGGTGCAGCGCCCGGTGGCCAGCGCGTCGCGCACGGTGGTGAAGAAGGAATTGAAATAGGAGTGGGTGGCGCAGCCGCGCTCGCAGGGGCCGCAGTAGTGGCAGGGAGCGCGGCCGTTGAGGCCGCGCGTCAGGTTGGCGGAGCGGCCGAGCGTGACCACGCGGTGCATGCGCGCCTGCAGCCGCTCGCGCAGCAGTTGCTCGGCGCAGGTCAGCCCCATCGGCGGTTGAAACTTGCCGTCGGGTAGCTGCGCCAGGCCTTCGCGCATGCCGGTGATGCCCACGTACGCTTCCACCTGGTCGTAATAGGGGGCCAGCGCGCGATAATCGAGCGGCCAATCCACGCCGTAGCCGTCGTGCGAGGCGGCCTTGAAATCGAGGTCGCTCATGCGATAGCTCTGCCGCCCCCAGACGTTGGTGCGCCCGCCGGTCACCCGCAACCGCCCCATCCAGTTGAAGGCGGTCCCGGGAGCGGTGGTGTAGGGCTCGTCGAAATCGTCGCAGAACCAATCGGCGTTGTACTCCATGCAGGCGTACACCTTGGCCTGCACCGGACGCCGCTGGAGCAGCAGTTCGGGCGCCAGATCGCGATAGCGCAGCCGCGCCGCCGGCAGATGCTCGCTGAAGTTGGCATCGCGCTGCGGGCCACCGGCGTCGAGCAGCGCCACCTCCAGGCCGGCTTCGGCGAGCCGCTTGGCGGCCCAGCCGCCGGAAGCTCCGGAACCCACCACGACGACGTCGTAGATTTTGGGCGGGCGTTGCGCCTGCGGCGCGGCGGGAGCTGGCGTGGATGAGGCGGCTGGCGGTTGAGACATTTGTTCCTTGGCAATGCCGCCGAGGCGGGCGGCGTAAGGGCTGCATTGTACGCGATTCCGGGCCGGGTGTGGCCCGGTTGCGGCTCGCCGCCGCCGGGCCGCGCGGATCAATCGGTGTTGCTGAAGATCAGGCTGCCGCGGGCACCGCGCCGGAGAACGACCGGCGGCGCGGAGCGCTTCCGCGGCCGCTCCGCGGCCAGGCGCGAGCCCCCGCCGGAAGATGCAGGAAGCCGCAGGTGGGCCAGGATGGCGCGCACGTAGCCGCGTGTTTCCCGATACGGCGGCACGCCGCGGTAGCGGTCCACCGCGCCCGGGCCGGCGTTGTAAGCCGCCAGCGCCAGCCGGCGGTTGCCGTGATAGCGCGCCAGCAGATCGCGCAGAAAGCGCACGCCGCCGTCAATGTTCTGCGCCGCGTCGAAGGGGCGGCGGACGCGCAGCGCGCGCGCCGTGCCGGGCATTAATTGCATCACTCCCATGGCGCCTTTCGTAGAAAGCGCGCGCGGTAAAAAACCCGACTCCTGGCGCGCCACCGCCCGCACCAGCCGGGGACTGAGGCGGTAGCGGCGGGCGGCGCGGTCGAGCAGGCGGCGGATGCGCGCCTGCGGGCCGCCGTGCGCGGCTGCGGCCGCGGGCGCGCCGGCCGGTGCCGGGTCGGAAGCCGGGGCGGCATGGTTGACCGCCGTGGCCGGGGCGGCGGCGGGCAGGGCGCGGATTTCGGCGAAACTCCAGACCCCGGAGGCATTGCGGGCGCGCTGCACGCCGGCGGCGGATTGCGCCGCCAGGGCGGCGGAGAATGCGCCCAATGACGCCACTATGGCCAAGTGACTCCGGCAGCTCCCCATAATGGACAGCAGTCTATCCGGATTGACTGGCGGGCGCAAGTCGAGCTCGTGGCGATGCCGGGCGGCATCGGCGCGCGCTTAGCCGGCGCGCAGCCAGCGGAGCAGTTCGGGCAGGTTGGGCCGCTTCCCGGTCATGAGGATGCCAACCCGGTAAATCTTGGCGGCAAAACGAATGAGCAGCCAGGCGGTGGCGGCCATCAGCAGCCAGCTCAAGCCCACCTGCCAGGCCGGTGGCGGCGCGGCGGTCAGGCGCAGGATCATCAGCACCGGCGCGAAGAAGGGGATTTCCGAGAGCACCACCGCGCGCAAGCCGGAAGGGTTCGTAAGCACGATCGGGACGATGATGAAGGCGGCGACGAGCAGCAAAGTAATCGGTATCTGCATCTGCTGCGCCTCTTCGGTGTTGGAAACCGAGGCGCCGACGGCGGCATACATGGCGGCGTAGAGCAGGAAGCCGAGCACGAAATACATCACCAGGGCGGCGTAGGTGAAGGCGGGGATATGCGGTATCTGGCTGAGGAAGGAAGGCGCGCCGGCGAAATGGGCAGTGACCAGTCCATAGCTGGCCAACAGCGCCAGAAAGACCAGCCAGATCGCGAACTGGGTCAAGCCGGCCGCGCCGATGCCGAGCAGCTTGCCCAGCATCAGGGTTTCGGTATCCATGGACGAGAGCACGACTTCGGCGGTGCGGTTGGTTTTTTCCTCGATCACGCCGAGCATCACGCGGATGCCATAGAACACCAGCACGATGTAGAGCATGCCGCCGAGGACATAGGCCAGGACGAAGGTTTGTCCCTGGTCGGCGCGTTCGCCGGCGGCGGTGATTTTCAACTGTTGCAGCCGCAGCGGCTGCATGATCTTGCCCGCCACCTGGGGCGCGACGCCGGCGGCGGCAAGGCGGGCGCGGCTGACGGCGGCGCGGAGCGCGGCCTGCAGCCGGTTGAGCAAAAACAAATCGGTGACGGTGCGGGCGTGATAGCTGGCCCGGCCGCGCTGGAGAATATCGGCAGGCAGCAGCAGAAAGCCGTTATAGCGATGCGCCAGCACCGCCGCCTCCAGCCGGGCGGAGTCGGCGGAAATGGTGGCCGGGGTGGCGGCAACGGAAACGAGCCGGAATTGCGGCCGGCCGTTCACCCGGGCGCGGCCCAATTCCCGCTGCAGCGGGGCATAGAGCTTGCCGCTCAGGTCCATCACGGCGAGGCGATAGCGGCCCTGCCCGGCGCTGCGGCTCAATGCCATGATCAGCATCAGGTAGCCGATCATGATCGCGGGAAACAGCAGGGTAAAGGCGCGAAATGCCTTGCTGCGCACCCGTTGCAGATATTCGCGGCCAATGATGATCAACAGCTTGCCGCCCAATTCAGGCATGGGTGGCCTCCGAGCCGGCCGCGGCGGCTTCGCCCGGGTGGGGTTCGGCGGTTTCGCCGCCGCGGGCGACGGTTTCGAGAAAGATCTGGTTGAGGGTGGGCTGCAGCAGCTCGAAGCGGGTGATTTCCAGCCGCGGCGCGAGCCACCGCAGCAACGCCGGCGCCTGGTCGGGCTGCGCCAGCCGCAGCTCGGCATAATTGCCGTAGAGGTCGGCCTGCAGCACTCCCGGCGCCTGCTGCAGCAAGCCGGCATCGCCGCGGAAATCGAGCCGCGCGGTCTGCCGCCCGGCGCGGGCGCGCACTTCGTTGATATCGCCGTCGAGCAGCTTGCGCCCGCGCGCGATCAGGCAAATCGAGTCGCAGAGCCGTTCGGCGTCTTCCATGCGGTGGGTGGAAAACAGTATGGTTTTCCCCGCCGCGCGCTGCTCCAGCAGAATCTGGCGCACCAGTTCGGCATTGACCGGATCCAGGCCGGAAGTCATTTCATCCAGAATCAGCACGCGCGGCTCGCCCAGCAGGCTGACCGCGAATTGCGCTTTTTGCTGCATGCCTTTGGAGAGCTCATTCAGCCGCCGCCCGCCCCAGTCCTGCAATTCCAGCCGCTCCAGCCAATAGCCGGCGCGGCGCTCGGCCTCGGCGCGGGGCACCGATTTCAGCCGCGCGAAAAAAACCAACTGCTCCCGCAGCTTCATTTTGGGATACAGCCCGCGCTCCTCCGGCAGGTAGCCCAGCAGGTCGCGCGAGGCGCGCCCGGCGGCATGGCCGAAGATCTCGATGCGTCCGGCATCCGGCAACAGGATGCCGGTGATCATGCGCAGGGTAGTGGTTTTGCCCGAGCCGTTGGGGCCGAGCAGGCCATATACGCCGCCGGCGGGAATATCCAGATCGAGGTTTTGCAGGGCGCGTACTTTCCCGTACGATTTGCTCACCCCGCGCAGTTGAATCGCCGCAGGCATATATTATTCCGGTAACCGCCCGCCCGGCGCGCCCGTCTCAAAGAACAGAAGACTTAAACCTGTTGCTCTTGAGAAGGCCGAAGCGCCAACCCCTCCGCTTCGGTCTTCTTTTTTACGTTCTCTGGCGCGCCAATCTTTCCACTCGGAGAGTCATTTTTTTTGCCGTCCCGCCGGGCTGGCCGGTAGGGGGACATTGCCCCGCGCGGCATGCCACAGAATAGCATTCAAGACCGCGCTGTTATCCTCATCCGCATGGTTGAAATCCATCGCCGCCGAGCGCCGGGCGCCATAGCCGCGGGGCGGATTGGCGCGATAGATCAAGCCGTTGCGGAGGTTGCGGCGGCGCGGCCGGAACGGCGGCTGGCGCCCGGAGCCGCGGAACAAGCCGGCCATGACCGAGGCGCGGGCGTCGTTATTGTTCATCGGCGGCAGGCCGAGCAGCACCTCGATCGTGCGCAGCATATTGACCGTGGTGTAGAAGTGATGCTCGATATATGGATGCGCAGCCGCGCCGGGCGACCAGGCGCTGATGACCAGCGCGGTTGAGCGGTGCGCGTCCACGTGGTCGGGACCGTTCTGGGCATCGTCTTCGAGCACGAAGATGGCGGTGGAGCGCCAATAACGGCTGTGCGACACCGCCGCCACGATGCGCCCCAGGGCGAGATCGTTATCCGCCACTGAGGCCGCCGGCCGCGGAAACCCCGGGCTGGCGCCGGCGGTATGGTCGTCGGGCAGCCAGAGCACGATCAATTGCGGCAGCTTCCGCCCGCCGCGCCCGGCGGCGAATTGACGGAATTCGCGCAAAAATTCGTCGGCGCGCAACTGGTCGGGATAATTCAGCTTGAAGTCGGGATAGCGCGGATCGAAGTGCCCGCGCTGGCTCGCGAACGTGGGCTCGAGGCCGGCGAGGATGGGGATCGGCCAGCCGTAGGGGCTGGGGTGTCCGGAATCGGCGCCTAGCCGCGTGGGCAGCGGCTGGCCGGGGCGGATCCAGGTGCGGCGGCAGGCCCGGGCGCGGCCGCTGGGAGTGCCGGCGCGGCCGCTGCGCTGGCGCGCCTGCTGGTTGCACCAGTGCGCCACGATATCCTCGCCGTATATGCGATAGCGGATGCCGGCGCGGGCGGCGTCGCTCCATAAATACCGGGTGAACGGTTCATCCACGTTGGGCACGCCTTCGGCCAGCGGGATGGCGTCCGCAATCGAGCCCTGAAAATCGTAGGGCCGCTGGCCATTGCGGTAATTGATCTCCCAGGTCTTTTCGTTGTAATCGCTGGCGGCGGCGGCGTCGGACCATTCATGCCCGTCGGCGGAAACTTCGGCGGAAACATCGAAGTTGTCGAGAATGCCGAACTGCCGCGCCAGGGCGTGCTCGTTGGGCGTAATCGCCGCGCAGTACATGCAGTAGGCGGCATCGCCGTTGCCGGGCAGGTCGCCGAAGACCTGGTCGTAGGTGCGATTCTCCTTGATGATGTAGATCACGTGGCGGATCGGGTTGGCGCCGGCGAAGACGCGCGCCAGCGGGGCGCGGTCCATGCGGTTGGCGTGCAGCGCCATGCGGGTGAGCGCCGGCAGGCGCGCCAGCAGCGCGCGCCGGTCGAGCACGGCGGCCGAGCCGTGTATAAGTTTGGCGATGTAGGTGTAGCGGACAGGCCGGGTCCCGGCGGCATTGGGGCCGGTGCCCACGCCCTTGCCGGTGATAATCACCAGCTTTCCGCCCGCCGCCGCCAGCGCGGTGGGATACCACTCGGTGGGAACGAAACCCTGGGCGCGTAGCAGCGGGGGCGTGGCCGCGGCACGCGCGGGAATGTTCGCCAGATCGAAGACCGCCACCGCATTCTGCATCGCGTCGGCGACATAGAGATGCCGGCGTCCGAGCGCGAGGGCGTCAGGCTGGGCGCCGGCATAGCGTTCCCCTGGCAGGCGGGTGGAAAACCAGGCGAGAATGCGCCCGCTGGCGGCGTCGAGCACGGCGGCGCGATCGCGGTTGCTGAGCGTGACGTACAGCCGCCGGCCCCGGGGCCCCAGCAGCAATGCGGTCGGATGGGAGCCCGGCAACTGCGGATGCTGCGGCTGCAGCAGGGGCAGCAACCGCACCGCGCCGGTGCGCAAATCGAGCCGCGCCACGGCGGAAGCATTCCATAAACTGCACCAGGCGTAGCGCGCGCCGTGCCGCGCAACGGCCACGCCGTAGGGAAATGCCGCCGGCACGACCGCGGCCTGGCTCAAATCGAAGCGGCGCAACCGGCGCCCCGTGCGCGCATCGAGCAGCAAGGCGGCGTCGGCGTAATTGGCGGCGACCAGCAACCGCTCGCCGCCGGCGGCGCCGAGTACGGCCAGCCCGGCGGGATAAGGATTGGCAAAACCCGGCGGCAGATGCGGCAGCGTTTCCCGCTTGCCGGAATCGAGCCGCAGCAGCGGCAGGCGCAGAAAGCGCTTCGGCCACAGCCGTCCGGCATGGAAGCCATAGACCGCGATGCCGTTGCCGGTGTCCTTGGGGCGGCGGCCCAGCGGGTCGCTCAGCGAAGCCATCGAGGCGTACAGGCGGTTGCCGGCGGCATTGAACGCCAGCCCGAGAAAATATGTCTGGCGGGTTTTGGGCCCCAGCCGCGCGTCGGGAAAATCGCGCACCCGTCCGGCGCGCAGGTCGAAGATGGCAATGGATTGGCGGTATTTCGATTTGCGGGTGCCATAGCCGTTGTTCAGGATGGCCAGATAGCGCCGGCTGGGGCTGAGCGCAACGGCAACCGGCAGGCTGTTCAGCCGCCAGCTAGGGCCGAGGTCGGGCGCCAGCAATTTGCCGGTCGAGATGCGTTGCCAGGTGCGCGGGTGCGGATTCTGCCGGCCTCGCAGGCTGCCGGCCACCGGCAGCAGTGCGATCGCCAGCGTGCTGCCCCAACTCAGAAATTTGTGTTGCGCCACGGGCGCCTCCAAAGTCGCTTCCCGCAAAGTATAAGCGGGAAGCTCGCGGACGGCAGACGGCGTTGGCAGGCGCCTGGCGGCAATGCCTTGTGAATTTCTGTGGTCAGGCTACGAATGGACATCTTATAGTCTGGTGAAATGGCGCTGGTGGCATTTTTGCGCGGGATCAATGTAGGCGGGCATAAAACGTTCCGTCCCAGCCTGCTGGCGCTCGAACTGCGCGAATTGGACGTCGAAAATATCGGCGCCGCCGGCACCTTGGTCGTGCGTAAGCCGGTTTCCCGGGCAAGATTGCTTGCCGCCTTGCGCGGGAAGCTGCCGTTCGAAACCAAGGTCATGATTTGCGAAGGGCGGGAGCTGCTTCGGCTGGAACAAAAGAATCCGTTCGCCGCCGTCCCGGTCGAACCGGATCAGGTGCGATTCGTCAGCATTCTCGAACGGAACGCCAGCCTGCGGCCGTCCCTCCCGCTGGCCTTGCCTCCGGCGGGCGAATGGCTTTTGCGCATCCTGGCCCGCGACCGTCAATTCGTGTTCGGCATCTATCGCCGCCGCATGAAAACCATCGGCTACCTGGGACGGCTGGATCAGATCTTTGGCGCGCCGGCAACCACGCGCAACTGGAACACGATTGCGGCGGCCGTGAAGCGGTTAAAAAACGAATAAAAAATCTCCGCCTGGGGCCGCCGGGGCCGCCCCATTCATGCGCGGCGCGCGCCAGCCCGCAAGTGGTCGGCGCGAACGGCAGCTCGCCGCCCATCGCGAGCGCGGCCCTGTGCTTTACTGGAATTACCCGGCCGCGGCGGCCACGGATGGCGATGAGCGAACTTCCCTGCATTCTCGGCATTGAGACTTCCTGCGACGAAACTTCGGCGGCGGTGCTGCTCGGCGGGGAGCGAATCCTTTCCAACCTGGTGCTCTCGCAAGCGCCGCTGCACCGCATCTATGGCGGGGTGGTTCCGGAGCTGGCCAGCCGCGAGCATTTGCGCGCGATCGTGCCGATCGTGCGCCAGGCGCTGGCGGCGGCGGAAAAGTCGTTAGCCGAGCTGGACCTGATCGCGGTGACGCAAGGCCCGGGATTGGCCGGGGCGCTGCTGGTGGGCTTGACCTACGCCAAATCGTTGAGCTGGGCGGCGGGCAAGCCGCTGATTGGCGTCAACCACCTCGAAGGCCATATCCAGGCGGTGCTGCTGGAACAGCGCCGCCGGGCACTTCCCGGGCCGGAGTGGCCGGCGGTGGCGCTGCTGGTTTCCGGCGGCCATACCCTGCTCTATCAGGTCGAGCCGCGCGGCGCCGGCTATCGCTATGCCCTGTTGGGCCGCACCCGCGACGATGCCGCCGGCGAAGCCTACGACAAAGTCGCCAAGCTGCTGGCGCTGAGCTATCCCGGCGGCCCGATCATTGACCGGCTGGCCGCCTTGGGCCGCGAGAACGCGGTTCCCTTCCCCCGGGTCAAGCTGAAAACCCGCGGCGCGGGTGAAAGCGAACTGGATTTTTCCTTCAGCGGGGTGAAAACCGCGGTGCTGCGCTATGTGCAAACCCATCCGGAGCTGGAGAGCGAGATCGCCCAGCGGCGCCGCGCCATGGCGCCGCTGGGAAATCCCGGCTGGGAAGCCTGGCGCGATGCCTGCAGCCGGGATACGCTCGATCTGCTGGCCAGCTTTCAAGCCTGCGTGGTGCGCGAGTTGGCGTCGAAAGCGCTGCGCGCCTGCGAATTGCGCGGCGCCCGCAGCCTGCTGCTGACCGGCGGCGTGGCGGCCAACCGCCGCCTGCGCCGCGAGCTGGAAACGGCCGGCGGACCGCCCTTTTACGCCCCGGCGCTGGAGCTGTGCACCGACAATGCCGCCATGATCGCCGCCGCCGCCTATCCGCATTTTCTCTTAGGCGAGCGGCTGCCGCTCGATGCCCGCGCCCACGCCGTCTGGCCGTTGTAGCCGCCTGCAATCGGGAACGCTGGCCGGGCTGGCGCCGGTTAGCGCTCGCTGCGGTTGCGCAACCCGCGCAGGCAGAGGCTGAGCAGGAAGCAGGCAATGCCGGCGCCCAGCCATTGCAGCCGCCAGGCTTGCACCGCCTGCCAGTCGTAATAATTCTGCTGGCTGAACAGCGCTCCGGTTACGACCGCGGCAATCAAACAGGCCACCCCCAGCAACAATGCGATCAGGCTGCCGGCTCCCCACCGGGTGGTGAGCGAGCTGGTTTCGGGCTCGGCGGCGAGGGTCTGTGATTGCGGCTGTTCCTGCTGAGGCGCGCCGCAGTAGAGGCAGTATGAAGACCCGGCCGGTAAGCTGCGGCGGCACTGCAGGCAGCGCATAATTTCCACGCTCATCGGCATGGTGGATAATTTGCTGTTCATGACCCGGTCCCCGTTACCCTCTACGGCAGCACGAAGCTTGCCATTTTTACGCTCTCGCGGCGGCAGGGCGGAATGCGAATTTAAGCCTTTTTTTCAGATATTTGGCCGGCAAAGGCTGCGCTTGATTTAGAAAAATTTGCCGGCCGGCGGACGAACCGGCCTGCTCCCGGGTGGAAGTCCGCGGCTTGCGGTCCACCGTGTTTCCATTTGTTTCAAAACTACGGCCTATTGCCAATGGGCCGGGAGGAGCGCTACCGCCTTGCGGGCGGGGGCTGCGGTCTGGAGTTTGGGCTTAATGCAGTGCTTGCGCAAGGAGCATGGCTTTATAAGCGAGGCTGCGGGCGCTGACTACGTCGCCGTGCGCTAGCGCGCGTTCCGCCTGGCGGACATAATCTTTCGCCTGCAGCCGGTCGGCTTCGCCGATGGCGTTGAAATGTCGCCGGGCCACGGCCGCGAGTTGATTGCGGCTGGCTGCCAGCCAAGCCACGGCATCGCGGCGGTAAGCGATTTGCTGCTGCGGGCTCAAACCGGCGCTGAGATCCAATGGCGGCGGCGGCGCGGCGGGTTTGGGCGCCGGCGGCAAGGGCGCGGCGGGGTGCGGCGCGTAATGATGGCGCGCCGGAAGATGGCGGCGCGGCTGGGGCTTATGCGGCGAGGGCTGAGACGCGGCCACGGTAGGCGCCGCCGGGGGCGCGGGGGGCAGCATTACGGGTGGGGGCGGGGTAAGCACCAGCACCGGCTCGCTCACCGCGGGCGGCGCCGGCGGCAAGGCCGGTTCGGAATGAAAACAGCCGGCTAGCAACAGGCTGGCCGCGGCGAGTCCGCCGGCCAGCATTCCGCGCGGGCCGGGGCCCGCGTGCGGCCGGGTGGCTGGCGTCAGTCTCCGCAATACAGTTTGCTTTGGCATCGGTTCCGACGGCTCGCCAGTCCTCGTGCTGGCTGTTCTTTTCAGTTTAGGCGCGAATGCGGATCGGCCGCTGCCGCTTTGGGGGCGCGCATCGGGAAGCGCAGGCAAAAACAGGCGCCGGGCATGTCCGCACTCGGCGGCTGCAGTTCGGCCGCGCCCTGGTGCAATTCCATGATACGGGCCGCCAGCGCCAGGCCGATGCCGCTGCCGCCGGCGCGGGTGGAAAAATACAAATTGAAGATTTTTTCGCGTATGTCTGCGGGAACGCCGGGGCCGCTGTCGCGCACCCGCAGCACGGCCGTGTCGCCCTGGCGGGCGACTTCCAGGCTCAGGCGCTTCACCGGGCTGGCGGCGATCGCTTCGAGCGCGTTGGTCACCAGGTTTAACAGCGCCTGCTCGATCAGGTCGCGATCCACGTTCACCACCGGCGCGGGTTGCGCCCGGGTCAGCGTCCATTCCACCCCGGCGGCCTCGGTGCGGGCGGAAATCAACTCGTGCACGGCGCCGGCCAGTTCATTCAGGTCGGTGGGGCGGCGCACTAGCTCGATCGGGCGGTTGAAATCGAGAAAGGCCTTGACCACGCGGTCGAGGCGCTCGATTTCGCGGCGCATGACGCTCAAGTGGGTTTGCACCTGCGCCTGCGCCTCGGGTGCGAGCTTGGTATGAACCAGATCGAGGTGTATGGCTATGGAATTGAGCGGATTTTTGACTTCATGCGCCACTCCCTGGGTGAGGCGGCCAATCGAGGTGAGGCGGCGGGCGACTTCCAACTCGTCTTCAAGCTGCTGCCGCCCGGCGTGGTCCTGCAGCAACAGCAGGCGCTCGCCCTGAACGGATTCCCCGGCGGCTTCCAGCCGGGCGGTGACCGGCGCCTGGTCGGGGGCGCGCTCTAGTGCGTGCTCAGGCAGCGGCTCGCCGGCGCGCACGGAGTTGCAGACGGCCAGGTCCAGCTCGGAATGGCTATTGAAGGCGGCCTCGACCGGCTGGCCGATGAGCGCCGCCGCCGGGCGGCCCAGCAGGCGTTCGGCGGCGGCGCTGACCAGCCGCACCCTGCCCCCGGCATCCAGCAGCAGCACGCCTTCTTCGATGTTTTGCAGCATGCGGCTGACGTCTTCCTGCAGGGCGGAGTAGATCTGGCGCGCATCCTGCATCTGGCGGCCGAGGCTTTCGATCTTGGAGGAGACCACGCCGAATTCGTCGCGCCGCATCCAGGGCTGCACCGGCTCGCCGCGGGCGACCCGGTCCAACTGGCGGCTCAGGGCGTCGAGCGGGGCCAGCATGAAATCGGAAAACACCACCGCCAGCAAGGTGCTGAGCAGCACAATGAGGGCGGCGGAAAACAGGATGGCGCGCAGGCGCCGGCCCAGCGCTTGATGCACGAAGATGGTGCCCACGCCTACGCGCACCACGCCGATCGGCAGATTGCGCAGCCGGATCGGGAGCCGCACCTCATAGACTTGTTCCGGCCCGAAGATCGCCTCAAGCTGGGTCCAGGAGCTGGCGGTGAGAATGTTTTCCAACTGCGGCCGCGGCGGCAGCGCCTGGCCGATCAGCCCGGAGTTGGAATCGGCCAGGACCATCTGGCCGGCGTTGACCACGGCCACGTCCTGAATGGGACTGTTCAGGGAATACCCGACGGCCGACTCGAACAACACGCGCAGGCCGGGCTGGGCCGGCAATTGCTGCAGGAACGCGTCAATCTGCGCCGGCTGGTCGGGGTTGAGCTGGCCTCGATCCACCGCAGCCTGCATTTCACCGCGGATTTCGCTGAAAACTTCGTATGCGATGAAGCTGGCTTTATCGTGAATGTCGCCCAACTGCTGGTGCACCAGGCTGAGCAGGTATAAACCACTGACGGTAGCCACCACCACCAGCACCAGCAGCGAAACGCTCAGGCTGAGTTTGGTCTTCAGCTTCACGGCGCGAGCGCGGCGGAGTTGCCGGAGGCGGCGGGCGGGGGGGCAGCGCCGCGCGCCTGATACTCCTTCAACTTATTTTGCAGCGTTTTCAAACTGATGCCCAGTTTTTCCGCTGCCCGGGTCTTGTTGTTGTTTTCCCGCGCCAGCGTCTTCATAATCAGCAGCCGCTCGGCTTCGGCCACCGTGGTGCCGACCGGCACGCGCACGCTGCCGGGCTCGTCTTCAGGCAGCGGCGCGGCGGCGGCGCCGAAGTCGGCGGGCAGGTGGCGCATCTGCACCATCGGGCTGTCGGCGATAATCACCGCGCGTTCCAGCACGTTGCGCAACTCGCGCACGTTGCCCGGCCAGGCATGGCGGCTGAAGCGCGCCAGCACCTCGGGCGCGAGGCCTTCGACCTGGCGCTGATGCCGCTGGTTGAGCCGCTGCAGCAAGCCGCCCGCCAGCGCCGGCAAATCTTCCAGATGCGCCCGCAGCGGCGGCAGATGGAGATGGAAAACGTTGAGCCGGTAGTAAAGATCCTGGCGCAATTGGCCGACGGCCACCGCCTGGGCGGGATCCTTGTTGGTGGCGGCCAGCACCCGCACATTCACCGGCAGCTCGCTCTTGCTGCCCAGCCGGCGGATGCGGCGGTCTTCCAGCACGCGCAGCAATTTCGCCTGGGTCGGCAGCGGCATTTCGCCGATTTCATCGAGCAGCAGGGTGCCGTTCTCGGCCAGCTCGAAGCAGCCGGCGCGGCGGTCCTGGGCGCCGGTAAAAGCCCCCTTTTCATGACCGAAAATTTCACTTTCCATCAGGCTCTCAGGAATGGCGGCACAGTTGATGGCGACGAACGTGCGCTCGCGGCGGGGGCTGAGGCGGTGCAGCAGGCGCGCAATCACTTCTTTGCCGGTGCCGCTTTCGCCGGTAATCAGCACGCTGGCCGATGTGGGGGCCACCTGCTGCAACTCGTGGCGGATGGTTTCCATCAGCGGCGAGCCGCCCAGAAACTCGAATTCTTCGCCCCCGGCCAGGCGGCTGTCCGCCGCCGGCTGCGCGCTGACCACATCGGCCAGGCGCTGGCGCAATTCCTCCCCGCGAATGGGTTTTTCAATGAAATCGTTGGCGCGCAGGCGGAGGCACTCGATCGCGGCTTCCTTCGAACCCTGGCCGGTGATCACCAGCACCGGCAGCGCCCCCAGCCGCCGGCGGATGTCGGCCAGCAGCTCCAGGCCGTCCATGCGCGGCATGCGGATATCGGTCAAGACCGCCTGCGGCGGGTCCTGATTGAGCTTCTGCAGCGCCTGCAGGCCGTCGTTAGCGGTCTCCACCTGGTAGCCCCAGGCGGTGAGCAGTTCCGCCAGGCCCTGGCGCTCATGCAACTCGTCGTCAACCACCAAGATGCGTGCGGCGTTCATATTGCCACTCTACCTGAAATCCTCCCCCGGTGCCGGGCGGCGGAAACGGGCCGGCGGCCGCGAACGGACCGCGAAAAAATGTGGCGCAAAACCCGCCTTTAAGCAGCCCGTGATTGCAAAATTGAATCTAAATGCATGGCCGGTTTGCGGGGTAACCAGTTAGGCACTAAGTCACAATATCTCCCGAAAAATGAGCGGAATGGGTATAATTATTAGTTCCCGGCAGTGACATCGTTTTCGGATTGTACCGCCGCCGCAGGGAAGAGCCGAAGGAGGTTCGCATGATTAAGCGCATGTGGAGTAGGGAATGGCTGGCCGCCTTTATCATTCTGCTGGCGATGAGCACCTCGCCGGCCTTGGGCGCCAAGCCGGGCAAGTCCGATCCCAAACCCGCGCGCAAGGCGAGCACGCATCAGCAGACGGCGCCGGTGGTCTCCGCTCAAGCTGCGGTCGGTAATTCGAACCAGTCTGTTGATCCGCAAGGCGGGCTGGCGGGTTCCCCCGGCTTGTGGAGCACGCAACTAGGCGAAACCCTGCTCCCCGGCACCGTCTCCGCCGGCGTGTATCTGCAACGTTACACGCGCGAGCCCGGTGGCCAGGTCTTCACCTCGTTTTCGGCTGCCTGGAGTGTCGGTATTACCCGGTGGCTGGAACTGAATCTCGGCCTGACCCCCTACGTGCGCGACCGTGTGGGCGTCCCCAGCCAGCTCTCTTTTCGCAATAACGGCACGTTCACTTCGTTCAACAACGAAAATCCCTTCGCGCGCAGCACCCTGACCCACGGCCCGACGGATGCCATGGTGGGGTTGACCTTCGGATTGCTGTCGCAAAACCGCGGCGATCCGCTGGGCCTCGCCTTGCAGCCGTACGTCAATATCCCCTTCTTCCAGGATTACAACCACGTCGTCAACTCCTTTGGCGTCGGCACCGGCGAATACGAAGAGGGCGTGAATCTGTTGCTCGACAAATGGCTGGGCAACGCCGGCACGCTGGCCGCCAATGTCGGCTGGCTGCACATCAATAACGCCGATCCCGGCGGCAAGCTGCTGCTGCCGCTGCGCAACGAGGCCTTGTGGTCGATCGGGATCATCTTCCCGCGCAAGACCCGGCTGCAGGGCATCATCGAAGACGACGGCAGCATTCCCTACGGCACCGGCCTGCACTCGAATTATTTCGGCCCCACCTCGCCGGTGGACACCACCATGGGGATCCGTTTCAGCCCCACTCCGCGGCTCGGCATCAATGCCGGCTACCGCTTGGCCGATAATGCCAGCTACGGCAACGACGACGGGTTTGTCTTTGGCTTGAGCTTCGGCAGCCGGATGGGACGCCCCGCGCCGCCTCCGCCGCCGACCGTGACCTGCAGCGCCGACGCTACGTCCGTGCATCCGGGCACGGTCGTCCACATCACCTCGAGCGTGACCCCGCTCGGGCTGCCGTACACCTATACCTGGACCACTTCCGGCGGTTCGTTGACCCCGGCCGGCAGTCAGGCGCAGTTAGATACCACCGGGCTGGCTCCTGGCATGTATACCGTCACAGTGACGGTGGATAACGGCCAGGGCGGCACCGGTACCTGCTCGGTGCAGGTCGAGATCAGCGAACTGCCGAAGCATCCGCCGGTGGTCACCGCCTCGGCGTATCCCTCGAGCGTGCTGCCCGGCGCCAATGTGACCCTGACTGCGAATGCCTCCAGCCCCGACAATCGCCCGCTGACGTATAGCTGGACCGTGACCGGCGGCAAACTCGACACCACCAATCAAAGCGTCGCTCACCTGGACACCACCGGGGTCGCGCCTGGCACCGACACCGCCACCGTCACAGTGACTGACGATCGCGGCCTGAGCGCACAAGCCAGCACCGACGTCACCATCCAGACCCCGCCGCCGCCGCCGACGGCGAGCCTGGCCACCACCTGTAAATTCCGCCTCAACAGCGCCCGCGTGGATAACGTCTGCAAGGCGCAGTTGGACGACGTCGCCCTGCGCCTGCAGCAGGACACCACCGCCACCGGCGTGATCGTCGGCTTCGCCGGGAGCAACGAGCACGCCTACGTCCGCGGCCACGCAACCAGCGCCGAACGCTCGCTGCGACTGGCCCAGGAGCGCGCCGCCAATACCGAGGCCTACCTGGTTAAAACCAAGGGGATTGACGCCAGCCGGCTGTCGCTGCGGGCGGATAATACCACCGGCGGCCAGAATGCCGAAGTCTGGATCGTTCCCCAAGGCGCCAGTTTCAACGGGCCGGGGCAGGGCTTCGACGCCTCCGCCTTGCAGGCGCACCACCGCTAGCGCCGGCGCACGAATGCCCGTGCGGTCCACCACCGGGCCGCAGGGAATTGACCGGCGGAAAGACGCCTGAGGCGTTTTTTCCGGATCAGTTACCGGCCACTTTCGGCTAAAATTGACGCGGAGGGGGTTTTTCCCCTTCCGCGTTTTTTGTTTCTGAGGTAATGAGTATTCCCCCGTATCTCCCCGCTGATTCCCCCTCACGGCGACGACTGCCCCGGATCGCCGTGGGAATCGGTTTCTGGCTGATTGCCGGAATCTTTGCCTTCGCCGCTCCGCCCACCAATGGTCCTCCCGGCGGCAGCGTGCGCTCGCTGATCGCAGCGCCGCTCCATCCCCACCGCTTTTACCTCGGCACCGCTACCGGGCTGGTGTTCCGTTCCGACGATGACGGTGCGCACTGGCAGTTTCTCAGCCGCGTGGCCGGCTACCGCGACGGTGTGGTCGCGCGGCTGGCGGCCGATCCCCGCCCACCCGGCTGGCTCTGGGCGGCGGTCTGGAATCTGGATCGTCCCGGCGGCGGAATTTATGTCTCTACCGACGGCGGGCATAGCTGGCGGCTGCAGCTCGGCGGGCACAGCTTTCATGCGCTCGCCATCGCGCCTTCCGATCCGCGCACCATCGTCGCTGGGGCGCTGGATGGCGTCTATGCCAGCCGCGACCGCGGGCAGCATTGGCGCCGCATCTCGCCGCCCCTGAACCGCGCCCTGATCAATATCGAATCGTTGGCCATTTCGCCGCGCAATCCGCGCGAAATTTACGCCGGCACCTATCACCTGCTCTGGAAGACCTTCAATGGCGGCCACGACTGGTGGCAGTTGCGCCGCGGCGTCATCACCGATTCGGATATTTTCGCCGTCGCCATCAATCCGCAATCGCCGCAACAGGTCTTGATGAGCTCCTGCTCCGGCATTTACGAAAGCGACAACGCCGGCAATCAGTTCCGTAAAATCCAGGGAATTCCCTACAGCGCCCGCCGCACTCGGGCGATCGTGCCCGATCCGCGGCAGCCGGGCCGGATCTTTGCCGGCACCACCCAGGGCTTGTGGGAAACCGGCGATGACGGCGCCCACTGGCAGCGCACCACCGACCCCGACCTGATCGTCAACGCCATCGCGCTGGATGCCGCGCGCCCGGGACGCATTCTGCTGGGCACGGATTTTGCCGGCGTTTGGGCCAGCAACGACGGCGGCCTCCATTTTCATCCCGTCAATCGCGGGCTGGCGGCGCGCGCGCCGGCCGCGGTCGCCTACGATGCCGTCCAGCATGCTTTCTATGTGGCGATCAATGGAAACCTGCGCTGGGGCGGCGTCTTCGCCAGCGCCGGCAACGGCCGGCACTGGAGCGCGCTGCGCCGGGGCTGGCCTGCCGCCGCCAGTGTCTATCGCCTGCGCATCGCGCAGGGCGAAGTGCTGGCCGCCACCAATCGCGGCCTCTGGCGCTATCGCGCCGGACGCTGGCAGCGCCTCGGCGGCTTGCGCGAACGGGAAATCGTGGACCTGGCTGCCGCCGGCGGTTCGCTCTATGCCGCCACGGCCGGCGGCTTGTGGAGCAGCTTCGATCAGGGCCATCGCTGGCAATTGCGGCGGGAAGCGCCGATCCCCGCCTACCGCGTCGCCGCCGCCGCCAATGGCCTGATCTTCGTCGCCGGCAGAAATTACGTCATCTCCTCCGCCAATCGCGGCCGCCAGTTCCTCAGCGCGCCGCTGCGCCTGCGCGGGCGGGTCAACCAAATCCTGATCCGTGGGAACAAGGTGTACGTCGCCAGCAGCGATGGCCTCTATCTCTCCGCCGACCGCGGCGCGCATTGGATGCTGGCTGGCCATGGCCTGCCGCAGATGCCGGTGCTTTCGTTGCGCGCCGGCCGCCATCGCATCACCGCCATCACCAGTGATCCGAATGTCGTGTTCGTCTCCGACAACGCCGGGCGAAGCTGGGCTCCGAAGCCGGCCCGTCCCGAGGCCGTGCTCTTTGCCCAGATCGGCGGCCTCCACGCCTTTCCCTGGCTTTCGCCGCACGCCGCTCGCACGTTGGCCGACCGCAACCCGCTGTGGCCGGTGAGGGTGAGGGCGGAAACGAACCAACATGAATAAACGCCGGGATTCGGCCGTCCCCGCACTCGCCCGCCGCCGCCGGGCTGGCGTCGCGGCGCTGGGGCTGGGGCTGGCGCTGGCTTTGGTCGTGGGCCTCGCCGCCGCCAAGCCCGGAAGTTTTCCCGTCCGCATTCTGGACGCGAAAACGGTGCTGCTCACCGGCTCCGTGCACGTCACCACCGCCATCAGTTGCACCTACGATTTTCATCAGCGCCGGCTGGCCTGCGTCGAGCCGCCGTTCGCCCGCGGCTCTCGCCGCCATGGCATTATCGTGGCGGTGCAGGACCGGCATAAAACGGTCTATATCGCCGGTTGCGAGCGGCACTCCCTCTGGTCCGCTTGCCAGTGGATGCAGCCCGGCCCGGGACAAGCGGACTGGCATCATGGCCGGCTCGTGCTTCGCGGCGCCCTCGGCAAAGGCCATCGCGGTAAAGTCGCTTTCCGCGTCATTCGCATCCAATTGCCGCCCAAATAGCACAGCGCCGCAGCGCAATTTCCGGCCATGCTTTAGCGCCGCTTTGATTTTGCAGACGGTTTGGCCGCCGATTTCGGGCGGGGCGGCGCGGTGACTTCGGCCATCCAGCGCAAATAGGCGGCGCTGCCGCGGGCGATTTCCAGGGCCACGATCTCAGGCACCTGGTAGCTGTGCCGGCGGCGGATTTCCCGCTCGACTTGGGTAAAGCGCGCGCGCGTGGTTTTCAACAGCAGCGGATACTCCCGCGCGCGCTCTTCCCTGCCTTGCCAGCGATAGCGGGATTCGACCGGACCGCCGAGATTGGCGCAGGCGATCAGCCGCTGCCGCAGCAAGGCGCCGGCCATCGCTTGCGCTTCCCGCCGGCTGCCGCATAGCGTCATGACCAGCAGTTTGTCAGTCATGGCATTCCTGGACGGCCGGCATTTGATTAGTTTGGTTCCTGGCGGCGCCGCCGCGCGAAGTTGGGCTTGACCCGGCCATGCTGTTCGCGGGATAAGTGAAATCAGGCGGCGAATTTCGCGCCGCAAATGGCTGCATGAACATTGTCTCCCATCTCCGCCGCAAGCCGGGTGTCCGCCGCTGGATTCTGGGACGCCGCATGCTGCTGCTGGCCATTGCATTGCTGGCGGTATGGGCGCTGCTGTATGAAATCGCCGGCCCGGATGGCTATCTGGCGCTCCGCCGCCAGCAGCGGGTGGTGGCCCGCGAACAGGCGCAACTCCGGCAACTGGAATTGCAGAACCGCAAGTTGCATACGAAGATTGAACGCCTGCGCAGCGATCCTCAGGCGATCGAAAGCATCGCCCGCCGCCAGCTTTATCTGACGCGGCCGGGCGAAGTCATCTATACCTACACTCCGCCGCCGCATAAAACGCGCTGATGATTTCGTGGCGAAGAGCCGGAAAAAAGGGCGGCAGGGTCGCGCCTTTCCGGCGGTACGGCTCATCCAGCTCAATCAGTGCCGGTATCGTTTCGTGCTGCAGAGCAGGCAGTAATACGTCTTGATCCCCAGAATTTTCAGCCCCGACTCAATCCAACTTTCCGCAGGATGGCGATCCAGTTCGCAATGGCAGCGCCAACAATACTTGACCCGAGGCTTGGCCGCATGCCGGATCGGCTTCAAGTGTGCAGACTCCTGGACTGGCGCTTGTACCATAGATCACCCCCCCGGGTGTTTAAGGGCACAGGCTGCTTCACGGCTATCTGACTGCCAAGCGTTTTTAGGTCGAAGCGTGAAACTTTTGACATATATCAGTGCCGCAGGAAAGTGCCGGGTATGAAAAAGTTTCAAAACGAAACATTCCGGATATGATGTTTCTCCTGGCGATGGAAATCGCCAAGCTCCGGCTCGCTTTTTTGCCGTGGAAGAAAAGCCGCGGAGACTAAACCCAGGGCCCCTGCGCTGATTAAGGAAATCCCGGTGACGGCTACCGCACCACGCCTTCGAGGGGGGAACTGGCGGCGGCATACAGTTTTTTCGGCATGCGTCCGGCCAGATACGAGAGCCGGCCGGCGGCGATGGCGTATTTCATCGCTTGGGCCATCTGTTCCGGATCCTGCGCCGCCGCGATGGCGGTATTCATCAGCACCGCGTCGGCGCCCAGTTCCATCGCCAGGGCGGCATCGGAGGCGCAGCCGACGCCGGCATCTACGATCAGCGGAACTTCCTGTATGCATTCGCGCAGGATGCGCAGCGCCGCGGTGTTTTGGATGCCCAGCCCGGAGCCGATCGGCGCCGCCAGCGGCATCACCGCCGCCGCGCCGGCTTCGATCAGCCGCCGCGCCACGATCAGATCGTCGCTGGTATACGGCAGCACGATAAAGCCTTCCTTCACCAGCGTTCGCGTGGCCTCCAGCAGCGCCTGGGTGTCGGGATAGAGCGTACGCTGGTCGCCAATCACCTCCAGCTTGACCCAGGGGCTGTCGAGCGCCTCGCGCGCCAGGCGCGCGGTGCGCAACGCCTCTTCCGCGCTGTAGCAGCCGGCAGTGTTGGGCAATACCAGCAGCCGGGAAAGATCGAGATAATCGAGCAGGTTTTCCTGGCTTTTATCGGTAATATTCACCCGCCGCACCGCCACCGTCACCACTTCGGCTCCGCTCATCTCGATGCAGCGCGCCGTCTGCTGCATGCTGCGATATTTCCCGGTGCCGATAATCAGGCGCGATTGGAACTCGCGCCCCGCCAGCATGAATGCATCGCCCATGCCTCGATGGTAGCATTCGCGCCCGGCTGATTTTGCTGCAAACGCGTTGCTGCGGAAGAAGTGCGGTTTAGCGTTCCATCGGGCCGGGCAGCGGCGGCACTGGCGGCGGCAAGGGCGGTTCGGGCGGCTGCGGCGACGGCATCGGCGGCGCCGGATGCGGCGGCATGGGCTCCGGGCCCGGCCGGCGGGGCGGAGGGTTTTTGACCACGAACATCTTAAGTGATTGGATGCCGCCGCCGCGGCCGGGGTCGGCTCCTCCGCAGCGGCGCCGTACCCTCGGCGAGCCGCTTCCCGGCGCCTGCAAAAAGCGTGTTTTATGCGGGACGGGCCCCCGCTGGCTGCCGCAGCAGGCCGGCTAGAATCTCGATGGCCGCGGCGCATTGCTCGCGGCTGACGTCGCGATGTGTGACCCAGCGCAAGGCGCGCGGCCCAACCGCGCCGCAGCGTACGCCCGCAGCGGCCAGCCGGCCGGCCAGGGCAGCGGCGTCCATGCCTTCGTCGAGCTCGAAGATCACAATATTGGTTTCGACCTGCGGCGGATCGAGCCGGATGCCGGGCAGCCGCGCCAGCCCTTCGGCGAGCAGGCGGGCATGGGCGTGGTCGGCGGCAAGCTGCGCCGGGCCTTCTTCCAGCGCCAACAATCCGGCGGCGGCCAGCACGCCCGCCTGGCGCATGCCGCCGCCGAGCATTTTGCGCACGACGCGGGCGCGCTGGATCCAGCTTCGGGCGCCGGCCAGCAGCGAGCCCACCGGCGCGCCTAATCCCTTGGAAAGGCAGAACATCACTGAATCGAATTCCCGCGTCAGCCGCGCCACCGGCACGCCCAGCGCAGCGGCGGCATTGAAGATGCGGGCGCCATCGAGATGCACCGGCAGGCCGAGGGCATGCGCTTCGCGGCAGACGGCATCGCCGTCCGCGGCGGAGAGCGCGATGCCGCCGGCCATATTGTGCGTGTTTTCCAGCACGATCAGGCCGGTGCGCGCCTGGTGCACGTGTTGCTCAAGATGCAGATGCGGCGCAATGAAATCCCAGCTCAAGCGGCCGTCCGGCGTGGGAACGGGGCGCATCAGGCAGCCGGAAAACGCCGCCGGCATGCCCATCTCATAGTCGTACACATGCGCCCGGCGTTCACAGACCACCTCCTGGCCGGGGCGGGTATGCAGGTGAAGGGCGATCTGGTTGCCCATGGTGCCGCTGGGAACGAACAGCGCCGCCTCGCGCTCGAAAATTTCCGCCGCGCGAGCTTCCAGGCGGTTGACGGTCGGGTCCTCGCCATAGACATCGTCGCCCACCTCGGCTTGGCGCATGGCCTCGCGCATGGCGGGCGTTGGCCGGGTGACGGTATCGCTGCGCAGATCGATGGGAAAGTCGGGAGGCATGCTGAATATCCGGCCCCGGCCGGGCGCGGGCCCTGCCGGCGGCTGATTGCCCTCGGCGCGGTATGCGCCTATGATCGGGTATGCCCGCGGCCGGGCGGAAAGCGCTCCGGCGCGGGCGGCGGTTGATATTGTACGGCACATGAGGTGCATTTATGGCAGGGCGCAGCGTCAACAAGGTAATTCTGATCGGCAATCTGGGACAGGATCCGGAACTGAAATACACCACTTCCGGACAGCCGGTGGTCAAGATCAACCTGGCGACCAACGAGCGTTGGAAAGATAAGAATGGTGATTTTCAGGAACGCACCGAATGGCACCACCTGGTGATATGGGCCAAGCTGGCTGAAACCGCGAGCAAGTATCTGAACAAGGGCTCCAGCGTCTATATCGAAGGCCGGTTGCAGACCAGCTCGTGGGAAGATAAAGAGGGCAAGAAACAATTCCGCACCGAGGTGATCGTGCAGGAGATGGTCATGCTCGGCGGTCGCGGCGCCGGCCAGGGCGCGGCCCGGGCGGCCTCGGCCCCGGCGAGCGAAAGCGGCATGCCGGAGCCGGAATTTTCCGCGCCCTCGGCGAGCGGCGTGGAAGAAGAGGATCTGCCCTTCTGATCCGCACCGGGCGTTGCCTCGCTTGCGCCCATGCATTGGCCGCTCCCTAGGAAACTTTACCGTGCCCTCCCGATATCCGCCGATGGAATGGGAAAACCTGGAACCGCCTTCGCCGCAAGTGGGGGCCACCCACATCCAAGTCTCCGGAGTGAAGCTGGATCTGCGCCACGACTTCCGCTTCATTGCGCTCAACTATGGCGCCGAAGAGCGCGGCCTGACGCTGGGCTGGATCGCCCTCGAAAATTCGCCCGGCAACTATTGTGGCTTGGCTATGGCGTTCAGCGAAGTGCGGCTCTTCGAGGCTGCTTTTTCCGATCCGGAAGCGGTTGGGGCATTGGAAAGCTGGGAATTGCGCCGCGATCCCGACCCGATGCTGATCTTTGTGTTCGCCGGCGGCACCTTGCGCGTCGCCGCCGGCCGGCTGCGCGCCGAACTGGTGGATGGCGACGACGGCGACGGCCCCCTGCCGGTGCAATAACCGCGCCTCTGCGTTTCAACTTTCACGGCGAAGCCCTCCGCTCCAGCGGCTGCGTGGGCCTGCATCTTCTCTGCTGAAAAAACGCTGCGCGCCGATGCCGTATTTTCAAGCATTGAACCGCTCGATAACGGAAGTTGCCGCTCGCAGCCCGCAGCCTGCGCCTTCCTCCCGCTAGAATGAATGCAGGGGAAGAAGTCATGGCAGAACGCACTCCGGTGGCCGGCGACGCCCAGGTTTACCACGACGCTTCCCTCATCACCCCCGACGACTTGCATTTATTCAACGAGGGTACGCATTATCGCCTGGCCGATAAGTTGGGCGGCCATCTTTATCCGCGTGCAGGCGCCGCAGGCGCCGGCTTCGCGGTCTGGGCGCCCAACGCCGAAGCGGTTTCGGTGGTCGGCGATTTCAACCTCTGGCGCCCGGATCGGCATCCGCTCGAGCCGCGCGGCTCTTCCGGCATTTGGGAAGGCTGGATCCCCGGCTTGGGCGAAGGGACGCTGTACAAATATCACATCCGCTCTCGCCACGCCGGCTATCAGATCGAAAAGGCCGACCCTTTCGGGATGTATCACGAACAGCCGCCGCGCACCGCCTCCCGGTTGTGGAAGCTGGATTACGAATGGCGCGATCAGGAATGGATGCGCCGCCGCGGCGCGGTCAATGCCCACGCCGCCCCGATCGCGATCTACGAAGTCCACCTCGGCTCCTGGGCGCGCGTCCCGGAGCAGGACCATCGCCCGCCCACCTATCGCGAGCTCGCCCCGCGCCTGGCCGCGCACGCGCGCAAGCTCGGCTTCACCCATGTCGAGTTCCTGCCGGTCATGGAGCATCCCTTTTACGGCTCTTGGGGTTACCAGACTACCGGCTATTTCGCGCCCACCAGCCGCTACGGCTCGCCGCAGGATTTCATGTACCTGGTGGACCTGCTGCACCAGCACGGCCTGGGGGTGATTCTCGATTTCGTGCCTTCGCATTTCCCCACCGATGCCCATGGCTTGAGCTACTTCGACGGCACCCACCTGTTCGAGCACTCCGATCCGCGGCAGGGCTTCCATCCCGACTGGAACACCTTCATCTTCAATTACGACCGCCACGAAGTGCGCAGCTTCCTCCTCAGCAGCGCGCTGTTCTGGCTTGACCGCTATCATGCCGACGGGCTGCGCGTGGACGCGGTCGCGTCCATGCTCTATCGCGACTACTCGCGCGCGGAAGGCGAATGGATTCCCAACGAGTTTGGCGGGCGCGAAAACCTGGGGGCGATCTCATTCCTGCGGCAGATGAACGAAATCGTTTACCGGGAACATCCCGACGTGCAGACTTACGCCGAAGAATCCACCGCCTGGCCCTCGGTTTCGCGCCCCACCTACCTCGGCGGCCTGGGCTTCGGCTTCAAGTGGGACATGGGCTGGATGCACGATACCCTGGCCTATATTGCCCACGATCCGGTGCACCGGCGCTTTCACCACAACCAGCTCACTTTTCGCATGCTTTACGCCTTCACCGAAAATTATGTGCTGCCGCTCTCGCATGACGAGGTGGTGCACGGCAAGGGCTCGCTGCTCGGCAAAATGCCTGGCGACGACTGGCAAAAATTTGCCAACCTGCGCCTGTTGCTCGCGTATATGTACTGCCAGCCGGGGAAAAAGCTCTTGTTCATGGGGGCTGAGATGGGGCCCTGGGATGAGTGGCGGCACGACGCCAGCCTGCCCTGGCATCTGTTGCAATACGGCCGCCATCGCGGCATCGAACAACTGCTCGGCGACCTCAACCGGCTCTATGCCGGCGAGCCCGCGCTGCACCAGTTCGACAGCGAAGGCGCCGGATTTTCCTGGGTGGACGCCAACGATGCCGATAACAGCGTGCTCAGCCTGCTGCGCCTGGGCCGCGATCCGCGCGCGCCGGTGCTGGCGGTTTGCAATTTCACCCCCGTGCCGCGGCTCGGCTATCGCGTCGGCGTGCCGGCCGGCAGCTGGTGGCGCGAGCTGTTCAATTCCGACGCCAAAGAGTACGGCGGCGGCGGAATAGGCAACAGTGGCGGAATCAACGCCGAAGCCGTGGCGCAGCACGGGCGCCCTTACTCGCTGCTGATCACCGTGCCGCCGCTGGCGGCGGTGTTTTTCAAGCCGGCCGTCTGAAGCGCCTCCAGTGAAAATGGAACCGGCTTGGTGCCGCATCGTTCCACCTTTGGTTCGGGTGCCGTTTGGGTGCCGTTTTAAAAATGAAAACGGCACCTGCCTAAATAATGGAATCTATTGGCTTTAGCTTGAAATTTCCGGCCCGGGTGCCGTTTTGTAAAAAAAATTGCTACACGCGTTTTTTCAAACGCGGCATTTGTCTCTTTTTTGTTTATCCCGGTGACGTATCCTCAATTTCTACCTGGACTTATTGTCGAATTCCCGTGGTTGGCAGCGTTGTACTGTGTCTCTTTTGCCTTGCTTTTGCCTTGCTTCAAACCAGTTCCAGCCGTGTAATCTCCGGCCGTGCGCCGAAGCGTATAGGCACGCCGACCGTGCCCAGGCCGCGGTTGACATACATCCAATGCCCGCCGCGGCGGTAAAGACCGGCGAGATAAGGCGAGATCAGCCGTGCCGGCGAAATTTCCGCCAGCCCGGGAATTACCAGTTGTCCGCCATGCAGATGCCCGGCCAAGGTCAACTGGATCGGCAGCGGGTCGAGATACGGAAAGACATTGGGATTGTGTGAGAGCAGGATATTCAATTCACCCGCACGGGCGTAGCCGCCGATGCTCCGCACATCGGCTTCCTGGCCGGACTGCAGGAAATCCACCCCGATCAGGTTGAGCCGCCCGCCGCCGGCGCGCAGCCGCCGGCTGGCGAAGCGAAGCACGTCAATGCCGATACGGGCGCAGGCCAAGGCAAGAATGCGCTGCGCGTGCTCGCTGGTTTCGTGATTGCCCAGACTGGCGAACTTGCCCAGCCGCGCCCGCAGCGGGGCCAGGATACGCACCAGGTCGGGAATGGAATGGCGGTAAGTGATGAAATCGCCGGTAATCGCAATCAAATCCGGCCGCAGGCGGTTGATGCGCTCCACCACCGCCGCCAGCCGCCGGGCGGAGAAATAATCGTCGAGGTGTATATCGGAGATCAGGGCAATGGTCAGGCCGCTCCAGGGCCGCGCCGCCGCGCCCAGATGCAGAGAAATCTGTGTCAGTTGCACATCCCCGCGCTCGATGGTGTAGCCGTAGCCGGATGCGGCCCAGGGCGCGGCGAGCGCGGCCGTGCCGGCCCAGCGCAGGAACCGGCGGCGCGGCGCGGCGGCAGGCTCCGCGCCCGGCTCGTTCCGGCGATGGGGAGTGTTCGGCGCGGCGGGCCGGCGTTGGAACCCGCGTCCAATCAACAGCAAAAAACCGCTGGCCGAGGAGCTGACCAGATAGACCGCGCTCCAGCCATACAGTATGCGCAGCAGGGCAGGCCGGTGATAGGCGTGCGACGCCATCACCCAGGCGGAGGCCAGCAGCAATAGAAAAAACAGCGCGCTATGGAGCGGGCGTGGCAGGCCGCGGCGCCGCCACCAGGCGCGAGTGGCCGCGAACCAGGCTCGCTGGCTGAAATAAGCCAACAGCAGCAGGCCCGCATTGAGCGCCAGCAGCCAGGTAAGAGGCAGTGCCGTCATGCAGCCGGAAGCGCCGAGCATCCGCGGCCTGGGCGCCGGAGCGGAATGGGTCGCGGCATCAGGAGCTTAAAGCGGCGAAGGTATGCGCCGGTAGTTTCTGGGCGGCGGCCACCGCCGGATGCACCACCTGGCCGCGATAAGTGTTGATGCCTTCGGCCAGCCCGGGATCCCCGGCGGCGGCTTTTTCCAGGCCCATATCCGCCAGGCGCAGGATATAGGCCTGGGTGGCGTTGGTCAGCGCAAACGTCGAAGTGCGCGGCACGGCGGCGGGCATATTGGTGACGCAATAATGAACCACGCCGTGGATGATAAATGCGGGATCGCTATGGGTGGTGGGATGCGCGGTTTCGATGCAGCCGCCCTGGTCAATGGCCACGTCCACGATCACCGAGCCGGGGCGCATGGATTTCACCATCGCCTCGGTCACCAGCTTGGGAGCCGAGCCGCCCGGGATCAGCACCGCGCCAATGGCCAAATCGGCCTGCTCGATCGAATTGGCCAGGTTATAGCTATTGGAGGCCAGCGTCATCGCCCGGCCGCCGAATAAATCGTCGAGCCAGCGGCAGCGGCCAAGGTCGCGCTCGATGATGACCACGCTGGCGCCCATGCCCAACGCGATGCGGGCGGCATTCACGCCGACAATGCCGCCGCCAATCACCACCACCCGCGCCGGCGGCACCCCGGGCACCCCGCCCAGCAGCACGCCGCGCCCCCCATGGGTGCGCTGCAGATAGCTGGCGCCAACCTGCACCGCCATGCGCCCCGCCACTTCGCTCATCGGCTCGAGCAGCGGCAATCCGCCCTGCGCGTTGCGCACGGTTTCGTAGGCTACGCCGGCCACCTGGCGGTCGCGCAAGGCGCGTGTCAGTTCCGGCAGCGGCGCCAGGTGTAGATAGCAGAACAACACCAGCCCCGGATGCAGCCGCCCGTATTCGGCCGGAATCGGTTCCTTGACCTTGACCACCATCGCGGCGCGCTCCCAGACTTCATTCGCGCCGGAGGCGATTTCGGCGCCGGCGCGCCGGTATTCTTCGTCGCTGTGATAAGAATTCTCCCCTGCCCGGGTTTCGCAAATCACCGTGTGTCCGTGCTCGACCAACTCGCGCACGCCGGCGGGAGTCAAGCCTACGCGCGTTTCATGATCCTTTAATTCCTTGGGTACGCCAATGACCATTGCAGCCTCTCCTCTGAAAAGTCACATCCATATGATAGCTTCCGGCCGGGATTTCTCCCATCCGGAAATGGCGCCGCGGCGCGCTCGCGCCGGCGCGGGCCGGGGTCGTGGAGCTAGCTGCCCGACTGGGTGTCGAGCTGCGCGCGCTGCAGGCGTCCGCTGAAATCGGCATACACGGTCTTCCATTCCGAATAGACGTCCAGGGTCGCCGGCCCGCTTTCGCGGTGTCCATTGCCGCTTTGCTTGATGCCGCCGAAGGGCAAATGCACTTCGGCGCCGATGGTGGGCGCATTGAGATATACCAGGCCGGCCTCGAGGTCGCGCTGGGCGCGCAGGGCGGTGGCGAGATTTTGGGTATAGACGGCGGCCGACAGGCCATAACCGGAGCCATTGACGATCTCGAGCCCGTCTTCCAGGCCCTCGCAGGGCAGCACGCTCACCACCGGGCCGAAAATCTCTTCCTGTGCGATGCGCATGCGGGCATGGACGTCGGCAAACACCGTCGGCTCGAGGAACCAGCCCTGCGCGCATGCGCCCTGGGTGCAGCGGCGGCCGCCCAGCCGCAGCTTGGCCCCCTCGGCTTCGCCGCTTTGGATGTAGCCTTCGATGCGTTCCAATTGCGCGGCATTGATGATCGGACCGATCTGCGTGCCGGCCTCGAGCGGATTGCCGATGCGCAGGGCTTGGGCCATTTCCAGAAAGCGATCGAGGAAGCGGCGATAAATTCCCTTGGCCACCACCAGGCGGCTGGCGGCGGTGCAGCGCTGGCCGCTGGTGCCGAAAGCGCCCCAAAGCGCGCCTTCCAGCGCCAGGTCGAGCGGGGCGTCGTCGAGGATGAGGATGGCGTTTTTTCCGCCCATTTCCAGGTTGCAGTGCTTGAACTGCGCCGCCGCCTCGCGCCCGACCTCGCGGCCAACCTCGCTGGAGCCGGTGAAGGAGATGATCCGGGTCTGGCGATGGCGCACCAGGGGCGCGCCGGCGGCTTCCCCCTCGCCCATCACCAGGTTGAAAACCCCCGCGGGCAGTCCGGCCTCTTGCAAGACCTGGGCCCAGTGGACGGCGGAAAGCGGCGCGTCTTCGGCGGGTTTGAGCACCACGGTGTTGCCACAGATCAGCGCCGGCGCGGTTTTCCAACTGGGAATCGCCATGGGAAAGTTCCAGGGCGTAATCAAGCCGGCAACGCCGATCGGCACCCGCAGGGTCATGCAGAGCTTGTCCGGCAGCTCGGAAGGCGTGGTCTGGCCATATAATCGCCGTCCCTCGCCGGCCATGAAAAACAGCATGTCAATCGCTTCCTGCACGTCGCCGCCGGCCTCGATTACGGTTTTGCCCATCTCGCGGCTCATGTCGCGGGCGAAATCGGCCTTGCGCTCCAGCAGGATTTGGCCTGCGCGAAATAAGATTTCCGCCCGCCGCGGCGCCGGCGTCAGCCGCCAGCGGGCATAGGCGTCCAAGGCCGCGTCCACCGCGCGCTCCACGTCTTCGGCGCCGGACGCGGGGAATAAGCCGACCGTATCGTCCCGATTCGCGGGATTGATATTTTCCAGATAATGGCCGCTTCTGGGCTCTTCCCAGCTCCCGGCGATCAGGTTATGGAAGGTGCGAGGTTCGGTCATGGCGCGGTCCTATAGCGGCTTGCGCAGCCGCGCCACTGGCCGCCGGCGCGGTGACGGGCGCGGTGGCGGGCAGCGGCGGCAACTGATGCGCTCCCGGCAGGTAATCCTGCGGCGGGCCCAGGTCGAGCGCAATCAAGGCGCGGGAATCGGGCACATAGCGGGTTTGCCAATGATGCAGTTTTTGAAAGCGCCGCAGCGCGTCCACGGTGGCGGCATCCCATCGGCCCGACATTCTATTCAATAAGCCGGCGCGCACCATCGCCGCCTGAATCTGCAGAATGCGCTGCGGCTTGATGTGCTGCTGCCCGCCCCAGCGCCAGGATTCCCGCCGTCGCCGCAGCCAGGCCAGATGCCGGAGCCAAGCCCGATGTCGGCGCCGCAACTCCGCCCGCCGCGCTCGCGCGGAAAGACGGCGGCGAGGCTTAATCGTAGTGTGGCGGGCCGGCCGATGCCGGCCCTGAAGGCGCCTGCGCCTGGTACTGGCGTGCCGTATGCGGGCATGCCGCGAACGTGCCGGGCGCCGTTGCGCATAGTGCCGTTTGGCATGCGCCGTGCCCGCCGAAGGCGCTGCCGGGTTAACTCGCGCGGCCAGCGCGCCGCTCAATGCCAGCACCACCACCGGCAGCAGCCAGCGGGTAAATTCTCCCCGCGGTTGCCCCCGGCGCAGGGCTGGCTTGGACGGATCTTGGGCTGGATTCATGCTTTTGCCTGCAGCTTACGCTACTGCCCATAATACCCGCCCGTGTACCAGGGCTCCAACTTGCCTCCCTGGCCGGGGCGTAATAGCGCAAACACCACAGGCTGACCGAAATGTAATTGGGTCAGAATCTTACGGTAGTCTCGCAATGAAGCGACGGGGTGGCGGTTGATGGCGGTAATCCAGTCACCCGGCAGTACCGCAACGCGATCGGCGAAGGAACCCGGCTCGACCTCGCTAACCCACACACCCCGCTGCCCTTCCGAGAGGCCCACGGTCGGGAGCGACGAGCGCAGCGTGACCAGCAGGCCCAGCTTGGGCAAGTTGATGGAATGCATGTGCGCCGCGGTCGCAGGATTGCCGAATAGATGATCGCGGTCGGCAACCTGCACCCGCAGTTGCAGCCGGTGCTGCCCGCGCATCACATCCAGCCGCAGCCAGGCGCCAATCGGCTGATGCAGAATGGCGGCCGACAGCTCGCTGCCGTTGTGAATCGGGCTGCCATTCACCGCCAGGATGATATCGCCGGCTTGCAATCCTCCGCGCGCCGCCGGGCCGCCCGGCACGATGCCGGAAATCGGCATTCCCTGCCAGCCGTACATGCGCCGCACCAGCGCTCCGATATGCGATTGAAAATAAATGCCGATCGAACCGCGCAGCACCCGCCCGTGCTGCAGCAACTGGTTATAGACCTCGATCGCCAGGTTCGAAGGCAGGGCGAAGCCGACGCCGCGGTTGGTGCCGGTATCGGTATCGATCGCCGTGTTGATGCCGACCACTTGGCCGGCCATATCCACCAGGGGGCCGCCGCTGTTGCCGGGATTGATGGCGGCATCCGTTTGAATGAATTTTTGCAGCGGATGGCCGGTATCGAGTTGACGATTGAGGGCGCTGATGATGCCGGCGGTGACGGAATTTTGCAGGCCGAAGGGACTGCCCAGCGCCAGCACCCAATCCCCCACCTGCAGCGACCGGGAATTGCCCAGCGGAGCGGCTTGGAGCTGATGGCGGGGAAAAATGCGGACTACGGCCAGGTCGGTTTCCGAATCGCTGCCGATGATGCGTCCGGGATAAGGATATTCGCGGCCCGCCACTTCGACTTCCACGCGGGATGCGGCGTGCACGACGTGCGCATTGGTCAGAATGAAGCCGCGGGCGTCCACTACCAGGCCCGATCCGAGGCTCCGCTCGCGCGAAAAAGGCCAGATCCGGGCGTGTCCGGAATTTACGCTGGCGCGGGGCGCCGGCCCGATCGCCTCCACTTGCACCACGGTCGGAGCGATTCGCCGGGCAATTTTGGAAAATGCATTCGACAGCCGCACCGGCGCCGGTAGCGTCAGCACCGAAGCGGTCGCGTTCGCACGGCTACCCAGCGGGAAGTTGTTGCCCAAACCGTACCATGCTCCCGCCGCCAGAAGCAGGATCGCGACCGCCGCCGCCCCCCAAGCTTGCCAGGCATGTGATTGCCGATTCATCAAGGTAACCGGGGGGGATCAGGTCGCGGCCCGGCCGCGTTTTCTGATTATAGCCCTTGGAATAACTTCACCTTTATCGGATGACTTCCGGCCGCCCGGGGGATTCCAGCCCGGCCGCCGGAGCGGCCCCCGCAACCTCATATCGCCAACCGGTCAGAATCATCGCGGCGACGATGCCGAGCGCGCCCAGAATCTGCCGGCCATGGAAGCCGGCATGCAGCCACCAGGCGCTGGCCAGCCAGGCCCAGACCGGCTCCAGCGCCAGCACGACGGCGGTATGGTTCGCCGAGGCATACTGTTGCGCCCAAGCCAGCAAGGTAAACGCCAGCGCAGTCGCCAGCACCGCCAGCGCCGCCACGACCAGCCACAGGCGCAGTGAAGACTGCCAGCGCGGAGTTTCCAGCCATGGCGCGCCGATCAGAAAAAAAACCGCCGCGTAAGCCACCTGCAGCACCGCCAATTGGCGGAAGTTATAGCGGGCGCAGAATATCTCCAGCGCCTGGATTTGCACGCCAAAGAATAAGGCGCAGATCAGGGTCAATGCGTCGCCGCGTCCCAATCCTCCAAGCCACCCTCCCCGGGGCAGCAGCAGCAGGTACAGCCCTCCCAACGCCAGCAGAGCGCCGCTCCAGGCGCGCGCGGAAGGCCAGCGCCGCCGCCAACCGGCGCCTAAAAAAGGAACCAGGATGACGGAAAAACCGGTCAGGAAAGCCGACCGCGCCGGCGTAGTGTAAAGCAATCCCCGGGTCTGAAATTCAAACCCCAGCCCCATGGAAAGTCCCAGGATTGCCCCCGCGCCCCAAACCGCCGCCGGGATGCGGCGCAGCGCGCCTTGATACCACACGGCCAGCAGCAGGGCGGCAATCGCCATGCGCGCGGCGTTTAAAATCAGCGGCGAGGCCTGACTCAGCGCCAGCTTGACCAGCACGAAGCTGCTGCCCCAGATGGCCGTCGTCGCGATCAACACCAGGGTGGCGATCCAGGTGCGCTTCACCGCGCCACCTCGGCGAGCGAAAGCGTCAGCAGCAACAGGCGTTTCAGGCCAAGTTCCCTGCCCGCCGGATCAAACCACTCCTGCAGCGTATGCGTGCCGCCCGCGCTGCCGCCGGCGCCGATGGCAATCGCAGGGATGCCTTTGGAAAGCGGAATATTGGCATCGGTAGAGGCCAGCCGGGGTTGGGTGGCGATGCCCAGAAAGCGGTCCACGCCGCGCAGTTGCCGCCAGAGCGGGGCGGAAGCCGGCAGGGCGCCTCCCGGACGGGCGCCCAGGATTTCAATGTGCCCCTGGACCCGGCCGCCGCGGGCGAGGTGGTTTTCTTCGCGTTCTCCCGCTGCCACCGCGGCGCGCACCTCGCGCTCCAGGCGGTCGAGACCGCGGGCGGCGACGGAGCGCAGGTCCAGCCGGGCGCCGGCTTCCGCGGCAATGGAGTTGATCGAGTTGCCTCCCTCGATCACGCCGATGTTCAAAACGCTTTCGCCGGGCCGGGTACGCGCCCGCTGCAGCAGGCGCGCCAGGCTGCGCTGCAGCGCGTGAATCGCGCTGGGGCGGCCGGCATCCGACCAGCTATGCCCGCCGGGGCCGGAAAATTTGACGTGCAGCCGGCGGCTGGCGAGCCCGCGATTGGTGGCGGCGCTGTCGCCGGCGCCGTCCACCACGACGATGCAGCCGATCTGCCGCCGCCAGCGCCCGCGTTCGACGAGATGCCGCATGCCCTTGAGATTGCCTTCGCCTTCCTCTCCGACATTGGCGACAAACAAAAGCGAGCGCCGCAGCCGCAGCCGCGCCTGCTGCAGGGCGCGCATCATCGCCAGCAGCGCGGATAACCCCGCGCCGTTGTCGGCGATGCCGGGACCCATCAGCTTCGACTTTCGTACATACGGATGCAGGCGCAAGCCGGGCGGGAAAACGGTATCCAGATGGGCCGACAGCGCAATCGCAGGTAGATCCGGTTCCAGGCCGATGCGCCAGCCGAGCGCATTGCCGGCCGGGTCGAGAGCGCAGCGGGTCAAGCCCAGCCGGCGCATCTGGCGCAGATACCATTCTGCACGCGGCCCTTCCAAGCCGGTGGGCGCGGGAATCCGCGACAGCTCCAGTTGCTGGCGGCTGATCCAGGCTTCCCATCCGGCAAGCCGGTGGAGCGAGCCGGCCACCGCCGGGGCCGCGGCTAATTCCCGGATCGTCATACGCCCGGCGCGGCCGCGATGCCGCCCAGCAAGGTTTCCAGTTCCGCGTCGCTCAGTACATGGTCGGAAGCTTTGGCTGCGGCCAGCAGCGCGTTCACATGCCGGGGCGAGGCGGCGTGGCCGTGCGCCTCCAACCACCAGGTGACATTGGAGCGGCCGCTCATTGGCCCCAGCTCGATTTCCTGCCGCCGCCCGAACCAGGCCGCCGGCACGCCGGAATAGACCCGGTCGGCGAGTTCCAGGTCCTGCTTTTGCAGGCTTTTGATCACCGCCGCGGCATGCACGCCGGTCGAGGTGCGAAACGCATCCCGGCCCATCACCGGATAGTTGGGCGGAATCGCCATGCCCAGCATGCGCGCCGCCAGTTGGCAGTACTCGTTCAAGCGCGACAAATCGTTTTCCAGCCTGCCCATGAGCCGCAGATTCACCATCATTTGGTCCATCGAGGTGTTGCCCACGCGCTCGCCGATGCCGAGGGCGCAGGCGTGGACACAGTCGGCGCCGGCTTCAAGCGCGGCCAGAGCGTTGGCCGTGGCCAGGCCGCGATCGTTGTGACCGTGCCAATCCAGGCGTATGCCGCGATGCCCGGCCACGATCTCGCGCCGGGCAAACTCCAGCAGGGCGCGCACGCCGGCCGGGGTGGCATGCCCGACGGTATCGCAGAAAACCAGCGCCTCGGCGCCCTCCTCCAGCGCGGCGCGATAGAGCGCGCGCATGGTTTCCGGATCGCAGCGGGTGGTATCTTCGGTGACGTACATGATCCGCAGTTCCAGCTCGCGCGCGCGCTGCAGCGCCTGGCGGGTGGTGCGGAGCAGAAAATCCACCGTCCAATCTTCGGCATAACGGCGAATCGGGCTGGAGCCAATAAAGATGGCGGCTTCCAGCGCCACTCCGGTCGCCTGCTGGATCTCGGCAATCGGCGTCAGGTCGCTTTCCAGGCTGCGGGCGGCGCAATTAGGGCGCAGCGGCAGGCGGGCGCGCGCAATCTCTTCCGCCAGCTTCCGGACATGCTCTTGCGCGCGCGGCCCCGCTCCGGGCAGCCCGATATCGGCCCGCTCGATTCCCAGTTCGGCCATGCAATGCAGCAGGGCGCGTTTGTCTTCCAGTTCCGGATCGCGCACCGAGGGCGATTGCAGGCCATCCCGCAGGGTCTCGTCATTCAACTCGCAGCGCCGCCCGGGAATGCATTCCGGGCCCGCAGAACGGTTCCAGTCGTGAATCCATTCCTGTGCCGTCGGCATAGGCAGGCCGCTCCCCGCGCCTGAACTCTATTTTAGCGGCTCGGCCGTGAATACGATCCTCGCCGTGGGCATCGCCGGCGGCAACTCCGCCCCTGCCAGCGGATTGTCGCCGGCATACAACACCCGCATCAGGTAAAGGCCGCGGGCCGGCAAGGTGCGGGCGGGAACGCCTTCGCCGGCGCCGTCCAGCCAGACGGCGGCCTGGTCGGGACGGCGCAAGCCGAGCCCGGTTTCCAGCAGAAAGCCGCCAATCCGGCGCACCATATGATGCAGGAATCCGCTGCCGGCGATTTGGATCCATAGTTCTTCCGGCGCATCCCGCCGGCGCGCGGCCTGGCAGGAGAACACCGTGCGCCGGGTCCCGCCGGGGGGCGGCGGCCCGCTGGCAAAATGCCGGAAATCATGCTCGCCGCAAAAGGCCGCGGCGGCGGCGGCCAGGACGGCTTCGTCGAGCGGATAAGGGAAATGATAGGCGTAATCGCGCAAAAACGGCGGGCAGACGCGTTCCCGGTAGATGCGATAGCCGTAGATTTTGCCGCGGGCGTCGCGCCGGGCATGGAACCCGGGCGCCGCCGCGCGCGCCTCCAGCACGCGCACGGCAAGCGGCAGCACGGCATTCAGCGCGCGCGCCAGCGCCGTCGCGTCCAGGCGGGTTTGCAGTTGGACGCTGGCCACCTGCGCCAGAGCATGCACGCCGGCGTCGGTGCGCCCCGAGCCGTGCACCGTGGCGCGCTCGCCGCAGACGCGTTCGAGCGCTTCGCTCAGCGCCCCCTGCAGCGTGCGCAGCCCCGGCTGAATTTGCCAGCCGTGAAACGGGGCGCCATCGTAACTCAGCCTGATCAGGAAGTTAGGCATCGAAGCGGGCGAAATTCCGAATCCTGGCGCACCGGGTATATGAAACTCCGCTACCTGGTTTAACGTAAAGAGGATATGCCGGCCAGCGCGTAAAGTGAAGATGTTGGCGCCTCGGCGCCCCGCCCCTGCCTGCAGTTCGGCGGCGGGCAAACACGCCACGATTGCTCGCCAGGACAAAGTTGAATTGCGTAGCACCCATGAGGTAGTCAACCCGATGAAGTGCCCAATGAAGCGATTGACCCGCGATCTCCTGATTCTTGGCGCCGCCTGCCTGCTGGCGCCGCTGCCGCGGCTGGCGGCGCAGAGCCATCCCATCGATTACAGCCCTTCGGGGATTAATTTCGCCCAGGGCCGCAGTTGGTGGTCCACCCTGTTCGGGCAGTCGGCGGTCGGGGTGCGCCCGCTGAATTTGCGCAACACCCACCGGATCTACACCCTCATCCGCAACGGCCAGATCTACCTCTCCCTGCGCGAAGCCATCGCCCTCGCCCTGGAAAACAACCTGGATATATCCATCCAGCGCTACAACCTGCCCATGGCCGATGCCGATATTCTGCAGGCGCGCGCCGGCATCGCGCCCAGCGGCGTCTCCACCGGCATCGTCAGCGGCACGCTCGGCGGCCAGGGTGCGACCACCGGCGCTTCCGGCGCCAGCGGCAGCGGCGTCGGCGGCACCACCGGCGGCACCGGCGGCGCCGGCGCCGGCGCCGGCGGCCTGGTCACCTCCGCCATCGGCGGCGGTCCCTCCATCCCCAGCCTCGATCCGACCTTTACCACCGGCTTCAACGTCTCCAGCGCGACCACCCCGGAGACGACCACCTTCATCACCGGCACCAACCAGTTGATCTCGCACACCACCAACACCAACTTCGGCTTCAGCAAGGGCTGGCTCACCGGCACCACTTTGTCGGTGACCTTGAACAACGCGCGCAGCTCCAGCAACAATGCGCGCTCGCTGTTCAACCCCTACCTGAACTCCGGACTCAACGTCACCGTGTCGCAGCCGCTGTTGGCCGGCTTCGGCACCGCCGTCAACGGGCGCGACATCCTGATCGCCAAAAACAACCGCGAAATCTCCGACATCGCCTTCCGCCAGCAGGTGGAAGCTACCGTCAACCAGGTGGAGGATATTTACTGGAACCTGGTCAGCGCCTATAACGCCTTGCAATACGCGCAAGGCTCGTTGAAGCTGTCGCAGCAGATTCTGGCCGACAACCGCCGCCAGGTGCAGATTGGAACCCTGGCGCCGATCTCGGTCACCCAGGCCGAAGCCCAGGTGGCCACCAGCCGCCAGCAACTGATCGTCGCCCAGACCAATTACGAATACCAGCAGTTGCTGATGAAAAACGCCGTCACCAAGAACGTCAACAATCCCTTGCTGGCGGCGGCCGGCGTGATTCCCACCGACAAAATCGTGATTCCGGCGCAGATCAACATCCGTCCGGTGCAGGACCTGATCAAGGAGGCCCTGCAATTCCGGCCGGAACTGGCGATTGCGCGGCTGAATATGACCAACGAGCACATCAGCCTGCGCGGCATCCGCAACCAGTTGCTGCCGCAGTTGAACCTGTTCGGCACCTACGGCTCCTCCGGCCTCGCCGGCACGCTGGTGCCCTGCACCCCCGGCAATCCTTTCTGCAACACTCCGCCTTCCACCTTCGTCGGCGGCATCGGCCAGACCTACAGCAACCTGTTCTCGAACAACTATCCCACCTACACCGCCGGCATCACGCTGCAGATTCCGATCTACAACCGCGCCGCCCAGGCGCAGGCAATCCGCGCGCAACTGGAGTTGCAGCAGAGCCAGACGCAGGAACAGCAGGAAGAAAACACCATCGCGCTGCAAGTGCGCAACGCGCAATATTCCTTGCTGCAGAGCCACGCCCAGGTGATGGCGGCGCAGGAAGCGGTCCGGCTCGATCAGCAGACCCTCGACGCCGAGCGCAAGAAGTTCGATCTCGGCGCCTCGACCCTGCTAAACGTGCTCACCGACCAGACCACGCTCACGCAGGCGCAAAGCAACCTGATCGCCGCCATGACCGCCTTCCAGGAATCGAAGTTGAACCTGGAAGTCCTGACCGGACGCATTCTCGAAGACAACCGCATTTCGGTGCTGGATGCCGAGAACGGCAGCGTCCGCACGCTGCCGCAGCCCACTCCCTGAGCCGCGCCCGGCCGGGCTTCAGCGGCTATACTCGAAGCGTGACTCCGCGCCGGCGAACGCTGAAAAGCCAACCGCTGTTCCGGGGGCGCGCCTTCGCCGTGACGCGTGAAACCGTGCTCGAGCCCGGCCAGGCGCGGCCGCTCGAGCGCGATATCGTCCGCCACGGTCCCTCGGCGGTGATTCTCGCCGCCCGCGGCGGCGCGGTCCTGATGGTGCGTCAATACCGCCATGCCGCCGGCCGCGCCTTATGGGAGCTGCCGGCCGGCACGCTGGAAGCGGGCGAAACGTCGCTGGCTTGCGCCCGCCGCGAGTTGCGCGAGGAAACCGGCTATCGGGCGCGGCGCTGGCGGCGCTGGCTGCGCTTTTTCCCCTCGCCCGGCCTGCTCGATGAGGAGATGTTCGTTTACCTGGCCGGCGAGGTTGCGGCGGGCGCCAGCCGCCCGGAAGCCGACGAACGCATCGCCGTGCGCTGGTTCCCGGCCCGGGACTGGATGGCGCTGCTCGATCGCCGCCGCATCTACGACGGCAAAACGCTGGCGGCGCTGGCCGCCTTCCGCGCCGCAAGGCCGCGCCTGTGAACGCCGGGCTTCCCGCCTGTCTCGTCATTGCCGGCGGCGGCACCGGCGGGCACCTGATGCCCGGCCTGGCGGTGGCTCATGAGCTGCGCGCGCGCGGCGTCGGCCGGATCATCTTCGCCGGCACCGAACGCGGCCTGGAAACCCGCCTGGTGCCCGCTGCCGGCTTCGAACTGGTCACAGTCGAGGTTGGGGGGCTGAAAAACGTGGGCTGGAGACGGCAGGCGGAGACGCTGGCCAGCCTGCCGCGCGCCGTGCTGCAATCGAAGCAACTGCTGGAATCCAGCCGCGCCGCCGCCGTGCTCGGCATCGGCGGCTATGCCTCCGGCCCGATGCTGGCCGCGGCGCGCTGGCGCCGCGTGCCGCTGGTGCTGCTGGAAATCAATACCCGCCCCGGCCTGGCCAACCGGCTGGCCGGCGGCTGGGCGCGCTCCACTGCGGTGGCATTTGCCGAAGCCGCGCCGTATTTTCCGCGCAGCGTGCTGACCGGGCTGCCAGTCCGCGCGGAATTTCTGGCCCCCGCGCCGCCCGCAGCCGCCGCCGCGGATGCGCCGCTCCGCCTGCTCTCGTTCGGCGGCGGCCAGGGCGCCCGCGCGATCAACTATGCCGTGCTGGGCCTGGCCGCGCTCTGGGGCGATTCGCCCGCGCCGCGCGAAATTCTGCACCAGACCGGCGCGCGCGAGTGGGACGCCATGCGCGAGGCTTATGCGCGGCTGCCCGGCGGCTGCCAGGCGGAAGACGGCGGGCTGCATTATCGTCGCGGCGGACTCGATCTGCGCGCGGTTCCCTTCATCGAGCGCATGGCCGAGGCCATGCAGCGCGCCGAAATCGTGGTCTGCCGCAGCGGCGCCGGCACGCTGGCCGAACTGGCGGCGCTGGGCCGGCCGGCAGTGCTCATCCCCTTCCCCGCCGCCGCCGACCAGCATCAGTTGCATAACGCCCGGGCTCTCGCCCAGGCCGGCGCGGCCCAAATCCTGCCACAGGACCAACTCACCCCGCAAGCGCTGGAAACGCAGTTGCTGGAACTGCACGCCCACCCCGAACGCCGCACCGCGATGAGCGCCGTCCTGCGCTCGCTCGCTCACCCCGACGCCACCCGCCGGATTGCCGACCTGGTGCTGGCCGCCGCCCGGCCGCAGTGAATTGAGTCCGGGCGGGTTCCCGCGGCATCAACCTGGCCGCCGCCCGGCCGCATTTTCCGGGTGAGTTGCCGCGCGGATTCAGTTACTGTGGAATCAACACGGAAAAAACGGCATGCTGCTGGCCAAAACACTCAAAGTCCACTTCGTCGGCATCGGCGGCATCGGCATGAGCGGCATTGCCGAAGTGCTGTTGCGGTTGGGTTGGGCGGTCTCCGGCTCCGACCTGCGCGGCTCGCCGGTGCTGGAGCGGCTGGCGGCGCTGGGCGCGCGCATTGACATCGGCCATGATGCCCGCCACCTCGGCGATGCCGGCGTGGTGGTGGTCTCCAGCGCAGTCTCGACCCGCAATCCCGAAGTGGCGGCCGCAATCGAGCGCCACATCCCCGTCATCCCCAGAGCGGAAATGCTGGCCGAGCTGATGCGCCTGAAATTCGGCATCGCGGTGGCCGGCATGCACGGCAAAACCACCACCACCTCGATGATCGCCACGCTGCTGGCAGCGGCCAAGCTCGATCCCACGGTGGTGGTCGGAGGGCGGCTGGATACCATCGGCTCCAACGCCCGCCTGGGCGCCTCCGAATACCTGGTGGCGGAAGCGGACGAAAGCGACCGCTCCTTTCTCAAGCTGTCGCCGATTATCGCGGTGATCACCAATCTCGACCGCGAGCACCTTGACTGTTATGCCGATCTGGAGGACATCCAGCAGGCGTTTGTAGAGTTCGCCAACCGCGTGCCCTTCTACGGCGGCGTGGTCATCTGCATCGAAGATGCGGCGGCGCGGGCGATTCTTCCCCGCCTGAAGCGCCCGGTGTTGAGCTACGGCGAGCATCCGGAAGCCGGCATCCGGATTTTGCAAGTGCGGCTCGAGCCGCGCCAGACGGTTTTTCAACTGGAGTTGAGCGAAAGCGCCGCCGCCGCCCTCGGCCGCAATGTCCTGCCCAGCCGCGGCCTGGGCGACTTCGTGCTGGCCGTGCCCGGCCGGCATAATGTGCTCAACGCCGCCGCCGCTGTGACAGTCGGGCTCATGCTCGGGCGCGATCTCGAAGTGCTGCGCGGCTCGCTGGCGGAATTTCGCGGCGTGGACCGGCGCTTTCAACTCAAAGGCGAAGCCGGCGGCGTGGCCGTGGTGGACGATTACGGGCATCATCCCACCGAAATCGCCGCCACCATCGCCGCCGCGCGCCAGCGCGGCTACCACCGCGTGCTGATGCTCTTCCAGCCGCATCGCTACACCCGCACGTATCATCTGCAGGATGAATTCGCCGCCGCGCTGCGCGGCCTGGACCGGGGCTACCTGCTCGACATTTATGCCGCCGGCGAAGAGCCCATTCCCGGAGTGGACTCCCGCAGCCTGGTGGAACGGCTGCGGGCCGCCGGCGCGCCGGTCGAATACGTACCCGAGGTGGAGGAAGCGATTCTGCGGATCGCGCAGGCGGCGCAGGCGGGCGATGTGATTCTGACCCAGGGCGCGGGCAACGTCTCCGCCTTGGGCGACAAAATACTGGCCGCCTTGCAGTCTGCCCGCTCGATGACCGCCCAGCCGGCCTAGCCGTGGTCTTGTTCGCATGGGACGCTCCGACCCAGACAATCCGCCCGGCCCGCCGGAAATCGAACCGGCCGGCAACGAGCCGGAAAGCTCGTTTCGCCGCCGCCGGCGCCCGGTGCCGGTGCGCCAGGCCTGGTGGCGGCGCCATTTCCGCCCGCTCTTATGGAGCGGGCTGGGGGCGTTGGCGCTGGCCGGCATCGGCGGGGGGCTGCGCCATTGGCTGCTCACCAGCCCCAGTTTCGTGCTGGCCAGCCTGGAGCAAATTCAGGTCAGCGGCACGCGCGAAACCTCGCCCGAGGCGGTGCGCCAGGTTTTCGCCGCCGATCTGGGGCGCAATCTGCTGGCCATCCCGCTGGCGCGCCGCCGCCAGGCGCTCGAGCGCATGCCCTGGATCGCCCAGGCGGCGGTGATGCGGCTCTGGCCCAACCGCCTGGCGGTGCAGGTGGCCGAACGCCGGCCGGTGGCCTTTGCCCGCCAGGGGACGAGCCTGGCTTTGATTGCCGCCGATGGCACCCTGCTGCCGCGGGTGGCGGGGCTGCACTTTCAAGGCGCGATGCTCACCGGCCTGGCGCTCGATGCCAACGCCGCGCCCGCCGCCCTGCTGCAACAACGGCGCGAGCAAATGACGCAGTTTCTCCGGCTGCGCCAGGCGCTGGACGCCGGCGGCGCGCACCGCCTGCGCGATTTCGCCGAAATCGATCTCAGCGACCCGAATGACGTTCGCGCGCTGGCCGCGCCCGCGGGCGCCGGCGGCCGCGCCTTGCTGCTGCAGCTCGGCGACCGTCATTTCCAGCTCCGCTATCAGCTCTATCGCCAGCATATTCAATCCTGGCTGGCGCAGTATCCCGGGCTGCGCGCGGTGGACCTGCGCTACGATGGCGAAGCGATCCTGAACACCGGCGCCGGCGCGGTCACCACCGCGCGGCCCCCCGATCGGCCCCGTTGATGGCGCGCAAACGACAACCCGTACTCTGCGTTCTCGATCTCGGCACCGCGCGGACCCGCGTGCTGGCGGCCGGGGTGGAAGACGGCCGTCTGCAGTATCTGGGCTATGCGGCGCAACCTTCGCAAGGCATGCAAAAAGGCGCCGTGGTCAACCTCGAAGCCGCCAGCCAGGGCATCGCGCTGGCGGTAGAAGCGGCGGAACGGCAAGCCGGCCTGCCCATCGAGGAAGTGACGCTGAGCCTCACCGGGCCGCACATGCGCTGCCTGCAAAGCCAGGCGGCCACCAGCCTGGCGGCGCGCAGCCGCGAAATCAGTCCGGCGGACGTGCACGCGGTGCTCGAGCTGGCGCGCCAGGTGGAGTTGCCGGAGGGTTACGAGCTGCTGCACATACGTCCGCTTGAATACATCCTCGACCGCCAGGCGGGCGTGCGCGAACCGGCCGGCCTGGTCGCCTCGCGCCTGGAAGCGCGGGTGCTGTTGTTCAGCGGCGCCTCCGGCCCGATCCAGAACCGGGTCTCGGCCGCCAACATGGCCGGTTTGAAAGTGCTGGAGCTGCTGTTTACGCCGCTGGCCGCCGCCGATGCGCTGCTGCAGGCGGAAGAGCGCGAGCAGGGCGTGGCGCTGGTGGAAATCGGCGCCGGCTGCACCGGTGTGCTGGTAGCTGCCCAGGGCGGGGTGCAGCATGCCAGCGTCATCGGCGTCGGCGGCGACAACTTCAGCCGCGACGTCGCGATCGCATTCAACACCCCGCAGCCCGCGGCCGAGGGCATGAAGCACAGCTTCGGCCAGGTGCTGACCGCGGGCATGAGCGAACGCGCTGAAATCGAAGCTCCCGGCATCGGCGACCGCCCCATCCGCATGATTCGCCACCGCGAGTTCTGCGATCATCTGCGCGAGCGCGCGGAAGAGCTGATTCACCTGATCGAAGAGGATTTGCGGCGCAGCGGCTGGCTGCACCGGCTGGGGGCGGGCGTGGTGCTAGCCGGCGGCGGGGCGGTGCTGGGCGGGTTGGCGGAGTTGGTCGAGCAGCAACTGCGGCTGCCGGTGCGGCTGGGCATTCCGCCCCTGCTCGAGGGCATGCCCGGCGCCTTTGCCGCCCCCGAATACGCCTTCCTGCTCGGCGGCGCGCTGGCGGCGCACCGCCGCCTGCGCCGCCGCCAGGAGCAAACCGGACTGTGGCAGCGGCTGTGGAGCCGGCTGGAAACGACTTCCTGACCCGCAAGCCGGCCTTAGCTAAGCTTCTGATCCTTAAGGGATTACTTTCCACGCCCCCGTTCGGGCCGGGGTTTGGGCCTCTGAGGGGCCATTTGCCGCCATTCGGCGCAATTGCATTGTCGCTACCCAGCGGCCGGGTGAAGATACGCGGAAGGCGCGGCGGGTCTTTTCCGCGCGCCGGAAAGCGAGCCGCGCATGCAACGACCGATCAAATATGTCGAGTTTGGACTGACCAAGCTGGCGGGAGCCGCCTTCAATACGCTGCAATTTTTCAACCAGTTTCATCCCGGCAAACCCTTCACGCCCGCCTGGTCGGACAAGCCGCTGCAAAAATCGTGGCAGAAAACCAAGCCCAAGCTGGGCTGGCCGCGCCAGACCGACTCGCTCTGCCCGGAGTGCGTCAAGCAAGCGCGCAAGCAGATTCTTTCCGGCGAGCGCGATTACCGCGAGCTGATCACCGCCCATCTGGGCGAGATCAAGGCCGACATCATCGAGCGCGACGGCCAGATCTGGATGACCAAGGAATGCCCGCGGCACGGGCGCTTTGAAGACATGATGGCGGTGGACAAGCGCTTTCTGGAGCACATCGAGGCGATGTTCCCCGGGCGCGACCTGCCGGCGCACAACGACACCGGGCTGCACAACCACGGCTCCAGCTCGATCAAGCACGGCCGCGGCGCGGTGCTGACGGTGGACCTGACCAACCGCTGCAACATGATGTGCGACCCCTGCTTCATGGACGCCAACCAGGTCGGCTTCGTCCACGAGCTCAGCTTCGACGAGATCAAGGAAATTCTCGACAACGCCATCCAGATCAAGCCGCGGCGGCAGATGTCCATCCAGTTTTCCGGCGGCGAGCCGACCATGTCGCCGCACTTCTTCGACGCCATCCGCTACGCCCGCGAAGTGGGCTACAACAGCGTGCAGTGCGCCACCAACGGCATCGAATTCGCCAAGAGCAAAGCCTTCTGCCGCAAGGCGGCGGAGGCGGGGTTGCGCTACGCCTACCTGCAGTTTGACGGCATCGGCAACGACGCCAACGGCCACCGCAAGATCGGCAACCTGTTCGACATCAAGCTGCGCGCCATCGAGAACATGCACGAGGCGGGCATCGAAATCGTGCTGGTGGCGACGCTGGTCAACGGCATCACCAACGACCAGGTGGGCCCGATCGTCAAATTCGCCACCGAGAACCCGGGCAAGATCTCGTTTGTCAGCTTCCAGCCGGTTTCCTTCACCGGCCGCGACGAAGACATCACCGAAGACCGGCGCAAGCGCCAGCGCTACACCCTCTCGCACATGGCGCTGGACGTGAAAAAGCAGACCGGCTACACCGAGCCGACGCGCGACTGGTTCCCCATCTCGATCATGGGCGCCTTCGCCGACTTTGCCGACCTGGTGCACGGCCCCAACGCGCAGTGGGGGCAGATGAGCTGCGGCTGCCATCCCAACTGCGGCGTGGGCACGGCGATGATGGTGCACAAGCACACCAAGGAAATGGCGCCGGTGCCGCAGTTCATCAACATTCCCGCGCTCATCCGCGACATGCAGAAAGTGACCGACGCCGGCCGCGGCAAGAAGCTGTCGGCGGTAAGCATGGGGCTGGCGCTGCTGAAAAACTTCCGCCCGCTCGCCGCCCCGCCCAGCCTCACGCTGAAGGCGCTGTGGCAGAAGTTCGACAAGACCCTGGGCGTCAGCGGCAAGGACTACGGCAAGGTGGGGCCGGAACGCACCCTGGCCGATATCCGCAAGCGGCGCGAGGACCCCTGGAACTTCCTCTTCATCGCCGGCATGTGGTTCCAGGACCTGTTCAATTACGACTTCCGCCGCACCGAGATGTGCATCATCCCCTACGGCACGCAGGAAGGCGAGATCTCCTTCTGCGCCTACAACACCGGCGTGGGCTGGCGCAACATCATCGAGGCGATGCACAAGAACGCCTCGGTGATGGAGTGGAACAAGCAGAACGGCAAGCACCGGGTTTACGCCTCCGGCGCGCCGGTGGCGATGGAGAGCTTCGAGCATTCGCTGAAGATCGACGCGGCGGACGCCGCCCGCGTGCGCCAGCACAGCGAAGCACCGGAAAACGCCTTCGAAGAAGAAAAGGCGATGCGCAAGCTGATGCGCGAGCAGTTGCTGAAGCAGCAGCTCGGCCAGGGCGCCGTCCGGCGCGACGCCCTGGTCAACATCGGCCAGCCCGCCGAGCGCGAAACCGAACTGGTCGGCGCCGACAAGTAAGCGCCCGGCCACGCATTTCCCCCTGTCTTCCCCCCCGGGGCTCGCGCCCGGGGGTTTTTCTTGCGCCCGATTCCGCTTGACCTGGCCGCTTGCCTCAACCTAACCTGAAACGGGCGCGCTGCGCGCGCGCCTGCAACGTTATGGCCACGCCCCAAGAACCTGGCGGTCGCGGGCGCCACCGGCAAGACGGGCGGATGCTTCCGGCCTGAACGGCCACTCCGCTTTTCTTCCGGCGCGCGCGTGCCGGAGGAAAAGCCATGTCCCCTCCTCAACGGCAAGAGATGAGCCGGCCTGACGGCGGCGCGGCAGCGCGGCGGCGCGCCGGCGCACCGCCGCCGCCGGCTGCCCGCCATGCCTGCGGAGGAGGCCGCGGCTGATGGCGCGCGCGCCCTCCTCCGCGGCCGCGGCGCAACGCCGCTCGCGCCGCGCCGGTTTCTGGCGGAGCTGGCGCTTCCGCCTGCTCGCTTTTTTCGCCATCTTCGGCCCCGGCTTCATCACCGCCAACGTGGATAACGATCCCGGCGGCATCCTGACCTATTCGCAGGCGGGCGCGAAGTTCGGCTACGTGCTGCTGTGGACGCTGGTGCCGACCACGATCGCGCTGATCGTGGTGCAGGAGATGGCGGCCCGCATGGGCGCGGTGACCGGCAAGGGGTTGAGCGACCTGATCCGCGAGGAGTTCGGCTTCCGTTGGACGTTTTTCGCCATGCTGGTGCTCGGCCTCGCCGATTTCGCCAACATCGTCGCCGAATTCGCCGGCATGGCCTCGGGCATGGGCATTTTTGGCGTGTCCAAGTTCGTGGCCGTGCCGCTGGGCGCGCTCATCATCTGGGCCGTGGTGGTGCGCGGCACCTACCGCCCGCTCGAGCGCCTGCTGATCATCTTCTCGCTAGTCTATATCGCCTACCCGGTCTCGGCCTTTCTGGCGCATCCGCACTGGTCGCAGTCGCTGCACGACACGCTGGTGCCGGCGGTGCTGCACCGCGGCAGCGATTACTACCTGGTCGTGCTCGGCCTGATCGGCACCACCATCACTCCCTGGATGCAGTTCTATCTGCAGGCCTCGGTGGTTGAAAAAGGAATTGGCAAGAGGGAATACGCGATTTCGCGCTGGGACGTGATTATCGGCTGCATCATCACCGACGTGGTGGCGTTTTTCATCGTCGCCGCCTGCGCCGCCACGCTTCATCCCGCCGGCATCCATAACATCACCGACGCCGCCCAGGCGGCGCTGGCGCTCAAGCCGTTGGCCGGCCATTACGCTTCGCTGCTATTCGCCCTGGGGCTGGTCAACGCCGCCGTGCTGTCCGCCGCCATCCTGCCGCTCGCCACTTCCTATAACATCTGCGAGGGGCTGGGACTGGAATCGGGCGTCAACAAGCGTTTCAGCGAAGCCCCCGCGTTTTACTGGCTCTATACCTGCCTGATCGGCTTCGGCGCGGGCGTGGTGCTGCTGCCGCATCTGCCGCTGATCAAGGTGATTCTGTTCTCGCAGGTGGCCAACGGCATCCTGCTGCCCTTCGTGCTGGTCTTCATGCTGCTGCTGATCAACCGCAAGCCGGTCATGGGCGCCTATCGCAACTCGCGCCTGGCCAACGCCATCGCCTGGACCACCAGCGTGGCCATCGTCGCCCTGACCATCCTGATGATCGCCACGCTCTAAACAGCGATAGTGCCTCGCGGCGGCATAGGGCGGCCCTGGCCGGCGCGGAGCCGGGAAATGCGCAGCCGCGGAGCAGCCGGGAGCGGCGGCAGTGAATCTAAAATCTGCAGCCCCCCGCGACAGAACTTCTTCTACCCGATGAAATCTCTCCTGGCGACTGTAGGCATGGCGATGCTGCTCACGCACGCCGGCGCGCAGGTCTCGAGCCCTGCGCCCCGCGTCCAGCCCCCGGCGGCAGCGGGGGTGAGCGTGCTGACCCAGCACAACGACAACCAGCGCACCGGCGCCAATTTGCAAGAAACGCGGCTGACGCCGGCCAGGGTCACTCCGCGGCATTTCGGGCTGCTGTTCCGCCAGGACGTGGACGATCAACTCTACGGGCAGCCGCTGGTGGCGGCGGGCGTAAAGATCGCCGGCGGGGTGCATAACGTGGTGTACGTCGCCTCGGTCAACAACACCGTCTATGCCTTCGATGCCGACCATCCCTCCTCCGCCCCGTATTGGATCAACAACCTGGGGCCCTCGGCCAGCGTGAACGACGACTACTTCGGCTGCAGCGACATTACCGGGCGGTTCGGCATCATCGGCACGCCGGTGATTGATGCCGCCGCGCGCACGCTGTACGTGGTTTCGCTCACCATCGAGCATGCGCGCTTCGTGCAGAAGCTGCACGCGCTCAGCCTGCGCACCGGCTTCGAACGCCAGCCCGGCCCGGTGGTCATTTCCGCCTACGATTTCCATCCGCTGCAGCAGAACCAGCGCCCGGCGCTGCTGCTGGCCAACGGCGTGGTCTATGTCGGCTACAGCTCGCATTGCGATCATGGCCGCTATCACGGCTTTTTATTCGCCTACAACGCGCGCACGCTGCAGCGGATTGCGGTCTTCAACGATACCCTCACCGGCGCCGGCGGCGGCATCTGGCAGTCGGGGCAGGGGCCGGCGGCGGGGCCGGGCGGGCATATTTATCTCACCACCGGCAACGGCGACTGGGACGGGCGCTACAACTTCAGCGAGAGCCTGCTGCGGCTGAGCCCGCGCTACGGGCTGGCGCTGCGGGACTGGTTCACCCCCTCCAACTATGGCCTGCTGAACCAGGCCGATCTCGACCTGGATGCTTCCGGCGTGCTGCTCATCCCCGGCACCCACCTGGCCACCGCCGACGGCAAGCAGGGATTTTTATACCTGATCAACACCCAGCGCCTGGGGCATCTGGGCGACGCCGGCGCGGTCGAGAAGCTGCACGCCTCGCTTTCCGAACTGAACGGCGGGCCGGTGTACTGGAACAGCGCCCGGCGGGGCCCGGTGCTCTATCTCTGGGGACAGGACGACGTGCTCCGCGGCTACCGTCTGGCCGGCGGACGGCTCGAGACGCAGCCGTTTTCGCAGGGCAGCATCCTCAGCGCCTATCCCGGGGGCATGCTTTCGCTCTCGGCCAATGGTGGCCGCGCCGGCATCGTCTGGGCCAACACCATGGCCCGCGCCGGCACGCATCACCACGCCGGCGCGCACCAATACGCCGCCCTGGGCGTGCTGCGGGCCTTCGACGCCAACGATCTGAGTAAAGAGCTGTGGGATTCCGACCGGCACTTCCAGCGCGACCACTGCGGCAACATTTCCAAAGACGCCCCGCCGACCGTCGCCAACGGCAAGGTTTACGTGGCCAGCTTCGGCGACCAGCTCAACGCCACCGGCCGGCTGTGCGTCTATGGCCTGCTGCCGGCCGCCGCTCCCCCGCGCCCGGCCGGAAACCGCCGCGTCAATAGCATGACCATCCCCCGCGCCCGGTCATTCTTTCGTCACCGTCATCCAGAAGTAATAAATCGTTTTGCTGGATAGATCCGCAACCGTGGATAATAGCGTGCGGCGATCGAATTTAATTTGCACGATTCCATTCGTATAGATCGTGCGAATGGTAGGTTCATGAAAACCCCTGACCGGCGATGTCAGTTCCGTGGGCGCTAAACTGGTGACACTGGCATCGTAATCAATTAAATCGTGGGGATATAATCTGCAATTAATATCTATCCCGATAGACTGATATTGAAACTGTGCATTGACAACTGATGAGCTTGCTGTTGGCATGGATCCGCCGGTTACGACCGGCACGCGATTTCCCACTTTTACGTTGGCGGTGGAAATCTTGCCGGAAATCAGTGACATCCGAAAGCTGCGGCTGTTCAGGATGGTTCCCCGCACCGGCTTGCCGTTCAGCAGCGTGCCCGGTGGGACGTGCTGTTCGATGGTGAAGGTGATGGCGTAGGTCTGGTGGGGCATTGGCGCCGCCGCCGGCCTGGAGGCGGGCGCCTGGGCGGCGGCCCAGGGTAAGACGCCGGTGAGGCAAAGCAAAAGCGGGATAGCGCGCATACGCATCATGGCTCCTTAACGTTGATTGGATCGGGTCGTTGCCGTCTCGGCCGGATTCAGATCGCTCCCCTCACGCGTTGTTTTCGCCCAACTTGGCGGCGGCGGCGGCTTCAGCGCCGCCAGCACCGCCGGCGAGGGATGCGAGGCCAGCAACCGCGCCAGCATGATTTCCTGCCGGGTCGCCGGCGTGGGCGTGGGAAAGACGCTGGCGGGGCTCGCCGGCAGCGGCGTGGGAAAGATCGCCAGTACGGGCAGGCTCGGCGGGTTGGCCTTCGCCGGCTCGGCCTGGCGGCGCGCCAATCGGGCATCGGGCAAGCGATGCCGGCGGCGCGCCAGGCTCGACCGCCGCGATGCGGCCGGCTGAATTGCGCGCGGCGCAGGGACCACCGGCGCGGCAGCGGAATGTGTAGATTGGCGGCTGGCAACGGCGGTTTCCGCTGTATTCGGCGCCGGCGTGGAATGAGCAGCGCGCCAGAGCCAGGGCAGGGCCGCAAGCAGGAGCAAGGCCGCGACCGCCGCCAGCCGGCCGCGGCTCGAGCTGAATGCCGCCGGCAAGGCAGGGCTGGCCGCCGGCCGCGCCGGCAATTCGGCAGTTCGCACCGCCAGCCGCGCCGCCAGCGACGCGGGCGGCGCGACGGAGCTCAATTCCCGCTTTTCCAGCTCCAGCCCGCGTTCGACCACGTCTTGCCAGAACTCATTCCCGCGATGAATTTGCTTATCGCGCATGGGGCGTCTCCATTCGGGCGGCCAGCTTGCGGGCCAGCAGCCTGCGGGCGGCAGCGAGGCGCTGCCGCACGGCGGGCTCGCGCAGTCCGAGCAGGCGTGCAATCTCGCCAGGCGCCAGCTCGTCGTCGAGCGAGAGCAGCAGCGGCAGCCGCAGGCGCCCGGGCAGGGTCGCGATCAGGTGGCGCAACAGGGCGCGCAGCTCGGCGCGCGCGGCCAGCTCATCCGCGGGCGCGCCCGCAGCGGCCAGGCGGGATAAATTTGCGGCGGCCTCGAGCGGCAGCTCGGCGGGGCTGGGCCGGCGCGCCAGCGCAGCGCGAGTAACGATGCGCGCCAGCCAGGCAGCGGGATCGCGCACGAAGGCCAGGCGGCGGCGGTAGCGCAGCGCGCGCAGCGCCGCTTCCTGCACCGCATCCTCGGCCAGATCGGGGCGGCGCAGGATCGCGTATGCCAGCCGGTAGAGCCGGACGGCATGCGCGCGCAGCGCCGGCTCGAGCGCATCGCAGGCGGCGGTTTCGGCCGCTTCCGGCTTCAGCGCCGCCGGCATTCGCAGCGTCTCCGATTTGGCATCCATGACCACGGCACCTATGAATGTAAGACCGCGGCGGCAATCGAAATGCAAAAATTTAACTTTCTGCGCTTAGAGCTCAGCCAGATAGACGAAAAATGAGACACCCGGACGCGCCCAATGCAAACAGATTTCGAGGCTAAGCCTTTGTGGGAATGAAAGATACGAAGCCGCGTCCGGGAAAAAGAGACACTTTGACAATTTAGAAAAACACATCTTCAAATTTTTTAGCAAAACGGCACCCGAAGCGAAAAAACAGGCCTAATTGCTTTGGTTTCAATCATTTGACCCAGTGCCGTTTACAATTAAAAACGGCACCCGAAACGGCACCCGAAGGATGGAGGCTGCGTACGGGAAGCACGAAACTCGGCTGGGGCAAAGGGGGCAACGCAGATTTCGCAACCGTTATTTTTAAGAAATCTCATTTCAAACGCCAGGCTGGCATTTTCCACCCCGTTTTCGCCACAATAGGCGCTTATGAAATTACGCATCTTGTGGACAATGGGCGCGTTGTGGCTCCTGCTGTCCGTCGGTCTGGCGGCGCAGATGGCGCCCCTGGCGCCTGGGCATGGGCCCTTCACCTGGACGGCTTATCCCACCGACGAGATTGGCATCGCCGACGCGCCGATGGCGACCGAGATCACGCCCGCGGGCGGGCTTTACACCGGCTGGGGCGAGCTGGATTTTTACGTTGGCTATCCCCTGCGCCCGGTGCGGCAGCCGGAGCGGACCCTGGAAGACGGCGACCTGCCGATCGTGCATTACCGCTTTCGCGACGGCCAGGTGCGCTACCAAGCGCGGCTATTCAGTTGGGCGCTCGACCCGCGCCATCCCGACCGGCAGCCGGTCAACTACATCACTATCGTCGCGCATAACGCTTCGGCCCGGCCGCGCACCAGCTATTTCACGCTCGGTTTCCGCTACAGCGGCGGAATGACGGGGCCGGGCGCAACCGGCGCGCACCGGTTTCGGCGTCCGGTCGCGCCCGGCAAGCCAGGCGATTATTCCCAGCCGGGGGTAAAATTCGATCCCCATTGGACGTATGGTTTCCGGCAACTGGCCGGCGCTGGCCTGGCGCTGCGCTCCGGACAGATCGTTTACAGCTTCCCGCCGGCGCCGCGGCCGCGGCTCAGCCAGCCTTACGGTCAAGCCCGCAAGCTGAGCGTCTATCCGGCGACGCCGGCGCTCGAGGCGCGCTATGCGTTGCACCTGGCGCCGGGCGCGACGGAACGGCTGAATTTCAAAATGCCGGTCGAGCCGATCGCGCTCGCGGATGCGGCGGCGGTGCGACGCTTCACCGGCTTGCGGACGGCGGCGGCGCTGAAACTGGCGCGCGCCTGGTGGCGGGCGCAACTGCGGCGCGGCCTGCAGCTCGAGCTGGGCGAGCCGAAAACCCTGGCCACATTCCGCGCCAGCCTGATGTACCTGATGCTGGCGCGCGACCGGGTGCGGCAGGCGGCGGCGCCGGGACGCCCGGGGCGCAATCTCTATGTGCAGACGGTCAACAAGCTGCAATACCACGCCTTCTGGCTGCGCGACGGCTCCTTCATGCTGCGCGCCTACGATCTGAGCGGACATCCGCGCCGCGCCGCGCAGTGCCTGGCGTTTTTCCCGCGCTTTCAGCTTGCCGACGGCAACTTTCTCTCGCAGCAGGGACAGCACGACGGCTGGGGCGAAGCGCTTTGGGCGGTGGGACAGCATGAGCAGTTGACCGGCGACCGCGGCTTCGCCGCCGCCTGGTGGCCGCGCGCCGCGCGCGCCGTGGCCTGGCTGGAGCGGGCGCGCGCAAAGGACCCGCTGGGGCTGCTGCCGGGCGGCAATCCGCACGACGACGAGTTCGTCAACACCTGGGCACACATCACCGGCGACAATTTTCTGGCGCTGGACGGGCTGCACGCCGCCATCGCGCTCGCCCGTGGGCTGGGCCACGCCGCGCACGCCGTTGCCTGGCAGCGCCTGTATGCCAACTACCACCAGGCGCTGTTTTCGCGGCTGCGGCGGGACGGCGCGAGCAACGGCGGCTATATGCCCCCCGGCGTGGACGCCGCCGGCGGCCAGGACTGGGGCAACCTGATGGGCGTCTATCCCCACGCGCTGCTGGCGCCGAACGATCCGCTGGTGACCGGAACGCTGCGCCATGCGTTGAGCCACTATGGCGAAGGCCTGATTACCTGGGGCCCGTACCTGCACCATTACCTGACCATGAACGATACCGAAACCTGGGTGCGGCGCGGCAACCAGCGGGCGGCGCTGCGGGAGCTCTATGCCATCCTGGTGCACACTTCCTCGACTCAGGCGGGCTGGGAAGTCGGACCGCGGCCCTGGACGACGCGCGATTTTGGCGGCGACCTGGCGCCGCATGGCTGGTTTGCCGCCGACTACATCGCGCTGCTGCGCAATATGCTGATCGAGGGTGAGGGGCGGCAACTGCACCTGCTTTCAGTGCTGGCGCCAGCCTGGAGCCACGCCGGGGAAAAGCTGGCGGTGCGGAACGCGCCGACGCGCTTCGGCACGGTCACGCTGCGAGCGCGCTTCAGCGCGAGCGGCATGCAACTGCGGCTGCGCACCCGCTTTCGCCAGCCGCCGGAAACGATCGTGCTGCACCTGCCCTGGTACGTGCGCGCCAGCGGGGCGACGGTGGACGGGCGGGCGGTGAAAATCGCCGGGCGGACTTTGCAGCTTCCCGCCGGCGCGCGGGCGATTGCCATACGCTGGCAGCGCCGGCCGGCGACCGCCGCCTACAGCTACCGCGGGGCCGCGGCGCAGTTCCGCGCCGAATGGCAACGCCGGTATCGCGCCTTCCGGCGGCAAGGAATGCCGAAACGGATTCCGGCGCGGCTGAAGTAACCTACCCGAGGATTTACCCGCGGGCCGCCGTTAGCAGCGGCGGCAATCGCGACGGCGCGGGCGCGGTTGGAACAATTCAAGGACGGAATGGCATGAAACTCAAAAAACTCTTCGTGGCTGCCGCGGCGCTCGCCGCCTTCCTGCTTCCGGCCCAGCTTGGGGCCCAAACCGCCGCCGCGCCGCAAGCGCGCGTCATCGTGGCAGCGCCGGCGTGGCAGCATGGCGCCTACTGGGCCCAGGTGGACCACCGGTTATTGGTGGATTTCGCCAACCTGGCGCGCTTCCGCCAGGCCGATCGGCAACTGGGGCCGCCGGCGGCCGGACAGACGCGCGTCGTCTTCATGGGGGATTCGATCACCGAGGGCTGGAAGCTGAAAATTTCATTCCCCGAAAAGCCCTATATCAACCGCGGCATCAGCGGGCAGACCACGCCGCAGATGCTGCTGCGCTTCCGTCAGGACGTGATCGCTCTCCAGCCGAAGGTAGTGCTGATTCTGGGCGGCACCAACGACCTGGCGCAAAATACCGGGCCGATGACGGCGCGGGCCACGGAAAACAACCTGATGTCCATGGCGCAATTGGCCGCCGCCAACCGCATACGGGTGGTGCTCTGCTCGGTCCTGCCCTCGGTGCATTACTGGTGGCATCCCGAATTGCCGAACCCCGCGGCCCGCATTGTGGCGCTGAACCGCTGGATTCAGGCCTACGCGGCCAGGCAGGGCTACGTTTACGTGAACTATTACACGGCCTTGGCGGACGAGGCCGGCGGCCTGCCTAAAAAGTTCAGCCGCGATGGGGTGCACCCCTCGCCGGCCGGCTACGCGGTCATGGCGCCGTTGGCGGCGGCAGGCATTCGGCAGGCGCTCAAGCGTTACGCCCCGTAGGTGAAGGAGTTCAGCGCGGCAAGCCAATGCCGCCGCGCGGCCGCCGCCGGTGGCTCATCATGCTTAGCCCCAGCGCTGGATGCTGCGTATATTCAGAGCCTCGATGCGGGCCAACACGCGGCCAATGCGGCGGAGGCGCGCGACGACGGCCAGCAGCGGCAGCGTGATCAGCAAAAAAACCGCGCTCAGCAGCACGAGCAAACTCTGAGTATCCATTCTCTTTCCCCCCGCGCAGAGGCACATGCACACCAGGACGCCGGAGCGCGTCCCGGCAAACGATTTTCCATGCTGCCAGACCGGGCGGACCGGCGCAACCGGGGCTTCGCCGCCGGCATCGGGCCAAGAATGGGATGGCTAGACCGTTTGACACAAATCCAGCATCTGGCGCTGGCGGTGCTGCTGGGATTCGCGCTGGTGGCGATGGCGGCGCTGGCGTTTTTAAGCGGGCGGGGAGGAAAGGAAGCCTACGACCCCGAGCATCCACGCGGGCCGATCGAGCACTACGGGGGCTGGATACGCGAGGCGCGAGGGACCGTTCCGCTTTTCATGAAGGTCTGGATCGTGGCGGTGGCCAGTTGGGCAATCGCGCTGACCGGCATCGTGATCTGGCATGGTTACCGGTACTAAAAGATATTCCGACGCGCGTTCGCCGGGCGAGCAGCTACGCGAGTTGTACGCCGTAATCGCCTACGTCGGCGGGCTCGCCTTTTTATCGCTCGCCTGGGCGCTGCTCGCCTGGGCGGCCATCGGCAATACCACGATGCACCATTTCCACTACGCCATCCCGAACCCGACGCCGGGAGCGGCGCCGTACAACTACAATCTCCGGCACGCAGGAGCACGGCCATGAAATTTTCCGAATCGGACGAGCCGCAAACGCCGGGAGTCAGGGAACTGGTCAGCGAACTGCTGCAACAGGCCGCCGGATACGCGCGCGATTACGGCCGGCTGATTTCGGCCGAGGCCCGGGAAAAAGCGCGCTATTTGCGGGTGCTGGGACTCTCGCTAGCCGCCGCAGCAGTGTTTTTGCTGTTCGGCTTTTTCTTTCTCACCGTGGCGCTGACCGCGGCCATCGCATTTGGGCTGGGCAGTTGGGGATGGGCTTCGCTGATCGTCGGCGGAGGTTATTTTTTGATCGGTCTGCTGACTCTCATTCCCGCCATGCGCTCGATCCAAGGCGGAACCTTACGCTTCGACCGGCTCAAGACGCGGGTGCGAAAAGACAAGCAGTGGGTGAAGACGAAGCTGGCCGCCTGAGTTATACCAGTCGAAAGGTCAGCAACAAGGCAGCGACGATGGCCAGGCAGCAAACGGCGGCGATCATACCCAAACCGAGCTGATAACGGCGCACGGCGGGACGGTCCACAACGGGCAACTCGCCGGCGCGGCGCTGGTCATAACCTTGCCGGAGGGGAAAGCTGCAGGCGCGGTTTACGTTCTGAAACTGCCCATGAGTGATGGCCCAAAGCAGCGCCTCGCCGGTTGCGAAGATTGAGACCACGAAAAGCAGAAACCATTCGCGCAAAGTCATGGCGGAAGTTTAGATGCCGTCAAGCCGCTCCCGGTGCATCCGCATACTCAACATCGCCTACTACTTTTTTCACCGGCACCTTCCGCGCAACCTTCGCCTAAAGACGGGATTGCAGGCGTAAGTACAACTTTTTAGCCCGGTTATGCGCTCGTCCACAGAGATTGTGGACTGCAGGACAGCCATTTTGGCGGCGGTGCTCGGCGGCTGGAGCCTCGCCGCGCAACCGCATTGCGCGCCGCGGCGGGCGCGCGCGGGCGCATGCGTGCGCACGGCGTATTTTTATAAGCCCCCGGTGGACGGCACCCCGGCCAGCTTCATCGCCACCCGCTTCGATCTCGTGTTATTGACCCATGGGGACGGATCCTTCCGCCGGAAGCTGCGGCGCCAGGGTTATGCGGGACCGGTTTTGCAAACGGTGGGGGCGAATGAAGCCGAGGGCCCGGGTCCCTATGCCAACCATCGGGCGGCCTGCAATGAAAGCTATGCGCCGTACCAGCGCACGGTTGCGGACGAGCCGGGTGTTTTCTGCCGCGACCTGCATCCGCATGAAAGCTGGTTTCTGCACAACCGGCACGGCGAGCGGGTGTATTCGCGCGTGCTTTCAGCGCACCACCTCTGGCGCACGACCTATGCCATGAATCCGGCCGCTCCCGGCTGGCGGCATTTCTTTGCCCAACGGCTGTTGCGCGAGCGCCGGTTGGGTTATGACGGCTATTTTCTCGACAATTTGTGGCTCAGCCTGGGTTGGCTGCGGCAGACCGCGAATGGCGGCCAGGGGCTGGCAGAATTTCACGATTCCGCGGCGCTGCGGGTGGCGGTGACCGGTTTTTTGCGGCAGTTGAGGAGAACGCTGCCGAAGACGCCAATCTGGGCCAACCTGACCAACGATCCCGACCGGCCCGGGGATTGGGATGCTTACCTGCCCTACCTGGACGGAGTGATGGTGGAGGACTTTCTCGTGGGCTGGCGGAAAGCGCCGCTGTCGCCGGCGCGCCGGCTGGGCCAGATGCAAAACGTCGCCATGGCGCTGCGGATGGGGAAATCGGTGCTGCTGGTCGCGCAAGGCCGGCCCAAGGAGCGGGAACGGCTGGCGCGCTCGCTGGCAGCCTATTGGCTGCTGAGCAACGGCCGCCTGTTCTACCGCTTTACCGATGCTTTTGCACACGCCTACCGGGATGTGGCCTGGACGAGCGCCTATGACCATGGCCCGGGGCCGGCCGCCGCGCCCGCCCGCCGCCGCGGCTGGACGTGGTCGCGCACGTTTCACCAGGAAGTGCTGCGGCTGGATCTGCAATGGCAACACACCTCGGGAATTCCGCAACGCCGGCAGCGAGCCTTCGGCTTCGGCAGGGAGCGGCGCGCCATTCACCGCCGGCCCGCCGGTGCGCATGACCATCGCGGGCCGCCGATTTCCAGGGCAGCCCGACCCGGCTGGCCTTTAACCCATGCGACGCGCTAAAGCCGCCATTTCGCTCGTTTCCGCCTGGGGCGATGCGCCCATCGCCGCCGGGCTGGCGTTGGCGGCGGGCATCAGCCGGCTGGGGCTGTGGTCAACGCGGCCGGGGGAGCCCGACAGCGCGCGTTATTTAATCGGCATGGAACAGTGGCTGGCGCATGGGCCGCGAGCGGTGATGATCTACAACCAGGCGCTCTCGACCGGCTACTACCGCATTGGCATGGCGCTGGGGCACTTTGCCGGCAGTCTTTCAGGGCTGGCGGGCTGGCTGAATGGGGTAAGCGTGCTGGCGGCGACGGCGACCGCGCCGCTGGCTTACTTGCTGGGCCGGCGCTGGCTGGGCCGCGGCGAAGCGCTGGCGGCGGCCGCGATCTGGAGCTTCAGCCCGGGGATCTGGTGGCTGGGCATCGAACCGCATCCTCAGGGTCCGGCGATTGCCTGCGGGCTGCTGGCGCTCTGGGCGGCGGCACGCAGCCTGGAAAGCTTCCGCACGAAGGCGGCGTCAATCTGGTGGCTGGCCGGCATGGCCGCGTTCACCGCCGCACTGCTGCTGAAAAGCGACTTGCTGCTGCTGCTGCCGGCCTTCCCCGCGCTGGCGATCTGGCGCGGCCACGCCGCCGGCGCCGGCCGGCGTTGGCTGGCGGCGCTGTTGCCGGGCGCTGCCATCGGCTTCTCTCTGGCGGCACGCAATGCAATGGTCGGCATCAGCCTGGCCCATAACCTGAGCACGCCATCGGGTTCGGTGGCGGAATTTTTTAATTGGCCGCGCGGCTCGCTCTGGGTGCGGCAACTGCTGCCGGTAGCGACCAGCCTGGGCCTTGGCGCCTGGCTGTTGATTGTTGCCGGCTTGGGACTCAGCCGGTGGCGCCGCCGGCAAGACATCGCCGCCCGGGCCGAGCAATCAGGCGCGCGGCCAGGCTTCAGTTTCGGCGCTTGGAAGGCGGCCGCGACGCAAGCAGCCGGCAGGGTGGCTGCGAACGGACGCCTGCTGATGCTGCTGAGCTGGGGCTTGCCGGGACTTTTCCTATGGCTGTTGATTGCCGGCAACAATACCCGTCATGCCATTCTTTTCGCCCTGCCCTGGCTATGGGTGGGCTGCCATGCCTGGCGCCATGCTTTCCAGAGGCTTTGGGTCCCGGGCGCGGCGCTGGCGGCGGCGCTGGCGCTCAACTGGATAGCGATTCCGGCGAACTCCAATATCACGTTATACCCCTCGGCGAATGTGCCGCGCAGCTTCACGCTGCTGGCCCGGCAGCAGCGGCGGATGCGGCGCCTGGCGGCGGCAATCTCCGCCGCGGCGCATAGCACCGCCGCGCCCGCAATTCCCGCGGTATCGCCGGCGCGGACGGCGCCGCCGCGGACGGCCGCCTGGCCGGTTTGCTACCTGGGCTGGTACAGCAATCCTTACCTGGAATACGACCTGCTGCGCGGCGGCCGCACGAAATTGGAGCGGGCGGGCAGCGCGCTGCTGGTGGAGCAGGGCCGCAGCCGGATTGCCTTCCTGCACGTGCGCTCGAGCGGCGATTTTGCACGGGCCGGCAGCCAATGCCGGCGCAGCTACAGCCTGGAATATGGGCCGCGCGGGCGGCACCGTTGGTTTTTAGGCGAGGAATGGCGGCGGCTGCCGTATTGGCGGCGCTGGTATCCCGGGGGGCGGGCGCCCGGCCACGAGTTGCCGGCGGCGGCGGCGGCGATGGCGCGGAGGAAGTCATGACGCGCAGGCCGCGTCCCGGAGCCTTGATTCTGTGCGCGCAACTGGCGGCGCTGGCGCTGACGCGCCGGCTGGGCCGCGCCGGGATTGCCGTGGGCTGCGCCGATACGCGCCCCGGCGCGGCGGCGATGAATTCGCGTTACTGCCGGGAAGCGGTTTTGTTGCCGCCGAATCCGCAGGCCTGGCTGGAGCGCCTGCTGGCGATTCGCAGCCTGGGCGAACGTCCGGTGCTGCTGGCGACCAGCGACGAGACCCTGCTCTGGATGAGCGCCCAGCGCGCGGCGCTGGCCCGCGGCTTCCGCCTGCTGCTGCCGCCGCACGAATTGCTCGAAACCTTGCTCGACAAGCGCGCGCTTTATGAGCTGGCGGCGGCGAACGGCATGCCGACGCCGCGCAGCTTCAGCATTCACAATGCCGCCGAGCTGACCGCGGCGGCGGAGCGGCTGGGCTACCCCTGCCTGCTCAAATCGGCCTACAGCAAGCCGGGAGGCTGCGATCCGGCGCTGGGCAAGGCGCGAGCCGGCAATCCGGACGAACTGGCCGCCGCCTATGCCCGGGTCGAGGGTCTGGACCGCCGGCTATTGCTGCAGGAATACATCCCCGGCGATTGCCGCCAGGTATGGCTGTACAACGCTTATTTTGGCGCGGACAGCGAGCCGGTGGCCATTTTTACCGGGCGCAAGCGGCGGCAATATCCCCCGGAATTCGGCACCGCCAGCTTAAGCGAAGCTTATCCCCTGCCCGGCCTGGCCATGCGCCTGACGCGCTTCTTCCAGCAACTGCATTTTACGGGGCCGGTGGACTGCGGCTTGAAATTCGACCGCCGCCGGGGCGAGGCGCTGTTGCTCGACGTCAATCCGCGCCTGGGACAGAACTACCGCACCTGGGTGGGCCGCGCCGGCGTGGACCTGGGCTGGCTGGCCTATACCGCGGCCGCGGGCGAGGCCTGGCCGGCCTATGTTTCGCCGCTGGCGGCAATGCGGCCGCGGCGCTGGGTGATCGAAGACAGCGATTGGCGCAGCCGCCGGCTGCTGCGCGCCGGCGGCGCCGCCGCGGAATTAAGCTCGCTGGCCGAGTACGCCGGGGTGCGCGAAGCCGCTTATTTCAACTGGCGCGATCCCAAACCCGCCTGGCGGCGGTTCCAAGCCCTCTGGCGGGAACAGCGCAACGGCGCCAAACCAGAACGGGATGATTGCCATGTCGAGTCAAGCTTACCCTTCACCCAGCGCTGAACTTTCACCCAGCGCTGAATGGCTCTACCTCGACCAGGCCATGGTGCTGACCGCGGGCGTATTGGACATGCCGCAGGCGCTGCCGTGGTGGGCGAGGCGCTGCGGCTGCTGGCGCAGGGGGAATGCCGGCAGCCGCCCAAGCTGGTGCTGCGCGAAGCCGACAATGCCGAGTGCGAACAGCGAGGACGCATCAACGGCCTGTGCGCCTCGGTCGGCATGCCAGCCAGGGCGCTGGGGGTGAAATGGATTGCCAGCTTTCCCGCCAACCGCAACCTCGGCTTGCCGCGCGCCAGCGCCATGATCATTCTCAACTCGCCCCGCACCGGGCTGCCGCTGGCCGTCATGGATGGAACGCTGATCAGCGCGATGCGCACCGGCGCGGTCAGCGGGCTGGGAGCGCAACTGCTCGCGCCGGCGAATACGCGCAAGGCCGCCATCATTGGCGCCGGCGTGCAGGCGCGCACCCAGGCGCTGGCGCTGGCCACCGTGCTGCCGCACCTGGAGGAAATCGCCATCGCCGCGCTGCGCCAGGAAAGCGCCGAACGCTGCGCCGCCGATTGCCGCATGCTCTGCGGCGCTCGGATGCGCCCCGCCGCGTCGGCGGGCGAGGCCGCGGCCGACGCCGGCGTGGTGGTCACCGCGACCACCGCGCAGCAGCCGGTGCTGCTCGCGCGCCAGGTGATGCCCAACGCCCTGACCATACAAATCGCCGGGCATGAATGCGAGTTTGCCCTGATCCGCCAGTGCAGAAAGCTGGTGGTGGACGATTGGGAGACGATCGAGCACCGCGGCATCATGACCCCGGCGCTGATGCATGCCGCCGGCGAATTGGACCGCAGCGGCGTTTATGCCAGCCTGGGCGAACTGCTGCTCGGCCGCAAGCCCGGGCGCACCGAAGCCGCGGAGCGCATACACTTCGCGCACATGGGCCTGGGGATTGAAGACATTGCCCTAGCGGCGCGCATCTTTGAGCGGGCGCAGGCCGCCGGCCTGGGCCAGCCCATGCAGCTATGGAAGCAACCTTATTGGAAGTAGCGTGGAAAAGATTCCATGCTTCAGACTTATACGCCGGCGGCGGCGAAAGTTAGCTTTCCGCCCTAACTCGGCCGGCTTGACGAGCCGCGCCGGGCGGCCAGCGGAGTTCAGGCGTGGCGGCTGCCGGCCAGGCTGCCGGCGGGAAGAGGATGGTCTTCGCAACGATGCCGGGCAAACATCGCGCGAGTGGCTTCGGTTGCGCCGAGGGGGTTTTCAGCAAGTTTGCTCCAGTTGCAACTGGTACAACGCCAGGAGACGATGGATCCTTTAGCATTGACGATGGCTTTGAGCTTGCGAGACTCACGCTCGCGTTTGGAATCCATAAAATTAATCTCCACTACTGGACGAGTAGCCCTAAGAGCGACAGGAATTGTCTTATTATGGCTTACGAAAAACCTTAATACAACTTAAAAATCATGCCAACTTGCTGAAAACAGGGAAAATAATTCAAAATACAAACCGGATTGTAGTGCCTTGGAGGAACCATGCAAGCTGGCGTGATTGGCGGCTACCGGCGGTGGAAAATGCTATTTCTGCTACCGCTAGCGATGGCGATCGGGACCGGCGCGGCGCGGGCGCAGCCGCCGCGAAAACCCGCCGCGCCGGCCAAGCGCTTCGACCTGATCCGTTGGAACCACGGGCAATTCATTTACGGAGCCGATTACTATCCGGAAGCCTGGCCGGAGCGCCAATGGGAACAGGATGCGCGGCGCATGCAGGCGGCGGGCATCAACTTCGTGCGGCTGGGCGAGTTCGCCTGGGTCAAGATGGAGCCGGCGGAAGGACGGTTCGACTTTGCCTGGCTCGACCGCGCGCTGCAGGTGCTGGCGGCGCACGGCATCCGTGCCGTGCTGGGCACGCCCACCGCGGCCCCGCCGGCCTGGCTGTATGCCAAATATCCGGATATTGCCGCCGTCAACCGCGAAGGCATCCGCTACCGCTTCGGCTCGCGGCGCAACTACAGCCTGCTGAACCCGCATTTTCTCGCCGCCACGCGGGCCATCGTGACCGCGGAAGCCGAGCACTACAAAAACAATCCCGCGGTGCTCGGCTTTCAGATCGACAACGAATTAGGCAATCCATATTGCTATGACCATTACTGCCGGGCGGCATTCCAGGCCTGGCTGCGGCGCAAGTATCACCGCCTGGACGCGCTCAACCGTGCCTGGGGAACGATTTTTTGGGGGCATACCTACACCGCCTGGACCGAGATTCCGCTGCCCTGGAACACGCTTTTCGGAGTGGTCAACCCCAGCCTGGCGCTCGATTACGACCGCTTCTTCAGCCAAACCACGCGCCGCTACCTGGATTTCCAGGCGCGCATACTGCGCCGCATCGCGCCGGCGAAGGCGATTACCACCAACGAAATGGGCATGTTCGACGCGGTGGATTACTCACGGCTGAATACGGCCATCGATTTCGCCGCCTGGGACAACTATCCGATGTTCGACCAGCGGCATAGCGATTATTTCGGCCCCGCGCTGGCGCACGACCTGATGCGCGGCTCCAAAGCCGGCCGCAACTTCATGGTCATGGAGGAGGAGGCCGGGCTGCCGGGCTGGACCACTTTCTGGGGACGGCAGGCGGCGCCGCGGCTGTACCGCGTCTGGGCCTACCAGGCGATCGCGCATGGCGCCGACGGGGTGTGCTACTTCCGCTGGCGCACCTCGCGCTACGGCACCGAACAGTACTGGCAGGGCATTCTCGATCAGGACAGCGTCTTGAACCAGCGCTATCGCGTCATCGCGCGCATGGGGCGGGAAGTGCGCCGGCTGACGCCGCTGATCGAAGGCACGCGCGTCGCAGCGCGGATCGCGCTGCTGGTCTCGCCCGCGAGCCGCTGGGCGTTCCATATCCAGCCCTTGACGAAAAATTTCGATTACAACCGCCAACTCGAACGCTATTACGCCGCCTTCCGGCGGCGGCGCGCGAACGTGGACGTGGTTTTCCCGCAGCAGGATTTCTCGCGCTATAAGGTGCTGGTGGCGCCTTCGCTCTTCGCCGCCTCCGCCGGGCTGGCGCGCAAGCTCACCCGCTTCGTCGCGGCGGGAGGCGTGCTGGTGCTGACTTACCGCTCGGGGGTAAAGGACGCGCACAACGTCTTTACCCGGCGCACGCTGCCGGGCCGCTTCGCCCGCCTGGCCGGCATCGCCATTCACGATTACGATCCGCAAACCACCCAAAAACAAACCATTCTGATGGCGGGCGCGCGATACCCGGCCGGGGTGTGGTTCGATATTCTGACGCCGGCGGGCGCGCGCGTCCTGGCCACCTACGGACAGAATTATTACGCCGGCAAGCCGGCGGCCACGCTCAACCGTTTCGGCCGCGGCGCGGTCATCTACGTGGGCACTGAGCCGGAAACCGATGCCTTTTACGATCGGCTCGCGCTGCTGGCGGCCAAACAAGCGGGCATCGGCCTGGGCGCGCGGCTGCCGGCAGGCGTGGAGGAGGCCAGCCGGAAAAAAGCGGGCGAGAAGCTGCTGTTTCTGCTCAATTACACCGGCAGGCCGCAGCGCGTGAGGATCACCGCCGCGGCGCGCAATGCGCTGACCGGGGGGCGCGAGGGTCCGCAGATCGAACTGCCGGCGTACGGCGTGCGGGTGCTGCGGCTCGCCGGCGCGGGCGGCGGATAGCGCCGCCATGCGGCACGATTTCTTCAACCGCCGAGATCGTGTTCGAGCATGACCATCGTCGCCGGCTCGAGTCCGGCAGGATGGCGCGCCCAGCCGAGCGATTCGTCGAGCGAAATCAACCAGTTGAACGCACGCACCTTGATGCGCGGCGCCAAGCCGAAATGGCTGCCAGCCGGCGAAATGGATTTATTTCAAGGCCGGCGCGGCGAAGGTGATGGTGCCGATGCGGCAGAGATTGAGGTTCATGCGGGCCTCGCTATGGCGGCTATCGTAGAGCACGCGGATGTCGTACTGGCAGGTACGGTTGAGCGGCACTTCGAAGGCGCGCGAGGCGCCGGGGGCAAGCGCCTGCTGCTGATCGTGGTTGGCGCCGGCGAGCAGGTTGGCGCCCCAGCTTCGGCTGCTATGCGGCGAGATATTCAAGCCCACGATCTGGGCCTTGCCGCCGTTGGCGACGGTCACCGTACCGGCGGCGCCGGCAGGCCCGGCGGCGGGGGCGAAGGCGTTGATTTTCCCATACACGCAAAGATCCACGTTTCGCCAGCCGACGCCGGCCTGGTTGGCGAAGCGGCCGATCATATCAAAGGCGCAGCCCTGGTAATGCGGCATGGTGATTTTGGCGGACTGGCCGGCGGCGAGCGGGTGGCCCAATAAAGCGGTGAATTGCCCGCTGCCGGCGGGGCGATAAGAGAGTTGCGACAGCGGCACCGAAGCGCTCAAGTTGGACAGGGTGAAATCGGTATTGGCGCGCGGCATGCAGTGTTGGGCGAAGCTGAGCAGGCGCTTGCGGCCCAGGGTCATGGTGGCGCCCAGGTAATTCACTTCGCCACGAGGATTGAAGAACATGAAGCCGAGATAATGGCTGTCCATCACCTGGGTAAATTGCTTCAATTTGAAGCCGAGAATCACGCCGATGCGGCCAGTGCTGCCATCCACGAACGCCGGACGCCAGATCAGCCGGTTATGGTTGGAGAAGACCAGCCCGTCGTTATCCAGCCGCAGGTTATAGGCCTCCACACCGGCGGTAAAACTGGCGGGGGAAACTTCGCCCGCAGGGTCCACGAACAGGTTCAGCATCACGTCGTAACCTTTGGCGCGCTGCTCAGGCAGGGCGCAGTAAAGCTGGGCATGATCGTGATGACCGTTGACGCTGGTGGTATCGCCGTAGTAGTAGAAAAGACCATCGCCCTGGCGAATGTCCCAGGTGGTTTGCCAGAAGGGGGTCACGATGCCGAGCTGCTCCATCTGGCGTTCGGAAAGATGGGAGACATGTTCACGTCCCTTGAGCACCATTTTGGTGGCGAAATCCGGGTCCACGCCCATTTCCTTGAGATAGTGCTCGATGCGGGCCATTTCCATCTCGGTGCTGACGCGAATGCCTTCAGGACGCCCACTGCCGCTGAAATAGAAGCGGTGCACCCCGTAATCGGAGGTGTAGTTGACGATGCGGACCACGCCGCCGAGGAAGGCGAAAGTACAGGAACTATAGCAATAGCCGGGGAAAGGAGCATGACCCGGGGTTTGTAGATACGGGAAAAGAGACGCATTCAGATTGGGGTTCAACCCCAGAGCCATGGGATATTCGCTGCCGATCTCGGTCCAGAGTCCGGCCTGGCGGATCAGGCGTCCCATGACCATGCCGGCGTGGAGATCGCCGCCGGGGGAATTCAGCACCAAAATGAAGCCTGGGTGGGCATGATATTTGGCCAGCGCGGCGCTGAGCGCGGCGGGGGTGGAAGCGGTGATCTCGCCATCGGCAAAGATGTAATCGCGCGCGCCTTGCCCCCAGCGAATGCCGCTGCGGTCATAAAGGTGGGAAAAAGTCATGGCACTGTCGGCACGAGCGGGCCTGGCGCCGGCTGCAAGCAGCGCTGCGCTGACGGCTAAAAAGGCGAGATTTCGCTTCATGGCGGCGAATTGTATTACGCTCCGGCTAAACGGGTCAAGACCGGCGGCGGCGGCCGGCCGGCAGCGGCAGCGGCGCCGGCAGGGCCAGACGCGCGGGTCTGCGGCCAAACGATGCGGCCGCCGGCGACGGCCTGCGACTTATGGCCAGCCCTACTTTTTAACACTTACAACTATCCAAAAGTGCAAATTCATCATTTTCACCTCATTCCTTATAAATTGACCCAGCACTCACGCGCTTTTTTAGACTTAACTTAGCTGGACCCATATACGCGCGAGTGCATCCATAGAACGCATCGAGGTACGAACATTTCTATGCGCAATATCTGGTTGGGGATGGGAATATGCGCGGTCATCTCCGCGGCGGCGGCAGCTCAGTCGGGGGGAGCGGCAGCGCCGGCGATGGCAGCGCTGATGCCGCGTTCGGGAGTGGTGCAGATTTATGGCGGCGGGGGAAGCGAGACGGTGGGGCCGGGCGATCTGCTGGATGTGCGCATCTTCGACCAGCCGCAGTTAAGCGGTGAAACCCGCGTCAGCCCGGATGGCCATATACAGTTGCCCTTTCTTGCGCCAGTCGAGGTGGCGGGGGAGACGGTGGGCCATATCCAGTCGCTGCTGGCGCAGCGCTATACGCAAGTGCTGCTGCATCCGCTGGTCAGCGTCATGCTGATCGAGGTCAACAGCCGCAAGATCTCGGTGCTGGGGGAAGTGCCGCGCCCGGGCGTGTATGCCTACAGCGGGCAGGTGACGCTGCTCGAAGCCATCGGCATGGCGGGCGGCCTGATACCGGAATACGCCGACAACCATGTCTACCTGCTGCACTCGCCGCCGGCCACGCGCAGCCGAACCGGGGGCGGGCAGCCGGCTTTCCACATCAATTCGGTGCTGGAGACGATCAACTTGAGCCGCATTGCCGAGCAGCCGGGATTAAACCGGGTCTTGCTGCCGGGCGACGTGATCGAGGTCCCGCGGCTGCACCGCGTCTTTCTCACCGGCGCGGTAAAGAGCGTGGGGGCGCTGCCGCTGCGCGCGGGCATGACGCTGAATGAAGCCATCAGCGAAGCCGGCGGCTACTCCGGAGAGGCGGCTGCGAGCGACGTCCGCATTTTGCGCCTGATTCCCGGCCAGACCGGGAGGCGGGAGCTGGTGGTGAACGGCAACGCGATCCGGAAAAACCGGACGCCGGATGTGAAACTGCACGCGGACGACATCATCGTGGTACCGACTTCGGGGGTCCGGCGGGTGGGACTGGCGGTGCTGAGTTTCTTCGGCGGCGCCGGCCGCTGGTGGGTGGATTCGAAAACGCTGCACGTAGTGCACATGTATTAGCCGGTATCGGGCGGTGGCGCGCAGCTCCGGCGAAGGCGCTCGAATGAAAATCGAACTCTCCGCCGCGCCGGCGCGCCCACCGCGAACCAGAGGTGTGAAGTCGCATGGCCAATCATTTTGAACTGGAAGCCGGCAGTCCCGCGCCGGAGCAACTGCCGGGCAGCAATGCCCTGCTCGAGCTGGAATCCTCGCCGGCGCCTTCCGGGCGCCGGCGCATGTTGGATATCCTGTACCGCTATCGCTGGATGGCGCTGGCGATCATCGCGCTGTTCACCGCCCTAGGGGCGGCGCTGACCTGGGTCATACACCCCTACTACGTCGCCACCGGCAGCATCGTGATCGCCCGGCCCAGCAACCGCTGGGCACGGATTCAGCCACCCACCCGCTGGTACAGCAGCGACACCGACCGCCAGATCCAGACCGACATCCTGGAACTGACCAGCCGCGCAGTAGCGCGCCGGGTCATTGCCCGGCTGGGGCTGGAACAGCGCGAGGCCGGCCTCCGGAAAGCGCTCGCGAGCTTGAAGGATCGGGGGAAATCGAGCGGCGCGCGCAGCCAGATCGCGGTCGCGATATTCCGCGCACATCTGAAAGCGACGCCCGACCGGCTCAGCCGCACGGTAGAGGTCAGCTATGGATCCCACGATCCGCGGCTGGCGGCCGAGATTGTGAATGCGACGATCCAGGAGTACACCGCATATTCGCTGGAAACCCGTTTCCAGGCGGGCCAGCAAGTAGCGCATTGGCTGCAGGGGCAGCTACGCGGGGTGCAGCAGAACGCGCTGGCGGCGCAAAAGGCAGTGGTGAATTTTCAACTGCAACACGCCTATACGCCGCTGGTAGTGCCCGGCGGTCAGCAAAACGTGCTGTTACAACAACTGGAAGACGCCGACCGGCAATTAACGGTCGCGCGGGCGGAACGGATCACGCGGGAGGCGCTCGAGCGCTCGTACCGCGGCGGGCTGGGAAGCCTACCGGCGGCCCAGCGTCCGGCGGCGCTGACGGCGGCGGAGGCGGCGGTGGAAGCCGACCGGACGGCGCTGAATCAGGCCGAGGCGGTGTACCAGCCGGTTTTTCCGGCGGTGGGCGAGGCGCGGGCGAAACTGCGCAAGGCCGAAGCGCAATTATCCGCGCTCCGGCTTCAGATCGGCGCCGGGCTGGCGGAGCGCACGCGCGCCGCGCAGCGCAGCGAGGCGGCGCTGCAGGCGCTGGTGGCCAGGCTGCAGCGGCAGGCGGCGAAGGAAAGCGCCACGGAGATGCGGTATCAGATTCTGAACGACAGGGCGCGGAGCGGCGCCATGCTGTATCACGATCTGATGTCGAAACTGAGCGAGGCGGGACTGCTCTCCTCGCTGCCCACCAGTAACATCCTTCCGCTCGATCGGGCGCAGCCGCCGCTGGCGCCGCAGTACCCCAAACTGCCAATCGATTTAGGCTTAGGGCTGGCGTTGGGGGTGCTGGCGGCGGGCTTGAGCGTGGGCCTGCGGGCGCATTGGGAAGACCGGATTTTGCAATCCGAAGATGCGCAGAGCGGTTTGCCGCAACTCTGGCCGCTGGGTATTATTCCCAAGCTGAACGGAGGGCTGCTGCCGGCGGCGCGGGAGAGCGCGCTGGGGCTGCCCGCGCCGGCGCGCGCGCCGCTGGGACAAATGGCGGCCTTCGACCATTACGCCCGCCTGGCCGCCAACCTGTCCACCCGCGCCAAAATGCCGGCCGCGCTGCTGTTCACCAGCGCGGGACCGGGCGAAGGAAAAACCACCACAGTCTGCCAGTTGGGGCTGACGCTCGCCCGCCAGGGCTGGAAAACGCTACTGGTGGATGGCGACGTACGGCGTCCCGGCTGCCATCGCTTTTTCGAAGTGGAGAACCTGCGCGGTCTGATGGCGGCGCAGGCGGGAGAAGTGGTCGAGCCGCTGCCGTTGGCTCCGCAGCTCGATCTGCTGGCCTGCGAACGCCAGCCGGAAGCGCAACTGCAGCCGCGCCGCCTGCCCGAACTGCTGCGCGGCTGGCGCGCCAGCTACGATTTCGTGCTGGTGGATTCGCCGCCCGGCAACCTCACCGCCGACGTGCTGCTGCTCTCGCACGTGGTGGACGGAGTGGTGCTGGTGCTGCGCTGGGGCTCGACCACGATGAGCGAAGCGCGCCTGCTGGGCCGCGAGCTGCAGCGCGCCCGCGCGCCGCTGCTGGGCACCGTGCTGAACGCCGCCGACCTGAGCGCGCCGGAATTCCGTTACTACCGGCGCCACCAACATTACTATCTGCACGCGGGAGAGGAACGCCATGCAGCCTGAGCCGGGCATCCGCCGGGAGGCGCCGCGGCCGAAGCTGAAGGAATTGCTTCCGGCTTATTACAAGCATCGCCGGCAGGTGGAAACCGGGTTGCTGCGCATGCTGCAGCGGGCGCGGCGCTTCGAGGCCCCGCTGCTATTGCTGCAACTGGCTCCGTCGCCGGCAGCGGAAGACCGGCTGCGGGATTTTTTTCAAATTCTCGCCGTCAACAGCCGCCTGACCGATTTGCTGTGGTGGGAAGACAACCGGATATTTCTGTTGCTCGAAGAATGCCCGGATGAAGCTCCGGTGAGCGCGCGGCTGCGCCGCTATGCGGCGAAGCTGCAACTCCACCTGGAAATCAAGCCAGCGCGCTTTCCCGAACAGGGATTAACTTTAACCGCGCTGCTGGAGACTGCGGCATGAACACTGCCGGGGATGCGGCCCCGGAGGCGGGCATGAGCGTTGCGGACGCCTGGTTGGGGAAGGTGCGAGTGGCGACGTTTTCACCCATGCCGCAGACGGCGGCACGCGAGGCGCATCCGGACAGAGCGCGGCGCAACCGCGCGCGGGCCATCTGGCCGCCGGCCGGCGCCGCCGCGGTTCGGGAGGGCGCGCCCGGGAGTTTCCACCTGAACGGCCATGGCGGCGTTCCGGCATCGCTACCCGCCGCGATGAACGCCGGCCCGCCGGGACACGCCGGCGGCGATCCGCCCGCGCGGCCGAGCCCGAACGGAATCGGCATGCGAGCAGCCAGCGTGAGCGGCTATGACGCGAATGCGGCAGCAGCGGCGAGCGCGGAGCCGCGGCGCGCGGCGGCGGAGCCGCCGGATGCAGCGGACCCCGTTCGCGGATTGTGGCGGCTGATCGCGCCCGGGCGGGTAAGGCGGCGGCAGGTGATTTCCGGCGAGGTCTGGCGCACCGGCCTGGACAAAGCCCAGTCGCGGATCAAGCGCGGCCTGGATCTGGCGTTGCTGGCCGTGCTGGCGCTGCCGGCGGGCGCGATCTGCCTGCTCTGCATGCTAGCCATTCGCCTGGATTCGCCCGGCCCGGCGCTGTTCGCGCAATGGCGGACCGGCAAAGACGGCCGGCGCTTCCGCTTCTGGAAATTGCGCACGATGATCGTGGACGCGCAAGTGCTGGAAGAACGGCTGCGTCCGATGAGCCGGCTGGCGTGGCCGGACTTCAAAATCGAAAATGATCCGCGGGTCACGCGGCTGGGGCGCTGGCTGCGGCGCACCAGCCTGGATGAATTGCCGCAGCTCTGGAATGTGCTGCGCGGCGAAATGTCGCTGGTGGGTCCGCGTCCCACCACCTTCGGTTATGAGACCTGGCGATTGTGGCATACCGAGCGTCTGGCCGTGCCGCCGGGCATGACCGGGCTCTGGCAGGTCTTGGGGCGCGGCAGTTGCAGCTTCGACGAGCGCCTGCGCCAGGATCTGGCCTATATCCGCGGCTGGCGGCTGCGCCTGGACCTGGAAATCCTGCTGCTCACGGTGGCGGTCGTCATCACCGGCAAGGGAGGCAAATGAGCACGGTTTTGGCCGCGCCCAGCCTGGCGCTGCGATCCACCGGAAGATGGCGAACGGCGGCCTGGATGGCGGCAGGGGCCGTCGCCTGCGGGGTAGCTCTGTTCGCCGCTGCCGGCAGCATGCCGCAGCATTCGGTGGCGGCTCTCGGCGTGGCCGCCGCGCTGGCGGCGGTGCTGCTGCTGATTCTGCGCCGGCCGGAATGGGGAGCATTCCTATGCCTGCTGGTGGTGTATTGGAACGCGTCCGATATCATCCATGACCGCCTGCACTTTGCCTGGACGCTGCGCAGCCTGCTGATCTGGAGCTGGCTGGCGTGGCTGCTGCATCGCTGGCTGCTGCACCGTGAACGGCCGCTGCGCTGGCCGCTGTGGCTGCCGCTGCTGGGGCTGGCCGGCGCGCAAGCGCTTTCCTCGGTATTTGCCGCCTATCCCTGGGTCGCCGCCGCCAACCTCTTCGAGCTGCTCAAGGATATCGCGCTGTTTTATCTGATCATCAACCTGCTGCCCCGGCCTCGCGATTGGCAACACGGCATCTGGGCGCTGCTGGCGGCGGGCTCGCTGATGTCGCTGCCGGTGCTGTTCCAGGGACTGACCGGCAGCCATTTCAGCTTTTGGGGACTGGCGCCGCAAAAACTGGCCGGCATCTACGGCGGGCGAATGGGATATCGCGCCAGCGGCTCGCTGGGCGATCCCAACTTCTTCGCCATGGCGCTCTCGGCGCTGTTGCCGCTGGCGGCGGCGGAAGGCTACCGGGCGCGCTCGTGGGCGGTCCGGCTATTTTCCTGGAGCAGCCTGGCAATGATTTGCGGGGCGGTGATCCTGACCTATTCGCGGGCCAGCTTTCTCGGCCTGCTGTTTGTGGGCCTGGTATTTTTGTATCACTTCCGCCGGCAACCGCAAGCATGGGGGATGGCAGCCGCCGGCCTGCTGGGGCTGATGCTGATCGCTCCGGCGAATTATTGGCAGCGCATGCTTTCGCTGCACCAGGTCACCGGCGCGGTGTCGGTCTATAACCTGCAAGACCCTTCGTTGGCGGCGCGCCGCAACGAGCTGGCGGTAGGCTGGGCAATGGCGCGCCGCCATCCCTTGCTCGGCGTGGGGCCGGGCAACTACTACATGGAATTCCTGCGCTACCAGGCGCGCGCCGGCTTGATTTCGCAATCGCGCCGCCACCAGGTCCATAACCTGTTCATGGAGATGCTGGCGGAGACGGGCATTCTGGGGCTATCGGCATTTCTCTTTTTCATCGTGCGTCTTTTCGGCAATATGCGGGCCAGCTTGCGACGGCTGCAGGCGATCGGGGCGGGCCACTTCGCGGCACTGCTATGGGGCACGAGCGCCTCCATCGCCACCTATCTGTTTCTCAGCCTGTTCCTGCACGACGCCTATTTCCGGCACTTTTTCGTGCTGCTTACGCTGGCGGGATTGGCCGCCCAACTGGTGCTCGAACCACCGGCGCCGATCGCGGCAGCGCCGGCGCCAGCGCCGGCGCCAGTTGCCGCATTTCAGTCTTAAACGCGGCACGAGCACGGTATTTATGGCGGGCACAAGCGGCGGCGGCGAACCAAGGCGGGTGATCTGGCTGGTGGACGGCATGCGCCTGGGCGGCGCTGAGCGCATGGCCGCTCTGCTGGCGGAAAAAGGCGCGCCGCCGGGCTGGGAATTCCGGCTGTGGGCATTGCAATCGGTCTCCAGCGCGGCCGCCCGCGGATTTCACGGCGGCGGCGAGAGCCTGAATGCGCGCAGCCGCACCGATGCCGCCGCCTTTGCCCGCCTTCTGCGCCAGCTTCGCGCCGAGAACGCGAAAATCGTGCATGCGCATTTGCGCACGGCAATACTCTGGGGCACGGCGGCGGGACGGCTGCTGCGGCTGCCCGCCGTCGCCACGCTGCATGTGCTGCCCGCCGGAGATGCAAGCGGGCGCGAGGCCTGGCTGCGGCAAGCCGAAATCTGGTCGCTTAACCGCCTGGCACGGCGGGTGATCACGCTTTCCCAATCGCAACAGGCGGCATGGGAGGCAGCCGGGGTGCTGCGCCAGGGCTGTGTTCGCCTGCCGCATGGACTGGTGCTGCCCGCAGCGACAGCCGAAGCGCGGGCGCGTTTGCGGCGGCAACTTGGGATGGAAGCCGGCGAGCAGCTCTGGCTGACAGTGGCGGTGGTGCGCGAAAAAAAAGGCTGGCGGGAATGGCTGGAGGGAACCAGCACCGCGCTGGACCTCCAACCGGGACTGCACTTTGCCTGGCTCGGCGATGGCGAAGGTTATGAGCCGCTGGCGCGCCGGGCCGCCCGTTTATGCCAGAACCGCCGCTTCCACCTGCCGGGCGCACAGGATCGGATTGCCGATTGGCTGGCCGCGGCGGATGGCTTTCTCTTTCCCAGCCGCGAGGAAGCGCAGCCGACGGCGCTGCTGGAGGCGATGGCCGCGGGCCTGCCGATTGCCGCTTCCGGGATTGCCGCCAATCGCGAAGTCCTCGGCGACGCCGGCCTTTATTTTCCCTGCCAGGATGCGCCAGCCCTGCGCGAAAGCCTGCTCTGCCTGGCGCGCGACGCCGGCCTGCGGCAGCGCCAGGGAGAAGCGGCACGCCGCCGCTTTCGCGCGAATTTTGAATTCGAACCCTGGCGCCGGCAACTGTTCGAGCTTTACGATGCGATCCTGGCGGAGGAGCGGCGCACCACCACCGGCTGGCGGCGTTTGCATGGGGCTCCGCCGCCGCCCACGCCGGCAGCACCGCGCATCCTGATTCCGGAATTTTTTTCCACCGGCGGCCTTTACCATTACAGCCTGCAATTATCGCAAGCGCTGGCGCGACAAGGGGCCGAAGTCCAGCTCTTGACCGGACGCGATCCCGAATTGCGGCCGGCGGACACGACGCCGGGGTTTACCCTGCGTCCCCGGCTGCTCACCTGGGATCCGTGCCGGCCGGCGGCGCGCAGCCGCTGGGGACGCATGGCGCGGCGCTGGGGCCATGGCATCGGCTACGGCGCGGCCTGGATGCAGATTGCCTGGTCGGCACGGCAATGGCGGCCAGACTGGATCCTGCTCGGGGACCTCGAACACCGCTGCGATGCCTGGTTTCTGCGCCGGCTGGCGCGCAAGCACCAATTGGCCGACATCTGGCACAATGTGCAGGCAATCGAACGGCAGCGGGTTGGACAATTGCTGAAAGAGCAGCCCTGGCGTGATGGCATGAGCCGCCACTTGCGCGCCATCTTTGTTCATAGCGAGTGGGCGCGGCAGCAATTGCAGGCCCGGCTGGCGCATACGGGCGAGGAGCCATTGGGGACGCCGGACCGGCCGCGCATCATCGCCATCCCGCATGGCTTATCTGAACTGATGCATGACTTTCAAGGGCCGGATCCGCGCCTCGCGCGCCGACTGCAGTTGCCCGAGGGCTTGCCTCTGGGCCTCTGCTTCGGCGCCCTGACGCGTTACAAAGGCATCGAAACCCTGCTCGCGGCGATGGCGCGGCTGCGAGCGGAGGAGCGCCCGGCGCTGCTGATTGCCGGGCGGGCGCTGCCGGATGCTCCCCTGGAGGAATGGAAAAACTCGGCCCGCCGCTCGGGATTGGATCCATGGGTGCGCTGGGACGTGCGTTACATTCCAGCCGAGGAAGCCGGCTGGTATTTTCAAGCGGCCGATTTCGTCTGCCTGCCTTACCGCGCGGTTACGCAAAGCGGCGTCGCGCACCTGGCATTGCAATGGGGAAAGCCGATGCTGGCCAGCACGGCGGGGGGACTGCGCGAGATCGTGCAGGATGACGAAACCGGCTGGCTGTTCGAGCCGGGCGACGCGGACGGGCTGGCGCTGGCGCTGCGGCAGGCCAGATTGCAGCCGGAGCGGCTGGCGCGTTATCGCGAAGCGGCCCTGCGGCGCGCGGGGCGGCATCCCGGCTGGGATGCAATTGCCGCGCAAATTCTGGCGGAACTCGTTCCTAAAAACCAAGCCACGCGCGAAAAAGCCTGTGCCGCGTCGCCCGTGAGCCAACAGTAGAAAGCAGCGAGCCTCGTAACGCGGCATGATGCCGCCGCCCGGCGTCCGGCATCCATTTCATCTTTGGAATCAGGAATACTCGCGCATGCGCAACGGCGGGTGCGGAGTGCTGGGGGAGAGGTTTGCCTGTAGATTGTGGGTTAGACAGCTCTCAAACCGAATGGTCAAAAGCCGATCTTGTCGCGCCGGGCAGCCGGCCGGCGATTGCCTATATTGTTTCCCGCTTTCCCTTATTGACCGAGACATTCATTCTGCGCGAGATGCTGGCGATGCGCGAACTGGGGCACAAGCTAAAAATTCTGCCTCTGCGCAGAGCGGCCTCCGGCCGGCAGCATCCGGAAACCCAGGCGCTGAGTTCGGCCATGGTATGGCCGGACTGGGGCCCGGGCGCCTGGATTGGCGCGGGCAGCCGATGGCTGCGGCATCGCGCCGAACGATCCGCCTGGGCCGAACTTGCCTGGGGCGGGCGGCGCGATTTCAACCTGCTGGCGGCTACGCTGGCTTATTGGCCGCAGGTGTCGCGCCTGGCCGATTCTTGCCGCGCGGCGGGCATACGCCACCTGCACGCACACTTCGCCACCCATCCGGCCATGGCGGCCATGGCCATCCATCGGCTGACCGGCATTCCCTTCAGCTTTACCGTGCACGCGCACGATTTGTTCGAACACCCGACACTGCTCAGGCAAAAGATAGAAGCGGCGGCCTTCGTCGCCGCCATCAGCCGATACAACCGCGATGAACTGCTGCGCCTGGCGCCGGGCGCGGAGGAAAAATTGCGCATCATCCACTGCGGCGTGCCTACCGGCGATTATGAGGAGTTAGCGCGCGCCAGAAGCGCGGCCACGCCGGTTTCAGAGCGCCCGCTGCGGCTGTTGTGCGTCGCGGCATTGCGTCCATATAAAGGCCACTCGATTTTGCTGGAAGCTTGCGCGCGCTTGCGCGGCCGAATGGAATTTGAACTGCGGCTGGCAGGGGACGGCCCGGAGCGGCGGCGGCTGGAAAGCCGGATCGGGGGGCTGGGACTGGCGGCGCAGGTGCGCTTGCTGGGCTGGCTTACGCTGCCGCAGGTGCGCGAACAACTGGCCTGGGCGGACGTGTTCGTTCTGCCCAGCCTGCGCGAACCCGGCGGCCGCATGGATGGCATTCCGGTGGCGCTGATGGAGGCCATGGCATCCGGATTACCGGCGCTTTCCAGCCGGATATCGGGAATCCCTGAATTAATCAACAGCGGCGCCAACGGATGGCTGATCGAGCCCGGCGACGCGGCCGGCTTGAGCGAGGCGATCGAGCGCGCGCGCGATGCCGAATTGCGCCGCCGCTGGGGCGAAGCCGGGCGGCAAACCGTGGCCGAGGATTTCGATTTATTGACCTGCGCGCGGCAGCTTTCGCGCGCGATCGCGAGCGCCGCGCCGGCGGCCCTCTCCACTCCAACCCCGATCCCAACCTGAACAGGACCCGGATGTCTCCCACCACCACATTGATGCACGCCTGGTCCTGGTTTCTGGGCCTGGACGCCGGCATGTTTTTGACCGGCCTGGGAGTCTTGCTGGCCGTCTGGGCCGGCTATCCCGCCCTGTTGTGGGTACGAGCGCGGAGAAGAGCGCTGCCGGCGCCGCCGCGCCCAACACGGCTGCCCTTCTTCAGCCTGATCATTGCCGCGCATAACGAAGCCGACGCCATCGGCGCCCGGCTGGACAACGCGCTGCAACTGGATTATCCGGCGGAGAGGCTGGAAATTCTGGTGGTGGACGACGGTTCGGAAGACGGCACCGCCGATTGCGTGCGCGCGCGGGACAGCGGCCGGGTACGGTTGTTGTCGTACGCACAGCGCCAAGGCAAAGCCACCGCACTGAACCTGGCAGTGCAACAAGCCCGAGGGGAAGTGCTGTTGTTTTCCGATGCCAGCAATCTTTACAGCGCCGATGCGCTGTTGCGCATGGCCGAGCCGTTCGCGGATGCCGCGGTCGGCGCCGCGGTGGGCAATAAACAGGTGGCCACGCTTGCCGGCGTCGGCGGCGGCGAGAGCGTTTATTGGAATTACGAAAACCGCCTGCTGCGGCTCGAAGATGAGACCGGCACGGTGGTGGCCGGATCGGGGGAAATTCTGGCGCTGCGCCGCGAACTCTACCATGCGCTGCCGGCACAGGTCATGGTCAATGACGATCTTTTCCAGATTCTGCAGGTAGTCAGCCGCGGCCGGCGGGTCGCGTTTGCCGCCGGCGCCCGTTCCTATGAACAACCTTCGGCGCACACCCGGGATGAATGGGAGCGCAGAAGCCGGATGGCGGCTGGGCGTTGGCAGGCGTTGCAATTGCTGCGACCGGAATTGCTCAGCTTGCGCGGCTTGCGCCGGCTGAAAGTCTGGTGCCATTGCCGGCTGCGCCCGTTGAGCGCCCTCTGGATGAGCCTGGCGCTTCTCTCCAGCCCGCCCCTGGTGCTCTCCTCGCAAATACCGGCCTGGATCGCGGCGCTGGCGTGGATGCAATTTGGGCTCTATCTGCTGGCCGGCCTGGCTGCGATTTCCCGCCGCTTTCATCACGCCTGGGGCAAGGGGGAAGCGCTTTACTTTTTCTTCCTGGCGCAGTTTGCGTGCCTGAACGGCTGGCGCCGGCACCTGACCGGGCAGCAGGCGGCCGCCTGGGAACGCACCCGACGCAGCCTGTCGGCGGCCGCCGATCCGGATGTGAACCGGCGCACGGTGGCAAGCGGCATGGTTTGGGCCTACAGTTCGTTCGCACTCGGCAAATTACTGGTTTTCGCCACCACCATGCTGCTCGCCCGGCTGCTGGCGCCAAACGATTTTGGCGAGGTGGCCATCGTCCTGAGCGCGTTGAGCCTGTTGGAAACTTTGGGCAGCCTGGGCCTGGCCTCGGCGGTGATTTTCGAGCCCCGCGACGCCGAGGCTGCCGCCAACCTGGGCTTCTGGCTGCTGCTGCCCACTTCGCTGCTCACGATCGCGCTGGCGTGGGCGGCGGCGCCGCCGGCCGCTGCGTTTTTCCATGCACCGCCGGTGGCGCCGATGCTGCGCGTGCTCTCGTTTTCGCTGCTCTGCAGCGCTTTCAGCAGCTCGCCCGACGCGCTGATGCGCCGCCAACTGGCGTTTCGCCGGAAAATGCTGCCCGATTTCACGCAGTCCTTGATCAAGGGCCTGAGCAGCGTTTTGCTGGCGCTGCTCGGGCTGGGCGCCTGGAGCCTGATCTGGGGACAGTTGCTGGGCGGCATCGTCTATGCCGCGGCGCTGTGGCTGCTGCTCGATTGGCATCCGCATTGGGGCTGGTCGGGCGAATTGGCGCGCCGCATGCTGCGCTACGCCCGCCATATTTACCTGATGGAGCTTTGCGGCACGCTGCTGCTCAATCTGGATGCGTTCATCATCGCCCGCATGCTCGGCAAAGTAGCGCTGGGCTATTACACGCTCGCATACCGAATCCCCGATTTGGCGCTGCTCAACCTGATCTATATCGCCAGCCGGGTCGTCTTTCCCGCCCTCAGCCGCCTGCAATCGGATATGACCGCGTTACGGCGCGCGCTGCTGGCCACCATGCGTTACAGCTCGCTGCTCACCGTGCCCATCGCCACCGGCCTGCTGATCACCGCCGGGCCGCTGGTCATTATCGCGTATGGCTGGAATTGGCTGCCCTCGATTTCAGTGCTCCGCATACTGGCGCTGTATGCGCTGGTGCGGGCCGCCAGCCATCATTTTGGCGACGCCTATAAAGCCATGGGACGGCCGGAAATCCTCAGCCGCTTCACCGTACTTTGGATGCTGCTATTGCCGCCCAGCCTGATCGCCGGCGCGCGCTGGAACGGCATTTATGGAGTCGCCTGCGCGCTGCTGCTGGCGCGGACACTGATGACGCTGCTGCATTTTGTGATATCGGTGCGGGTGGTACGGCTGCGGCCGGCGGAGCTGCTGGCCGCCTTGCGGCCGGCGGCGGAAGCCAGCCTGTTCATGGCCGCCCTGCTGGTTCCAGAGGCGTATTTAATCTCGGGCTGGGCGCCGAAGCTGCAATTGCCGGTGCTGGCGCTGACCGGCGCCGCCGGCTACATGTTCTGGTTACAGGCGCGGCATCGCGGCTTGCTGCAACAAATCCGCCAGCTCGCCGCCGCGCCGGCCACCGCCGCGCTCCCACTGCCGGGCGGCGCCGGGGTGACAGCCGCCGTCCCCACTTTGACTGCGGCGCCGGCGATCACCCCGGCCGCCCCGGCGGCGATCACGCCCGCGCCGCTGGCGAGCTTTGGCAGCGAGACTTGAACCCATGGCTACGCACCCCGGCTCAAGTTTGGCGCGTTCGCTTGGCGGCGGCGGAAATCGCCTCTGTCAAAATCCAGACGAATTGGCCGCCCTGCGCCCCGCCTGGGACCGCCTGCTGGCCGACGCCGGCGTTCACCATCCATTTCTAAGCTGGGCCTGGCAATATGGCTGGTTGCGCGCTCATCCGCGGCTGCGCCCGCGGGTGTTGCTGGAATGGCTGCCCGACGGACGGCTGGCGGGGCTGCTGCCTTTGCGGCTGCAGCCCCATCCTCTGCTGCCGCGCCTGGAATGGCTGGCGGAAGGCAGCGGCGGCGACGAACTCGATCTGGTGCTGTCGCCGGATGCGCATCCGGAAACCGGGCCGCGCCTGGCGCGGCATCTGCTGGCGCTCGAGGGATGGCGCCTAGCCGACCTGCATTCCCTGCCCGCGGCTTCCCGGCTCGAGGCCTGCCTGCAGAGCACTGATTTGCGATGTGAAAACTCAGCGGAATACGATCTGCCGTTCCTTTCACTCCCCGCCGGTTTCGATCAACTGCTGGCGCAGTGCAGCCCCAACTTCCGTTCCGAGATCCGGCGGCGGCGGCGCGCCTGGCAGCGCCAATGGGGCAGCTTCCACCTGGAATGCATCACCTCGCCGCCACGGCTGGCGGAGATGCTGCCGGAGCTGTTCCGCATGCATAACCTGCGCCGGCGCCAAAAATCGCAGCCCGGCATTTTCGAATCCGGCGCCCTGCGCGAATTTCATCTGCGGCTGGCGGCGGATCCTCCATCCGGCTCCCGCCCGCGGCTGTACCTGCTTTTTGCCGGAGACCAGCCCCGCGCGGCGCTGTATGGCTTCCAAACCGGCGACCGGTTCGCTTTTTTTCAAAGCGGCTTTGATCCGGAATCCGCTGCGCTCAGCCCCGGCACCGTCCTGATGAGCTGCATTCTGGAAGATTGCATCCGCCGCGGCGAGCGCGGGTTCGATTTTTTACGCGGTGATGAACACTATAAATACCGCTGGACCCAACAGGCACGCTCCACCTACCGGCTGCGGCTGGCGCGTTCCTTTCCCGGCAAGCTGGCATTCCGGCTGCCCCGCCAGGCCGGATGGCCGGCCTTGGGAATGACGTCCAAAATGGCATCTCCGCCGGCGCCGGCTGCAAGCCGCTCTGGGCGCATGCCGGCGGCAGCGGCGCGCGAGCTTCCCGGGGGCGAGCGGCCGCATGATTCCGGCGCGCCCGCCCCTCCGCAGAGGCACTCCCTTTCCTATCGCCTGCGCGCTGCCGGCTGGTTCATGCAGGCGGCAAAAAACTGGCCGCGAATCTTCGCCCATAAATTGTTGGGCTGGCGGCTGAGCGAGTGCCGATTTCGCAACGGCATGGTCATCGAATTCCTTTCGCCGCAGGCGGAATTGTGGCAACTGGGGGAAATTTTCCGCGAGCGGGTTTATGAACGCGAATTTCCCGATTTGCCCGGCGATGGATGGATCGTGGACCTGGGGGCCAATATCGGCTGCTTCAGCTTGCGCGCGGCGCGGGCGCTGGCGGCGGCGGGGCAGGTGCTGGCGGTCGAGCCCAATCCCGCCTGCCTGCATGTGTTGCGCCGCAATCTGGAACGCAACCGAGCCGGCAATGTGCAGGTGCTGGCCGCCGCGGTCACCGCGCGCGCCGGACCCCGCCGTCTGTTGCTGAATGTACGTTCCACCGACAGCCGCCTGGAGGACGCCGCCGGGGGGGGCCAAGTGGCCGCGGTGGAGGTGGAGGCGCGCACCCTGGAGCAGATCCTCGCCGGACTGACGCGGGTGGAGCTGCTGAAAATGGATATCGAAGGCGAAGAGTTCGCCGTGATCTGGCAAACCCCGCGTCGAGTCTGGCGCAACGTGCAGCGCCTGGCGCTGGAATATCACCGCGCCGCGTCCGATGCCCGTCCACCGGCCCAATTGCTGCAGCGCCTGGAGTGGCTAGGCTACGATATTCGCCGCCATTACGCCCCGGAAGCGCACGTCGGTTATGTGCTGGCGCAGCGCCGATGCGAGGTTTCAAAAGGAGATTGAACATGTGGCGGCATGACACCCTTCAGACTTCGCCCGTTCCTACGGGTTGCATCATTTGTTTTCACAGCATCTCGGATGCGAGCCGGGACGAGCTGCGCTACCCGCCAAAATCCTTTGAAGCCTTGTGCCGCTATTGGCAGGATCGCTTTGAGATGGTTTCGCTCTCGGCGCTGCTAGCGCCGGCGCCGGACGCGGCGCCGGCACCAGCGCGGATGCGGCTGGCCATCACCTTTGACGATGGATATGCCGACAATGCCGAAATCGCCGCACCCATTCTCTACCGGATGAGCTTGGAAGCGACCTTCTTCATCGTCACCGGCTGCCTGGACCGCGCGTGCGCTCCCCATTGGTACGATGCGCGCAAAGCGCCGCGGATGATGCATTGGCAACTGGCGCGGGAGTTGGAAAATGCCGGCTTTAGACTGGGCTCGCATACCTGCAGCCACGCCCGCCTATCCCAGCTCTCGGCAACGGAACGGCAGCATGAGCTGGAGCAGCCGCTGCAGCGGCTGCGCGCGGAGCTGCGCTCGCCCTCGCTCGACTTCGCCATTCCCTACGGCTGGCCGCAGGACTGCCGCGAGCTGGATCGCGCCGCCATACGCGCCGCCGGCTATCGCTGTGCCATGGACTGCTATGGCGGCGTCTATGCTGCCGGCGACGATCTATATCATCTCAAGCGCATGTCCATCAGCCCGCGTTACCATGGCACTCCCCGCGAATGGCAGCGCGCCTGGGATGCCGAAGTAGCCCGCTGGCAGCGCGCCGGCGCGTCCCGAGCCGCCCGGGCTCAGTAATAAATCCACAAATGCCGGCCAATCAGGTTCATGCCGGTTTCGTCCGGCGGCGAGGCCAGGCTGGTGTAAAAGCCGATGCCGCCGCCCCCGGTCTGGTCCACGATGACGGCTCCATAGAGCTGCAGCGCGCGCATGATGGCCTTGGTGGCAGTGGAGGCGTTCATTTCGGCCAACGGCAGCGAAGGATCGAGACGAATTTTCGCGCCTTCGCGGAAAATCGCGCCCGGCGTGTTGCCATCATCATGGCGCACAGGCGCCTGACTCCCTACGCCCGGACTGTTCATGGTTTCCGGCACGATCGCCAAAAGGGCATGGTTCAAGCAGGTGTCGCAGTTCAACTCGCCTGGCAGGATGTCACCTGCCAGCCCGCTGATATAGGCCGCCGTCGTGCCCGGCGTACCGTCACCGTCGAGACTGCCACTGAAAATCGCCCCGACATTCGTGCTGACCGGCCGGCCTTGCGCGTCAACCAGGAGTTTCCAGAAATCGTAATAGCGCTGTGTTGCGGTGTCGACCACGACCAGGTGTCCGTCGTTCGCGCCCCATCCGCCGGTTGAAGGCCAAAATCCGTTGGCCGGATTGGGAACACAGATGTGATCCTGATAGCCGTAATTTCCGGTATCGGTAAACTCGGTACAGCCATGCCGGCCGCGGGTGTATTCCACCGGGTAGTCGAAACCGTCCTGATGCGTGCGCAAGCCGAAGCCCAGGCTGGAGGCGAGATTGGAGATATTCAAGGGCGCGCCGCTGGGCGGGGAATAAAGCCATTGCGCTCCGGCGCCGGGAAACAAGCGTCCCTGGCCGGCCGCCTGCTCCGCCGGCCGGGATGCACCGCCGGGTTGGCCGCCGCAGGCGGCCAGACTCGCCATCGCTGATAACAAGAAAAAGAACGCAAAGTTACGTAAATTCAAAACCGGAAAGGCTCCTCTGAGCTGATTTCCGGTCAGACTATCGAGCCGGCTACATACCCTTGATCGAAGCAACCGCTCATAAGTGGGGGGATTTTACCTGAAGCGCGACGCCGCCACCGGCTTAGCGGCGGCGGCGTTCGCATCTTAGCCGTTTAGTAATAGAGCCAGAGGTGCTGACCGATGAGGCTCATGCCGGTTTTATCCGGCGTGGTCGCCAGGTCGGAATAAATGCCGAAGCAATTGCATCCGGTCTGGTCCACGATCAACCCGCCATAGAGTTGCAGCGCGCGGAGCAGCGCCTTGGTCGCGGTGGAAGCGCTGAGGGTGTTGACGTCAAGGGTGGGATCGAAACGGATCTTTTCGCCCTCTTTGAAGAGCGCCCCGGAAACGCTGCCGTCGTAGTGATAGACCGGGCCCTGATCGCCGACGCCGGGCGAGTCCATGGCGCCCGGCACGATCACCAGCACGGCATGGTTCAGGCAAGTCACGCAATCCA
>JAJYIU010000002.1 GCA_021789895.1 Acidobacteriota bacterium | reverse complement strand
GGCGACAACGTCAACCTGACGGTGGAGTTGATCACCCCGGTGGCGATGGAAAAAGGTCTGCGCTTCGCCATCCGCGAGGGCGGCCATACCGTCGGCGCCGGCGCCATCAGCGAAATCCTGGAGTAAGCCATGCCCCGAGAAATTGTGACCCTGCAATGCCCGGAATGCAAAAACCGCAACTACTCCACCTCCAAGAACCGCAAGACCACCACCGAGCGGTTGGAGTTTCGCAAGTATTGTCCCAAGTGCCGCAAGCATACGGCGCACAAGGAAGTGAAATAAGATGATCCGCAGCATCCATCCCAGCCGCGGCTGCGCCGGCCGCCGCTTTGAGTTTAGGGGTGTAGGTTTAACGGCTAGACCGCCGGTCTCCAAAACCGGATGTGGGGGTTCGAATCCCTCCACCCCTGCCATTTATCCTGCCGCCGGAGAGCGCCGGTCATGAGCGCCAGCGTGCCCGCGCAGGAACCCAGCCGCTCCTTCGGCCCGGTCAAGGGCTGGTGGGGCCAGTTGCGCGCCTTCTATGGCGATGTGCGCGCGGAAATGAAAAAGGTCACCCACCCGGGCTTCAAAGAAGTGCGGGCAACCACCGGCGTGGTGCTGGTGACGGTCGCCTTTTTCGGTGTCTTTTTCTTTTTGACTGACGCCATCCTGAGCCGGGCGATTGATGCCATCATCAACTATTTTGCCCGCTGAGGAGCCTGGAGTTATGCCAGAGGAACTCAACAGCCCGACCGAGCATGCCCCGGATTCGGCCCCCGCGCCAGCCGGGCAGGAAAAGCTGTGGTACATCATCCACACCTATTCCGGCTTCGAGCGCAAGGTGGCGGAAGGCTTGAAAAATCGCATCCAGGCCTTCGGCTTGAGCGATCGCTTCGGCGAGATCCTGGTGCCGACCGAGGAAGTGATCGAGCATCGCGGCGGCAAAAAAGTCCAGTCCACCCGTATGTTCTATCCCGGCTACGTGCTGGTGCAGATGGCCATGAACGACGAGGTCTGGCATTTGGTGAAAAACACCCCCCGCGTCACCGGCTTCGTCGGCAGCGGCTCCAGTCCCACCCCGATTCCGGAAAACGAGGTGCAGGAAATCCTGCAGCGCATCCAGCTTGGCGGCGAGCGGCCGCGTCTGCGGGTGCGGTTTGAGAAAAACGAGACGGTCAAGATTACCGAGGGCCCGTTTGCTTCCTTCAGCGGAGTCGTGGACGAAGTCAACGAGGAGCGCGAAACCCTCAAGGTCATGGTCACCATCTTCGGCCGCCAGACCCCGGTGGAGCTGGAATTTCAGCAGGTGGAAAAACTCTAGTACGGAGAGCCGTTTATGGCGAAGAAAGTCCAGGCGCAGGTCAAAATTCAGATTCAGGCGGGAAAAGCCACCCCGGCCCCGCCGGTGGGCACCGCGCTGGGTCCGCACGGGCTCAACCTGATGGAGTTCTGCAAGGCGGTCAATGCCAAAACTTCCGGCCGCGAGCTGGAGGGCATGGTGGTGCCGGTGGTCGTCACCATCTATGCCGACCGCAGCTTCAGTTTCATCACCAAGACCCCGCCCGCGGCCGAGTTGCTCAAGCGCGCCGCCGGCATCGCCAAGGGCGCCGGCACGCCCAATCGCGATAAGGTCGGCCGCGTCACCCCCAAGCAGGTCGAAGAGATCGCCCGCATGAAAATGCCCGACCTGAACGCCGCTTCGCTGGAAACCGCGATCAAAACCATCAGCGGCACCGCCCGCAGTATGGGCATCGAGATTGTCGCCTGAAAGGCAGCACGATGAGACGAGAAGGCAAAAAAATCCAAGGCGCGCGCAAGCAGGTGCAGCCGCGTCCGTACCCGCTGCAGGAGGCCGTGCCTCTGCTGCAGCAGATCAAGTATGCGCAATTTGACGAAACCGTCGAGCTCAGCCTGCGGCTGGGCGTTGATCCCAAGCACGCCGATCAGATGGTGCGCGGCACCGTGGTGCTGCCGCACGGTTTGGGCAAGAGCAAGCGCGTGCTGGTGATCGCGGCCGGCGAAAAGCAGTTGGAAGCCAAAGCTGCCGGCGCCGATTTTACCGGCGGCGATGAGATGGTGGAAAAAATCCAGAAAGAAAACTGGACCGATTTCGATGCCGTGGTGGCCACGCCGGACATGATGAAATCCGTTGGCCGGCTCGGCAAGGTGCTCGGCCCCCGCGGCTTGATGCCCAACCCCAAAACCGGCACCGTCACCTTCGACGTGGCCAAGGCGGTGGAAGAGATTAAGGCCGGAAAGGTGGAATTCCGCACCGACAAGCAGGGCCTCATCCATGTGCCGGTAGGTAAGATGAGCTTCCCGGCGGACAAGCTGGTGGCCAACGCTCAGGCGCTGCTTGGCGGCGTGCTGCGCGCCAAGCCGGCCACCGCCAAGGGCCGTTATTTGAAAGGCGTGACTCTAACCTCCACCATGGGCCCGGGCATTGCTCTCGATCCGGCGGCAATCGAGGCCGCGGCCCACGCCTGAGGCGCGGCCGCAAGAAGGAAACACGAGATGGCTCTCAGCAGGCAGGCGAAATCCGAGCAGGTTGAATTCCTGCGCAATGAGTTGAGCAACGCCGCGGCGGTGCTGGTCACCAGCTTCGACCACCTTACTGTCGAACAGGATTTGGGGCTGCGCCGCCAGGTGCGGGCCGCCGGCGGCCGATACCGGGTGGTGAAAAATACCCTCATCGGCCGCGCCACCGAAGGCACGCCCGCCGCGGCAGTCTGCCAAAAACTGGAAGGCGTCACGTCGATTGCCTACACCAGCGGCGATGCCGCCGCCCTGGCCAAGCGGCTGCAGGAGTTCATCAAGGACAACCCCAGCCTGCGCTTCAAGGCGGCGGTGGTCGAGGGACGCGTCTTCTCGGTCGCCGAGATCGCGCAATTAGCCGCGCTGCCCTCCAAGGCCGAGCTCTACGCCAAGCTGCTGTACCTGTTGCAAGCGCCGGCGCAGCGCCTGCTGGCGACGCTGGCGGCTTCCAGCCGCCAGTTGGCGACGGTGCTTGACCAGGCCGCAAAACAGGAAAAGTTCTCGCGCCCGGCCTAGCCGGCGCGGCCCGCCGCTCGCGCGGCGGTGGCATCAGGTTCGAAAACATTTTCTTCAGGAGCGATTCCGACCATGGCTGAACTGCAAAACTTAGTCGATTCCATCAAGAACCTCACCTTGATCGAGGCCTCCCAATTGATCAAGCGGCTGGAAGAAGAGCTGGGCGTCTCGGCGGCCGCTCCGGTGGTGGTGGCTGGCGGCGGCGCCGCTGGCGGCGCCGCGGCTGCGGCCCCGGCCGAGGAAAAAACCGAGTTCACCGTCGTGCTCACCGCCGTCGGCGCGAACAAGATCAACGTCATCAAAGTCGTCCGTGAGGTCACCAGCCTCGGCCTGAAAGAGGCCAAAGACTTGGTGGACGGCGCCCCCAAGACGGTCAAGGAAGGCGTCAATAAAGAGGAAGCGGCGGCCATCCAGAAGAAATTCCAGGAAGCCGGCGCCACGGTCGAAATCAAGTAACCCGCGCCGGGTTCTCCGACGTCTCCTCCGCCCGCGGCCGGCCCATTTCCCCGGCCGGCGGACGATCTGGGCTGCCGCCCCTCTCGGGCGCGGCCCCCGATGGATGTATTGGCAAGCCCTCGCCCGGCCCGCTCCGGCGGACTTGCCCAAGGCTGGCGAGCTACTCTCGCCGGCGGGAGCAGGTATGAATACGCAGCCAAACGGCGCCGGCAGCCGTCAGGATTTCTCCAAAATCGCCGCCCCGATCCGCATCCCCAACCTGATCGAGGTGCAGCGCCAATCCTATGAACGCTTCTTGCAGATGGATCGCCTGCCCAGCGAACGTGAAGACGGTGGCCTGCAGTCGGTGTTTACCTCCGTCTTCCCCATCAACGACTTCCGCGGCCTCTCGCAGCTCGATTTCGTCGAGTACTCGATCGGCAACTGGGAATGCAAGTGCGGACACCTGCGCGGCCTGCATCACCTCCGCTCCACCTGCCGTCATTGCGGCGCCACCATCGTCACCAACCCTTTCGCCGCCGGCGAAATCCTCTGCCAGCGCTGCGGCACCTACAACCCCAACCTGCCCACCTTCTGCGACAAGTGCGGCGACCCGGTCGGCCTGCAATTGAAAAATGACGTGGTCGAGTGCGAGGACAAGGGCTCCACCTACTCCGCCCCGCTGAAGGTCTCCATCCGCCTCACCCTCTACGACAAGGATCCGGAAACCGGCAGTAAGAGCATCCGCGAATTCAAGGAACAGGAAGTCTTTTTCGGCGACATCCCGCTGATGACCGAAAACGGCACCTTCATCATCAACGGCACCGAGCGCGTAATCGTCAGCCAATTGCACCGCTCCCCCGGCGTGTTCTTCGAGACGGCCAACCAGCGCACCTATTTCCTCGGCAAAATCATCCCTTACCGCGGCAGTTGGGTCGAGTTCGAGTACGACCAGAAGAACCTGCTCTACGTCCGCATCGATCGCAAGCGCAAGTTCCTCGGCACCATTTTCCTGCGCGCCCTCGGGCTGCACAGCAACGAGGAAATCCTGCGCACCTTCTACACCGTCGAGCGCGTCAAACTGGCCGGCGGCAAGCTGCTTTGGCAACTGGACCCCAGCCGCCCGGCGGAAAAGCAGTCCAGCCTGCTTGGCCAGAAAATTTCTCGCCGCATCGCCAACGCGCGCGGCGAAGAGTTGTTGCACGCCGGCCGTAAATTCACCGTCAGCAGCCTCAACGACCTGGCCAAGGCTAAGCTCGCCGAGTTCGAGATCGATCCCGAAGACTTGGCTGGCGCCTTTGCCGCCGCTGACGTGATTGACCGCAACAGCGGCGAGGTGCTGCTCGAAGCCAACCAGGAGTTCAAGCCTTCGCAACTGGAGGCCTTCACCGCCGCCGGCATCGAGGAACTGCGCCTGTTCTTCCCCGACCGTGACCCGGTCGGCAACATCATCTCTACCACCCTGCGCAAAGACGCCATCGCTTCCACCCAGGAAGCCCTGATCGAGATCTACCGCAAGCTGCGCCCTGGTGATCCCCCTACCCTCGATACCGCCCGCGCGCTCTTCGAGGGCATGTTCTTCGACTCGCGCAAGTACGACTTCTCCCGCGTCGGCCGGCTGAAGTTCAACATCAAGCTGCACGACCGCGGCGACGCCACCTCGCTGGACAAGCGCACGCTCGACCCCGAGGATTTCTACGCCGTCATCCGCTATTTGCTCAAGCTGCGCCGCAACGAGGGCTCGGTGGACGACATTGATCACCTCGGCAACCGCCGTGTCCGCGCCGTCGGCGAGCTGCTCGAAAACCAGTTCCGCATCGGCCTGGTCCGTATGGAGCGCGCCATTAAGGAAAAAATGTCGGTGTACCAGGAAATGTCCACCGCCATGCCCCATGACCTGGTCAACGCCAAGCCGGTGATGGCCGCTATCCGCGAGTTCTTCGGCTCCAGCCAGCTCTCGCAGTTCATGGACCAGACCAATCCGCTCTCCGAAATTACCCACAAGCGCCGCCTCTCCGCCCTCGGCCCCGGCGGCCTCTCGCGCGAGCGCGCCGGCTTCGAAGTGCGCGACGTCCACCCCACCCATTACGGACGCATCTGCCCCATCGAAACCCCCGAAGGCCCCAACATCGGCCTCATCTCCTCGCTCTCCTGCTTTGCCCGCATCAACGAGTACGGCTTCATCGAAAGCCCTTACCGCAAGGTGCGCAACGGCCGCGTGGTGGATTTCGCCACCGTGATCAATGCCGGCGATAGCGAGTTGAAAGTCGGCGACCACCTCGAGCTGGCGGAGGTGGAAAAGCGCAACGCCGAACTGCGCGCGCGCAAGCGCCGCCTGATCGAAACCGAGCCCTTCACTTTCTACCTCTCCGCCTGGGAAGAGGATAAGTACGTCATCGCCCAGGCCAACGTCGAACTCGATAAGCAGGGCCGCATCGTGCCTGAGCTGGTCAATGCCCGCCAAGCCGGCAATTTCGTGCTCAAGGGGCGCAATGAGATTGATTTCATTGACGTCTCGCCCAAGCAATTGGTCTCGGTGGCGGCCTCGCTGGTGCCCTTCCTGGAAAACGACGATGCCAACCGCGCTCTGATGGGCGCGAACATGCAACGCCAGAGCGTGCCGCTGCTCCGGGCCGACGCCCCCGTGGTCGGCACCGGCATGGAATCCGTGGTGGCGCGCGATTCCGGCGCCACCGTGCTCGCACGCCGTCCCGGCGTGGTGGATTCGGTTGATTCCGAGCGCATCATCGTCCGCGTAGAGGGCGAGTTGCATGCCGGCCAGCTCTCGCGCGAGGTGGGCAGCGATATTTACCAGCTCACCAAATTCAAGCGCTCCAACCAGAACACCTGTATCAACCAGAAGCCCATCGTCCGCCAGGGCGAGCGGGTAGCCAAAGGCCAGGTGCTGGCCGACGGCCCCTGCACCGAGCGCGGCGAACTGGCGCTTGGGCGCAACGTCCTGGTGGCCTTCATGCCCTGGCGTGGCTTCAACTTCGAAGACGCCATCCTGGTCAGCGAAAAGCTGGTCAAGGAGGACTACTACACCTCCATCCACATCGAAGAGTTCGAAATCGAAAGCCGCGATACCAAGCTTGGTCCCGAGGAAATTACCCGCGACATCCCTAATGTCAGCGAAACCTTCCTCCGCGATCTGGATGAAAGCGGCATCGTCCGCATCGGCGCCCAGGTGCGCCCCGGCGACATCCTGGTGGGCAAAGTCACCCCCAAGGGCGAAACCCAGCTCACACCCGAGGAAAAGCTGTTGCGCGCCATTTTCGGCGAAAAAGCCGGCGATGTTCGCGACGCCTCGCTCTACTGCCCGCCCGGCATCGAAGGCACCGTCGTGGATGTCAAGCTCTTCGCCCGCAAGGGCGCCGACAAGGACACCCGTGCCCTCGCCATCGAGGGCGAGCAGGTGGCCCGCCTGGACAAGAACCTGGCCGACGAAATCCGCATTTTGCAGGATGAGCGCGCCAAACGCCTCGCCGACCTGCTCGGCGGCAAAACCCTGACCGTGGACCTGCATGACGAGCGCACCAACAAGCGCCTGCTCGCCAAGGGCACGGTGCTGACCCGCGAGCTGATCGAAAATCTGGCCAGCCGCAACCTCAAGCGTATCCGCTATACCGACCGCGACCTGCGCGTCAACGAGCAGATTGACCTGATTGAGGACATGACCACCCGCCAGATCAATGTCCTGCAGAAGATCACCAATGAGAAGAAGGACCGCCTCACCCGCGGCGACGAGCTGCCCCCGGGCGTGATCAAGATGGTCAAAGTCTATATCGCCATGAAGCGCAAGCTCTCCGTGGGCGATAAGATGGCCGGCCGGCACGGCAACAAGGGCGTCATCGCCCGCATTCTGCCGGAAGAAGACATGCCCTATATGGGCGACGGCACTCCGGTGGAAATCGTGCTCAATCCCCTCGGCGTGCCCTCCCGCATGAACGTCGGCCAGATTCTGGAAACTCACCTTGGCTGGGCGGGCAAGGTGCTCGGCCTGCGCTTCGCCTCGCCAGTCTTCGACGGCGCCCGCGAGCACGAGATCAAGGCCTTGCTGGCCAAGGCGCAACTGCCCGGCTCGGGTAAAACCCAGCTCACCGACGGCATCACCGGCCGCCGCTTCGAGCAGCCGATCACCGTCGGCTACATCTACATGATGAAGCTCTCGCACCTGGTGGACGACAAGATTCATGCCCGCTCCATCGGTCCCTATTCGCTCATCACCCAGCAGCCGCTGGGTGGCAAGGCGCAGTTCGGCGGCCAGCGCTTCGGCGAGATGGAAGTCTGGGCGCTGGAAGCCTACGGCGCAGCGTATATCCTGCAGGAATTGCTCACGGCCAAATCCGACGACGTCTATGGACGGGCCAAAATCTATGAGGCCATCGTCAAGGGCGAAGCCGCGATCGAGCCGGGAGTGCCGGAATCGTTTAATGTGCTCATCCGCGAGCTCCAATCGCTCTGCCTGGATGTCGAGTTGTTGAAGCAGGCGCCCGAGCCGGCGCCCGCCGCCGCCGCGGCCGACTAGGCCCGCCGGCGTTGCCTGGGTTCTGCCGGCCCGCCGCATCGGACCGGCGCGTACGCTCTCCCGCCCGGCGGGAGGGCTTCGAGCGGCCGCTCCCGCTGGCGGGGCCGGCCGTGGGTTACTTCGGAGGCATCGTGTACCGCAGCAGTCCTTACGATCGCGCCAATCTCATCGCCGATTTCGACAGCATCCGCATCTCGCTGGCTTCGCCGGAAAAGATTCGCAGTTGGTCGCATGGCGAGGTGACCAAGCCCGAAACCATCAATTACCGCACCTTCAAGCCGGAACGCGACGGCCTCTTCTGCGCCCGCATCTTCGGCCCGGTCACCGACTGGGAGTGCCTCTGCGGCAAGTACAAGCGCATGAAGCACCGCGGCGTCATCTGCGATAAATGCGGCGTCGAAGTCACCCTCTCCAAGGTCCGCCGCGAGCGTCTCGGCCATATCGAGCTGGCTTCGCCCTGTTCCCACGTCTGGTTCTTCAAGGGCCTGCCCAGCCGCATCGGGCACCTGCTCGACATCAGCCTGCGCGACCTCGAGCGCGTGCTCTATTTCGAAGCTTATGTGGTGGTGGATCCCGGCGAGGCCGAACTGCGCGAAAAACAGGTGCTGAGCGAGGAAGAGTATCGCCAGTTGATTCAGAACGGCTTTGGCGGACGCTTTACCGCCCTCATGGGCGCCGAGGCCATTCGCGAGCTGCTCAAGCGTGTGGATATTGACGCCCTGGCGGTCGAGTTGCGCGAAAAAATGAAGACCGAGCCCTCCGCCCAGCGCCGCATCCGCCATGCCAAGCGCCTCAAGGTGGTGGATGCTTTCCGCAAAAGCCAGAACAAGCCGGAATGGATGATCCTTTCCGTGCTCCCGGTCATCCCCCCCGAGTTGCGCCCGCTGGTCCCGCTCGACGGCGGCCGCTTCGCCACCAGCGACCTCAACGACCTCTATCGCCGCGTCATTAACCGCAACAACCGCTTGAAGAAGCTGATGGAGTTGCACGCGCCCGAAGTCATCGTGCGCAATGAAAAGCGCATGCTGCAGGAGGCGGTGGACGCGCTGTTCGATAACGGCCGCCGCGGCCGGGTGCTGCGCGGCGCCAACAACCGCCCGCTCAAGTCCCTCTCCGACACCCTCAAAGGCAAGCAGGGCCGCTTCCGCCAGAACCTGCTCGGCAAGCGCGTGGATTATTCCGGCCGTTCCGTCATTGTTGTCGGCCCTGAGCTCAAGCTCAACCAGTGCGGCCTGCCCAAGCGCATGGCCCTGGAGCTGTTTAAGCCCTTCATCTATCACCGTCTGGAACAGACCGGCCAGTGCACCACCATCAAGCAGGCCAAGGAAATGGTCGAGCAGCAGGAACCGGTGGTCTGGGACATTCTCGAAGAGGTGATCAAAGATCATCCCGTGCTGCTCAACCGCGCGCCCACCCTGCACCGGCTGGGCATCCAGGCCTTCGAACCGGTGCTGGTCGAGGGCAAGGCGATCCGCATCCATCCGCTCGTCTGCACCGCCTTCAATGCCGACTTCGACGGCGATCAGATGGCGGTTCACATCCCGCTCGCGCCCGAGGCCCAGGTCGAGGCCAGCGTGCTGATGCTCAGCGCCCATAACATCCTCTCGCCCGCCTCCGGCCAGCCCATCACCGTCCCCACCCAGGACATGGTGCTCGGCGTCTATTACCTCACCAAGGCCAATGCCAAGGCGCGCGGCGCCGGCCGCGTCTTCGCCTCGATCGAAGACGTGCTCATCGCCCTGGAAATGGGCGAAGTCGAGATCATGACCCCCATCCGCCTTCGCCATCAGGGCGCGCTGGTGGATCTGAACACCGCCTACGACAGCCAGGACGTCGCCCGCACCGAGGTGCAGTCCGCACGCCAGCGCCTGATCGATACCACCGTCGGTACCGTGATCCTCAACGACCATCTGCCCGATGACATGCCCTATATCAACGGGCTGCTCAAGAAAAAGGGCCTGTCCTCCCTGGTCAACTTCGCCTATCTGCGCTACGGACTCGAACCCACCGTGCGCATGCTCGACCAGGTCAAAGACCTCGGTTTCTGGGCCGCCACCCGCGCCGGCATCTCCATCGGCATCGAGGATCTGGTTATTCCCGGCAACAAGCAGGAACTGGTCAAGCGCGCCGAGAAGGAAGTCATCGAGGTGCAAAAACAGTATCTCGATGGCGCCATCACCAACGGCGAGCGCTACAACAAGGTGGTCGAAATCTGGTCCAACATCACCGAGCGCATCTCCGACGAGATGTTCTCCGTGCTCGAGACCGAAGACCGCGAGGGCAAAGTCAATCCGGTCTACATCATGGCCGATTCCGGCGCCCGCGGCTCCAAGCAGCAGATCCGCCAGCTTTCCGGCATGCGCGGCCTGATGGCCAAGCCTTCAGGCGAGATCATTGAGACCCCCATCACCGCCAACTTCCGCGAAGGCCTGACCGTGCTGCAATACTTCATTTCCACCCACGGCGCGCGCAAAGGCCTGGCCGATACCGCGCTCAAGACTGCCGACTCCGGCTATCTTACCCGCCGCCTGGTGGATGTCGCCCAGGACGTCATCATCAGCGAAGACGATTGCGGCACCGTGGACGGCATCTACGTCAGCGCTATCGTTGACGCCGGCGAGACCGTGGAAAGCCTGCGCGATCGCATCGTCGGCCGCGTTTCGCTGGAAAAAATCCGCGACTACGAGGGCCGCGCTATCGTCGAGGTCAACCAGGAAATCACCGAAGACCTCGCCGGCCGCATCCAGAGCGCCGGCATCGAGCGCGTGCTTATCCGCTCCGTGCTTACCTGCGAATCCAAGCGCGGCGTCTGCGTTAAATGCTACGGCCGCAACCTGGCCACCGGCAAACTGGTCGAGTTGGGCGAGGCGGTGGGCGTCATCGCCGCTCAGTCCATTGGCGAGCCCGGCACCCAGCTCACTATGCGGACCTTCCACATCGGCGGCACCGCCAGCCGGGTGAGCGAGCAGTCGCGACAGGAAACCAAGAGCCGCGGCATGGTCAAGTTCATCGGCCTCTCCACCGTGCGCAGCAAGGAAGGCGACCTGGTGGTGATGAACCGCAGCGGCGCCATCGCCGTCGTGGATCCGAAGGGACGCGAACTCGAGCGCTACGCCGTCGTCTACGGCGCCCGCCTCAAGAAGAACGAAGGCGAGCCGGTCGAGATGGGCGAGATCATGCTCGAATGGGATCCCTACACCTTCTCCATCCTGACCGAAGTCAGCGGCGCGGTGAAGTTCAAGGATATGGAAGAGGGCGTCACCCTGCATGAAGAGGTGGACGACGTGACCGGCCTCTCCCATTGGGTAGTGACCGAAAGCCCCGACGAGAAGCGCCAGCCGCAGATCCTGATCCATGCGGAAACCGGCCGCGCCGCCCGCAAGTATCTCATGCCCTCCCATGCCCACCTCATGGTGCAGGACGGGCAGGAGGTTGCCGCCGGCGACGTGCTCGCCAAAATCCCGCGCGAAACCACCAAGACCAAGGACATCACCGGTGGCTTGCCCCGCGTGGTCGAGCTGTTCGAAGCCCGCAAGCCGCGGGAAACCGCCGTTATCAGCGAAATTGACGGCGTGGTCAAATACGGCGATGTGGCCAAGGGCCAGCGCAAAATTCTCGTCGTGGCCGACAACGGCACCGAGAAGGAATATCTGCTGCCCCGCGGCGTCCATATCGCGGTGCAGGAGGGCGAGCGCGTCACCGCCGGCGAGCCGCTCATGGACGGTCCCCGCAACCCCCACGACATATTGGCGGTGCTCGGCGAAAAGCAGCTCCAGGCCTACCTGGTCAATGAAATCCAGGAGGTCTATCGCCTGCAGGGCGTCAACATCAATGACAAGCACATCGAGGTCATCGTCCGCCAGATGATGCGCTGGGTGCGCATCGAAGACGTCGGCGATACCGAGTTCCTGGTGGACGAGCAGGTGGATAAATTCCACTTCCGCGAGGAAAACGAGCGCGTCATCGCTTCCGGCGGCATGCCTGCCACCGGCCGCCCGCTGCTGCTCGGCATCACCAAGGCCTCGCTTTCCACCGAGAGCTTCATCTCCGCCGCCAGCTTCCAGGAAACCACCCGCGTCCTCACCGAAGCCTCTATCCAGGGCAAGGTGGATTTCCTTCGCGGCCTGAAGGAGAACGTCATCATGGGCCGGCTCATCCCCGCCGGCACCGGCTTGGAGTTCTACCGCAACCTGCGCCTGCAGGGGGAAGAGGAAGAAGAGGCTGCCGCCCTCGAGGCCGTCGTTGCGCCTTCTCCTTACGAGGAGGCCGAACGCGCCCTCGAGCTCTTCCGCTCCGAGCCGGAAAACGAAAGCGACGACTTCGGCCTCGAAGCCGAATAAACCGGCTCGTTGTTCAACTCTTTCCGGGACCGGATCCCCTCCGGTCCCGTTTTTATTAAGCTGGCGCCGGCTAAAGCTCCCGGCGTTTAATATCTGGTGTTCGTCGCATTCAGCAGCACCACGCTGCCGTGCGCCTCGTTCCGCGCGATCGCTAGCCGGCCGCCGCGCGACCAAGCGTACGACCAGATCATTTGGCTTCGAAAATGCGTGATGGCACGTGGCTTGCCCCGCCACGCCGCCGCCCAAATGTTGTCCACCCCGTTCACGGTTTTCACATAGCTCAGCCCCCGCCCATCGGGCAGCCATTGCATTTGTTTTTCGATCGGCAAATATGCGATCTGTTTCGGCTGGGCCAGAGGAAAGATCCCGGCCGCCATCTTGCCCGTCTTAGGATCGTGCGTTTCAAACAGGATCTGCCGCCCGTCCGGCGAGAGCGCGGGCGGAAATAGCACACCGGCGAAATATGGCGCCAATACTCGCGCCCTGCCGCCTTGGGCGGGGATCATCGCCAGTTCCTGCTGCGGCGTGAGTTGGATGAACACGATCGAGTTTCCGTCCGGGGTAAAACTGGGAAATCCTCCCGCCAGCAAGGGTATGCCGTGCCGCTGCTGGCCGCCTTGGGTGATCAGGTAGGGTTGCCCGCCGCGCAACTGATTGTAGGCGATCTGGCCGCGGGAGCTGACTGCAAGCTGGGCAATGTTGCCGCTGTCGGAAGTTTGCTGAGGTGGGCCGGGATGTTCGGGGTCCACTTCGAAAACGGCGTTTTGCCCGTTGCCGTTCTCGGCCATATAGGCAATCCTGCGCTGCGGCGCCCAAGCCAGCGAGGTCCCTTGATAATTGTTGGCGGGAGCCACAATCGGCTGCGCCGCCTGGCCCGGCCGCTGCAACCAGATCGAGGCGTAGTCGGTTTCTTTCTGGCTGGCCAGGGTCTTGCCATCGGCGCTCAGGCTCAAACTATTGAACGGCCCCAGGCCGTGCGTGAGCACTTCCATCGCGCCATGGGGATAGGGAACCAGCAGGACGTGGTTTTCTGCCAAAACTAAGTTCTGTCTGCCGCCGATCACCATTAGCCCGTTATCCTTGGCCAGCCATTGCAGGCCTTGCGCAAATCCAAGCGTTGGCGGGAGAAGTTTGATTGCGCCGGTGCGGGTTGAGATGACTGCGATCTGCTGGGAAAAGACTTGCCGCTGGGAGACGGCGATTACCGCAATCCAACGTCCGTTATGGGACCAGGCGGGCTGGGCTAAATCGGAGAAGGCGGAACAGGTAAAGCTGAAATCAGGCCCTTGGCTCTGCGCTAGCATTCGGGCTTGCGAACCGTCCGCTGCCGCCACAACAACTTGGGCTTGGTATCCGGAAGGTTGACAGCGCACGAACGCCATTTTCCGTCCGTCCGGGGAAAATGCCGGCCCGCTGTCCACGTCTTTTGCCAGCTCCACCGGCGTTCCTCCCAGCACCGGGACTTGGTACAGGTTCGGATGAATCAGGCTTCCGGCGGTGTAATCCACGTAGCTGTTGTCGGGAGTGAAGCTCAGTCCGGTATAGCGGAATACGGCGGATGGGCTCGAGAGCGGCGGCACGATTTGCGAACCGCTGCTGGCCAGCACCTGCCGGATCCACAGGCTCTCTCCTTGCGGGCTGTTCCGCACGTAGGCAACGTAATTGCCGTCGGGTGAGATCGCCACCGGGGCCGCCACCAACCCCGAATGCGTCAGTTCGATCACCTGCGCGTTGCGCCAGGCATTCACTACGGTCGCCAGTTCTCGTGAACGCGAGCTCGCCAGGGAATACCAGCCCGCCAACGCTGCCAAAATCGTGATCGCGCCGGCCCCGCTCCATAGCAGCCCGCGGCGGTGTCGGCTCAGCAGCGCCGAGATGATCTGGCTGTCGGAAACCGCAGTTGGCTTGTCTGCGCTTGCCGCCATTGTGGCAGCGGATGCGGCGCCGCTGCCGGTGCTCGCTTCGGCTGCCGGTGTATCGAAACGAGTGGCGCCGGTCCTGCTGTTTTCCGGGCTGTCTGCCATTCTGCCGACGGCGGCAATGACCGGATTGCCGCCTGCCGTTGCCGCCGCATTTGCCGCCAGCAGGTCGCGCTGGCAGCGCTTCAGCTCCGCCCGCAGCTCGCTGGCGTGCTGATAACGCAGCTCGGGGTCTTTTTCCAGCGCCCGCAGAATGATCCGTTCCAGTTCGGCCGGCATCTCCGGCCGCAGCCGCGTTGGCGGAGCGGGCTGCAGGTTCAATATGCGGCTGAAGGTTTCCGCCGTGCTTTTTGCCTGAAAGCACGGATGCCCGGTGACCGCTTCATACAACACCACGCCGAACGAAAACAGGTCGCTCTGCGCCGTAACTTCCTCGCCTCGCGCCTGCTCGGGTGACATATAGGCGATCGTTCCCAGGGTTGTGCCCGGCGAAGTCAGTTGCGGCGCCGTAAGGCTCGCCGTTTCTTCGTCCAGTCCAGTCTCGCCGCCGGCCTGCAGCCGCGCCAGCCCGAAATCGAGAATCTTCGCCTGCTGGTGCCGGGTGATGAACAGGTTGGCCGGCTTCAAATCGCGATGCACGATGCCCTGCCGGTGCGCCGCCTCCAGGGCGTCGGCAATCTGGATCGCCCACTCCAGCAGCAGGTTCAGCCCCGGCAGAGGCTTGCGCAGCAGCCGCTCCCGCAACGTCTCGCCTTCAAGCAGCTCCATTACCAGGAACGGCTGGCCGGCTTCATCTGCGAACTCGTAGAGAGTGCAGATGTTAGGATGATTCAATCCGGCAATGGCTCGCGCCTCGCGCGTGAATCGCTCCACCGCCCCGCCCGCCGCTCCTCGCGGCAGGAATTTCAGCGCCACGTACCGGTGCAGCTTCAAATCCTCGGCCTTATACACCTCGCCCATGCCGCCCGCACCGAGCTTTTCCCGCACACTGAAATGGCCCATGATTTCGGGTTGCATAGACCTTGCCGGATGATGTTCATACTACCCGTTTTTCAGTCAAGTTGCTGCCATGGCTAGCTCCGACCCCATTCCCCCGTCTCTTCATGCGCTGCGGACCGCGAAGCTGATGGCGGATGGAAGGCGACACTGATCCCCGCAACCGGGCAAATGCTGTAGCATGGCTCCAGGCAGGTTCCATGGCCAGTTTCGCTCCATCCCCCTTGCCGGTTGAGGCCCCGCGCCTGCGCTACATCGCTGGCGAAGAGCAGCACGAGTTTCAGCTCTCGCCTGCCGGCTTCACCATCGGTCGGCGGAGCGGCAAAGGTCTAGTGATTCTCGACCCGCGCATCTCGCGTGATCATGCCGAAATCGTTCCCTCAGGCGACGGCTATCTGCTGCGCGACCTGGGCAGCCGCCACGGCACCTGGGTCAACGGCGCCCGTGTGGAGACGGCTCAACTGAAGCCCGGCGATGAGATTGCCCTGGGCGCGTCTGACGGCCCGCGCTTGATCTTCGCCCCGCTCACCGGCATGGCCCGCGATTTCCTGCGCCAGCTCTCGATGGTCACCGGCGAAGAGGATAGCGGCGCCGCCGATCTGCAAAAGCTCAGCCTCTTTCTCGAGCTCGCCCGCAAGCTCGATTCCCCCAGCGCGCTGGAAGACGTGCTCGTCAGCCTCATCGAAACCACTCTCCGGCTCACTGGCGCCGAGCGCGGCTACGTCTTTTTGCAGGAAGCCGGCGAGCTGCGCCTCGCAGCCGCCCGCAACCGCGCCGGCGAGCCCATCGCCGGCGATCAATCCATCTCCCGTTCCACCATCCACGACGCGCTCGCCTCCGCTACCGATTTCATCTTCAGCGACACCGCCGCCAACTCCGGCGCGCTGGCGCGGCAAAGCATCGTGGACCAGAATCTGCGCATGGTGCTCTGTATCCCGCTGCGCCCGCGGCTGGTGCGTGAAGAAGTGATGCAGAGCCTTATCGCCCGCCCCGAAGCCGCCCTGGGCGCCCTCTATCTCGATAGCCATGCCGCCGCCCGCGGCTTTTCCTCGCTCAATGCCGACCTGTTGCATGCCATTGCGAATCAGGCTGCCAACCTGGTGGAAAACGCCCGCCTGGCGCGCGCCGAGCGCGAAGCCCGCCGCATCCGCCAGGAGCTCTCTATTGCTGCCGAAATCCAGCGCCGCCTGCTGCCGCTGGAGTGGCCTGCGCTGCCGGAAATCGAGCTGCGCGGCAGCAGCCTCCCCTGCCAGCAGGTCGGCGGTGATTTCTTCGACTGCCTTGCCGCCGGCTCAACCGTGTACGCCGCACTGATTGATGTCGCCGGCAAGGGCATCTCCGCCGCCCTGCTCGCCGCCAGCCTGCAGGGCATGATCTATGCCCAATTGCTCGCCGGCGTCCCGCTGGCGACGCTCGCCGCCGCTGTCAACACGTATCTCTGCCAGCGCCTCAGCGGTGAAAAATACGCCACCGGCATTCTCGCCAGCCTGGACGCCCAGGGCCGCCTCGAATACGTCAACTGCGGTCACGTCCCCCCGCTGCTCGCCCGCGGCGGCGCGGTCGAGCGCCTGCGCGAAGGCGGCATGCCGCTCGGACTCTTCGCCGGCGCCGAATATGCCTCCACCGCCCGCCAACTCCTCCCCGGCGACCGCCTGCTGCTGGTTACCGACGGCGTCACCGAGGTCGAAAACGATTGCCACGAGTTTTTCGGTGAAGAGCGCCTGGAGGCGGCGCTCGCCGCCGGCGGCTCGATTGCCAGCCTGCAGGCTGCCGTGGACACCTTCCGCGGCCCCGTCGCCATGCTCGATGATTGCACCCTGCTCGAGTTCCATTTCCGCGGCCCCGCCACCGCCGCCCGTTAGCCGCCGCCCGGGGAAGAAACTTTAGCGCCACCTGCCGGTGCAGCTTCAAATCCTCGGCCTTATACACCTCGCCATGCCGCCCGCGCCGAGCTTTGCCCCGACCTTGAAATGTCCCAGGATCTGGCCTTGCATAGTCCTCGCCGGCTATGCCATTCATACTACCCGCTTTACCGTCTGCATGCCTCTGGCGGCGGTCGTGCCGCCTGACGGCGACCCACGAGTAGTGGCGGCGGCCCACGAGTCCTATTGCCTTCCCATAGCAGTTGTGCCATGCTCTATGCTTAACCCATAGAAGAAGGGTGAAGCTTCATGGCCGGAAAAAATGATCCCAACCACAAGCGCGAGATTTGGCCGGGAACGCTGGTGCTGATGGTGCTCAAGTCGTTGGAGACGATGGGGCCGCAGCATGGCTACGGCATCGCGCGGCGCATCGAGCAGGTCAGCGGTCAGGAACTGCTGGTCAACTACGGCACGCTCTACCCGGCGCTGATCAAGCTGGAACAGGAAGGTTATATCCAAAGCGAGTGGGGCAACACGGAAAACAACCGACGCGCCAGGTATTACCGCCTCGCACCCGCCGGGCGCAAGCTGTTGGCGGAGGAAGCGCGCGCCTGGCAGCGCGCCCACGACCTGCTGGCCCGCTTCTGGCGCCCGCAAGAGCCGTAAATGCAGTGGTCAGGTGGGAAGACGGCATCGGAGAAGCGAATAGAGATGAACTTCGCCAGGCAAATTCGGCGGACGCTGGTGCGCGTAGGCGAGCTGTTTCATCGCCGTCGGCGGGAGCGCGAACTCGCGGACGAGCTGGCAACTCATCTGGCGCTGCACGCGGCTGAATATGAGCGCGCCGGTTTGCCGCCCGAAGAGGCGCGGCGGCGGGCGCAGATCAAGCTGGGCGGCCTGGACGCCGCCGCCGAGGCCTGCCGCGACCGCCGCGGGCTGCGCTGGCTCGACGGGTTGGCGCAGGACCTGCGCTTCGGCCTGCGCCAGATGCGCAAAGCCCGCGCATTTTCCATGGCCGCAATTCTCACCCTGGCGCTCGGCTTGGGCGCCACCACGGCGGTTTTCAGCCTCTTCCAGGCCACGTTGCTCGAGCCTCTGCCCTACCCGCAGGCCCATCGGCTGATGAGCCTCGAAGTGCTGGACCGGCGCGCTGTGTCCCATGGGATTGATTTCGGGCTGGCGCGGATTTTGGCGAAACCAGCCTCCCTCTTGCGCAAACTGGCCGTCTATACTTCCTTCCCGGCGCATGTAAGGTATCGGCAGCATACATGGAATTCCTTGGTTGAGGTGTCCACGCCCGAATTGTTTCAATTGACGGCGACGCATGCCGCGCGGGGGCGGCTGTTCGATGCCGGCGATGTAAGCGCCGGGCGTCCGGTGGTGGTAATCAGCCATGCTTTTTGGCGGCAAGCGCTGCATGGCGATCCGCATGCGGTGGGCGAAACGCTCGGCGTTTCCTCGGGAAGCTTCACCATCGTCGGCATCTTGCCGGCACATGCGCGCTACCCGTTTCTTGCCGGCACGCCCCCAATTTGGCTGCCGATTAGCCCTCGATTAATTGCCGGCCTGCTGCCGAACCTTTATCGCGGCATTTCCCCCGGCTCCGCCGGCTGGGGCTATGACGTACTCGGCCGCTTGGCATCGGGGGCGACGCGGGCCGCGGCCGCGGCAGAATTCCAAACCCGGTTTCATAACTGGCTGAGCGCCCGGCACACCCTGCTCTATGATGCGCAGCATGTGCGGGTAACGCTCGTACCGCTGGCGGGCCTGGTGTCGCGCCCCTATCGCCGGCCCTTGTGGCTCCTGCTGATCGCCGCCGGGCTTTTGCTTTTAATTGCGTGCGTCAATCTGGCCAACCTGCTCTCGGCGCGGGTCGGCGCGCGCCGGGTGGAAATTGTCACGCGCGCCATGCTGGGCGCCGGACGCCGCGAGTTAATGCGGCAGTGGCTGGTTGAAAATCTGCTGCTGGCGCTGCCCGGCGCAGCCGCCGGATGGGGCTTGGCGCTGGCGGCGCTGCGGCTGTCCCGCAGCGAGTTGCCGCTCGGCTTGGGGGCAGCGGAATTGGCGCTCAAACCGGCGCTGCTGCTGGCGGCGCTGGGTGCGGGGGTCGCCATCGCGCTGCTGCTGGCCCTGTTGCCGGCTTGGCAAGCTGGGCGCTGGCAAAACCACCCTGGCAGCCCGGCGCTGGCCAATCTCAGGCACGGCGAGTGCCGCGCCCCGCGCCGGATGCGTCAAGCCTTGACGACGGCGGAAATTGCGCTGTCTTTTATGCTGCTATTGAGCGCCGGCTTGCTGCTGCATAGCCTGCTGCGCACGCTGGCCGTGCGGCCGGGCTTCAATCCTCGCCGCCTGCTCGATGCCTATATTCAATTGCCGCTGAATCAATATAAAACCCATGCCGATTGGACCCGTTTTGCCGCGGAAGTCTTGGCCCGCCTGCAGGCGCGGCCGGCGGTGGCCTCGGCCGCCGTCGCCGTCACCCCGCCCATGCTGTCCGGCGGTGCGACCATCACCCAGGCGATCCAAAATTTTGGCGCGCATGGCCCCGTCGGTCACCCGCTGGAGATGGCCTTGCAGCCCGTCAGCCCCGGCTATTTCACCACCATGCAGATCCCGCTGCTGAGCGGGCGCGACTTTCGCGCCGGCGATACCGCCCGATCGCGCCGGGTGTGCATCATCAATCGGGCTCTGGCGCGCCAGGCCTTTCCCGGGCGCAACCCGCTGGGAAAAAAATTAGGCAATGACGTCGTCATCGGTGTGGTGGGAAATACGATGGGTCAAACGCTGACGCGCCCCCCGGCTCCGGGCTATTTTGTTCCGCTGGCGCAATTTCCAGTGCCGTTTCTGCATTTCCTGGCGCGCACGAAAACCCCCGCCGCCGGCTTCGTGCCGGAGATGCGCAAGATCTGCGGCGCTGATCTGAACGGTTTGCCCATCGTCATTCGTCCGCTGGAAAGCGAAATCGCTCATGACGCGTCATTGTCGGCGGAACGGGTCCATGCCTGGCTGACGGCCTTGCTGGGCCTGCTCGGCTTGGGCGTGGCCGGGATGGGAATTTATAGTTTGCTGGCGTATGGCGTAACCCAGCGTCGGCATGAATTGGGCGTGCGATCGGCGCTGGGCGCGACGCATGGCCAGTTGGTGCGATTGATTGTCGCCGGAGGCTTGAAGCTGGCGCTGGTCGGCGGATTGATCGGGCTTGCCGCCGCCTGGGCGTTCGGCCGGCTGTTGGCCGGCCTGCTATTCCAAGTTTCACCGGGTGATCTCTGGAGTTATCTGGGCGCCGGCTTGCTGCTGACCGGCGTGGCCCTGGCCGCCAGCTATGTGCCGGCGCGCCGGGCGGCGAAATTGGATCCGTTGGAAGCGTTGCGTTATGAGTGAATGTTAGCGAAGCAGGGGCCTGGGCGGAAACATAGCAAGCGCAGCGCCGTAAAGTCGGAGACGCGAGGGAATGAATAGCAGACGGTCAATTCGGCGGGCGCTGGCGCGGGTCGGCGAGCTGTTTTATCACGGGCGGCGGGAGCGCGAGCTGGCGGAGGAGTTGGCAACTCATCTGGCGCTCGCCGCGGCTGAATATGAGCGCGCCGGTTTGCCGCCCGAAGAAGCGCGGCGGCGGGCGCGAATCAAGCTGGGTGGCCTGGACGCCGCCGCCGAGGCCTGCCGCGATCGCCGCGGGCTGCGCTGGCTCGACGAGCTGGCGCAGGATCTGCGCTTCGGCCTGCGCCAGTTGCGCCGTAGCCCGGGATTCACCGCGGTCGCGGTGCTTACCCTGGCGCTGGGAATCGGCGTCAATGCCGCCATCTTTTCACTATTAGATAAAGCATTCTTCCGCCCTCTGCCGTATCCCCATGCCGCTCGCTTGCTCTGGTTGACGGACGAGAATCCGCGGCTCGGATTACGCCGGCAGCCGGTCTCGGCGGAAGAGGTCGAAGCCTGGCAACAAGGCGCCAAGCCGTTATTGGTTGGCATAGTTGCGGGCGTTTCGCCCGAAGTGGTTACCTGTCAATTTCGGCCGGGCCGGCTGCGATATGCAACCTTTGCCAGCGCCAGCGGCAATTTATTTTCAATGCTGGGGGTTGTGCAATGGCGCGGCCGCCTGCTGAATCCTGCCGATGCGCAAGCGCATCATGCTCTAGTAGCGGTCGTCTCTTATTCCTTCTGGCAGCGACAATTCCAGTCCCGCCCGTTATCTTCCGGCTTGCGTTTTCGCGTGCTGGACTTTTTCCCTCCGGAAGTGGCGGTGGTGGGCGTGCTTCCGCCAGGCTTTCGATTTGGCGCTAAAAAAGTCGATTTTTGGATCGAGTACAATGCCCTCGCCGCGCATCCGGACCCACGGCACAACCTTTGGGCCATTGCCTTACCGCGACCGGGAGTTAAGCCGTCCCGGCTCCAAGCGGCTTTGAATACGATGGACGCCGGCCTGGTGCGAAGCGATCCGCAGGAACGCGGCTGGCAGATTGCTATCGAGCCGCTGCAGCATCACTTCTTTTCCCGGATTTCGCTTTATCTAGTGTTATTGTTTGCCGCCTCCGGCTTGGTCCTGCTGATCGTTTTTGCCAATCTCGCCAATCTTTTCTTGGCCCGTTCCGAAACGCGCCGGCGCGAATTTTCGATTAGGACTGCATTGGGCGCCGGTGCGGGACGATTGGCGCGGCAACGGCTGGCGGAAAATTTTCTTTTGGCTTTTTTCGGAATCGGTTTCGGGCTGGGCTTGGCTGGGATCGGACTGAAATTGCTGCTGGTGGTTTTGCCGCCTTCCCTGGTCGCCACCTTCCAGTTGCTGCATCCCGCATTGTTCACCATGCCCGAACTCGGCTGGGCTTTGTTGGTTACGATCGCGTGGATGCTTCTATTCGCCTTTTTACCGGCGCATCGTGCAAAACGCTTTGAATATTGGCGTGGATTATCGGGCAGGGTGCGTGGAGACCGCCGCGGCTTTCGTCTGCAACCGCTGCTGATGATGGCTGAAATGGCGATGGCTTTGTCGCTCCTGCTCACGGCCGGTTTATTCCTGCGCAGCTTCCATAAGCTGGTGCATGCGCCCTTGGGCTTTCAACGCCGGCACTTGATCAGCGTTGGCCTCGATCTGCAGCCGCCGTTTCCCCGAAAATATGGGTATGCTTCGGCGGCGTTTCATGCCTTTTTACGCGAGTTGTTGCCGCGCTTGCGCGCGCTGTCCGGCGTGGCCGGGGTCGCGATGGCCTCCAACCCGCCGCTCACGCCCGCCGCGCAATCCGAAAGCGCTGCGTTCGCCCGGGCGGTGGATTTGAGCGTTGTATCGCCCGGTTATTTCCGTATGATGGGCGCGCGGGTGCTTGCCGGGCGCGTTTTCAATGCCTCCGATACGAATGCCTTGCCCATGCGCGTGGTGCTGACCCGTAACGCCGCGAAGCGATTTTTTCCCGGCCGGAATCCTGTCGGCCGGCGGCTGCGATGGTACCGATGCCGCTTCACTCGCGCCCGCGATCCGGATTGTCTGGTGATTGGAGTGGTCGAAGACACGCGCCAGACCGGCTTGGCAAATACCGAGCCGTTGGTTTACGAATCTATATGGCAGGAAGCATTCGTTGGCGGTAACTTGATCGTGCGTGCTCGCCGCCCTCTCGCCGAATTGTTGGCGCAACTGGATGCCGTCATGGACGGGGTGGCCGCGGCAAGCGGCCTGCGGATGTCCATCGAACCCGCGATCTTGATGCGCGCCCAGATAGCCGCCGCGGCCGCGGTTCCTCGCTTTCGTTCAACATTATTGCTCCTCTTTGCCGTATTGGCTTTGGGCCTGGCCATGCTGGGAATTTTTGGCGTGACGCATTATTTCGTCCAACGTTCAATCCACGATATTGCTGTTCGCATGCTGCTTGGCGCGAGCCCTGGAAGAGTGATGGCTGATTTTTTGAGGAAAGTATTACTTTGGACCGGAACGGGCGCTTTACTCGGCTGGTGCTTGGCTTGGTTGGCGTCGCGCGCGGCCCGCAGCCTTTTATTTGAAATTTCCCCGCAGGACCCATGGACCTATGCCTTGGCGACGTTGGCGTTAATGGTTGCCGCCCTGGTGGCCGTCTGGCTACCGGCGCGCAGCGCGGCGAAGCTCGATCCGCTGACCGCCCTGCGATATGAATAAAGATGATTTCTAGGTTTGGGAGATGATCCGGTTGGTATGTTTTCAGACGGATAAATTAGAAATGGCATGCCCCGCTGTTTGCAACCCCAAAGTCTTGGTGCGATAAAAGCCGTGCCGCTTCAGTTTTCTTGCTCCGGCAGCCGCGCCTCTTCCACCAGCATCACCGGTATCCCATCGCGGATCGGATAGATCCGCCGGCATTTCTGGCACTCCAGACCGGAGCCGTCCGCCACCAGTTTCAGTTTCGCTTTGTCTTCCGGGCAAACCAGTATGTCCAGCAACTCCTGGCTGATTGACATGCCTCTGCTCCTCGCGGGCCGCACTCGCGCGCCGCTCCCTTGAGCCTAGCATAGCCCGCGTCCCCGAAGGCGTCGCGCGGCCACGGCAATTCGGCGGTGAACTGTCGGCAGAAAAACTGGCGGCTCTCCGGCTGAAAGTACCCCTCAACGCTTGACGCTCAAAGCCGCCGCCCCGCTCTCGACCCCGAAAATCGCCGGATCAGGCTCTTGAAAAAATATCCGGTGCAGCGATGCGATCGCCGCCGGCACGTCTTCATCCGCAATCACCACCCCGATATTGATCTCGGAAGCGCCTTGCGAAATCATCCGGATATTGGTATTTTTCAGCGCCTCGAAGACGCGCGCCGCCACCCCCGGGCGGTAGCGTATGTTCTCCCCCACCATGCAGAGAATCGCCATCTTGCCCTGGTAGCGCACTTCGGCAAAGCGCCCCAACTCGTCCGCGATCTCGGGTAATTGCGCCGTGTCGGCCACGGTCAGTGAGACGCTGACTTCGGAGGTCGCCAGCATGTCCACCGGGCATCCATGCCGGGCGAAAACGTCGAAGATAGCTTTCATGTAGCCGTGCGCCATCAGCATGCGGGTGGAAACCACTTCGACCAGGGCGATGCCGCGCTTGCATGAGATGCATTTGAACAGCGTGGCTGAACGCGGCGCGTGCGAGGAAACCAGCGTCCCGGTGCGCTCGCCGTCGGGCCGGCCGGGAAACCAGGCGCGCGAGTTGAGAATCCAGACCGGGATATTTTTCTGCATCGCCGGCAGCAGTGTCGCCGGGTGCAGCACCTTGGCGCCGTAATAGGCGGATTCGGCCGCCTCGGCGAAGGAAATGTGCTTGATCCGCAGGGCGGAGGCGCAAATGCGCGGATCGGTGGTGAGCATGCCGTCTACGTCGGTCCAGATTTCAATTCGTTCCGCGCCTAGCGCCGCGCCCAGGATGGCGGCGGAAAAATCCGAGCCGCCGCGGCCCAGGGTGGTGGTGACGCCGGCGGCGTTGGCGCCAATAAACCCGCCCACCACCGCCAGCGGCGACGCTTCGCCGTCGCCCATGGCCGGCAGCAGTTCTTGTTTCGCCCGCTGCTCGATTAGTGCGTACAGCGGCTGGGCCTGGTTGAACTGGCTGTCGGTGACGATGAAGCGGCGGGCGTCGAGCGCTTGCGCCGCCAACCCGCGGGCGCGCAGCGCCGCGGCCGCCAGGGGCGGCGAGAGGCGTTCACCGTAGGCCAGCACCGCGTCGCGGGTGCGCGGCGTCAACTCGCCCACCGCCGCGATGCCGTGCAGCAATTCGCCCAGCCCGCGGCAGAGTTCGCGGATGATGCGCTCGGCGCCGGGATCGGCGCCCAGCCGGCTGAGCGCTTCAAGATGCCGGGCTTCGAGCGCCTCCAGCGCCTGGGCGAGGAAACTTTCCGCGCCCGAAAGCGCCAGGCTGGAAAGCTCCAGCAGGCGGTCGGTGACGCCGGCCATGGCGGAAACCACGGTTAGCGGATGTTCCGGCCGGCGGTCGGCCACGATTTCGGCCATGCGCGCCAGCGCGGCGGCATCCTCCACCGACGTGCCGCCGAATTTCATCACCACCATGGCCCCGTTTCCCTTTCTCCTCGCTTGGACCGCCTTCGATGGCCGCGCTCTTACGCCGGCAGCCGGCCTTCCGCCTGCAGCCATTCGGCATTGAGCAGCGCCGCGCCGGCGGCGCCGCGCAGCGTATTGTGCGACAGCAGGGTGAATTTGTAATCGAACACCGGGCAGGGGCGCAGCCGGCCGACGAGCACGCTCATGCCGGCGCGCTCGGCGTCGAAGCGCGGCTGCGGGCGGTCGGCGGCTTCGAGCAGAATCAACGGCTGCGCCGGCGCGGTGGGCAGTTCCAGTTCCTGCGGGCGGCCGCGGAAGCCCGCCATCGCCGCCCGCACCTCGTCCAGTCCCGCCTTCCGCTCCAACTCGACGCTGACTGTTTCCATGTGCCCGTCTTCCACCGCCACCCGATTGCACTGCGCCGAGACCTGCGTCGCCGCGGCTTCGATGCCGTCCCGGGTCAGCCGGCCGAGAATCTTCCGCGTCTCGCTTTCCATCTTTTCTTCTTCGTTGGCGATGTACGGCACCACGTTGCCGAGAATGTCGAGTGACGCCACGCCGGGGTAGCCGGCTCCGGAAATCGCCTGCATGGTCGTTACCTGCACCCGCCGCAGCCCGAACCCGCGCGCCAGTGGCGCCAGCGCCAGCACCAGCCCGATGGTGGAGCAGTTGGGGTTGGTAATGGCGCCCCCGCCCCGTCGCCCCAGTTCGCCCGTCCGCTGCCGCTCGAGCAGTTGCAGGTGTTCGGGATTCACTTCCGGCACCAGCAGCGGCACCTCGGGATGCATGCGCAGGGCGCTGGAATTGGAAATCACCAGCTTGCCGGCGGCGGCGAAGGCGGGCTCGATGCGCGCCGCCGCGGCCGCGTCCAGCGCCGCCAGCACCACCCGCGTTGGGCAGGTGGCCGGCTCCGGTCCCTGCACCGTCAGGCCGGCAAAGCGCGCCGGCAGCGGTTGCGCCAGCCGCCAGCGCGCCGCTTCAACATAGGTCTTGCCTTCCGAACGCTCCGAAGCCGCCAGCCAGACTGGCTCGAACCAGGGATGCTGGTCGAGCAGGGAGAGCAGGCGCTGGCCGACAATGCCGGTGGCGCCGAGGATACCAACCGGAATTTTTGAGGACATGAGAGGAATGCCGCTTAATCGCTATTGGTGCCGAGCACGTTTTCCAACTGCGCTTCGTTGATTTTGACCTTGCCGGTCTTTTCCGCTTGGGTCAGCAGGGCATCGCTGTACGCGGTGAACAGGTGTTCGCGCTTTTGCTCAAGCAGGGTGTTTTTTATCTGCAAGCGATTTTTGGCGAAGGTGCCGGACGGCGGCGGCTGCAGTTGCTGCAGCACGTACACCACCTGGTCGGTACCGATCAGCACCGGCCCCCCTGCCTGTCCGGGTTGCAGGTTCACCAGCGGGCGGAAGAACGAGCTGACCGGGCCGATGCCCGTCAATTCATCGTTGCGGCCCAGCCAGCCGCTGGTGGCCAGCTTCATCCCCAGCTTTGCGGCCGCAGCCTGCAGCCCTTTCACTCCCGATTGTTTGGCCGTCTGCGCCAGTTTTTGCGCCTGCTGCTCCATCAGTTTTTGCGCCTGTTCCCGGATATAATCCCGCTGCACCTCGGCCGCTACCTGGCTAAACGGCGGCAACTGCGGCGGCAAAATCGCTTTGACTTGCGCCAGCACGAAACCGGAAGGCAGATTCAACACCGGCGTGAGCCCGTTGGCTGGGGCCTGAAACACGGCGTTGACGAAATCCGGATTGACGCCCACGTATTCGACCGGATCGGTGCGGCTGATTGGCGGCGTGGTAATCAGCGGCAGATGCAGGCTGTTGGCCGCCGCCGCCAGCCCGCTGGTGGGCGCCATCGTGGCCGCCTGCTGGATGGCGTTCTGCGCCGCCTGCTGCGCTTCCGTCTGCTGCAGGTTGGCGCGAATCTGCGGCGTCGCTTCCGCCAGGCTTTCAGTATGCGCCGGCTGCCGCGCTTCCACCTTGATGATGTGGTAGCCGTAAACCGTCTTCACGATGCCGCTGATCTGCCCCACGGGCAGCGAAAAGGCGGTTTGCTGGAACGCGGGCACCGTCTGCCCGGGCGTGATCCAGCCCAACTCGCCCCCCTGGGCGGCGCTGCCCGGGTCTTGCGAATACTGCTTCGCCAACTTGGCAAAATCGGCGCCGTGGCGCAACTGCGCCAGGATGCTCTGCGCTTTCTTGAGCGCCGCCTGGCGCTGGGCAGCATTGTCCCCAGTGGTCTTGATCAGGATATGCGCCACCTTGGCGCGCTCGGGATAGGTGTACTGGCCCAGATTTTGCTGGTAAACGCGGGCAATCGCCGCGTCGGAAACCTTGACCTGCGCGGCGAACAGTGCGGGCTCGGCCACGACGAACTGCAGCCGTCGCTTTTCCGGCGTCATATAGCTGCTGGCATGGGCGTGATAGTAGGCTTCCAGCGCCGCCGGCGTGGGTTTCACCTGATTTTTCAGCGACTGCGGAGCCAGCGCAACGTAAGCGATTTTGGCCTTTTCAAATTCCTGCAGGAACTCCTGCCGCACTTCCTGTGGACTCACCCGCACGCCATCGGTGATCAGGTCCAACAGTTTACCCTCCAGAATCCGGTCGCGCTGCTGCGCCTCGAACTCCGGCACGGTCATGTTGTAGCTGTTCGCGATGAGGTTCTGATACTGCTGCGCACCGATGAATTGCCCGTTGGGAAACAGGTTCGGATCCTGCTGCAGATAATGGCTAAGCTCGGCGTTGCTCACTGTCAGCCCCAGCTCCTTCGCCTGCTGCACCATCAGCTCGGTCTGAATCAGCCCTTGCAGCACCTGGCGCCCGAGCAGCGGCATCATGCTCGCTGGCAACTGGCTGGCATATTGCTGCTGCCGTTGCTGGTAGGCTTGTGAAAATTCCAGCACGCTGATCGGCTGTCCGTTCACGCTGGCTACGCTGCCGTTGGACTGGTTGCCACCCGGGTTGTAAAGAAATCCGGGGATCAGGTACATCGTCATCCCAACGGAAACCACCACCAGGATGGCGCCGAGAAAATATTTGACCAGCTTTTCCCGCTGTTGAAATAGCCTTAACATCTCGTTTCCGCCTTTACTGTCCCTCCCCCGCGCGCGGCGCGGCGATGGATCAGTCTCGCCGCCCTCGGGCTAAACCTGGCATGGCCGGCTTCGGGAAGGCCCGGCCATCCCGGCTCTCCTCGGCAAGCCTGGCCCGGAAAACAGCATCCGCGCCCGGTCCGCCCCGGGCTCGCCTGACGCTTCATTCAAGGTTGAACACTGACCACGTCCGGCGGGGTACAGCCTTCTATTATAGCCGTTTATTCGGGCTTTTCCGGCCGCGCCGGTTGTTTCGTTTCGTGGAAAATACGGTGCGAGAAAAAATAAAGAACGGTCCGCTGATATCCGCTGCATTGCCGGGCAGTCAGCCGGGCGACTTACCAAAGATTTTGTAAAGGCAAGTTGGCTGACGGCGGTTCCAGCTAGTGGCCGGCCGCGCGCCGCGCCGCGCGCGCCCGCTCGATGCTCGCCAGCCAGGCGTTGAACGTCTGCAACTGCTGCGGATTCAGCATCGCCCGCACCTGATTGCGGTAAAAGTGGTGCAACTCGAGGAAGCGTTGGTGGCAGCTATGGTGCAGTTGATGGTACTGGCCGTCGGCCTGGTCGAGGATCGAGCTGAACTGCCGGGTTTGGGCATCGCTTAAATTCAGCCGCTGTTTCATCTTTTGGATGAAGGCCTGGCGGTCGTGGTGCGGCGGCGGGGCCGGTTTATGCCAATGCGCGCGCCAAATCGGATAGCCGCGGGCGATTCCCACCCCGGCGGCGGTGCCGAGCAGGAAGACCGCGATCAGTATGATGGTGGTGCGCCAGCGCATGGTCTAAGGCTGCCTGATTCAGGGTTGGGTTGCAACCAGCACGGCCTCCGGGTCGCCTTGCCGGCTGAGGTCGGGAGCAAGATTGGCGCTATGGCCCGGCCCGGCCACCAGCAGCGGCGAAGTGTAGCTGGAAGCGGCGATATTGGGCTGGCGCGGCGCCATGGCGCCGACCAGCAGCAGCAGCAGCGAGAGCGCCACCAGGAAGGGCGCCAGGCGGCGGAAGCTAAGGCTCAAGGCCAGCTCCCAGCGCGGTTGCGTGGCGCGTTGGATCGCGGCCCAGAGTGCGGCGAAGCTGGGCGCCGGCGGCGCTTCCAGCGCGCCGCGGCGCAATAATTCTCCGCTCCAGCCCCGCAAACGCTCGTACTCGGCGCAGGCGGCGCAGTCCCGCAAGTGCTCAGCGGCGGCGGGCGCCAGTCCCGCCCCCGCCGGTTGATTTTCTCTCCGGCGACGCCATTCGCGGCAGTTCATACGGATGCCTCGCTCTGGTGAGATCGCATATCCCCATAGCGGCGCTGTAGGCGCCGGCGCGCTCGAAACAATGCCACTTTCAAGGCCGAGATGCCCATGCCGGTCATCGCGGAAATCTCTTCCAGCGTCAGTCCCTCGACTTCTTTCATGATCAGCAGCCAGCGGTCACGCGGCTTCAACCCGGCAAACAGCTTGTTCACCAGATCCTGGGCCACGACCTGCTCGGCCGGCGTGGCGCTAGGGTCAACCGGTTGCGTGTGCTCCGCCGCCTCCGGGTTCGGATCCAGCCGCACCAGTTGGCGCTTGCGCTTGCGCAGGTAATCCAGGCAGTGGTTCCCCGCAATGCGGTAGAGCCAGGGCCGGAAAGGCAAATTGGGCTGTATACGGTCCAGGGCCATATACACCTTGGTGAAAACTTCCTGCACCAGGTCGGGCGTGTCGGCCGGGTTGCGTACCAGGTTGGCCACCATGCGGCTGATGGGCGCTTGATAACGGGCGTAAAGCTGCTCAAAAGCCGCCACTTCGCCCGCTTGCGCTCGCTCGACCAGAAGCTGGTCCGGATCGTCGCTCACAAACGTGCTCAACACCGTCCAGATGGCCGATTCGGTTTGCATCTCATTCTGCTAACGCCCCAAATGCTAAAAATGTTACACCTCCCGCGTGCCAAATAGTCCACTTAATCCCGGGCTGGAAACCCGGCCATGCTACCATGCCAGTGTCAGTTAACGCTGCGGATCATAGTCCAGCTTGCCTCAGAATCCCGCCATTATCGCGATCGAGTTCCTGGCCTTCATCTTTGCCCTCAGCGTACACGAGGCAGCACATGCCTGGGTGGCTCACTTGCGTGGCGACGATACCGCCCTACTGCTTGGCCGGATCACGTTGAACCCATTGAAACATCTAGAGTTAATTGGCTCTGTGGTTTTTCCGCTATTGATGTTGTTCAGCGGCGCCGGCTGGTTTTTTGGGTGGGCCCGCCCGACGCCCGTGGATGTGACCCGGCTGAAAAACCGGAAATGGGACGACATTTTGGTGTCGCTGGCCGGTCCGGCCAGCAACCTGCTCATCGCCTGCCTCTCGGCCCTGGTGCTGCTGCTGGTCCGCCAAATCCATCCCGCCGCGCTGGCCAGCATCAGCCATCCCGCCGGCCGCGGCGGCTGGGTGGCGCCGCTGGCCAATCTGGCCTACTACAGCCTGATCCTCAACGTTATTCTGGCGGTCTTCAACCTGATTCCCATTCCGCCGCTCGACGGCAGCCACGTGCTCGGCCATCTGCTGCCGAAGGCTCTCCGCGACCCCTACCGCCGGCTCTATGCGCACGGCTGGCTTTGCTTGCTGCTGCTGTTCGGCGTCATTTACGCCGGCATCCCCGGCTGGTTGTTTACCCCGGTCCTGCTGTTTTTCCGTGGCGTCTTTGGCCTGCGCGGGATACTCTAACCCTACCCGCGCCGCCGCATATGCCTATGCCTGCCGCCGCCGAGCCCGACAATCCCGCCGCTTCGCCCATCAGCGTGCGCGTCGGCGGAATCTACGATGGCCCGCTCGATCTCCTGCTGGATTTGATCCGCAAGCAGGATATTGATATCCGCGATATCCCTATTGCCCGCATCACCGGCCAGTACCTGGCCTACCTGGGCAGCCTGCGCGAGCTCGACGTCGAAGTCGCGGCCGAATTTCTCCTGATGGCCGCCACCCTGATCCAGATTAAAAGCCGTATGCTGCTGCCCTCCGCTCCGCTGCTGCCGGGCGAAAATGCGGAAGACCCCCGCGAAGACCTGGTGCGGCGGCTGATCGAGTACGAACAGTTCAAAAAAGCGGCGGAGATGCTGCACCAGCGCCAGCAATTGGAAGACGCCAGTTGGCCGCGCCCGGCGGGCGAGGAATTTGCCGGCGACCGCGAAGCCGACCCCGAGCTGGCGGTGGGCATCTTCGACCTCACCCAGGCGTTTCAACAGGTGCTGCGGCGCCTGCAGGAACGTCCGGTGATGGCGATCGAGGCCGAAGACATTACGGTGGGCGAAGCCATCGAGCACTTGCGCCGGCGGCTGCTGTTGCTGGAGCGGCGCCCGCTGCGGGTGCGCGAGCTGTTCGAATCCGCGCCCAATCGGCGGGTGCTGGTGACCTTTTTCCTGGCGGTGCTGGAGCTGGTGCGGCTGCAGGCGGTGGAACTGCGCCAGGAACACACCTTCGGCGATATCCTGATCCGCAAGAGCAGCAACTTCGAGGCCGCTTTCGCCTCGGCCGCGCTCGAACCTCACGGAGGAACCGCGCATGAGTGAATTGGCCGCCTCTGCCGAGGCGATTCTCTTCGCCAGCCCCGAGCCGGTCGAACTGGCGCGGCTGGCCGCGGCCCTGGATGCCCCGCCGGAACAGGTGGAAGCCGCGCTGGAGGAGCTGCGCGCCCGTTACGCCGCCGACGATTTCGGCATCGAGCTGAAGACCGTCGCCGGCGGCTGGCGCCTGATGACCAAGCCGCAGCACCACGAATCCGTGCGGCAGTTCATACACAATCTCAAGCCCCCCATGCGGCTTTCGCTCCCGGCGCTGGAAACCCTCGCGGTCATCGCTTACCGCCAACCCGTCACCGCGCCGGAAATCCGCGAAATCCGCGGTGTGGATGCCAGCGGCGTGCTCAACACTCTGCTGGAAAAAAAGCTGATTACCACCGCCGGCCGCAAAGACGTCGTCGGCAAGCCGATTCTTTACCGCACTACCCGCGATTTCCTGCTCAAATTCGGTCTTTCCAGCCTCTCCGACCTGCCCACCATGAAGGAATTCGAGGAGATGCTCCAGGCCGGCATGGAGGGCATTGCTTCCTCCGACGCCGAGCCGGAATCCGCCCCGGCCGACACCGCGCCGGAAGCCGCAGCCGAAAGCGTGGCGACCCCAGTCCCGTCAGCCGAACCGGCCGAAACCCCCATCCCGGAAACCACCACGGTTGACTCCCAAGAGCGTTAATGGCCGTGCCGACGGTTCGCCCGCGATGAAGCCGTGAGACACCAGGCGCCGGGGAAAGCAGGCAAAATCTCGGCTAAGTGATTGATTTGGAAGTAGTTTATTCAGCGGACGAGCAAAAAGAGAAAAAGGCAAAGTGTCTCATTTTCATTAAAGTTTTCTAATCCTAGCCAGCAGCTTCGTAGTGCATATAGACAGCACTACATAGAGGAAAGACTGCGCGATCCTCCAGCCGCAATTGCGCATGACATCATGAATATGGTGCTCGTTGTTTGAAAGTCTAGCCATGATCCGACTGCAAAAAATTATTGCCCAGGCCGGCATTGCCTCGCGCCGCAAGGCGGAAGAGTTGATCGCTTCGGGGCGGGTTGCGGTCAACGGCCACGTCATTACGCAATTGGGCAGCAAGGCCGACCCGGAGCGGGACCGCATCACGCTCGACGCCCGCCCATTGCGGCGACGGGCGGAGATGCAGTATTGGCTCTTTCACAAGCCGCGCGGGGTGGTTTCGACGCTGGACGATCCCCAACATCGCCGCCATCTAGGCGAATGGTTTCCGGCGCGGCGAGGCGAGCGGCTCTATCCCGTCGGGCGGCTCGATTATCACTCCGAAGGGCTGATGCTCGTAACCAACGACGGCGTGCTGGCCGAGCGGGTGATGAAGGCGGGTGCGGCCTTTGCCAAGACCTATTGGGTGAAAGTTTCCGGGCGGCCCAGCGAGGCGCAACTGGAGCGGCTGCGCCGCGGCGTGGTGCTGCCGGAAGCCACTCATGCGCGACGCACCGCGCCCGCGGGCCTGCGCTGGCTGCCTGCCGCGGCCGGCGGCGAGCCGCGCCGCTCGCAAGCCAATCCCTGGCTGGAAGTAACTCTGACCGAAGGGCGGAAAAACCAGATTCGGCGCATGTTCGCATCCATCGGCCATCCGGTGGAAAAGCTCAAGCGGGTGCGCATCGGCACGCTCTCGCTGGGCAAGCTGCCGCCGGGAGAAATGCGCCCGCTCGAGGCCGGCGAGGTGGAACGAATGTTCAAGGCACTATCGTCGAATTCGCGGCCGGCGCCGCCGTCGCGGTTGAGATCGAAGCCGCACCCGACGGCGAAGCGAAATCCGCGGCGATTTCGATTGCGTTGAATGCGAGCCAATAGTACCATCCACAAGCCAGAACTGCATTTCCTCTGTGCTCGCTTGAAATTCCCGGAGCCGATTTATATGATTACGAGAATTCCTGCGAATACCGCACTCGCACCGCGCTAGCTGGGGGATCGGCCACACCAATGCTTGGGGAAAGCTTCAGCCATTTTCGGATTCTGCAAAAGCTGGGCGCAGGCGGCATGGGTGAAGTCTATGTGGCCGAGGATCTGCGACTGGGCCGGCGCGTGGCCATCAAGCTTTTACCGCCATCGCTCGTGGCCCAAGCGGCGGCCCGGGAACGTTTTCAACGCGAGGCGCGCGCCATCGCCGCCCTGAACCATCCGCACATCTGTGTCCTGCATGAAGTGGGCGAAGCGGAACGGACGGGAGAACCGCCGCAGCCGTTTCTGGTGATGGAACTGCTTGAGGGTCAGACTCTGCGCGAGAAAATCCATGGCCAGCCGCAGCCGCTGCCGCAGATTCTGCACTGGGGCATTCAGTTGGCCGATGGCCTGGCGGCCGCCCACCAAGCAGGGCTGATCCATCGCGATCTGAAGCCGGCCAATATCATCATCACCCGCCGCGGCGATGCCAAAATCCTCGATTTCGGCTTGGCGCGCATCACCCGACCCTCGCTGCCGGGGTTCGATTCCCAGGCGGAAACCGTGACCGTCATGCCCGACCAGTTGACTTCTCCGGGCATGACCTTGGGCACGGTGGCTTACATGTCGCCCGAGCAGGCCCGAGGCGAAACCGCTGACGCGCGATCCGACCTATTCTCGCTGGGCGTGATATTCCATGAAATGGCCACCGGGCAGCAACTTTTCAATGGCAAATCGGCGGCGGAAACGTTTAAGCAGATCCTGGCCGATCCGGCGCTCTCGCTGCGCCAATCACGTCCCGATTTGCCGCCGGAGCTGGATGCGATCGTGGCCAAGATGCTGGAAAAGGATCCCGAACTGCGCTGCCAGACCGCGGCCGAAGTGCGCGCCGACCTGAAGCGCCTAGAGCGCGCCAGCGCCGGCCGCATGACCGCCGCGATCGCGGCCGAAGCCGGCGCGGGGGCAGCGGCAGTGCGCGCGCCGGCGCCCGCCAGTCGCGCCGAACCGGTTTCGGCTGCGCCCAGGGCCATCCCGGCCGCCCCGGCATCCGATTCGCAAATCGTTTCCGCCCTTCTCCGGCGGCATCGCCGCGGCCTGTTTATCGGAGCTTTGTTGCTGCTGTTGGCCGGCAGCGGCGACTGGATTTGGCGGCAGTATCTGGCCGGCGCTCAGGCATTGCTCCGCGCCTGGCAGCATCCGCGCGCGGAACAATTCACCTCTTCCGGCAATATCACCTATGCCGCCATCTCGCGCAATGGCCAGTATGTAGCCTATATCCGCCAAACCGCACAAGGCGAAAGCTTATGGCTGCACCAAATCGCCACGCCCGGCGGCGTACAGGTGGTCGCCCCCGGCATTTACCGGGGTTACCGCGGCCTGATCTTCACTCCGGACAGCAATTATCTCTATTTTCTGGCCGGCAATCTGGTTCGCCCCAGCCTCTATCAGATCCCAGTGCTGGGCGGCCAGGCGCGCCTGATGCTGGATAATATTCAAAGTTTGCCCGCATTTTCTCCCGGCGGCCATCGCTTCGCATTCATCCGCTTCGATGTAACCAAAAACATAGACCAACTCCGGATCGCTTCCAGCGATATGGCCGTTTCCCACAAGCTGGCCGACGCGCCGCCCACGATGCAATGGACTAATTCCAGCTTGTCTTTCGGGGTTACCTATACGCCTCAGACTAAAGTTCTCGCCTGGTCGCGCGACGGCCGCCGGATTTACGGCATTTTGACGAAAAATGGCACCAACACCCGTCTGGCCGCGGTCAATGTGGCCACCGGGCAGAAGCGCTTGTTTGGACCGAATGCGATCTATATGGACTTAGAAGCATTGCCCGGCACGCGGGAGCTTTGGACCGTGGCCAGCGGCAATTTCAGCATGCTCTACTCGCCCCAGATTGAATTGATCGGCTATCCCAGCGGGCAAAGCGCCACCATTACCAGCGGCCTGGGAGCTTTTTCCGGATTGAGCCTAACCGCGAACGGACAAACCCTGGCCACGGTAGAAAAACGCGCCAGCAGCGCCATCTGGATCTGGCCGCGGCAGCAAAGCGCGCCCCAGCCGTGGATCGCTTCCAGCAGCAATCTGCCCGGCATGGACAGCTTAGCCTGGGGCGCGCAGCACGATCTGCTCTTTACCCGCCATCAGCCCGGCTATGAAAATATCTGGCGGGCACAGTGGGGGTCCGACACACCCGCCGCGCAAATCACGCAGAACCAAATCTCGCCCTCGTATTTAGTGGTCTCCCCCAACGGCCGCCATTTCCTCTTCGGCGGCTATAGTGATGCCACCCTGCATCTCGCGCAACTTGCCGGCGGCCCTTCGCATTTGCTCAAAAGCAATGCAATCGCCGGATTCTATGGCGCTGGCGGACAGACGATCTATTACGTGAAGCAAAACAACAATTATCAGACTCTATATCGCATGCCGCGGCAAGGTGGAAGCGGGCGGCAGGTAGCGCAGCAATTTATAGGCATGATGTATCAACCGCGGCTTTCCCCGAAAGGGCAGCGGCTGCTGATTGAAACCCACGATCCGCAAACCGGCAAGGCGGTCAGCGCCATTTTCTACCTGCATCAGCCTCGACAAATCAGCTATTTTCCGCTGCATCAATTACCGGAATGGATGCCCGACGGGCAGGCGATCAGCTACGTGCGCACCGTGCACGGAATTCAAAACATCTGGCTCCAGACCTTGCGCAATAATCTGCCTTTTGGCCAGCCGCGCCAGCTCACACATTTCCGCGACCGTCAGATCGCCGGCTACGCCTGGGCGCCGGATGGCACCCTCGCCATTGCCCGCCTGCAGCAATCTTCCGATGTAGTTCTGTTTCACGCCCGCTGAGCTTCGCAACCCTTTGCCTGCAAGCAGTGCACTTGCCGCGGCATCGCGACTGCGATTTCGATGCCTTTGAACGCAGGCTCAACCTCACGGTCCTGCACGAATCAAGGAGCGAGGCGGTAAGCGAGCTGCGATCCATTGACTTTAAGGCGGGGGCGAGAAAATAATGAAATTGTTCACGGGTGTTGGAGTTCACCCCTAACCGCCCCATTCCGGGGCAGATGACTCCTACGAGGGTTTTTGCCTTGGTGGAATCATCAGCTCTCCCCCCGTCCGCACGAACCCTCGAAGGTCAAATTGAGCCGCTGCGGCTGAGGCTCCGCGTTCCGCATGAGCCGGGAGCGGCGGGATAGGGCCTGCAAGCGGAGAGGACAACGAGCGGAGGGTATGACCAAGTACCTGATCATCGCACTCGGCGGCGCCGCAGGCTCGATGCTGCGATTCTGGGCGGCCGGCCAGGTGGGCGAGCGGTGGGGAATCCGTTTTCCCTACGGCACATTAGCAATCAACGTTAGCGCCTCCTTTCTGATCGGCTTGATCATGACCCTCCTGGCCGAGCGGGCGCATTTCGACCCGTTCTGGGGATACCTGCTGGTGATTGGTTTTTTGGGCGGGTACAGCACCTTCTCATCGTTTACTTACGAGACTTTTCGCGTATTTGAAGATGGAGAATTCCTGATCGCGGCGCTGAATATCGTATTCAGCGTCGGCGCCGGACTGGCGGCGGTCTGGGCCGGGGTGATCACGGGAAGGAGTCTGGCATGAGCCGGGCGGCGAAGGCATGCCGCGAATGCGAAAGCCAAGCCCGAGCGCTCGCGCGCGCCGGCATGCCGGCGGCAACGGCTGGCAGCAGGGCGGGATCGAACGGTTGAGGAGGGAAAGGCAGGAAGGGCGATGTTGAAACCGGGGCCGGCTAAGAAGGTGAGTATTTATGTCGGGGAAACGCATAAATACCACGGCCAATCGCTGTATTCGGCGATTTTGAATTATCTCTTCTACCACGGCATCTCCGGCGCCATGGTCACGCGGGGCGTTGCGGGATTTGGGGCGGACCACCATCTGCATTCCACGCGCATCGAGGCGCTGACCACCGATCTGCCGATGAAGATCGAGTTCATCGAGACGGCGGATAAGGTCGAGGAAGTCTTGCCCAAGCTGCGCGAGCTCGCGGGGACCGGGCTGATTGAAATCCAGGACACGCAGGTGGCCAAGCCGGCGGAAGAAGAGAAGGGAAAGCGGGCGGAAGCCGGCCTGCCGCCGTTCAAGCGGCAAAGCCAGGCGAAGCTGATGCAGATCTTCCTCGGAGAGAACGACAAGTGGCGCGGACAGCCGTTGCACAAAGCGCTGATCGAAAGCATGCGGGCCAACGATATTGCGGGAGTGACGGTCTATCAGGGGATTCTCGGCTACGGCGCCCACCGCCGGATGCACAAGGATTCCGCCCTGCACCTCGCGCATGACCACCCGATCATGCTTGCGGTGGTGGAGACGGAGGAGAAACTGCAGGCTTATTTCCCCATCCTGGACCAGATGATGCAGCAAGGGCTGGTGGTCCTTTCGGAGGTGGAGGTGATCAAGTACGCCCACCGTTCGGGCAGCGGCGAACCCGGGCAGGAGGCGCGCGCATGAAACTCGCCGGCAAGGCCCGGATGCTGCGGATCTATTTCGGGGAAGACGACCAATGGAACGGCAAGCCGTTGTACCAGGCGATCGTGGAGAAATGCCGGGAACTGGACATGGCCGGGGCGACGGTGTTACGCGGGATAGCCGGTTATGGGGCGAGCACGCTGATCCACCGTGCGCACCTGCTGTCGTTCTCCCGCGATTTGCCGGTGATGGTCAGCATCGTGGATGCGGAAGAAAAAATTCAAAAATTACTTCCGTTTCTGGATCAGGCGGTGGGGGAAGGGCTGATCGCCAGTTCGGAAGTGGAAGTGATCAAGTACATGCCTCCACCCGGCGCGCCGGCCTGAACGCGGCGTCTCAACGGAACTGGAACCATTTCAAGTTGCCCAGCGCATCCGTTCCCGAAGCGGGCGGCTGGAAGACCACATAGAGATCATGCACGCCGCTGGCGCCGGCGGCGGCGGCGGAGACGGTCTGCCAGTTTTGCCAGCCGCCGGTAGATGGAATCGCGAGCGCGGCGATCAGCGGGCCGGCGGCGCTGTCGAGGTGGAATTCCAGCGTGCCACCGCAATGGCCGCCATTCGAGCCATCGCAGGCCAGGCGCGCGCTAACGCCGCCGACCCCCGAAGCAAAATCCACATATTTGTAAACGGCCCAACTGCCCGCGCCGGCGTAGCCGAGATCGTAGCCGCCCTCCCCGCCGGCTGCGGTCTCGGTCTGCAGGCCGGAAAGCGAGCTATAGCTGGAGGCCTGAATCTGCGAAACCGCGCTGACGGTATAAGGCGGGGAACTGGAGATTGGCGTTCCGCTCCAGGTGAAGGTGGCGGCTGCAAGCGACGGCAGGGCATAGGCGAAGGACTCGCCGCCCCACTGCACGCGGAAGGTTTGGGCCGCGGCGGAGTCGTTGAAAACCACCAGGGCTTTGGAGCGATCGGGATTGAGGAAAGCCGCGCTCACGATGCCTTCCGCATCGCTCGAATAGATGCGCAACGCGCCGGGCAGCACATATTTGCTGAACTGGCCGAGGGTGTAGAACTCGACATCATAGGCAATGCCGCCGGTCGAGCTGTTGACGGTGACCAGCGGCGTGCAGGTTGCGCAGCCGCCGGTGTGCGGCCCCAGATTCTGGTCGAGGGCGAGGCTCCATTTGACGTAGCTGCTGCCGTAATTGCGCATCACCTGGATGATTTCCTCGAAGTCGGATTTCACCTGATCCGCGACCCAGGCGCCGCCGGAATGTTCGGTTTCGTATTCGCCCAAGGAAGGATAGAGGTTGAACAGGGTGGTCATCGCGCCCGGCGGTCCGCCATAACCATGCCAGGCCACGCCCGCGATCCAGCCCAGGTTTTGGGACGGCGTGGCGGCAAGGACCGATTCCGGGTATGACGGCTGATCCCAGTTATGGTCGTAAACCAGCACTTTGGCGTGGATATTCTGCGCGGAAAAAGCGGGCAGCAGATATTGATTGAGCACGGAGGCCGCAGTGGCTGCATCCAAAAGCATGCCCGGATAGGGCGCGGAGCTGGACGCAGTATCGTAGAGCGGCTCATTCTGCAGGGTGATATAGGCGATCGGAATGCCGGCGGCGGCGTAGGCCTGAATGTACTTCACGAAATAATTGGCGAAGGGCGCGGCCATGCCCGGGTTGAGCGAGCCGCCGTCCATGGTGGGAACGGTTTGGCCGGCGGGCGGGTTTTTCATCCACGCCGGCGGGCTCCAGGGATTGGCCATGATCTTAAGCTGCGGATTGAGGCTCCGCGCCTGCTGGATGATGGGAATGATGTCGGCACGATCGTGGGCGATGGAAAAATTGGCGAGGGAGAGATCGGGGGCGCCGCCCACGCCATTGATGGCGCCGTTATCGTCGAAGGAATAGACCGAACGCGCCAGGTCGGACGCGCCGATCGGATTGCGCATGAAACTCAAGCCAATTCCGCCGCCGTTGCGGGTGAACAGAGCGCGCATCGCGCTTGCGAGCTGCGCCGGCTGCGCCACTTCATGGAGCAGATATGCGGCCGAGTCGGTGAACGCCGCGCCGAAGCCTTCGATCGGCTGGTAAGTTTGGGTTTCATCCACGATCACGACCTTGCCGGCGGCCGGCGCGACGGAGAAGCCGGCCGCGGCCGCGGACGACATCAAATTCCTGCGATCATCGGTCGTGACGACCACGGATACGGCAGGGCCGGCGCCCACGGCAGGCTCGGCCAGCAGCGTCGTGCTGGCGCCGGCAGAGCCGGAGGGATCGCTGGCGGTCGCGATGACCGTCACCGGGGTGAAGGGAGCCAGGGAAGCGGGGATAGATAAGGTCGCAGCCCAACCGCTCAGCGGCGAGATGCTGCCATCCGACGCACTGCCCAGGCTCCATTCGACGATCCCATGCCCCGTTCCACCGGAAACCTGGGCCGTCAAACCCACCGTGCCGCCCACGTTCACCGTAGGCGATGCGGCAGAGATGGATAAGGTCAAGGGGTTGACCACGGTGACGATGGCGGTTCCCATCTTGGAGGGATCTTCAGTCGAAGTTGCATGGATGGTTGCCGTTCCCGCCGCGGCGGGGGCGGTGAAGACGCCGGCGGCACTGATGGCGCCGGCACTGGCGCTCCAGACGACGCCGGAGGAATAGCTTCCCGTTCCGGCGACGGCCGCCGTAAAAGCCACCGTGTTGCCCGTCGCGACGATGGCGGTGGACGGCGAAACGCTGACGGAAGCGATCGCCGGCGGCGGCGTGGGGCTCGAGCCGCCGCCGCAAAAGGAGGTGAGGAGAGCGGCGAAGAGGATGGCGGCGGCAAAGACGGGTTTCGGGGCCGCGCGGAAGGGATCGCCAGAAACCAGGCTTTTCATGCTATTGCCCCGGCTAAGCGAAAGTATACTCGCCGGCACCGCTATGTTCGCCGGATCGCATCGCTTCTATTTTGTTCCTCTTGCCGATGCAATCCGGCCATGCACTGGAAAACATGCCCAAGGCCCCACGCGGAATCGTGAAATTCAGCTTTCAACCAACAGGTGACCGCCGGCAGCGCCAGTGGCGCAACGCCGGGCGCGATGGCCGCGGAGCTGCCGCGCGGTTAGCGGCAGGGGGCGGCGGCGCAGAGGTGACGGCTAAAGAAGGGCAGCACGTGGTTTTGAAAGCGAAAGGCGACATGGCTGGTGTGGGTGCCGTGATAGAGCTCAAAGCGATTGCGGATGCGATAGCGGTCGAGCAGGCGATGCAGGCGGATCATATCGAAGCGCAAGCCGTCTTGATCGCCGACATCAAGAGCGATGGCGCGGTAGCGCCGCAGGTTGTCAATGTACTGATCGAGGAAGGCCAGCGGCGCGTTGGCGGCCCATTTGGCCTGGATATCCGGCTGCGGGCGGCCATTTTTGAACGGCAAATCGAAAAAGAAGGGCGGATTTTGCGGATCGGGCGACCAGGCCGCGGCGGAGGCCAGCATGGCGCGGGCGAAGAAGGAAAGGTGCGCCGCCTGGGCGGGGGATTTGAGCGATTCCAACTGCTTTTCCATACGGGCCTGCGCCTGGGCAAAGGCGGGATTGGAGGGCCGCGCGCCCATCGGCGACAGGCAGCAGGCGCTCATGACATAGAGGCTGGCGAACACCTCCGGGTGCTGCATGCCAATGCGCAGGGCGCCATATCCGCCCATGGAATGGCCCACCAGGCCGCGCGCCCAACGGCGCGGGATGGTGCGATAATGCGCATCCATATAGGCCACCACGTCATGGAAAATATAGCGTTCGAAGTCGCCGGTGGTGACGGAGCTGGAATACATCGAACCGCCAAAGAGCGTTTTGGAATCGGGCAGGACCACGATCATCGGCCGCGCGCCGCGGGCGAAAGCGCCCGCCACCGTCTGCGGCACCCGGATTTCATGCGTCCATTGCGCGGCGCCGATGGAGTAGCCGTGCAGGGCGTACACGACGGGATAACGGCGGCGCGGATGCTTCGAGTAGCCGGGAGGCAGGATGACGATGGCGGGGCGGTCCACGGCATTGCCTTCCAGATTGCCGGCGAGCGCCGCGCCGGGAATCCGGATGTGCTGGACGGTCAATGGCCTGGCGCCGGGCACCAGCGGCGGGTCCTGGGTGAGCGCCTGCGCGCTCGCGGGCCGGGCCAGGAAGAGCAGGAGCGCGGCGCCGCCGAGCGCCCAAAGTGCGGCGCACCGATTTTGAAGCCTCAATTGAATGGCTGGCATGGGTTCCCTCCGGTGGTCATAGAAAGGCTGGATTAGCGAGCGGGCGCCACGGGAAAGCGGTAAATATCCACGCTGATGGGCGGAACGGAGAGCGCAGCGGGCGCGCCCGCCAGTTGCTTTCGCCGGATTTCGACTTGCGGCGGGTGCCCGAGGCGGTTGGCGGCGGCCAGCGACGAGCCGGTCATTTCCCAGAGCGTGGGCGAGCCCGCGAGCCGCAGGCCCTGGAGTTTCAAAGCCAGCGGCTGCACCGACGCGGTCGCATTGACGACGGCCAAGGTGAGAAATTTGCGATCTGGGGTGAGCGCCGCCACCAGATCGAGCGGATAGGTCGGGCTGCCGGCACTGGTCCGCGGCAGGCCGTCAATATAGCGCTGAGCGGGCGTCGGCTGAGGCGAATTGCCGGTGACGGAGAGGGGCAGCATGCCAGCGCCCATATGCTCTCCGTAGAGTTTGAACAGCAGGCCGGTCGAGTTCAGCGCCGCAGAGGTGCGGTTGAAATCCAGGGTGGAAACGCCCATGGTGAAGGCCGACATCCGGAGGAATCCGGTGTGGCGCAGCATCTCGTTGAACACCATGGCGTAGGCGAGCGCGAGCTTCAGATTCGGCGGCGCGCCGGTATAAGCGTATTCATCCACCGACATGAAGATTTTTTTCCGGCGCATGGCGGGGAAGCGCTGCTGATATTGCTGCCATTCCTCGGCTTTCAGATGCAGGCGATCGGAGGGCACGCGCACCCACTCGAGCACGCTTTGCCGGGCGGGCACGTAGCCGGCCTCCATGCCATGCACCCGCAGCCCCTGGATGGCGCGCTGCAAGTCGAAGCGCACCCCGGCGCGCGCGTACCAGTGTTCGGTAATGCCGTCAAAATTGCCCCAGCTATGCTGGAGGAAGCCGCAAGTCCAATCGGCGGAGGAGCAGAAGGGGACCTGATCGTTTTTCAAATGCAGGCCGTGGGCGATGCCTTCGATGGTTTCCTCGTCGGGCATGGCGCCGGAGGCGAGCAAGGTGATGGAGGGATCGGCCCGGCGCATGGCGCGGGCGAACTGGTTGTGCTTGAGCAGGTAATACTTCAGCGGGGTGACGCCCAATTCCCAGGGGCCATAGGGCTCGTTGCCGATATCCCAAAATTGGACGTGATAAGGCGCGGGATGTCCATTGCGGGCGCGCAGCGCGCCTAAGCGGCTGGAGGCGGGGCCGTTGAGATATTCGACTTCTGCCGCGGCCGAGTGCGCATCGCCAAAGCCGGCATTGACGGTGATGTAGGGCGCGACGCCGATGAGCCGGCAGAAGGTCATAAATTCATCCAGGCCCACATCGTTCGACTGCACGGCGTTCCAGGCGTAATCCCGAACGGGCGGGCGGCGGTCGCGGTTGCCGACCGAGTCGTACCAGTTGAAATCGGAGACGAAGTTGCCGCCCGGCAAGCGCCAAAAGCCGGAGTGCAGGGAACGCAGGCGCGCGATCACCTCGGGGCGGAAGCCATCCACATTATTGGCGGGCATCAAGGATACTGTGCCGACATGAAAGCTGCCCGACCCCAAGCCGGTGATGGCCAGCACTCCCCGGCCGGTGCCGGCCCGGGCGGTGAAGTGAAGCGGGAATTTGCGATAGCCGGCGGATAGCCGGGGCATGGCCAGAGTCTGCCGATCATGCGCGCCCGCGCCCCAGATGAGCGCAACTTTTACCCGGGCGCCGGAAGTGCCGCGCAGATAAATACGGCCGATGTAGCGTTGACCCTTGACCAGCGCCAGGCCGGATTGCCGAATGCCACGCGGCCGGAGGGGGTCGAGTTGGATACGCGGGCTATGCCGGCCGACGAAGGGATGAGCGGGATCCATGGAGACAAAATTGCCCGGGCCCACCGGCCGCCAGCGGCGCAGCCGCATCCGGCGAAAGAAGCCGCCGGGCGCGGGCCGGGGATGGAGCGGAGGCGGCACGATGGGGAAATAAAATTTGCGGTCGTCCAGCATTTCAGCCCAGAGGCTGCGATAGATCAGGGTGCCGATATGCTCGATAAACATGCCGTACTCATAGCGCGAGACGGGCCGGGCGGCGCGCTGCGCATGAACGACCGCGATCAACCGGCGCGGGGCGGCGGCGGCGGATTGCCGGGGCGCTGCTGCCGGCGCTGAAACCGCCAGCAGCCATAACACGGCCCCGCAGCCAAATTTGGGGAAAGACATCGATTTCTCCTTGCCGAATGACAGCAAGCTGCATGATATTCCGCAGGAAACCCGAATGGAAAGTCGAATTTCTGCCCGCCATTGATCGAAATATTCGATATTTTCAGGACATGAACTCCACCCTCGACGCCCGGGAAATCCTGCACGCCATGTGCTGTTAATTTACGCGTTCGGAATAGGGCTTCCTATGGTACTTGAAGTTGTAATGGAATCCATTACGGTGTAATACTTTGGATATGGCTACTACTACCGCAAGGAAATCTAAGGTCTATACGATTAGCCTGCCACCTGAACTCGCGCAGAGGGCCGAAGCGCTGGCACAGCGGGACAGCCGCACCATGAGCGAGCTATTTCGCGAAGCCTTCCGCACCTACTCCGCGCAGCAGGCGCGGCGGACACTGGATGAGTTGGGCGAATACGCAGCGGGCCGCAATCCCAAGGGCTACACCGAAGCCGATGTGCCCCGGCTCATCAAAGAAGTGCGCGCCGAGAAGCCGCGCCGCCGCAAGGTACGATCTAACGGGTGATCGTCGTCGTAGACACAAACGTCTGGATTTCCGCGCTTCAGTTTGCAAAACGTCGCGGCACGCCGACTCTGGCGCTTGAAAAGGCGATGAGCCAAGACGTGATTGCCACCTGCGATGAAATTGACGCGGAGATTGTGCGCGTCCTGACGGAAAAATTCTCCTGGGAACGACACCGCGCAACCTCGGCGCTGCAAACGATTCTGGCGCGTGGTATCCGCGTGAAGATTCGAGGCACGGTAAAGGTCTGCCGTGATCCGAACGACGATATGTTTCTTGAGTGCGCCGCCCTTGCGAAAGCTGATTTGCTGGTTGTAGGCGACAAGGATTTGTTGACTCTCGGCACGTACAAGGGAACGCGCATTATCACTCCCTCGGAATATCTGCGGGCCGGATAGAAGCATCCGGCCACTGCTCAGAGATGAGCATGGCCGTAAACCGTCAGAGCAGTGTTTATCGCAACGGCTGCGGGATGCCGCTGACAGCGACATCCCCGTCGTTCGGTTGTATTGTTCTCTTCCTCAAAGTTGCTGCCGAGAATCATGTCCACGGCTCTCTGCGCGTTCGCGGCGCATGAATAATAAGGCAGTTATCCTCTTCCAGTTTTTCAATCCAGATCTAAAGGTATGCAATAGTGTTGCGGCCGGTATGCTCGTTGACGATACCGGCGATAGCGCAAAGGAAAGCAGCTCCCATCTCGGCAACCAATTCTTCCTTGCTATAAAGCTCACCTCCATGAGCGAATGACAGCAAGCTGCATGATATTCCGCAGGAAACCCGCATGGAAAGTCGAATTTCTACCCGCCATTGATCGAAATATTCGATATTTTCAGGACATGAACTCCACCCTCGACGCCTGGGAAATCCTGCACGCCGTGGTGCAACTGGGCAGCTTCGCCGCCGCCGCCAAACAACTGCACCGCTCGCAATCCACCATCAGCTATGCCATTACGCGGCTGCAAGAGCAGCTTGGCGTGCGATTGTTCGAGCTGCGCGGCAGAAAAGCGCACCTGACCGAAGCCGGACGCATGCTGTTGACCGATGCCGAGCCGCACTTAACGGGCTTTCGCCGGCTGGAGCAGCGCGCCCGCTCGCTGGCCACGGGCGGGATGTCGGAAATCCGGCTGTCGGTGGACAGCATTTATCCCTACGAGCGGTTGTTTGCGGTCCTGGCGGAATTCAGCCGCCTTTTTCCCTACACCCAGCCGCGGCTGCGGCAAGCCACGCTGCTTTCGGCCGACGCCGAATTCACCGCACAGCATGCGCATTTATGCATTTCCGCACTGGCAACGAACGAGTATTTCGTGCAACCGATTCTGGCCATCGAGCTGCTTGCGGTTGCCCGGCGCGATCATCCGCTGCATGCCCACAAGCGGAACATTACCCGGGTTGATTTGATGCAGCACATGCTGGCAGTGATCGAGGATGCAGGCTCCAGCCGCCGCCAGCCGCGCGGGGCGGCGCAACGCTATCTCGCGGTCAACACCATCGAGGCCGCGGTCGCCGCGGTGCGCAGCGGGCTTTGCTTTGGCTGGCTGCCGCGACATCGCATCCAGGCCGATCTGGACGGCGGAGAGCTGCTGCCATTGCGTTTGATCGCGGGAAAGCGCGAGGCGCGCTTGAGCCTGGTCTGCCGGGATTTGCCGTCGAGCGGCCGGGAACTGGTTGCCCTGACGCGGCTGTTTGGGCTCCATCGCAGCATGGAAACGATTTAACCAAGGCCGGAACGCAGCGCCGGTGCAGAACGCGTATTCGGGTTGACAACCCGGAGGCGGCGACATTAACCTTTGGGCGGCCCGGTGGGCTCCAGGCCGGCAGCGGAAATTAGAACTCTCTTCGGCCAGTTCACCCACGCGCTCGATGGAGAAACGATGACCCTCAGCAGAAAACGCACGCTCTGGCCGCTGGCGGCCGCATTGGCCGCGTTCGCATGCCTGACCGGCGCCGCGGCGGCGCAAACCGCCGCAGCCGCACCGGCGGCGGCGCAACTGGCGAAGCTGCCGTTCATGAATCCCAAGCTGCCGGCCAAAGAGCGGGCGGCCGACCTGGTACACCGGATGACGCTGCGGGAGAAGTGCTCGCAACTGATCAACCAGGCGCGCGCCATTCCGCGTCTGGGGGTGCCGGCCTACGACTGGTGGAGCGAGGCGCTGCACGGAGTCGCGGTCAACGGCACGACGGAATTTCCCGAGCCGATCGGGCTGGCAGCGACGTTTGACACGCCCGGGATCCACCGCATGGCCACGGACATCGGGATCGAAGCCCGAGTCGTGCACGCCGAATCGGAGCAAAACGGCAACTCGAGCATCTTTCACGGGCTCGATTTCTGGGCCCCCAACGTCAATATCTTCCGCGATCCCCGCTGGGGGCGGGGGCAAGAGACCTATGGCGAAGATCCATTTCTGGACGCCCGCATGGCGGTGGCGTTCGTCACCGGGATGCAGGGCAGCAACCCGCATTACTACCGGGTGATCTCCACGCCCAAGCACTTCGACGTGCACAGCGGGCCGGAACCGACCCGGCATTTCGCCGACGTGGACGTCAGCCGGCACGACGAGGAAGACACCTACCTGCCGGCGTTTCGCGCGGCCGTGGTCGAAGGCCATGCGGGCTCGGTGATGTGCGCCTACAACGCCATCAACGGCCAGCCGGCCTGCGCCAACCAGTTTCTGCTGCAGCACACGCTGCGCGGGGCATGGGGCTTCCAGGGCTACGTGGTATCCGATTGCGGGGCGGTGCGCAACATCTACAGCGGGCATCACTACCGGCCCACGCAGGCGCAGGCTTCGGCGATTTCGCTGGAGCGCGGGATGGACAACGAATGCGCCGACTTTCTGGCCAAGGTGCAGGACGATCACGACTACCGCCCGTACCTGGAAGCGGTACGGCAGGGCTATTTATCCGAGCGCGCGGTCAATACCGCGCTGATCCGGCTATTCACCGCGCGCATCAAGCTGGGGATGTTCGATCCGCCGGCGATGGTGCCCTACGACCATATTGCACACGACCAGCTCAACAGCGCGGCGCATCGCGCGCTGGCCCGCCGGTTGGCAGATGAAGCCATGGTGCTGCTGAAAAACGACGGGGTGCTGCCGCTGAAACACGTGCGGCGGATCGCCATTATCGGCCCGCTGGCGGACCAGACCGCGGTGCTGCTGGGCAACTACAACGGCATTCCCACGCACACGGTGAGCATGCTGGAAGGGATGCGGGCGGAATTTCCGCAGGCCCGGATCACCTACGTGCCCGGCACGCAATTCCTGGCGCAGAACCTGGGGACGCCGGTGCCGGCGGACCGGCTGACCACGCCCGACGGCCGGCCCGGGCTGCAGGCGGAATACAGCGAGTTCCGGGGCATCGGCAAGCCTCCGGCGCCGCTGGTGAAGCGGGTGGACGCGAGCCTGAATTTGAACGAAGCCAGCCTGCCGGCGGCGGCGCGGGGACGGCGGGGAATCAGCGTGCATTGGACGGGCTATCTGCATCCGCAAGCCAGCGGCAATTTTCTGCTGGGAGTGCATACCAGCGGCTATGCGCGCGCCCTGCTGAACGGGCAGCCGATCGTGCATGGGTACACGCCCGGAACCAATCTCGGCCAGGTACACCTGACGCGGGGGCAGGCGGTGAAGCTGGACATTACTTATGTGCAGTTCGGGGGCCAGCGGCCGCTGGCGCAACTGGTATGGGCACCGGTGCGGAGTGGGGTCGATCCGGCCGCCATCGCCGCCGCCCGCAAAGCGGATGTGGTGATTGCCGTGGTCGGGATCACCAGCCGGCTGGAAGGCGAGGAGATGCCGATTGACCAGCCCGGTTTTCTGGGCGGCGATCGAACCAACCTCAAGATGCCGCAGCCGGAGGAGGAATTGGTGGAAGCGGTAGCGGCGACGCACAAGCCGCTGGTGGTGGTGCTGATGAACGGGAGCGCGCTGGCGGTGAATTGGGAAAAGGCGCACGCCGACGCCATTCTGGAAGCCTGGTACTCAGGCGAGGAAGGCGGGGCGGCGATTGCCGACACGCTCAGCGGGCGCAACGACCCCGCCGGACGCCTGCCGGTGACGTTTTATCAAAGCGTCCACCAGTTGCCCAATTTCGAGGATTACTCGATGCAGGGGCGCACTTACCGGTATTTCAAAGGCCAGCCGCTGTGGCCGTTCGGCTACGGGCTCAGCTATACGCAGTTTCACTACAGCCATTTGAGCTTACCGGCGGGGCCGATCGAGGCCGGCGCGCCGCTCGATGCCGCCGTGACCGTCAGCAATACCGGGAAGCTGGCGGGCGACGAAGTGGTGCAACTGTATCTGCAATTTCCCCAGGTGCCCGGCGCGCCGATCCGGGCGCTGCGCGGCTTCCAGCGGATTCACCTGGCGCCGGGCGCCAGCCAGGTGGTGCATTTTCATCTGATGCGCCGCGATCTGAGCATGGTGACGGCGGCCGGGGATATCATCGTGGCGCCGGGCGAGTACACCGTTTCGGTGGGCGGCGGACAGCCGGGAACCGGCGCGCCGGCGGCCAGCGGCCAGTTCGAAGTGAAAGGCCAGGTCATGCTGCCGGAGTGAAGAGAAGCCGGGTGCTTACAATAGCTATCGGCCGTTCACCGACAGTTTAAAAGCCGGCATCGTCGTGGGTCACGAATTCGGGATAGGCGCCGGCGCCCAATTCAGACAAGTCGAGGCCGCGGCGCTCGTCATCCGGATCGAGGCGGTGCGGAGCCAGCCGGCCGATCAGCCAGAGCGCCGCGAAGCTTAGCGGCCAGAAGAAAGCAATCAGCACCGCGAGTTCCAGCAGTTGGGCGGCACGCGACAGGTTACGCCCGAAGAGCGCGACCGCGAGCACGCCCCAGATGCCGGCGAGGAGATGAGTGGGGAGCACGCCGGCGGGATCATCGAGGCGGGCGCGCAGCTCAATCAACTCCACGGTGAAGACGACCAGGGCGCCGGCCACCGCCCCGGTGATCAAGGCCGCCAGCGGCCCCCAGAGGGCGCAGCCCGCGCTGCTCGCGACCAAGCCGGCGAGCCAGCCGTTGGCGGACAAGGAAGCGTCCGGTTTCCCAAACCGCCAGGCGGAGAGTTCGAACGCGGCCAGCAGGCCGCCGGCGGCCGGCAGAACGGTGTTGACGGCGACGGTCATGGCGGAAATGGCCGCGAAGGGCTGGGGATGGAGCAGCGCCCCGAGAAGGTTCCAGGCCAACCAGCCGGGCAGCAGCAATAAGCAAGAGAGCAGGACGAGCGGAATATTATGCGCCGGCAAGGCTGCCGGCAGGCCATCGGCCGGAAACTTACCCCGCCGCGGGCCCAGTTGAATCATCACCGAAAGCGCGATCAACCCGCCCAGGAGTTGAACCCCGCCGGCGCCGGCGGGGTCCACGGGGGCGTTGCGCAGGTGAAAGAGCGCGGGGGCTTGCGCCAGCCAGCCTTGGCCCCAAAGCCAGTGGGCCATCAGCGGCAGGAAGAAGGCGCCGCAGAGATACGCCGCCAGCATGGCGGGACGCCGGCGCCAGCGCTCCAAGCCACCGGCCAACGCGAGCAGCGCGACGATCGCGGCGGCCCAAAGCTCCTGCCAGGCCTGCAGCGCGGCGGCGGGATGCGCGGCCAGAGCAGACCAGGGGGCATGGCGCCCGATCAGATCCCAAAAATGTCCGGCTAACCAGAAGCCATGTCCGGCGGCGCCGGCGCCGGCGATCCAGGCGCCGGGCAGGAGAAAACCGACGATGGCGAGCGCGATGCCGGCCAAGCCCATCAGGAGCGTATGCGCAGTGTTGCGAATCCGGCTCATACCCGCCTGCAAGAGCAGCAGGCCGAGCGGGAGCAGAGGGATCCATAACGCCGCGGCGATGGGCAGGACGAGGGAGGGATCAGAGGGCAAGGCGATCGGAGCCTCCAGCACTGAGTCGCGTGCGCGGCCGGATAACCGCGCTTCATCATAGCGCGAACGCCAGTGATTTCCGCCGGCGACAGGCAGGCAAATCCTCAGCATTCATTTTTTCAATCGCCGCCGATCACTCCCGCCGATGCTCATCATAGAAATTTTCTGTTTCCATTCCCGGCGCGGCTCAGGCAGTGTGAGCAAAGAAAGCGCGCCGGCAGCACCCACCGTTTCCGGCTGCTCTTTTCCTGCACCCCGTTCGTGCAATTTCCTTGGGACTCCGATCCGTCCCGGCCCGCACCGTTCATTGGAAACCGGAATTCTGATTCCGCAAGGAGATTGCCGCATGAAGGACGCATCCACCGTCGAAATGCAGCCCACTTTGGGCTTGACGGGCCTGACCTCGAACGCGATGGCGCTGATCGCGCCGGGGGCGTTTCTCTGGCTCACCTTCTACATCCAAGCCACCACCGGCACAACCGCGCCGGCGATGTGGTTTGGCATTCTGATCGCGCTGCTGCTCTGCCTGGCGACGGCGCTGTCCTATGGCGAGCTGGCCAAGCTCTACCCCGGGCCCGGCAGCTCTTACTTTTTCGCCGAGCAGGCATTTCTCAACCGCGATGAGGCCGCAAAGTACGCCCGGCCCGCCAAGTTCATGATCGGCTGGGCCTCACACCTTTATTACTGGATCTACCCCGGAGTGATGGTCGCCACGATGGGCATTCTCTGCGGTTACCTGGTGGGCACGCTCTGGCCCAATGTCATGAGCGCCTCCAATCCGGGCATCCCGTTCATGATGCTCATCGCCATCGTCTTCGCCGGCGTGGTTGGCTATATCGCCTCGCGCGGCGTGAACGGTTCGACCGCGGTCAGCGTGGCGATCAATGTCATACAGATCTCGGCGCTGCTGGTGTTCACGTTCATGGCGATCCACTATCGCATGGCGCACCCGCCGGGATCGCAGGCGTGGCAGTTCGATGCGGCCTCGGGCGACGCCTACACCTACCAGTTCGCCACGGATGCCAAGGGCAACGTGCTGCGTTTCGCCAACGGCACGCCCCGTCCGCTGCTGAACGCGGCCGGGCAAGCGGTGCCGTATGTGGTCAGCTATCCAAAATCCGACGCCAGCGGCAACTTTCTGACCCATCCCAATGCCAGATCGGTGGTGGCGCCGCACCAGTTGAGCTGGGCGTTCATACAGGCCACCGTCGCCATTCTGATTCTGGTCGGCTTCGAATCCTGTACGGCGCTGGGCGGCGAGGCGAAGAACCCGAAGAAAGACCTGCCGAAAGCCATTATTCTTTCGCTCATCATCCAAGGCGCGATTTTCTACCTGATCGAATACTTTGCCGCGAATTACATGCTCAGCAGCGGCTACACCATGGCCAACGCCACCGGCTCGGCGGCGCCGATTGGCGATCTGATGGTGACGGTGGGCGACGCCATTTTCGGCGCCGGACACGGCCGCGCCTTCATGCTGATCGAAGCGGTCACGGTCTTCCTCGCCCTGATTGGCACCACGCTCTCCTGCATCAATACGGGCGCGCGCGTGACCTATGCGATGGGCAAAGACAAGGAAGTGCCGGAGCACTTTGGGTTGCTGCACAGCGAGAAGCTGACTCCGCATCGCGCGATCTGGACGCTGACGGCAATTTCGGCGATCGTCGGCTGCCTCGCCCTGGCCGCCGTTTTTGGCGACGGCGGCGCGCCCACGAATGCGGCGATTGCCGCGCTGCCGCACGGCTTCTGGTCCAGCTTCGGCTACACCACGCACGCGGGCATGGCCAAGTGGCCGAATACGCTGCTGATGATGACCTTGGCTTCGAATTTCGGCACCTTCCTGCTGTACGGCATGAGCAACCTGGTTTGCATCGTGGCGTTCTGGAAGAAGCCGGGATTCAAGCTGGTGAAACACGGCCTGGTGCCGAGCTTCGGAATCGCGGCCAATCTCGCCTGCATGCTCTTTTACCTGATCGGGCCCTTCATGGGCTACGGCACGGCGAAAGAGCCGCTGCTGGCGCTGGGGGTCGCAGCCGCCTGGGGCATCTATGGCGCGATCTATTTTGCCAGGAACAAGAAGGCCGTGCCGGTGATCAAACCGAACGCCGTCACAGCGTAGCCGCGCCGCGGCGGCGTGCAGGGGCCGGACCGGAGACCGGCTCCGCCCGCAGCCAGCGCAATATCCGCCAGCCCCGGCCAGCATTTGGAGTTATGCTCGCGCTTGCCCATTTCGCCGTTTCCGACCGGGGCCGGGTTCGCGCCAACAACGAAGATGCAGTCGGCAGCTTTGTGCCGGCCGAGCCGAAGCAATTGGCGCAGCGGGGCTGCCTGTTCGTGCTCGCCGACGGGGTGGGGGGACAGCGCCAGGGCGAGATTGCCGCCCGATGGGCGGTCGAGGGGCTGGTGGCAGGCTTCCAGCACGCGCCGCCCCAAGCCAGTCAACGCAATGTGCTGGAGCGGCTGATCGCGGAAATCAACGCGCGCATCTTCAGCGGCAACCTGGAGGCCGGCCCGGGCGGGATGGCGACGACGCTGGTGGCCTGCGCTCTGCATCGCGATCGCGCCACGGTGGCGCATGTGGGCGATTCCCGCTGTTATCTCTATCGCCAGGGGCGCCTGCGGCGGCTGACGGAAGACCACAACCTGGCCGCCGAACAAGCGCGGCTCGGCCTGATCCCGGCGCAGGCCGGGGCCGCGTCCCCCAATAGCAGCCTGCTCACGCGCTCGCTGGGGACCGGGATGACGGTGCGCGCGGAGATTGCGGTTCACCAGCTTCAGGCCGGCGATCGCCTGCTGCTTTCGAGCGACGGATTGCATGCGTACGTCGAGCCCGACCAGATTGCCGCGGCACTCGGCGGGCCAGCGGATCCGCCCGCGGCCGCGCAGCGGCTGATTGCGCTCGCCAACGGCAACGGCGGCGGCGATAATGTCACGGCGCTGGTGGTCCATATTCACCAGGTGGAAGCGACCGGAATGTACCGCGGGCGGACCTATGCGCTGCGGTAAAGAAACTGGGCGACAATGGGAACGGGCGCCGCGATCGCTCGTTTTCCATTTTTGCCGGCTCCAGCATGCGCGAGTATCAACCTAACGAACAACTGGACGGTTATCGCATCGAGCAGATGATCGCGCGCAGCGGGATGGCGTGCATCTATCGCGCCGTCGAGGAAGCCACCGGGCGGAAGGTCGCGATCAAGGTGCCACACGCGGAAATCGAGTGCGATCCGGTATTTTTCGAGCGCTTTCAGCGGGAAGCGGAGGTGGGCCGGCGCCTGAACCATCCCGGCATCGTCAAGGTGCTGGCGCCGATCCGGCCCGGCAATGTTTACCTGGTGATGGAATGGGGGGAGGGCCGGCCGCTGCGGCAAATCATCGCCCGCGAAGCGCCGCTGCCGCAAATGCGCGCGCTGGCGCTGGCGCGGCGGATTGCCGCCGCGCTCGGCCACATGCATGAACAGGGCGTCGCGCACCGCGATCTGAAGCCCGAAAACATCCTGATCGACGACCGGGACGAGGTCAAAATTCTGGATTTCGGCCTGGCCGCCAACGCCGGCGCCCGGCGGCTGACCTTTGCCAAATTGTCGAAAACCATGGGAACGCCGGATTACATCTCGCCCGAGCAGGTCAAAGGCCAGCGCGGCGACGCCCGCAGCGATCTCTATGCGCTCGGGGTCATGCTCTACGAGATGCTCACCGGCAAGCTGCCGTTCCGCGGCGGCAACCCCTTCGCGATCATGAACGATCGCTTATTGAACGATCCGATCCCGCCGCACGAGGCCGATCCGGCGATGGATCCGCGGCTGGAAGAGATCCTGTACCGGGCCTTGGAGCGGCAACCGGCGCAGCGGTACGCCTCGGCGGCGGAGATGATGCTCGATCTGGAGCATCCGGAATCGGTAACGCCGCGCGAGCGCAGCTCGACTCCGGCCGCGCGCCGGCGCAATCCGCAAGCCCGGCGGCTGGCTTTCTATGCCTTGCTGGCGGCATTGCCGGCGCTGCTGATGCTGCTGCTGTATTACGTCGCGCACCGCTAGATTGCAGCCCGGCGGCGGGGTTCAGGAAGGCGGAGAAGCGACGATCAGAAAGCCATGCGGCCGGCTTTGCAGCCGCAGGCGCGGGGCCTGGGCAGGCAAATCCAGCACCAGCCGCACCACCTGATGCCCGGGCTGGTTGGCGAACTGCGCCAGGCGCAAGTCGTGGACCCAATCCGCACCCGGCCAGCGGGAAGCGGCGGACAATTTGATCGCCGGCTGAAAATCCACATACCAGCGCCGGGGGTGGCGCAGGAGATGGCTGTCGGCGCGGGGCAGGGGGCCGGTCACCGGCAACAGGATGCTCAGCGTGCCGCCTTGCTGCACAAGCCTGGGGGTATCGATTTGCGCCAGGCCGGCGCCACCCGGTTGCGCCGCCGGCGAGGCCGGAGTGGTGTGCGCGGCGGGAACGGCAGCATAGGGGGCGGGCGCGGCGGTTGGGGACGCGGAGGGTTGGGGCTTGACCGGGGGCGGAGCCTGACCCGCCGGCGAGGGCGGGACTGAATGCGCCGGATGAGGAAGAGAGCTTTGGCGGGCGGGGGCCGGTGAATGCAGCCAACGGTCGCGCCACAGCCAGGCGAGTGCCAACCCCACCACTAAGAGCACCGCCAAGGCCAGTCCCGGCGCCAACCAACGCCGCCGGGCAGGCAGATCGGTATCGGCGATATAGCTGAAGATGGTTTCACTGTCGCCGGACCAAGTTGGCGGCGAGGCTTCCGGATCCGCTTCCGGAACGATCGGGATAGAGTTGGCATCCGCGGCGGCCGGCTCAGGCTGCAATTCCATTGGAAACGACGATGAGTGCGGCGCATCGGCGGCGAGGGCGGCGGCGCCGGGAGCAGGCACCGACGCCGCCGCGGCAGCCAGCCAAGGCGGAGGCGCGGCGGCAGCGGGCGCCAGGGCGAGCAGCTTGTGGACCGGTTCCAGCAAGGTCTGCGGCCCAAATGGCTTGGGCAGGAAAACGGTATCCACCTTTTGCAAGGCGTCGCTGACCAACTTGCTTTCCGCGTAGCCGGAAACAAACAGCACGGCCAATTCCGGGCGCAGGCGCTGCAGTTCCTTTGCCAGATTCAAGCCATCCATGCGCGGCATGACGACATCGGTGAGCAGCAGATTGATTTTTCCGGCATAGCGGCGGCCGATTTCCAAGCCCTCGGCGCCATCGGCGGCGAGCAGCAGATTATAACCTTCGCCCTGCAGGACAATGCGCATCAAGTCCCGAATTTCCGCATCGTCTTCGACCACCAGGATGGTGGGCGCGGAGGGATCCGAACCGGCCGCGAGCTCGGGTTGCGCGGCGGGCGCGGGCGCCGCCGCGCTGCCGGCCGCGGGCGAGGGCTCGATCAGGTCGGCAAACGCGAGCACGCCGGCATAGCGGCGGCTGGTTTCGAGCAACTGGTTGGTGATGCCGACCGCCTGCTCGCCCGCCTCCTGGATGCGTTCCATATAGCGCCGGTTGGGATCTTCCTCGTCCAGCAGATCGAGCAACAGGCAGCTATAACCATGAATCCGGGTAAGCAGATTATTGAAGTCGTGCGCCAGCCGGCCGGCTAAGGCGCCAAGTTCTTCGAGGGTATGGGTGTTGGCGAGAGCCTCGAGCGTGCCGTTGGGTTCGGGCAATTCGCGCCCGATGATAAATATGCGGCGCGCCGAAACGGAAAAGGCGGCCTTGCAAAGCAAGCCGCAATAATTGCCGTCCTGGCGCTTCAGACGCAGTTTTTGGGTCGCCAGTTTATCCGCCGATAAGGTTTCCAGCCACTGCTGTCCCAGGGCGCGATCGTCCGCGTGCAAATAGGTGAACAGGGAATGACCGGCCAAGTCCTCATTGCGCGAGCCCAGCACCTGGGCGAGGGTTGCATTCACGCGCAGGAGGATGCCTTCCGGAGTGGCGATACAGCAGGGCTCGGGGGCGTAATCGAAAAAGGCGCTAAATTCCTGTAATTCCATCGCTTCGGCCGGTTTACGCCCATTGATGTTATCACTCATGGGGGGATGCACTCACTAGTGTTAGCTAAACTATACACGCTGCGCTCAGCGTTGGGGAGCGGAAAATCCGGATACGGCTTGAACTTACGGCCCGGATACTCAGGCGCAGAGTTCAATTATTCACGTTAAACCATGGCCGGATCAACCCGGAATGGCGGGAGCGAAGGCATAGAATGCGTTTCCGGCCCAGACCATGGCGGCGGCGCATGGAGGGGCGGTTCGCATACACTATGTTTCCGGGCATGCCGCGAGCTGGGCTGCATGGAAACCGGCGCCGGCCATCGTCGCGGTGGAGCGGGCGGCAGCCGAAGGCGGGGACCTGCACGGGCAGAAACGATGAAGGCTCGAACGCTGGCGCAACGCTGCATCCTGCTTTGGGCACGGCGGCGCCGCGCGGCAGCGGCGGAGGGCCAGGCTGCGCGGCTGCTGGTCACGTGCACGCGCGGGCTGGGCGATGCCGTACTGGCACGCTCGATCCTCGCGCACCTCCAACGCGCGAATCCGGACCTGAAGTTGGGGGTGCTGGGCAGCCGTCTCGGCCTCGAAGTCATGCGCACGCTGCCATTGGCGGCCGAGCACCGCATCGAACCGGCGCAGCAGAGCCTGCGCGGCCGGCTGCGATTGATCGGGGAAATCAACAAGCAAGGCTATACGGCGGCGATCGCCACCGAGCATACCTCGGTGATGGTGGCGGCCCTGCTGGAAGCCTGCGGCATTCCCCGGCGCATCGGCTTCGAGCCGTTGTGCGATTGCCCGCAGGCGCGGTATTTCACCCATGCGATCCGGCTGGACGAACGGCGCACCCATTGGCAAATGCTTTGGGAACTGGCGAAGGCCTACGATGTGAATTTGACCCTGCCGGCCGCGCCGGCGCCGATTCGGATTCCGGAAGCAGCCCGGAGCAGGGTGAACACCTGGTGGCAAGCCACCATGCCAGACGGGGCGGCGGCGATCCTGCTACACCCGGGCTGCGGGACGGTGCACGATTTCAAACGCTGGCCGGTCGCCCGTTTCATCGAATTAGCCGAGCGCCTGCGGGAACGCGATCGCGCCACCGTGTTTCTGCTGACCGCGACGCCGCCGGAAGCACCGCTGGCCGGCGAATTCGCCCGGGGTTTTTCGGGACGCTCGGTGGCATGCCCGGCCTTCACGATCGAAGAACTGGCGGCGGTCTGCGAACGTGTGCAGGTGGTGGTCAGCGGCGATACCGGAATCATGCATCTGGCGGCGGCCCAGGGGACGCCCACCGTCGGGCTGTTCGGCCCCACCGCCCCGGAGCAATGGGCGCCGTGGGGACCGCGGGCCATCCTGGTGCGGCAGAGCGGCCTGCCCTGCGCCCCCTGCATTCGAAACTTTCGCGGGCTGACGCCAGGCGAATGCGCGCACCCGGTCAAAAGCGCGTGCATGCTTTCCATACAGGTGGAAGAGGTGGTGCAGGCGATCCGCCGGGTTACGGGAGAATCTTTTACGCAAACGTCCGGCTGATCTCAACGTTTAGGGATGCAAATTCAATTCCGAGAGGAATGCATGGAAACGAATCGTGGCGGTCGAATCACCGGCATAGAATTTATGGCATTATGAATCGCCTGGCGTACGTTTCTTGCTGCAATCCAGGGAGAGCTTCCAAAGAACCAGGGCGCCCCGGAGCCTTTGCAGCGAGCTTGGACGGAAACAGGAAAATACGGGGTGCGATATCCCCAGATGAAGATCATGCCGCCGTCCCTTGCCAGCTACCGGCCGAGATGCTTGAACGATCTGGTGCGACTCGGGAGGGATGCCGACGGGGGGTATGTCATCAACCAGGCAGCGATTCTTCACTCGCGATATCTGATCAGCCTGGGCTTGGGCAACGATTGGTCGTTTGAGGCGGATTTCCGGAAGCGAAAGCCTGAAATCAAAATACTCTGTTTCGATCATTCCGTATCCCGGGATATTTTCCGTGGGCGGCTGAGCAACGCCCTGAATGAAATCCTCAGCCTGAGATTTTTGACGTTGCTGCTCTTGGGGCGTTGGCGAGCGGCATGGCAGCGGCTGCGGGAGGTTAAAAAAGCCGCCCGCTTGTATTTCGACTTCCGCTCGTTTTGCGCCGGCGAGAATGTGCGATGTTTTCAACAAGGAGTCTCCAACGAGAACGGCCCGGGATTCATTACCTTGGGCGATATCTTTTCGATGCTTCAAAAAGACGGGATCGCGAAAAATTCCGTTTTCATCAAAATGGATATCGAGCAATCGGAGTTCCGGATCTTGCCCGACCTGGAGCCATTTGCAGAGTATGTGAGTGGAATGGCGGTGGAGTTTCACGAGCTGGACATACTATGGCCGAATTTCGCCGGGATGGTGAACCAGTTGCGGGACAAGTTTGAAGTTACGCACATTCACGGCAACAACTGGGCCCGGTTGATTCCGGGCTCGGCGACGCCGAGCGTGCTGGAAGTTACTTTTCTAAACAAGGACCTCATGCACGGGCAGCAGGAAAGCCGCGCGCGAGAGAGCTATCCGATTCCGGGATTGGATTGGCCCAACGATCCCGGCAAGCCAGACTATCGTTTGGAATTTTAAGCAGGGCCGAGCGTTTCGGGGCTCGCCGGCGGCGCAAAAGAAGTTTGGCGGCGCAGCGCCTGCAGAAAGCCGGTTTCGATCAGGCGCGCCATGCCTTCTTCATATTGCAGATAGCGGAAGAAGCCGGGATAGTGCTTGCAAACCATCTCCGGAGACAAGCCCGGGCTGGTGCTGACACAGTAAGTATCCGGCAGGAATTCGAAGCCGTAGAGGCCGGCGCAGAGCGCGTGCAAGGTCTGTTCCGTGACCCATTGATCGGCGAACAATTTGGGATGGGCCAGCCAGCGCTCCATCGCTTCGAAATCCATCGAAGCGCGGCGAACCAGCGAGAGGCCGGAGTTGATGCGCTCGGGAGGGCGAATGCCAAAGTTGGCCTCCAGCTCATCGAGGCTCATCGAGTACCAGTAGCCCGCATCTTTGTTATAGCGATTCTTGAAATCGCCCTGCGGCGGGATGCACAACCGATCGGGGCGGCGGAAGAACACGATATCGGAATCAATCGAGATCACATACTCGGCGGCAGAGAAGAGGAAGAAGTCGAACAGCTTGCGGGTGGCGACATTGCTACGGCGATAAGCCCGGCAGCGCCGGAGGCCGCGGCGTTCGAGCTCGGCCGGCACCCGCAGTTCGGCCTCGCCGGCGGTGACGAAGCCGGCATTGGGGAAATGCCGCCGCAGGAGCTGCAACTGCCGCGGCAACAAGCCGCCGTCGTGGATGACCAGGGGATAATCCACCCCGGCGAAGAAATAAAAGCTCTTCAAGGCCCAGATCAGATCGAGACAATCGCGCCGCCAGGTCAGGGCGCGCACTTCGATGCGGCGGGAGGCCGCAGCGGTCCAGAGCGGAGGGGTGTCGAGGATGCGGCGCTCGCAGGCATGGCGCCGCCAGGCGCGGGCCAGGCCTTCCCGCGTCGCCCAACGAAAGTCCAGATAAGCGGGCTGGCGGCGGAGCCAGGCCAAAGGGTTCATCCCGGTTAACCGGCGGGGGCTGGACCTGGCGGCGGGGGCGGGCGCCGATTCTTCCGTCATAACGCCCATCCGAAAAACGCAAGCCGGCGATGGCCGAGGTACGGCGGGCTGGCACCGGCCGTCACCGGCCGCGGGCGGGAACAGCCACTGCGGTGCGGGTTCATTGCGGCCGTGACCTGCCCAAGCGGCGGAGGCTCGCAGCGATGGTGGCCAGCCAGCGGGATTGGTCGCGGCGCATGGCCGGAGAAAACGCCAGCACCCAGGCCAGCAGGCCATAAACGGCTGCTACGATCGCCATCTGCCAAAGAGCCGACAGCAATCCGGAAGGGGGGCTGAACCGGACCCATTGCCAGCTCGCCAGGCCTAAGCCGAACGCCAGCAGAATGGGCTGGAGCATCGCCCAATGCATGCGCCAAGGGACGACTGCAAAATGACGGCGAAGCATCAGCGGATGATACCAGATGGTAAAGCCAAGATAGGCTAAGGTCGTGGCCAGCACCGGGCCCACCAGGCCCAATCGCCAGGTCAGCAACAGGCTGGCGGCCAGGTTGAACGCGCCCTGGGCGACGCCGATGGGAACGAGGGCGCGCACCTGGCCGGTGCTCTCGATGCAATACGACCAGACGCTCTGGCAGGCCAACAAGATGGCGTTGGCCGCGGCCAGGAAGGTAAGCGGCATGCCAGCGTAATAGCGGACGCCCATCCAGGCGGTAATGAAGGCGCGGTTGTAAATCACCACCGGCAGCATCAACAGACAGCCGGTGACGCTGGTCAGGCGGGTCAGTTCGAACAAGCGGCGGCGGAACAAATCCATTTCGCCGCGGGCATGCATTTCCGCCAACGCCGGCCAACTGACCAGCGAGAGCCGCTGCGCCTCACGCTGGCCCAAGGCGGCCAGTTTTTGGGTGATGAAAAACGGAACGACGGCGGCGGGGGAAAGCAGGCCGGCGACGATGATGTTGTCGGAAAACAACTGGACCCGCCCGGACAAGGTTAGAATCCAGGCGGGCCACTGCAGCCGGCGCAATTGGCGCAGGATTTGGGGATCGGGGCGGCCGAAGAAGCGGCCCCAACTCCCGGACGGGAGCAGGCGGCGCGCGCGCACCGCATAAAGCAGGGAAGCGAGCAGCATGCCCGCCAGCACCGCCAGGAATTGACCGGTGATTCCCCAGCCCAGCCAGGCCAAGCCCAGCGCCAGGCCGATGCTGAGGCAGGCCTGCAGCAACAGCACCAGATTGACCCAGTAACCGGACTGCGCCGTTTCCAGCAATTTATTGAACGGCGTGAAGGGCGCGAGCAGAAAACCGGCTAAGCCGACGAAGGCGGCGGCGATGAGATCGCCGCGCATAGCCGGCGGCACATGGATCAGGTGAGGCAGCAGCAGGGCCAACGGCGTGCCGGCCAGGAGCATGAACACGCCCATGCGGGCGTAGGCATAGATGGCCGTGCGCAGTACCTGAGGCAGGCGATGAGCTTCGCGGGCGAGGGCGGCGGCCAGAATGGGCAGCAGGGCGCCGCTAAGCCCAAAATCCAACAGCGAGAAATGGCCAAACCAATCCAGCGCAGCGCGGTATGCGCCATAGCGGGCATCGCCCAGCCAGCGGACCAGGAGGGGAGTGGCGATGAAGCCGAGCAAAACGGTGGTGACGGTGTAAATGAGCCCGGTGGCGAAGGTCACGATCGAGCGCGCGCCGCGATGACGGGTGGCGGGAGCCAGCTCCTCGCCGCCGGCGGCCGCGGCGGAGGCACTCAAGCTGAAATCTTCGGGAGCCATGAAGGTCCGTAGCAGAGATTATGCTGCAAGCCGCGGATTCGAACCAGAACGCCGGGAACAGCGCCGGAACCCGGACTGCCGACGCCCGACTTGCAAGCCGTCCGGATTTTGCATAGCATGCGGCAAGGCGCGGCGGCATTTGCAAATCAGGGAGGCAGGCAATGTTTTGGCGGCGTTGGGCGCCGGCGCTGGCGCCAGGCGTGATCGGACTGTTTGCGCTCAGCCTCGGGTTCGCCACCTGGCGGGCGGACCGCTACGCACAGCGCGCCGAATTTCCCCAGGCCGCTTTTTGGCGCCGGGACAATGCGACTTATTGGCGGGTGTGGGGCGAACAGGTGCTGGGTACGCACCCGCAGCAGGCGATTCCGATTTTACAGCGCTCGATCCGCCTGAATCCGGAAAACCCGCTGAGCCGCATGGACCTGATTACCGCCGAACTGGGGGCGGGCGAGGGAGCGCGCGCCACCCGGCTGGCAGACCGCGCCGTCAAGGATTTTCCTTACAGTTTCAGGCTGCATTGGCTGCGCGCGAATCTCTGGCTCGCCGGCGGCGACCGCGCGCAGTTTTGGCGGGAATTTCAGCAGAGCTGCCGGTTGGCCGCGGACAGCTATTACGATCCCATGCTGGCGCGCGCCCTGACGATACCCGATACTCCGGCGCGCGTGGTGTGGGCACGGCTGCCGGCGCGTTCGCTGGCGGCAGCGGCGGGTTACGTGCGCATGGTTCAGCAATTCCAACCGGACAGCGAGCTGCACACCGCCCTCGCCCGCTTATTTCTGCTGAGCCATGGGCTGACGCCGCAACGCCAAGCGTTCGTCCGCAGCACACTGGATGCGACGTTACAGCGCGATTTGAAGTCGGATCCCGCCGAAGCGTTGATGATCTGGAACCGGGGGATCGAGACCGGGCTGTATCAAGGCGAGCGGAAGCAAGCGCGAGGTGAATTGATCAGCGCGTCCGGGTTTCCTGCCGGCAGCCTGCAACGATACAGCGCCAATAACGTCCGATGGCTGAGCTGGTTTCCCATCGGAGACGCCGCGACGCAATTGAGCCTGGAGGAACCACCCGACGGCGGCCGGCTGGTGGTGGATATGAACGGGATGGAAGGCGACCGGCGCGTGAGCCTGCTCCGCCAATGGCTGTTTGCGCCGCCGGAAGCAACCCTGAAAGTGGCCGCGGAAACGCGCTGCCAATCGCGCCGTGATCCGGCCGAGTGCGGCGGCTTTTTTCTGCAACTGCGGCAGGGGAGCGCGCCGCTGTTCACGCTGCCGCTCAAAACCGGGGCTGAATGGCAATCCGCGCACGCGGAGTTTACCTTGCCGGCGGCATCCGCGGCGGTCATGCCGGCGCAGAATCCGCGCCGGGCGAGCGCGCCGCCGGCCGTATCGCCGCCAATCGCGGCTTATCAACTCCTGCTTTCGTACCGAAGACCTTTCGGCGCCAACCGGTTGGATGGAAGATTCTGGGTGCGCCGCATTTCGGTGCGCGCGCCGGCGGAGGGCAGTCCAACCGCCGGGCCGGCCAATTTATCGAACCCTGTTCGCGCCGCGAGGCATCCGTAATGGGCATACAAGCTCCCAATGCCACCGCCAAGCCCGCGGGCGCAGCCCGCCCATCGCGCCTGGCGGCCTGGAAGCACCGGCTCGAGAACTGGCGTTGGAATTTCAGCACGCCGCGGTTTTTGCTTTATCTGGCATTCGGCGCGGCAGCGTGGTCGGTATTCGCCTTCGGAGGGGTTTATTTCTGGGTTTTTATCCCGGCTTACGCACTGCTGGATATAGGGTTGCTGCTATGGGCGGTGCAATTGTCGCGCGGCCGACAGCGGCTGCGGCCGGATCCCTTGCTGCTTCCGATTTTGGCTGTGCTGGCCTGGATCACCATTCAATGGCTGTGGATTTCCCCCGTGCCCGGCCGCACGCTGACCGCGCTGCTGCACGGCCTGGGCGCGGCAGCCATCTATTTTCTGGTCAGCCAAAACTATCAGGCCCGGGTGGATAACGTATGGATGTCCCGGCGCCTGGCGATCTTATGCGGCGCGCTGGCCTGGCTGGGGTTGGTTGAATGGGGAAGCGGCAGCAACGGCATCTACTGGCATTTCCATTATTTGCTGGCCAAACCCTTCGGGCCATTTGTCAACCGGGACAACTTCGCCGCCTGCATGGATATGCTTTTACCGGGCAGTGTGCTGCAAGCCTGGCATGCGCGCTCACGGCCGGATCGGGCCCTGCTCTGGGCGCTGATCCCTGCCGTCGGGGTGGCCGACGTAGTCTTGTCCCGCAGCCTGAGCGGGCTGCTGGTGCTTATCGTGGAAGCGATCTGGACGCTCTGGCTGGTGCAACGTTGGCGCCGGCGCAAACCTGACGCTTCGGGCGCCGCCGGTTCCCGGGCGCCGGGAGCCGCAAGCAGCAGCGGCAAATCCCCCTGGCTGGTGGCGGGGTTCTGCCTGTTGTTGTTCGTCATAGTCAGTTTCAGCGGCCTGGCGCCGCAGACCCTGCGGGTGATGCATCTGCAGTCGCAAGCTTCGACGCAACAGCGGATTGCGCTGGACCATAGCACCCTGGCCCTGTGGCGGCAACACCCGTGGACCGGTTGGGGCCTGGGAACTTGGCAACCGGTTTATTACCGCTATAATCACCTGTATCTCAATGCAGTGATTGAATACGCACACGATGACTGGCTACAGTGGCTGGCGGAAACTGGCCTCATCGGCTCACTGCTTGCGCTGCTCGGTTTGGGATTGTTTGCCAGCCGGTTGACGTCACTGTCACACGCGAGCCGCTGGGGCGAAAAATTGCGCTGGATGGCGGCGATGGGAATCGCCAGCGTATTGCTCACGTCTTTAGTGCAATTTAATTTACATATTCCAGCCATACTACTGCTCGCAGGCCTGCTAAGCGGGACTGCCGCCGCCCCGATAATCCCCCGGCGTTCGGATACCGAGGGGGTTCATTAACTTGACACCCCCCGTCATTTCTGCTAAAAATAAAAAATTCAGGGCCATACTTTAGGATGGGTTACATATCTCTCCCCACCGCTAGAGGAGATGTGCGGGGAGAGGAATTCTCATGTCTTCACAGCCTATAAGCCGGCATCAACTGGCGCAAGAGATCACAGAGGTTTTGTCGGCTCGGGGAGTAGAGGAATTTTCTCCCGGCGAGCTGATTCCACAACTCAGCCGGCAGCGTGCCTGGCACGAATACCTGCATGACCGCAGCCTGCGGGAACAGGCGGCGATTGTGGGGCGCTTTTTGGCGGCCAATGGGATTCTGCCGGTGCGCCGTGACCGGGATCGCGGATCGTTGTACAGCCAGCGTCCGGTACTCAAGCATCTGGCCGAGGAGCCGCAGCCGCAAGAGTATGAAACTTTTTTAGCGGGCATGCACCTGGTGGAGCGCAAGGCGGAGCCGAGTCCGTCGCTCGCGGAAGCGGCCGCCGCCAGTGCCGTCTCCACTGCCCCGGCGCTAGAAAGTGGAGTGACGCCGGCGGCGGCGAGAAAGTTGATTGTCAACGCCAAGGCGGAACCGGCGGCCGGCGGCAGTTCGGAACGCCATGCCGAGGCCGCCGCCATGCCGGCCTTTGTCATGCCAACCGCGGCTGCGCCGGGCAACGCCGCGCACCCGTTCGGATGGATCGCGCCGGCGGGCGCAGCTTCCGCCGCGAGCGCGGCGCTGCCGTACAACCCGATGCTGGGCGCGCCCGGCGCGGGGATGGTTTCGGCCGGCTGGCCCGGTTCCGGGCTGGCGCTGCCCGGCGGCTTATATGAAAACGTAATGGAAGGCGCCGAGGGCGGGCGCCGCGAACTGCCGCTGGCCTTCTACGGGCAGCAGATTCGGCGTCACTGGATCAAAGTGCTGGCGATGGCGGTGGTGATCACGGTGCTGGTCGGGATTCACATGCGGCGCATTCCCAAGGAATACGGCAGCACGGCGACGGTCCGCATTTCGGCCTCGCTGGCCGGCAACAACGGCCTGACCAACTCGGGGTATTCCGGCGATTATCTGGACAATCTACAAACGCTGATGGCCACGATCATGAGCGATGTGGTCACGCCTTCGGTAGTGAACGATTCCATACGCGTCGGCAAGCTGGATCGCGACCGGGCGCTCAATCCCGCCGGCAAGCCGCTCAGCCAGGATGAACTGGCGGGGCTGGTGAGCGGGGCGATTTCGGTAAGCGCGGTCCCCAACACCCGCAATTTTCAAATCAACGCCGTCGCCGGCAATCCGGCCGCGGCTGCCGACATTGCCAATGCGATGGCGCAAGGGCTGATCGAGCATGAGTTCCAGACCCGCCTGCGCGCGGTGAACCGGTCGAACGACTGGATGCGGCAGCAGTTGGGGGAGTTGAAAGCCAAGCTGGAGCGAAGCCAGCAGAAATTGCTCGATTACCAGCACCGGAAGGCCCTGCTCAACCCCGATGATCAGGACAAGCTGATGCAGCAGCGGATGCTGCAGATCAACAATGAACTGGGCACGATACAAGCGGAGCGCTTCCGCTATGAGGCCGATCGCAACGCGGTGCAGGGCAACAGCCTGAGCGCGCTGCTGACCACCTCGATTGCGCAATCCACGATCGGGCAGGAACTGGCGGCGGCGCTGACGCAACAGCAAACCGCGCAAGCCGCTTTCGAGGCGATCAAGCTGCACGATGGGCCGGCAAATCCCGCGTACATCCAGGCCCAGCAGCGGATGACGGTGGCCAACCAGCAACTGCGCCGCATGCGCGACGAAGCCACCGCGCAGATCCAGACCCTATATCAAAAAGCGCTCGACCAGGAAACCCTGCTCCGCAGGGCGTTGCAGTCCGGCCAGATCCAACAGGCAAATTTCAACTCGAACGCGCTCGACTACAACCTGTTGAAGCAGGAGGAAAAAAACAATCAGGATCTGTATAACGCGCTGCAACAGCAATTCGACGCCGCCAATCTGACAGCCAGCTTCCACGGCGAGATGCTGCGCGTCGTCAATCCCGCCACGCCGAATCCGGCGCCGGTGTATCCCAATGTGCGCCGGGAAGTGATGCTCGCCTTCCTGATGTCGCTGCTCGGCGGATGCATGCTGGCGATCGGGATCGGCTACCTGGACCGCAGCTTGAAGACGCCCGAGGACGTGACCCACATGGGGGCGAACTTCCTCGGCTCGCTGCCGCTGTCTTACGAAGCGATTACCGTGCGCAAGCCATTTTCCGGCGGGGACGAAGCTTCGGCGCCCGCACCCTCGGCCTTCGAAGAAGCCGTGTTGAGCCTGCGCACCGCGTTGATGCTCTCGCCGGGAGCGGTCGAGGCGCGCACGTTTACGATTACCAGCTCGACCCCGGGCGAAGGCAAGTCCACGATTCTGGCCCATTTGGCGATTGCGATGTCGCTGCACGGGGTCAAGACCCTGCTGCTCGACGCGGAATTGCGCCGGCCGCAGATGCACCGCCTGCTGGACGTTGCCAATCGCCAAGGGGTCAGCGATATCCTGCGCGGCGTCGCCGAGACCCAGGAATGCATTCTGCCCACCGCCTTCAACAATCTGTGGGTGCTGCCCTCCGGCGGGCGCATTCCCAATCCCTCCCAACTGCTGCATACCGGCTTGTCGCCGTTATTGGAGCAGTTGAAGAAGGAATACCAGGTCATCTTCATTGACACGCCGCCGCTGTTGGGTTTCTCCGAGACGCTGCTGGTGGACAGCCTGGTGGACATGGTGATGATGGTGGTGCTGGCGGGCAAGACCAAGCGCGAGCAGGTTCGGGCCACGTTGCAGCAACTGCGCCGCGTGCGCGCCAACGTGATTGGCGTCGTGTTGAATCAGGTGGTGCAGGGCATGAGCCCGTATTACAGCCATTACGACCGCGGTTATTACGCTTATTCCCGCGAGGACGCCACCGAGGAGCACGTTTGAAGCCTGCGGCCGGCATGGTGAAATCCAGCCGGATCGAGTGGGGCTTAGCCATGCTGCTCGGCGGGTTGGTGCTGGGATTCGGCCTGCGCTCGCAGTGGGCCTATCTGTGGTGGCGCTGGACCAGCAGCGGGTTGCGCTCGATCGGGATCTTGCTGCCCCTGGCCAGCCTGGCGCTGCTGTGGCGCGCCTGGAAAGGGACCGCGCCGGGGCGCGGCAGCCTCTGGGGACTGGCGGCGCTGCTGGCGGCACTGGCCGGCGCCCGCTGGCTGCGCTTGCCTTCCGGCGTGCTGATCTGGACTGCCGCCAGCGGCGCCGTGGTCTGGCTGCGCGGCTGGCACGACTGGCGCCGCGCCTGGTTCGGCTTGGGATTGCTGTTATTTTTGAACCCCGTGCCAATGTTTTTGACTTCGATGTTCGATACCCGGCTGCAGCTATGGGCCGTGGCGCTGGCCCAGGCCTTCGCCAGCCTGCTGGGCATGCAACCCGTACGGTACGGCTTCAGCCTCCGCTTCGCCCATCATCAAAGCATGTACCTGGCCGGCCAATGCGAAGGCCTGCGCAGCGCGGTCACCATGTTCTACTTGTGCCTGATCACGGCTTATTGGCGCGGCCTGCGCCGGCTACGCCTGGCCGCCTTCACCCTGGCAGGTGTGCTGCTGGCCTATCTCATCAATGCCCTGCGCCTGAGCGGATTGGTGATATTTCACCTGTGGGCGGGACATTGGCCCGCGCTCTCGGGTTATGAGAGCGTCGCGGACCACGCCTGGGGAGGGTTGTTATTTTTTTTGGGCGCGACCGGATTGTGGCTGGTCTTGCTGCGGTCCCAACCGGTTGATAAGAGCGCCGGCGCGGCTTCCCGGCTCGCGCGAGGCGCGCCATGAAAGTGAAACTGGCGCTGCTCGCGGTGATTGCCGGAGCCCTGGCCGTCTGGCCGGCGCGGGTCGTGCCGTCCGCCCATCCCGGCCTGCAGCATTGCCTGGAACTAGCTGCCTTGCCCAAGCAAATCGGCCCTTATTCCCGCATGCAGCGGGAATTTCGGCCGGTGATGGGGGGCATGGATCTTTGGGCGCAATATGCCGTGGCCGGCGGGATGGGCCGGCGGGCGCCGGCGGCTACCATCTACCTGACCTTCGGGCTGGGGCCGCGCGCCTGGCATCCCTGGATGCAGAGTTATCGCTTGCAGGGCGATATCATACTCACGCGGGCGATGCGAACGTATCCTATCCAGCCGGGAAGCGCCGAGTTCGAAACCTCATTGCTGGAAGGCGTGAACGGGGAGCGCTGGGCCGAAGCCACGATGCGCTGCCAGCGGCAAGGCTGCCTGGCATCGCCGCTGCGCACCTGGATGACGCGCTGGTGGGCGCCGCAGCGCACCACGGTGGCGGTGCATGTCTCCGTGCTCGCGCCCGGGAGCCCGCCCACGGCCTGGTACCAGCGTCAAATGGCGAGCTTTCTACAATACTGGAGCCCGGCCACATTGGCCGCATGTCTCGCAAGGGAGCATAGGCAATGAAAATCTGGAAATACCTGCGTCCCACCCTGTTGGCGGCTTGGATCGGCCTCTGCTGCCTTCCGTTAGCCGCGCAGGCTCCGATCGGCCCGAGCAATGCCGGCGCGATCGGCGGAGGCTACGTGGTCGGCCCGGGCGATACCCTGAACGTCCAGGTCTTCGACTCGAAGGAATTATCGGGGCCGGTGCAAGTGGGCTTGCATGGCGAATTATATCTGCCTTACGATCCCGAGCCCATCCAAGCCGGCGGCAAGTCCGTGGCCCAGATCATACAACTGATCCAGCAATCGCTCGAGCGGCATCATTTGGAAATTCAGCCCAAGGTCACCGTTCAGGTCATTACGGTGAAATCCCGGCCGATCGTGATTTTGGGGGCGGTGAGGCAGCCGATTACGCTGCAGGCGGTCATGCCAGAAACTTTGCGGCAATGCCTCACGCAGGCCAGTGGTTTATCCAACGATGCCGGGCGTTACATTTTGCTGACGTTTGCCAACCCGGGAGGCCAGCCGCGAAACGAGCGGCTGTTCACCGAAAAAGTGCTGTTTTCCACCAACCCGGCCGACAATCCGCTCCTGCGCGGCGGCGATGAAGTCAGGGTGACCTACGGCAGCCAGATTTACGTCATCGGCGCGGTCAATACCCCGGGCGCATTTCCGTATGGTTTTAGAAATCGCATGACGGTGTTGCGCGCCATCGCCATGATGCATGGCTGGAAAAACACCGCCAGCCCGAATCGCGCCTGGCTGATCCGCGCTCCCAAAACCGGCAAATTGCAGTTCACGAAGCTGAATTTATCCCGAATCATCGAGCATAAAGCGCACGACATGACCATGATGCCAAACGACATTCTCTATGTCCCGAACAATACGTTTAAGGCGGTGGGTTATAGCGCGCTGGCCACCGCAGTCACCATCCTTACCGGCGCGGAATCTTCCTCGCTGGGAATTTTGTTCGCGCAGCACAAAATCTATTGAAACTCGAGCCGGAGATGCATTTTCAGCGCGCTGGCCGTAAAGTCCGCAGTTTTCGTGCTGCCGGGGCAGGTATGATAAGCTGCCGGGTAGCTGATGAAAGGCTTCAAATGAGACGCATTTTCTGGCTGGGGTTCCTGCCTTTGCTCCTGGGCATAGCTTTAAACGCGCAGCAACCTGCGGCCACCGGCGCGAATTCGAGCAACAGCGGACAAGGCGGCTTTATCGCCGGCTCCAATACTCAGGGCGCCACCATGAATGGCGTTCCGCTGCTGCCCGGCACGGCGGTGCTGCCCGGTGAACATGTCACCACGGCCAGCGGCGGCACGGCAACCCTGGTCAGCACCGGCCAGAACGGCGGCGTGGTGCAATTAGGGCAGCAGACCGCCACCACCGTAGTGAATAACTCGAGCGGCCCGCAAGTGAACCTGACGCAAGGCGCAGTTCAGGCCCAGGGGACAGTCCCGGTACAAACCTGCACTTCGGTGGTGATGCCGCAAAACAACCAGACGATCGTAACCGTCGTCGCCAATGGATGCCAGAACTCCAATGTGCAGCAGGTTGCCGGCAACTCTACGGTGAAAAGCCTGGGAAGCAGTCAACAGACCGACAACAATAGCTCGTCGTCCTCACAGGCCAGCCTGCATAGCGGTCAAAGTGTGCAAATTGCCGGCAATCAAATACAGTATGTGGCGCCGAACTCCATCAGCTTTCCCCAACCCTCCACGTCAACTACCGGCGGAACGAGCGGCTCCGGAACTACCAGCCAGTCCCATTAGCTCTCCCCGGCCATGCCGCGGCGCCGGGCGGCGCGGACGTGGGAGCCGGCGACGTCTAATTGCGTTTCAACTTGAGAGAGTAGGCCAAGCCGGCGGCTGCCAGGCCCAATAACCCCAGCACCCAGGTCGGGTTTTCCGGCGAAGGTTCGTTGTCATCACTGCAACCGCAATCTTCGTTATCTTTGCAATGATGACTTTCTTCCGCGAGATTTTTTTTAAAGCCTGAATTTTTACGGGCGAACGGAGAATGGCCGAAGCCATTCTGCTGCTGCGGAAAGTGAAAGTAGGGATGGGTTTTATTTGGAATTTGTGCCTGCAGCCATACCGCACCTGGCAGCATCGCCAGATTTTGCGGTCCTGGCGCGGCCGGCAACACGGCAGCTCCGGTAATCAAGAGCAGGCTCAAGACGAGATGCATAGACAGCCCTGCGCCAAAGTATATTCAAAAAACTGATTTAGATCAAGTCTGCCTAATATTTATCAATTAGACCAACATGAAATCATGGTTAATCAAAGAGATAGGGCTGATTGCGCCGCATATTTTTTCACGGGGCTCCTGCTGGCTGACGGCTTGAGTAAAGCCCGTGATTGGCCGGACGCGGTGAAGGCTCGATTTCTACGGCTATGCTACGGAGGCGAGCTTGGGTTGGTTGACTTTAGATCCAGCCGTTCTTAATTACGCTTTAATTTGAGGTGGTAGGCCAAACCGGCGGCAGCCAGTCCAAGCAAGCCCAGTACCCAGGTCGGATTTTCCGGAGTTTGCGAATGCGGTTGGCCATTATTACAGCTTTGGGTGGCGGCATGCTTCTTCAATTTCCAGTTGCTTGCGCCGTTGGAGGTTTGAGCATTGTTGCCGATGCTGCCGCTCCCGCGATGTGACAGAGGAAAATGAAAGCCAGGAGGGGGTTGGACGGGCCGTTGCACCTGCAGCCATGCCGCCGGCAGGGCTGCCAGACTCCGTGCTAACGGCGCCGGCGTAAGGCCGGCGGCTCCAGTGAACAAGAGCATGCTCAAAATCAGTTGCATACGGCACTCGCTGCGGTAAGCAGGAAAAGCGAACCGGATAATATTCTGTCAAAAAAGTACAGAAATTTAAATCTTTTTAAAAAAAACTAATATTAATTTAACCAGCACCGGCGTTCCGGGCAAGAGGCAACAGGCGGCAACTGGCGCATGGCAGGTTGCCTGGCGGCATATAGTTACGCCTGAATGCCGGATACAAGTTTGTCGTATATGGACTGCATCTTTGCGGCATAGACATCCATTGAAAAATTGCGGCTGGCATCCGCCCGCGCCTGGCGGCTCAGCCGCATGCGCAAGTTGTCGTCTGCCAGTAACTTTAAAATTGCCTGGGCCAGCCCGGCGGCATCGCCCGGCGGCGTGAGCCAGCCATTTTCACCCGGGCGGATGATTTCCAGCACTCCGCCCGCGGCGGCGGCCACGACCGGCGCCCCCGCCGCCATCGCCTCGATGATCACCATGCCGAAAGGTTCGGGACGGGTCGAGGCATGCACCGCCAGGTCCAGCGCCGCATAGGCATCGGCCATTTCGGCGTCGAGAAAGCCGGTAAAGCGGATAGCCTCGCCCAAGCCGAGATCGGCGGCCAGGGATTCGAGCATCTGCCGCCGGCCGCCGTGCCCGGAGGTGTCATAAACGTCATCTCCGACCAAGAGGAAGCGGACCTCGGGGCGCGCATCGAGCACGCGACGGGCGGCCTGCAGGAAAATCTCCTGGCCTTTCCACGGGGCCAGAATGCCGACCATGCCCACCAGCGGGGCCTGTGGCCACAACCGATGCCGGGCGCGGAAAGCGGGGCCATTGCCGCCGGCGAAAATGCGCAGATTGATGCCGTTGTGCACGACCTCAACCCGGCCGGCGAGGGAAGGGATGCGGGCCAGCCAGGCCTGCGCGACGGCCTGGGAATTGGCGATCACGAGATCTGCCCGGCGGGCGGCGGCGGCGAGCAGCCAGCCGGCTTCACCCGCCGGCGGGAAATCGTGGGCGTGCCAGAGCAGTAGGGGGCGGGGGGCGAGGGTGGCACTCAACCAGGCTGCCTGGAGATGGCTTTTGATTCCGTTGGCATGGAGCAAATGCAACGGCCGCAGCTTGCGGGCAAGCGCGCGGGTCCGGAGCAGAAAGCCGGGCAATTGCCAACCCGCCTGCGCGCGGGCCCGGATCGAATTGCGATGGAAACGGCTGTAGCGCAGCACCGCGTCCGGAAACGGCCAGACTTCGCAGGGAACCTTCAGCCGCTGCAATTCGTTCTGCAGCAAGCCGGGATGGCCCAAGGCCGCGAGCGGTTGATATTGATTCCGGTCGAGGGCTTCCAGCAGGCTGACCAGGCTGCGTTCCGCGCCGCCCAAGTGCGCGGATGGATTTAAATAAAGAATGCGCCGTGGCATGAATTTACAGGGAAGGGAAATAGCGCCGGTGTGCTTCCCAGACCAGTTGCGCGGAACGGTTCCAATGATATTCCCGCTCGACTCGGGCTCTGGCCGCTTGCCCCAGGCGCGCGCGCGCGGCGGGATCGGAGAGCAGTTGCCGCAAGGCTTCCGCCAAGGCCCGGGGATCATCTGGATCTACGAGGATGCCGGTAACGCCGTCTTCGACGGCGTCGGGAATGCCGCCGGAACGTCCGCCGATGGCCGGCTTGCCGCGGGCGGCGGCCTCGAGAAAGACGATTCCAAAGCCTTCCACGCCCAGGCCGCGAGGTCCGCGCTCGGCGCGACTATTGAGCAGAAACAGGTCGCAGGCGTCGTACAGGTCCACCAGGCTGGCTTCCTCCACGTTGCCCAGCCAATGCACCCAGTCGGCGATGCCGGCAGCATGGGCGCGGTGTTGCAGTACCGCGGCATAATCGCCGTCGCCCACCACGGCCAGCCGGAATTCGGCGCCCATGCGGCGTAAACGGGCGCAGGCCTCCAGCGACAAGTCCACGCCTTTATAGCGATCGCGGCGGGACAAGCGGCTGACGGTGAGCACCAGGGGGATATCCGGGGGCGCCAGCCGCCGCCGCCATTCCACGGCTTGCGGCGAGGGCGGCCGGCGCAGCCATTCCGGCGGCGCACCCAGCGGCACCACCACAATCGGCGGGCGCTCGCCCGCCAGCCGGCGCGCCACGCCGGCGGTGAAACGGCTGTTGGCGAGAATCAATTCCGCTCCGGTCAGGCACCGCCGCAGCGCGCGCTCATTTTTTTGCCGCAGCAATTCCTCGCCATGCACCCAAAGGCAATAGCGCCGCCGCCCGTCCAGGCCGGCGGCGCGGGCGGCATACAGATTCAGGCAATGCAGCGGGACCGAGGCGGGGAGGGCGCGCAGCCGGCGGCGGGCTTCCAGGGCGAAGCCGATGCGGGCGAGGCGGCTTTCGACGCCGCAGCGAGTGCGCTCGACCGGCACAATGTCTTGCGCGTCCCAAGCTGCCGCCCGGGGATGGGCGGGCGCCAGCAGGAACGCCAGCCGATCGGCGAGGCGGGAGTAAATTTCATGCGCCAGAGTCTGGATGCCGCCGCGAACGGGCGGATAATCCAACGTCACCACCGCCAGCGACGGCCGGCGAGGGGAAATTTGTGAATCCGCAACGGGCATGCGCGTCAACTTATGAAAGTAGCCCTGCCGCTAGCGGCTTTCCAGCAATTCTTCAAAAAACTCCAGATAACGGCGCGCCACCACCGGCCAGGCATATTCCGCCAGCGCGCGTTTCCGGCCGCTTCGCGCCAGCGCCTGGCGCTGAGCCGGGTCGGCGAGCAACCGGCCGAGTGCGGCGCTCCAGGCGCCGGCATCGTTTTCCGGAAGCAGGATGCCGGTCTCGCCGATCACGTAAGGAATTTCTCCCGAGCGGGAGGCCAGCACCGGCAGGCCGCAGGCAAAGGCCTCGACCAGCATTCGCCCGAATTGCTCGCGCCAGCGGGACGTGGTCTGGCTGGGCGCGCAGAGCGCGTCCATGGCCTGGAGGTAGCGCGGCACCCGGTCGTGGGCAATACCGGTTGCGATCCGCACCCGGCCGGGGAATTTCTCCGCCCAGGCTTGTAATTCCGCCAGCATGGGGCCTCCGCCCGCCAGCAGCAGCCGCCAGGGCGCGTCGAGCCGCTCCAGCGCCCGCTGCAGCAACGACAGCCCTTTTTCCGGCACGAAACGGCCAAGAAAACCAATCACCGGCGGGCCTTCCGGCTCCCAGCCGAGTTCGCGCCGCACGGCGGCGCCGGATTCCGGGCGCGGCTGAAACAGCTCGCAATCCACGCCCAGCGGGATGTGCCGGTGAGGACGCGCGGCATACAACGGCCGGCGCGACAAGACTTCCACCACGGTTTCGCCAATTCCGGTCCAACCCGCGGCGCGGCGCATCACCCGCCGTTCGTAGCCGCGGAACGGCGGCGGGTAAGTTTTATCCAGGTTCTGGCAGGTGCAAATTGCCAGCGCCGCTTCGGCCGGCGTCAGCCGGGCGACTTGCGCCGCCGCGCGCACATAAGGTTCTTCCCAGCAGTGCACCAGGTCCCATCCGCGCGCGAGCAACGCCGGTAATTCGGGTCCGTAGGTGAACCAATGAGGCCGGCGGCCGGCGCGGACCGAAAGCGGCGCGAGTTCGCAGGCTTCGCCGGCAATCGGTTCCAATGCGATCGGCCGAAGGTCGCCGTGGAAGAAGCGCGGCGCAGCAGCGACCACTTCCCACCCGTCGCCTCCGGCGCGGGCCAATTCGTGCGCCAGCCGGCGATTCTGGGCGACGACATAAGAATGTCCCAAGGTGAGCAGCCGGCGTTTCATCGCGGCTCCCCGCTGCTGCCGCGGGCGGCGCGCCGCAGGCTTTGACCCAGGCGCCAACCTTGCCAGCGGCTTCGCCATACCTGGGACGCCAGCCGCCATTCCCGCCGGAATTGGCCATGGCGGCGCAGCGTCAGCGGCAGCAACAGCGGGCCCGGCGCCGCGCCGGTGCCGACCAGGAAGGCATACAGGAAGCGGGGAGCCCGTTGCAGCCCGGAACTCCACTTAGCCAAAATCAGGGCATGGTTAAAGGCGGGATTCAAGATCTTCAACTCGAGATCGCCGGACCGGCCGCCGCTGAAGGCGGTGTTGGTGGGGTAATGGGTCACGCAATTGGCAAAATCGAAGATCACTTGCAGCCCGCGCGCCTGCACCTGCAGACAAGCATCGAGCTCGAAGTTCTGCCAGTACGGGCGCAAATGGGTTTCGAAGCCGGCGACTGCAGACCGGCGGAAACTCATGTTATTGCCCACCAGGTGCTGCACCGGCTGCGGCGGCCAGGCGCGCCAGGCGTCCGGCAGATCATAAGTATTGCCCAACACGCGGCCATACCAGGTCAGGCGGCTGACCGGCAGTTGGTGGCGGACCGGAAATGCCTGGCCTGCGAGCGTACGGTTGCGGCAGGGGCCGCCGACTGCGCCGACTTGCGGAGCCTGATAGTGGGACAGGTGCCGCTCAATCCAGAACGGCTCCGGCACAGCGTCATCGTCAATGAGCAAAACCACTTCACCACGCGCGCGGCGCAAGCCCTGGTTTTCCGCGGGCACCACGCCCACTTCCGGGCTATGGCAGAGGATGAGCCGGCCGCCGAGCTGCGAGGTGAATGGCTCTGCGGCCCGCGCCGTGGCGGCGTCATCGCCCTGCCAGATCACGATGATTTCCTCAGGCGCGGCCTGCTGCCGGGCGAGCGCCTCAAGACAGGCGGCCAACTGGCGCGGGCGGCGGTAGCTGGCGATCAATACCGAGGCGGTCATCGCTTGATGGCCGGAGCCGATGACGGCAAGGCGGATGGGCGGCATGAACGCAATTTCATGGCAACGCAGGGCGCCGCGCCGGCGGGCGGGGCGGTCCGCCTGGGATTATAATTGACCGGCGAAGAGCCAAGCGAGCTGCATCCTTGCAGAGGAAGGACGGGAGCCGGCATTTCCCGGGAATCGTGCCGGGCGGCGCAGATGCAACCCGATACCGCACTCGAACGCCGGCAAGCCCTGGCCCGCGCCAGCCAGGGCGCGAGCCGGGAAGCTATTTATCGCCGCGCGGCCGCACTGCTGCAGGGCGCCTGGCGAGGCGGCGGCATCCTGCTGGATGTGGGCTGCGGGCGCGGCGCTTTGTATCACAGCGCAGGTGGAATTTTCGAGAATTATTGGGGCGCCGATCTGGTCGCCTATGAGGATTTTCCACCGCAAGGCCGCTTTATTGCCAGCGATCTGAACACCGGGCCGCTGCCGCTGCCCGACGGCTGCGCCGACGCAGTGGCCTCGCTTGAAACCATCGAGCATCTGGAAAACCCGCGCGGCTTCTTGCGCGAACTTGCGCGGCTGGCGAAACCCGGCGGGCTGGTGCTGGTCAGCACCCCACACCAGTTGAGCTGGCTCAGCCTGGCGACGCTGTTGCGAAGAGGGGAATACAACGATTTTCAGGCGCGTCCGGGGCTGTATCCGGCGCACATTACCGCCTTGCTGCCGGTGGATTTATTGCGCATGGCGGCAGAGTGCGGGTTGCAAGAGGCGCGGATCGCATACAGCCACTCGGGGCGCATGCCGGGTGGAGCGCGGCATTGGCCCTGGCCGCTGCGGGGGCCGCGCTTCAGCGACCAGGTGTTTCTACTGGCGCGGAAACAGTAACGTTGCGGCAAGCCGGGCGCATCAACCCGATGCCGAAGTTGCCTTAGCCAGGGATTCGGCGCGGCGAAGCCGGGAGAACCGCCGCAATAAACGCTGCGGCCAGGCGGGGTCCATGCAGGGGCGCTCCAAGAATAAGTAATAGGCGGTGGAAATCAGCCCGATGGCCGGCAGCATGAACAGATACAATAACGGCAATCTTTGTGAATATGCATGGTTTTGCAAGAGGGGGCGAACTATATAGCCAACAGCGGAGATGATGTTGTAATGCAGGAGATAAATTGAATAACACATGCCACCGATGATAGTGAGTGCAGGCGTAGCGAATATCGCAGAGGACACTCTGCCCCGCAAGGCTCCCAGATAAGCGAGGAGGAGCGTGACCGGGGCGAATTCGAGCAGGCGCCGCGATAGAAGAATCATGACGAATGCCGGCCATGCCCCCAGGGAAGCCAAATCCCAGGCATAGGCGCGATGCAAGCGCTCGCCGCCAGCCCGCAAATAATAATCGGCCAGCAACATGCCGGCGGCAAACCAGGGTAATTGGCCCAATAGCGTCAGATTCAAGATGGGCCGATAAGGCAAGCGAAGAATCCATGCGTATCCAACCACCACGGCGAGCAGAATAGTTCGCCGCGCCAGGATGCCGGGAAGCCTGAATATTTTGGCGAACAACGGCATCAGCAGGTAGAACTGAACTTCAACTTCCAACGACCAAAAAACCACCGAGATTTTGCTCGGCGCGCCGTAAAGGACGTCGTGCTGATAAAACAGGCTGCCCAGCAGGTGGGGCCAGTCGGAAAATTGCGGCCAGCGGGGTGCTGCCAGCTTGAAATGATGAATGATTGCGCCTAATAGAAACAGGCTGCAGGCGGCCACGATATAGGGTGGCTCCAGGCGGGTTAACCGGCGCAGGTAGTATTTGCGTAAAGAGGGCGGATCGGATGCCGAAAAGCTCGCTTTCGCGAAAGGGATGGCCAATAAAAAGCCGCTAATAACAAAAAATAACTGGACTCCCCAGGCGCCCAGCCACCAGGCTGAATTGACCGGGATCGTTCTTTTTGGCATGTAATAAATAACATAATAAGTATTAATGTGAAGTATGATCACCGCCATAATGGCAATAAAACGCAAGCCATCCATTTGCGGAATATAAAACCGTCCCGGAGTTATTTTTCGCTTGAAATTCATGAAACGCCGGTGAGCAGGCGGGGATGATCCGTTTCAGGGCAGTGAAGCGCCGCGCGCGGGGCGGGCATTGAGGCCGGCGAGGATTTGCGCCGCCATGGCGCGCCAGTCATGGCGGCGAAGTTCGGCCGACCAGGCCAGGGTTTTACGCCGCAGCGCGCCGGCCTGCGGGCGCCAGCGCGCCAACGCTTCCGCCAGGCTGTCGGGGGAATCGCTTTCCGTCCACAGAAGGGAAGCCAACTCGGGCGGATAGCGTTCGGCCACTCCGGCGTTGCGGCTGACCAGGGCCGGCACGCCGCGGCATAAGGCTTCCTGCACCGCCAGCCCATAGGCTTCATAGCGGACCGGAGCCACCAGCAGGTCGGCGGCCGCCATCAGGCGGGGAATATCGCGGCGAAAGCCCAGCATTTGGATGCGATTGTGCATTCCCGCCGCCTGCGCTTGCCGGCGCCAATAGTCCAACTCGGCGCCCCGGCCGGCGGCGCGTAAATCCACGTCCCAAGCCGGGCCCAGCCGCTGCCAGGCGGCGAAGAGGCGGTCGAAGCCTTTGCGGCCGTCGCCCAACGCGCCGATGAACAGCGCCTGCAAGCGGTCTTCCGGCCAGCCCAGTTCGCGCCGCGCGGTTTGGCGTTCCGCCTCCGCCGGCGGCCGCAGCGCCGGGTCGCAGCCGTAATAAACCACCTGTATGCGATCGGCGGGGATGGCCAAATGCCCGATCAGGTCGCGGCGGGTGCGTTCGGAATTGGCCAGCAGGCAGCGCGCCAGCGGCAGCACGCGGCGCTCGTCGCGCAAAAACCGGCGGTGTTTCCAACGCTGCCAGCCGCCGCGCAGCCAGCCGCGCGCCGGGGCGGCATAGGCGGCATGCACGTAATGCACCCAATTGACGTCGCCCCAGCGGCAGTTGCCGCCATTGACGATCACCCGCGCGCCGCGCGGCTCGAGCCGCCGGGCCCAGCGCCGGCCCAGCCGGTCGAGCGCGCCCATGCCCAGCCAATCCCGATCCAGCGGCCGCGGCGCAAGATGTGTTCGGACCGCCGGATGTGCCGCCAATCCGGCTTCCACACGGTGCGCCACCAGGTGCACCTCCGTATCCGGTTGCTCCGCCAGATATGCAGCCAGGGCATGGTTCGGGTGGTCCATGCCGCCGTGCGGCGCGAAATCGCCGCTCACCAGAAGATAGAGGTTCATATTCAGATCGGCGGCTTGAAGGCGAACCCTGCTCCGCTCCCGGCGCACAATCATGCCGCCCGGCGGTTCAGAGCGGCCAAACGGTGCGCAATTTCGAAGCCCACGCGCCGGGCTGGAGCGGCAGCGGCATCGCAAGCGGCGCCGCTTGCGCCGCGCGCTGCCGTTGCGCCAGCCAGGCAGCAAAAATCATGGCATTCAGAAACCAGAACATCATGCCCGACTGGCTGGCAAAGAAGGGATAGTCGAAGGTGGCCGCCAGGCAGGCGATGTTGTAAGCCAGCACGATCATCGCCCAGAAGCGCAGGTCGCGCAGCAGGGACTGTTTCGAAGCCACAATCTTCACCATGGCGCCAACGGCAATCAGGATGGCGGCCAGATAGCACAAGGTCAGCGGGATGCCGCCGTCGAAAATCCAGCCGGTCCACTGAATTTCGACATACAGCGGCAGGCTGCGCGGATTGTTCTGGACGCCAAAATAATAATTCATCATTCCCCAGCGGCCCATGCCCGCTCCGAAGGGATATTTCAAAAGATCAACTTTATAGGTTTGGCGCAGGAACCGGCCGCGATCCACCTCGTACAAATTTTGCCCATGATAAGACTGGCCCAGCGACTGCAAACGCCGCAGGGTTTGCTTGCCGCCCACGCTCAGCGCCCAGCTCAAACTGGCGCCCAACAGCAGGCCGATCAGGACCGTCCAGCGCAGCAACCGCAGCCAATCATTCCGCCAGATCAGGCCCAACGCCAGCACCGCCAGAATGATCAGCAGCATGACCATCACCAATCGAATTTCCGACAACACAATGCAGACCAGGCCCAGGCTGATGCTCACCAGGCAAAGAGCGCGCAGCCAATAGGGCGATTCGGATAGCAGGATTCCCAGGCTGAACAGGATTGCCCACAATCCGGCGATGCCGGCGCCGCCGGGCGTATCGGTCAGCCCCATGGGGCGAAACACGTCTTTCCCATTGGCCAGATGGATCATCAAGCCCTGGACCTGCGGCCCCAGGCTGGCGATGACGGGCGAGAGCGTGGGTTGAAATCGCCCGGGATAATACATCTGCAAAACGCCAAATCCAGCGCTGAGGGAATAGAACAACCAGAGCAGAAATAAGGCGATCCGCATACCGCGCTGGTTGATTTCGAGCCGGGGCACCCAGAGCAGGGGGGATAAGATCGCCAGATAAAAGCCCCATTGCGCCATGCCGGCCAACATCGAATTGGTCTGGGGGTGGAAGAATTCGAAACCGAGGATGATCATGACCCAGAGCAGCGCCAGGGCGGAGGGATGGCGCCGCCCGCGCCAGGGCAGCAGGAAAAGCAAGAGCAGGCTGCCGGCAAAGGTGCCAAAGCGCAGCAGAATGCGCGTCGTTCCCGTTCCGCCCAGGAGCAGGAGCATGCGGGAGAGGATGACGGCGACAATGAATGCCGGCGCCAGCCATGCCAACCGTCGCTGCCAGGGCGCAGGGGGAGAATGAGTTAGAGCCGTTTCCGGGGTCATCAACTGCATGCGATAGTGGCGGAGACGGCCGCGAGAAGCAAGTCAAAAACTGCCATTGCCGGCCATACCTTTTCTAGACATCGCTGCGTGCGGTGGACGGAAGCCGCTACCCGCGGCACGACGACACCAGCTCATATAACCGCCGGCGCTGGGCCGCTGGATCGCACAACTGGCGCGCGCGGGCGGGGCCGTTACGGCGCAAGCGCGCCAGCAATTCCGGATCGCGCAGCAAGCGTTCCAGCGCCGCGGCCAGCGCCGCCGGCGACCGGGGCTCGACCAGCAGGCCGGCATCCGCGCCGGCGAGAATTTCGGCCGGCCCGCCGATATTGCCCGCTACAATCGGCAGCCCGGAAGCGAGCGCTTCGATGCCGCTCAAGCCGAAGGGCTCGGCGGCGAGGTTGGGCTGGCAAAAGATATCGGCCGCGGCCATGACCGCGGGCATATCCTGGCGCAGGCCCAGCCAGCGTATCCGTTCCGCGATTCCCCGCTGACGGGCGAGGGCGTGCATTTCCCGCTGGTAATCCCATTCTCGCGGCCGCTGCGCTGCTCCGGCAATCCAGGCGGTCCAGGCCAGCGCGGAGGGCAGGGCGGCGAGGGCATCGAGCAGCACGCGATGTCCCTTCCAGGCTTCCATGCGGCTGGCCATCAAAATCACCGGCGAATCGGGCGCAGTCAGCCAGCGCCGGCGCTGCTCCGCGCGCTCGCCGGCCGCGGCGGCGGGCGGCGGGGGAACGGGCGGATACCAGGTTTCGATCCGGCTGGCGGGCAGCAGCCGCCGCCAGGCGGCGCCGCTGAAATCGCTGACGGCCAGCACCAGCCGCGGCGGATGGCGAATCACCCGGCGATCCAGCCAATGCCGTCCGTTCACCACATCCATCGCCGTCCACAACGGGGATAGGCCGCAGGCCTCGACCGCCGGCCACAGCGCCGCATACGACCAACTGGCGTGCAGCAGCACGGCGTCGAAATGGGCCGAGCGCAACAAGCACCGCAGCCGGCTCCGGGCCTGCCAGATGCTCCAGGGGCGGCGGAAGCGCAAGGGCGCCAGCAGATGGCAGGCGGCGCCGGCGGCTTCCAGCGCGGCGCTCAAGCGGCCGCGGAAGCAGAGCGCAAATTCCTGCTCGAACGCTCGCCCGCCGAAATCGTTTCCCTCCCCGCCGGCGGCGGGTGTCTGCGCCAGGTTGAGCAGCAGGCGTTCGATGCCGCCCCAGAGATTGCCGGAATAGACGTGCAGCAGGCGCATGGGATCAGCTCGCCGCGCCGGCCAGCGCCTGGCGATAGCATTGCATCACGCGCTGCGCCATCGCTTCCTGGTTGAATTCCGCCAGCGCCCGCTGCCTTCCGCCTTCGCCCAGGCGCGCCCGCAAGCCGGCGTCCTGCCACAGCCGCAGCGCCGCCGCGGCCAGCGCGGCCGGATTTTTCGCGGGCACGGTAATTCCGCTTTCTTCATGCGGGCTGACCCAGTTCACGCCCGATCCGGGTATGCCGGTATTGATCAGCGGACAGCGGCTCGCCATGGCCTCGATCTGAACCAGGCCGAAGCCTTCGCTACGCGCATTCGAGGGGAACCAAAACGCGGTGGCGGCAGCGTAGGCTCCCGCCAGCCGTTCGGCCTCCACCTGGCCGGCCCAGATCAGCCGCGATTCCACGCCTAAGCGCCGCGCCTGCCGGCGCAGCCTGGGCTCCAGCGGCCCCACTCCGACGATCATGAGTTTTCCCGGGCAGCGCGCCAGCGCCGCAATCGCGGTCTCCAGGCCCTTGTAATACACCAGGCGGCCGACACACAGCCACAGCGGTTCGCCGTGCTCGGCGCGCAGCCGGCGGCTCCATTCCAGGGCGGCGGGACTGGGGTGGAGATACGGTTCCAGGTCGGTGCCAAGCGGCAGGACCGTGACCTGGCCGGCAAAGCGGCGCAGCAGCGGCGAGCGGCGAATGTAGTTGGGCGAACTGGCCAGGATCGCCGCCGCGTGCGCCAGCGTGGCGCGCTCCAGCGGCAGCAGCGGAAGGCGCAACAGCCGCTGGCGGATGATGTCGCTATGGTAGGTGACGATCAGTTTCGCCGCCGGCCGCGTGCGCAGCCAGACCACCTGCATGCTGGGATTCGGCAGGTGCAGGTGCACGATATCGGCCGCCAGGCCGCCCCGCATCCAGGCCAGCAGTTCCGGCGACCATTGGGCGTGGCTGAGGCGCAGCCGCGGATGCACCCGCGCGACCTCCACCCCGGCGTCGGTTTCCCAGCGCAAGCCGGGCGGGCCGCCGCGGCGATGGTCGAGGGCGATCACCTGGACGCGATCGCCGCCGGCCGCCTGCAGCCGCGCCAGGGTCTGCACGTGGCTCTCGATGCCTCCCCGCGCCGGCGGATAATATTTGGCTAAGTGACAGATGCGCACGATGGGGGGAATGCGCGGCCGCAGCCGCAGCGGGCCGGCCAGAGGAGCGGGAATCCAGGCACGCAGGCGCGGGCATAAGCGCCGGCCGCCGCCGCCTCCATCCGCTAGGTTCCGTCGCGGCGGAACCTGCCCGCCGCACCGCACACCTCCGGCCTGTAAGACCCATAACAGAGCCGCTGGGGGATGTCAACCGACAGACAGGCGGCCGGCGCGCCGATAATAATACTCATGGCAAGGGGCGGCAGGCAGTTACAAATCGCGGCGCTGGCGCTGCTGGCGTCCGCCGGACTGCCCGGCTGCGCCGCGCCCATGCGCCTGCCCGCCGGCAGCCGTCCGGCGCAGCGTATGGCAGTTTACCGTTCGCGCGATTATGCCCGCATCCTGACCGGCCGCTGGCGCATTATTGACCGGCTGGCGGGCGTGCGCAGTCTCGAAACCGAGCCCAACATCTTACGCCGCTACGCCGAAATCGCGGGCATACGGCACTGGGATAGCCTGGACTTTCTCGCCTCCGGCGACGTCTTGCTGGAAGCGCCGGGCCAACGCATGCGGCTGGATTTCCATATCAGCGGCAACGAACTGCGGCTCGGCCCCATCGGGCCGCATATCGAGCATGACGATTGGGAGCTGACGTATAGCCGCGGCATTCTATACCTGCGCTCGCTGGTGGACGCCGAAACTTACACCCTGAAGCGGAGTGCAGCCGCCGCGCCGCCCAACCCCGGCGCCGGCCGCCAGGCCGCGAAGCCCGCGCTCAAGCCGCCCGCGTTTCGCCGCCGAGAATCGTCAGCACCTCGCCGGTGATATAGCCGGAATCGGCGCCGGAGGCGAGGAAAACGTAGGCCGGCGCGATCTCCTCCGGCTGGGCCGGGCGCCCGAAAGGAACATCGCGCCCGTGCTGGGCGACTTTTTCCGGCTCCTTGTCGCTCGGCTGCAAAGGCGTCCAGACCGGCCCGGGGGCCACGCAGTTGACGCGAATGCCGCGTTTGGCCAGGTTCTGAGCCAGGGATTTGGTAAAGGCGTGGATGGCGCCTTTCGTGCTGGCGTAGTCGAGCAGTTGCTGGCTGCCTTCCAGGCCGGTGATCGAGCCGGTATTGAGGATCGAACTGCCGCGATCCATGTGCGCCAGCGCCGCTTTGGCCATATGGAAATAGCCGTAGATGTTGGTGCGGAAGGTGTGATCCCACTGCTGTTCCGACAGTTCCTTCAAGCCCGGCTGGTGCTGCTGGTAGGCGGCATTGTTGACCAATATGTCCAAGCGCCCGAATTGCCGGACGGCCGCCTCGACGGCCTGGTGGCAGAATTCCGGCCGGCCGACATCGCCGGCCAGCAGCAGCGCCTGCTTGCCCGCCCGGCGTACCGCCGCCGCCGTTTCTTCCGCATCCGTCTGCTCTTCAGGCAAATAGACCAGGGCCACATCCGCGCCCTCGCGCGCGAACAGCACCGCCACGGCGCGGCCGATGCCGGAATCGCCGCCGGTGATCAACGCCGCTTTGGACTCGAGTTTTCCCGCCGGCTTATATTCCGGCGCCTGATAGCGCGGCCGCGGACGCATCTTCGATTCCATCCCCGGCGGTGCCTGCTTTTGTTTTGGGAAGGGCGGCTTCGGCTCGGCGGTGGACGGCTCGTCCCCCGGGATTGAGGTGGCGTGATGCTTCAAGCGGCCTCCTTGCCGATCACGGCGCAGGCGGGAGGGGCCGGAGTGAGGAGGGTTGGCAAAGATCTACTCCCCTGCCGGCGGCCCGCCTGAGCGCCGCTTTGCCTGTCTGAGGATGGCGGGCCGCCGTCTGTTGCCTGGCGGGATGCGCGATTGCGGGAAGGTTTTGACGGCGGAGTTGCCGGCGCGGGCTGCGGTTCCAGGCGCTTCAGCGAACGCGGGCGCGGCCGCGCGTTTCCAGCAGGTCTTCCAAGCGAATATCCCGCTCCGGGCGCGCCTCCAGGTGCAGCCCGCATTCCTTGCTGCCGCGCTCCCACCACCAGCGTCCATCGCGCTCGCTTTCTCCCGGCGCCAGCGCGCGCGTGCAGGGCTCGCAGCCGATGCCGGCATAACCGAGCTGGTAATAAGGATGCCGCGGCAGGTTGCGGGCGCGCGTATAGGCTTCCACTTGCGCCGCGTTCCAATCGGCCAGCGGCGCCAGCTTCCATACTCCCTCGGCCTGCGGATCCGGCTGCAGCTTGGGCGTGTGCCGCCGCTCGGGGCTTTGCTCCCGCCGCAGGCCGCTGATCCAGGCGGCCGGCGCCGGGCCGTAACGGCCCTGAAGCACCGCCTGCCAGGGCCGCACCTTGCGCACATGGCAGCAGAGTTCCCGCTCCTGGCGGGCGGCGCGGAAGCCGTTCCCGCCCTGGCGGTCGGCCAGCCGCCGCAACTCGTCCGCATCGGGGAAATAGGTTTCGATTCGCAATCCGAAAAAACGCTCCACTTCGGACAGAAATGCGTGCGTGGCCTCCGGCAGCCGCCCGGTATCGAGCGTGATCACGCGCACCGCGGGGAAAATGCGCCGGCAGAGGTCGAGCAGCACGATGCCCTCCGCCTGCAAGGCGGTGCAGAGGACAAGGCCGCTGCCCCAATGCGCAAACGCCTGCGCCAGCAACTCCTCGGCCGCCAGCGCTTCCGCCTGGCGCAGCCCCGGCGCGGGCGCGTGAGCGGGACGGGACTCGATCGGGATGGGTTCGCAAAGCATGCTTGTCAGGGCCCTCCAAAAAGAAAACGGCCCGCATGGAGTTGCGGGCCGTCGCAGGGGAAGTAAACGCAGTTGAATCGAGCGAAGGGCTTTATCCGCTGGCGCCCAGGGCTTCCCCGCCGGCCGTGGCCGGACAACAACACGCCAGGAAGCATTCCGCCTTGCGGGTCATATCTGCCCTCAGCCTAGCATGCGCGGCGGCCGGGGTCCGATTCGAATAATGAATCCGCCGGATTTGCGCGCTCAAGGGTAAAAATGCCTGTGCATACAGATGAAGGCATGGATGTCTTTCACGCCGCAAAAAGGCTGGAAATTTTAGTTGCGTTAGTACCACAGACGGGCGCATCTGTAGGCTGCGCGTGGTGCTAAACCGATTTTTAGGACCACAGTCAGCACCAACCCAAGCGCCGGGGCCGTTCCTACAGGGAATCCAGCGGCGGCCGCGCCGCCGGATTTTCAGAGGTGGGGCCACCTGGATTCGAACCAGGAACCAACGGATTATGAGTCCGCTGCTCTGACCGTTGAGCTATGGCCCCGATCTGGCTGCAAATTATTGTAAATGAATGTTTGGATTGGCCTTTGGTTTCTGCGCCGAATACCGGAATGTTGGCCGCTGCCAATTCTGGCACCGGTTGGTTTTCCAGGTTGGATTGCAAGCCATCTTGATGTCCCTGTGCCCCATCGCGACCTTTTCACAGTCCACAAGTCCACGCCGGCCATGAACCAGCCGGCTGGCAAATGTGTGCCGCAGGCAATGCCAGGTCAGATCTCCCGCCGCCGCCGGTACCGTGCCCGGAAATCTTCTGCCCGCGTGCAAAGACGAGCGAATCATCGTGCCGGCTTGAAAGCCGCCGCGCCATGCGACCCCGGCGTTGGGATCATCGCTGCGCTGCGACCGCGCAGCTTACGGAGCCGCCAGGATCCGGCAGATCGGTCGGTTCAAAGCTTTATCCCAGTCTAGATTTTCGCCATGAATCGAATAAATCCGATACCCATGCCGGCTCAACTCTTCCAGGCAGAACCGGGGATCTTCTCCCGCCGCTTTTGCCATTTCGTTATGCAGCTCAAGAAAAATCGTCGCGGACTTTCGCGCGAGTAAATTTCGAGCCCCGCGCAACACCGCGGCTTCGTATCCCTCGACGTCGATTTTGAGATGGGAAGGTTCTCCCGCCCGCGCGCACAAGCGATCCAAGCTGGTCATAGCCACCCGCTTCAGCTCCCTCGCATCCCGCCAGGGCTCGTATTTGTAAAAGCCGTCGGAAATCACGCCCGTACTCAACAGTTCGATGAAGCCTTCGTGTTCGCCCGCCGCAGCTTCGATGAGTTCCATCGCAACGCCCGTGCGATTCAACTGCATCTGCTTGCGGATAATGCCGGCGGCCATGGCGGAGGGCTCGATCGCGAGCGCGCGGCCTCCCATGCGCACGCAAATGAGGCTGAACAGGCCAAAATTCGCGCCTACGTCGAACAGGAACATGCCCGGCCGGCAGTGCCGCCGGAAGCTTGCCAGTTCCGCCGCTTGTTCCGGATCCTCGGCCTGGGTGCGCACGGACCGATACGCGATCGGGTGGCAAATGATCCGGCTGCCTTCTGCAAGGGTCCAGGTTCGATTCCGGCCCATGCGGCCGAGGCCGCTGCGCCATAGCCACTGCGCCGATTGTGCCGGCGAACGAAGCCAGTTTCTCACTTCCCGCGGCACATAAGCCCGCAGGATGGCTTTGATGTGCGCTTCGTTCATGGCACGAGTATGTCATAGATCCGCGAACTGCCCGCCGGGGCGATGCGTCGCATGCGACACATTAAGCTGCGGCCGTGCCGCCTCCCTGGCTCCCGGTTCGGCTGTTCCGGGTTGCAAGGAAGCGTGGAGGGTCTTTGAAGCCGCTGCCGCGTCTTCGGGAATTTGCGCGCGAAAAGCCGCCGCGAGGGCTTGGCCGCGTTGCTGCCGGGGCGGCCGCGGAAGACGCTGCAGCGTGTCAGGGTATTTGCGCACGAGCAAAACCAGCGCGGCGGCTCGAGGATTCGGCCGGGCGCGGCCTTGCTCCCATTTTTCCAGAGTGAACAACGGAGATTTTCGCGAGTCTCTTTGATCAGGCGCGCATCAATTTTGGGCAATGGCTTGGGCTCAACCCGAAAGTTGCGGAGCGTGAGCTTGCCTTCATGCAGGGCGCGGAACGGCATGCTGGCGGCGGCTGTACTTGGGCGGCAATCGCAAGATCAGGTATGATCCAACTGCTTCACGCGCCCGGTGCAGCCGGGGGCAGCCGGCGCCGCTGCGCAGGCGGGCCGCTGAAGGCGAAGCGCCGAGGCCAGTTTCCGGATGAGGATTTTAGCGCTCATTTCCGATTACCCCAGCCCGCCGACCGACGGCGTGCGCGTGCGCAACTATTATTTATGGCCGGCGTTGCAGGCGCTGGGGGTGGAAGTCAAAGCGCTCGGCCTGGCAACGCCGCCGGGCGACGGCGGGGAAGCGGGCGCGGGGGCGCCGGGGATTGCGAGCGAATTTTATCGCCGCGATCGCCAGACCTGGCCGGCGCGCGCCTGGAATGCCGCGCGCTACAGCTATCACCAATGGCCGCGCTCCCGCGCCCTGGCGGCCCGGGTGGACGCCGTCGCAGCCCAATGGCAGCCGCATGTGATCCATGCCGAAACGCTGCGGATGGGCTATTACCTGCCCTGCGCCCGCGGCCGGCAGGCGGCGGCGATCCAGTCGCTGACACTGCACAACGTGGAATCCGAACTGCAAAGGAAAATGGGCAGTTCGCCGGTGAAGTTCGGCCGCGGGGTGGTGAACCGTCTGCACCAGGGCGCGCTGCGGAGGTACGAAAAAAAGCTGGCGCGTCTGGCCGACCTGGTTTTTGCCTATTCGGCGCTCGATCTGGAGCGCTACCGGGCGCTTTACCCCGGCGCCCGCTGGGCGCTGACGCAAAACGGCGCGAACGCGCGCGGAATCCGGCCGGCGCCGCAGGTGCGGGAAGCGAAGCTGCTGTTTATCGGCTCGCTCGCCTGGCAGCCGAACCGGCAAGGCCTGCTCTGGCTAGTCGAACAGGTGCTGCCGCGGCTGCCCGGGGTTGCGCTGTCGGTCGCCGGCGGCGGCGCCGGCGACGAACTGCGCCGCCGCCTGGAAGCGGCCGGCGTGGCATATCTCGGCCGGCCCGCCGATCTGACGCCCATTTACGCGGCGCACGCGGTCTGCGTGGCGCCGCTGTTTGCCGGCGGCGGCACGCGCACCAAAATCCTGGAAGCCTGCGCGCACGAGCGCATGGTGGTCAGCACCCGTCTGGGCGCGGAAGGCCTGGAGCTCAGCCCGGGGAACGAGGGCGTGGTGCTCGCCGAAGATGCGGAAAGCTTCGCGCGCGCGCTGAAGCATTGGCTGGCCGAGATCGAGCGGCGCGCGGAGCTGGCGCGCCGCGGGCGGGAGGCGGTGCTCCAGCGCTATGATTGGGCGGTGGCGGCCGCCGGCCTGCTGCACCAATGGCAAGCGCTGGTTGAAAGCCGCGTGCGAGCCTGAAGGGCCGCGCCGCCGTTCCCGGAATGCCGCCGCCGGAGCGCCGCCCTGCGCAGCGGAGGCGCCCGGGCCGGTGATGCTTCCCGCAATCTGCAACCGCGCGGCGGCTCTCGCAGGCAGCGAGTTTGAACCCCGGGCTTGACGGGGTTGAGCTTTGGGGTAAAATCTGCCCCATCAAAGGTTCGGCGCCGGGGCTGCAACGCAAGCGAGGACATGCGGTACCGCCGTCAAATTCCAGTCTGGGTGTGGACGCTGCTGGCGCTCAGCCTGGGCGGCGTGCTGGTATTGGGATACTTCTCGGTGCAGTTGGGCAATCGGCTGCGCCACGCCGGCGCGCGCATAGCCAGCCTGAACCAGATCCAATCGCAGGCGTTGAAGCTCGGCAGCTCGTTTGGTTGGGCCGATAGCGTGGTTGATCATTACTCCCGTACCGGCGTGCAGTCGGCGCGCGCCGGAACGGGACTGGCCAACTATCGCCAGGCCATGGCCGACGCGCGGCGCCGGGCAGCGCTGCTGGACCATCTGGCTGGCGCCCACAGCGTCGAGGCCGGACCGGCGCGGCAGTTGATCGCGCATCTGGCCGCGGCGCAGGCGGTGTTCGAGCGGGTGTTGCGCCTGATGCGGGCAGGCCGCCGGGCGCAAGCGCGCAGCTTCTATAAAACCGGCACCGATTCCGCCAATCGCGCGGTTTATAACTCCATCGCCGACGTTTCGCTGCAGGCCTTTCACGGCATCCAGCGCCTGTCGGGTCAAATCAGCCGCCGCGGTAATTATTCCCGGCGCCGGGCCTGGCGCATCAGCCTGGCCGCGTTTTTCCTGCTGGCGGGCTATGCCGGCGCGTTCTGGATGTTTTCCCGGCGCCAGGCGGAAGCGGTGGCGGCGCTGCGCGACTCGGAAGAGCGCTACCGCGGGCTGTTTGAAAACGCCCACGATATGGTCTTTACGCTCTCGCCCGAAGGCCGGGTGATGACCGCCAACCGCGCCTGGCGGGAATTGTTTCAAAAAGATCCGGACCAGGCGGCGGTGGAGTTGGCCGCGCTGGCCGCCCCCGCCGGCCGCACCGCGCTGTCGGGCCTGTTGACCCATCCCGAACCCCGCCTGGAAACGCTGGAATTCCTGCTGCCCGGCGGCGCTTCCTGCCTGCTGGAAATCAGCGTCCGGAAACTGCGCCACCACGGCGCGACCGGATTTGAAGTCATTGCCCGCAATGTCACCGAACGCCGCGTGCTCGAACAACAGCTCAGCCGGATGCAAACCGGCCGGGCGCTGAGCAAGCTGGCTGCCGGCATCGCCCACGAATTCAACAACCAGTTGACCGTCATCCTCGGGCGCTGCGTCTGGCTGCGGCACCAGGACCAGCGCGAGGGCGGCCGCAATCAGGCCATCCTGGGCAATATCATGAGCGCGGCCGAGAGCGCTACCGGGGTGGTGCGCCAGTTACAGGCGCTGGGCGACGGCCAGGAGAGCGCGCCGCGCCAGTTGGACCTGAATCGTGAAATCCGCGAGTTGGCGCCCTTGCTGCGGCGCGCGCTGGGCGAACCCATCGCGCTCAGCCTGGAGCTCGATCCGGACCTGGCGCCCATTCGCGCCGATTCCAGCCAAATCGCGCAGATGCTGCTGCACCTGGCCTCGAACGCCGCCGATTGCATGCCCGAGGGGGGAGAATGCCGCATCGAAACGCATAACCTGCCGCGGCCTGAAATCACCGCCCTGGCGCCGGCGCCCACCCTCAGCGCCGCGGGCGCAGCGGCGGCAGCGATTGAGTTGATTGTGCGCGATACCGGTCCGGGCTGGGATGCGGCGCAGCAGGCCCACCTGTTCGAACCGTTCTCCACCGGCATACGGCTCGGCCGGCAAGGCGGCATGACGCTCTCGGCGGTGTATGGCCTGGTCCGCCAGGCCGGTGGGCGCATCCGGGTCGAAAGCCAGCCGGGCGCCGGCGCCGCTTTTATTCTCGCTTTCCCCAGCGCCGGGTCCACGCAGACCACGACCGCCTGAACGCTTTCGCCTGCCATCTAAAAAACAACCGCCGGCGCGAAGCCGGCGGTTGACGGCCTGGAGGCGATGCGGTATTACCGCCATCCATGGGAATGCCCGGGATTGCCTGTGCGCGCTCCGCGGCCCCGCGCCGGCGGACGATAGGCCGGCCGGGAATAGACGCGCGGCGCCGGACGCCCGCCCGCATGCCGGCCCGGGCCGGGCCCGCGCTGGAATTGGCGGTTCGGATACGGGTGATTGCCATTTCCGCGCCGCGCATAGGCCGGCCTGCCGAAGCCGCCGCGCGCGCCGCGATTCGCCGGCCCGCGCGCAGCCCGCTGCCCAAAATTCGTGCCGCCGCCGCGATGCCCCCAACCGCGGGCTTGCGGAGCGTTAGCGCGATTGGAAGGCCGGCCTGCCTGCGGTCTGCCCTGGAATCCGCGCCCGGCAGGGTGTCCCCAGCCGTGCTGGCCGCCGCCTTGGCTCCAGCCGCGCTGGCCGCGACCGGGCGCGTTGCCGCGCGCGGGGGAAAAATGCTGCCATTGGCGTTGCGGCCCGCGGGGTGCGGCTGTACGAAACTGACCCGGCCGCGAAACCGCCGCGACCGGCGGGCGCCCGTGATTGTATCGGGCGAACATGCCGCGGTCCCGGCCGGCGAGCTGCACCTGCTGCCGCTGCATGCGTGTGGCGCCAAAGCGCCGCTCGTGGGCCGCCTGCAACTGTTCCGGACTGGCCTGGGCGCGGATGCCGCGGGGTCCATTAAAGCTGATCCGCCGCTGGTTGAACTCGCGCCGGTCCACATGGCGGTAATAGACGTCGTGCACATAGCGGTCGTCAATCCGATTGACGTCGCGGTTATAAAAGAAGCGATCGCGGTCCCAATATCCGCCTACGTAGCCATAGCCGAAATAGCCGTAGCCGTAATTGATGCCGCCATAAAAGCCGACGCGCGGGCCCCAATAGCCGGGATGCCAATAATAGGCGTCGTCATTCCAGCCCCACCAGCCCGGCGTCCACAACAGTCCGGGCTCGGGCGGCATGATCCAGGCGCCCGGCACCCAGTAATAGCCATACGGGCCCCAGGCCCAATATCCCGGCGTCCAGATCAAATTTGGCTCGGGGCAGGGCGGCTGCACATACACCGGCAGCGCCGGCGGCCCGATTTGTATGCCGATGCCGATGGAAACCTGGCCGGCCAGATGCGTGCTCAAAGCCAGCGGCGCCAACAACAGCAGCAGCGCCGCCAGCCACCGAAGTTGCAAAGTCCCGCTTTTCATCGTGCCTCCTCGGAGCGCTGGGCTCCAGAACCAACACCGGTTTCTCTGCATTTCCCTGTCCATCGTTCGAAACCGCGGCCGGGGATGGCGATGGACGCTCATTGCAAGTCCGCATGCCGGTTACTTCTTACTTCCTGCGTGTAAGAATGAAACAAAAAAGGTTAAAACAACGTGAATGCAAGCGCGGAGAAAGCTTAAGCCAAGCTGAGCGGCAGCGCCCCTGAAATGGGGAAAAACCCGGCCGGGCGGGTCTGCCGTAATAGGGTGTTTCGAAGGTGCGGATATAACGAGGCGCAAAGCCCTGGTCAGTCAAGCCTGATGAAGACCGCAATTACTCCAGTTCACACGATGGAGAAATCAGTCTGCGCATTTCGATGAAACTATCTCCAGTTGGCGGGCGCGTTAACCGGCGTGGGAGCCCGCAGCCGCCGGCTTGCGGTGCGGCCATTGCGCCAGCAGCCGCTCCATCGCCGCGGAAAAACGATCCGCCTCGGCCGGGGTGTTATAGACGTTGGGGGTCACGCGCGTGCCTTTGAATTCCGGATGGGTGATTTCCTGGACCAGAATGCGGTCCTGCTTCCAGAGTTGATCCTGCAGCCAAGCCGGATCGACGCCGGGGAAATCAATCGTCGCCACGCCGCAGGAGTGGCCGCGGCCGGGCTGCGCCAGCAGCCGCGCTCCCGGCTGGCGCAGCAGGCGGCGGGCCCAGCGCATTTTCAAATATTGCAGCCGCGCCGCCTTGCGTTCATAGCCCAGCGCATCGTAGAAATCGAGCGCCTGCAGGATGGCGTTGTGCGGCGCGGCGGGATGGGTGCCGATTTCCTCGAATTTGCGGATGTTTTTGTCTTCGCCCGGCCATTCCCCAAACAACGGCCAGGTTTTTTCGATTAACGGGCGCCGCACGTAGAGCACGCCGGTGCCGATCGGGGCGGAAAGCCACTTGTGCAGGCTGGCGCCGTAATAGTCGCAGCCCAGCTCGGCCAGCGTGAACGGGAAGTGGGCGATGGCGTGCGCCCCGTCCACGATGCTGATCAAGCCGTGCTGCCGCGCCAGCGCGGTCAGCCGCGCCACCGGCAAAATCTCGCCGGTCAGGTTGATCACATGGCAGCAGTGCAGCACCCGCGTCCGCGGCGTGATCGCCCGGCGGTAGGTTTCGACCACGTCTTCCGGCCGCCGCACCGGCACCTGGAGCGAAAGCTGCTTGAGCACGATGCCGTCGCGCCGCTGCCGCTGCCGCCAGGTGTTGATCATGCGCGGGTAATCCTGGTTGGTGATCAGCACTTCGTCGCCCGGCTTCAGCTCCAGCCCCAGCTCGGCCGCTTCCAGCGATTCGGTGGCATTGCGGGTAATCGCGATCTCTTCCGCGTCCACCGCCCACGTCTTCGCCAGCCGCTTGCGCACCGCCTCCAGTTGCGGCTCGAGCACCGTCCACAACTCGTAGGCTGGCGCGCGGTTGGCCAGCCGCGTCAGCCGGATCTGCTCGTCCAGCACCGAATTGGGCGCCGGCGCCACGCCGCCGTTGTTGAAGTTGAGAATGCCGGGGGCGCGGTCATACGCCAGGCGGATTTGTTCCCAGAAAGGCTCCTCGCCCGCCAGTTCCTCCGGCGCCGCTGCGGCATAGGCGCGATTCAGGCGCGATAAAATCGCCAGCCCCGGCGCGGCGCGCAGGCCGGCGGAGAGGAAGTTGCGGCGCGGCATGGTTGCAGGAAGCATGAGGACTATTCTATGCCGCTCCCGCGCGCCGGAGCGGCTGGTTTCGCCGCCGCCCTCGCCCGGAGATTGCCAGCCCCGCCGCGGCCTGTTACCATGCGGCGTGCGTTCTCCGCTCACCGATTCCCGCCGCGAGATCCTGCGCACCGCCGCGCGCCTGTTCCAGGAACGCGGCTACGACGCCACCTCGATGCAGGATATTGCCTCCGCCCTCGATCTGAGCAAGGCCGCGCTCTATCATCACTTCGAGAGCAAAGACGAAATCCTTTTCCAGATCATGAACTACGGCATGGATATCTTCGAGGAGCGCGTTTTGCGCGCGGTGCGCCCGATCGCCGACCCGGAAGAGCGCCTGCGCGCCTGCATCCGGCTGCATATCCAGCTCGTGCTGCGCGGCCGCGAGCGCGAAATCACCGTCATCCTGCACGAAAACCGCGCCCTGCCCGCCGAGCCCGGCAAGCGCATCAACGCCCGCAAGAAAGCCTATATCGTCTATCTGGAAGCCTTGATTGCCGAAGTGCAGCGCCGCCGGCTGGCGCAGGCGGCGGTGCATCCGCGCGTGGCCGCATTCGCGCTGTTGGGCATGATCAACTGGATCTATCAGTGGTACCGCCCGGAAGGGCTGATTCAGGAAGCAGATCTGATCCGCCAGTACACGGACCTGCTCTTTTCCGGCATTTTTACGCCCGCCGCGAAGCGCTAGGCCGCGCCGCTGCCGCCGGCGCTCACGGTTCCGGCGGATGCGACGGCTTCTTTTTTCCGCCGCCAAACAGCCCGCCAAAAACTTTGCCCCAGAAGCCTTTTTTCTTCGGTTTCGGCGGCGGCGCGGGCGCCGGCGCGGCGTTCCGGGCCAGGCGGCGGGTCGCGGGCGCCGGCGGGGGCGCGACCGGGTGCGGCGGCGGGGCGGGATGATAGCCAAAGAGCGAGCGGACGCTGTTGACCATCGCCCCCGGCAGTTTGGTCACCGCATTGACGCCGCAGCCCTGGGTCGGCTGGGTGCCGGCGATGAAATAACTCACGCGGCTGTCGCTGCTGGGACACAGCGGCGTGACCAGTTGGTAGGTCGCCTTGTCCAGCGTCGCCGCCACCACGCCCGGCGGCGGCTGAAAGGGCTGCACGTTGCGATAGGCGGGCAGCTCGAGGGCGTGTTGCATGAACTCGCCCCAGATCGGCAGCGCCGAGCGCGCGCCTTCGATTTTCAGATCGTGATAGTCGTCCAGGCCCACCCAGACAATGCACTCCAGCGAAGACGTATAGCCGGCAAACCAGCCGTCATTGGCGGTTCCCGTCTTGCCCGCGATCGGCTGCGTCAGCCCCATGACCCGCAAGCCGACGCCGGTACCGTGGTTGACCACCGATTGCATCAGGTTGGTGGTCAGGAAGGCAATCCTCGGATCGAGCAGCGGCTGGCTGACGGTGTGGGTGCGCATCACCACCTGGCCTTGCATATTCTGCACTTCGTAAATCATCCGCGGCTGCACCAGCACCCCGCCGTTGGCAAAGATCGTGTACGCCTGCGCCATTTCCCAGGGCGAGGCGTCGTAGGCGCCGATCGCCATCGCCGGGGTGGGCTCGACCCCGCGGATGCCGGCGGCTCGCGCCAGCGCCGCGATCTTGGCGTAGCCGATCTGGGTGGCGAGCGAGATGGTGGCGTTGTTGAGCGAGTGCTCCAGCGCCTGCCGCAGGGTGACTTTGCCGTAATACTTGTTTTCGAAGTTGGTCGGACTGTAGCCGTTGGCGAAGGTGGTGCGCTCGTCCATCAAGGAGGAGATCTGGGTGAAGACCAGGGGGGAGCCGTCGAGCGCGGTATTCAAGGCCTCGGCGTAAACGAAGGGCTTGAAGATGCTGCCGGTGGGGCGGCTGGCGAGAATGTGATTGAGTTGGCTGAAGGCGTAATTGTCGCCGCCGACCAGGGCCCGCACCGCGCCGGTGTGCGGGTCCAGGGCGATCAAAGCGGCCTGCGCCCGCTCCGGCTGCGGGCGCTCCCAGCGCCAGCCGCGGGGAGTGCGGACGCGGCGCCGGCGGGCATAGCGGGCGCGCCGCGCCAATTGCGCGTTCACCGCCTTGAGCCCGTCGCGCACCGCCTGCGCGGCATCGCGCTGCAGGTCGGGATCGAGCGTGGTGTAAATATGGTAGCTTTCCGACAGCAACTGGCGCGCGGGAACGGTGTGCGCCAACTGGTCCTGCACCATGTCCACGAAAAACGGGGCGGCGCCGCTGACGGCGTAGGGCGGCGAGAGTTTCAGCGGCTGCACCGCCGCCTGCTGCTCCCGCGCCGGCGTGATGAAGCCGTCGCGCGCCATCCATTTCAGCACCAGGTTGCGCCGCCGGATGGCCCGGTGCGGATGCCGGTAGGGATTGTCCAGGCTGGGCCCGTGCAGCATGCCCGCCAGCAGCGCGCAATCGGCGAGCGACAACTGCCGCACCGGCATGCCGAAATACGCCCGCGCCGCCTCGCCGAAACCGCGGATGGCGTAGGTGCCGCGCTGGCCTTCGTAGGCCTCGTTGGCGTATAGCGTGAAGATCTGCCGCTTGGTGAAGCGCCGCTCCAGTTCGATGGCGATCAGCATCTCTTCCAGTTTTCGCCGGTAGCTTTTTTTCGGCGATAGAAAGAAGTTGCGCGCCACCTGCATGGTCAGCGTGCTGGCGCCCTGTTCTTTGCGCCCGCTGCGCAGGTCGCGCCAGGCGGCGGCGAGCACGCGCGGGTAGTCAATCGCGCCGTGCTGGAAAAAGTACTGGTCTTCGGTGGCCAGCACCGCCTGCACCAGCTCCGGCGGCAGGTCGCGATAGCGCAGCAGCTGCCGCTTGACCCCGCGGGTATCGTTCAGGGTGGTCAGCACTTCCGGCTCGAGCGCGTAACTGCCCAACTGCAGCCCGGTGGTGGGATCGGTGATGGCGGCAATTGTCCCGCCCTGGAATTGCAGGCTGACCGGCTCGGGCGAAAGGAACGATTCCGGCCCCGGCTGGATCACCAGCCGGCTGCCGGCCAGGTGATAGACGCCCACCGGCGAGGCCGGGCCATGGTTGTAGCCGGCGCGCAGCAGATGCTGCTCCACCTCGGCGGGGGTGATCGCTTCGCCCGTATAAATCTGCTGCGGCGCGGCGAACAGGATGGAGGGGTGGGCGAAGATGCTGCCGCTCAAGCGCTCGTCAATCAGTCGCGAATAGCGGTTATACAAATGGATGAAGACCCAGCCGCCCGCAACCGCGATGACCAGCAGCAGCGCCAGCAGGACCTTCGTTACCGGGTGCACCAGCCAGCGCATCCACCGCGGGCCATGAAGGGTGAATTTCAGACGTTCTCTCCCAGCTCTTTTTATCAGCATACATCAGGCAATGCGCTCGCATCGCATGGCGGAGTTGACGCTTCGGGTCCGCCCTCGCCGGGCCGTTCCGGCGGCGGCTAGCGGCGGCCCACGAGTCCACCGATGGGAGTTAGATATGCCGAGGTCGAGTGGGAAGGTCGGGGTTTCCTGTCAGGTCCCGACCCTCCGCGATTCAGTAACGCCAAGGCGAAGGGAGAAGCGAGCAGAGCGAGGCGCAATAGCAATTTCGCAGAAATTGCTTTTAGCAATGCCGCGAGGCGACCTGGTGTACATGGACGTACATGAGGATTGCCGAGCGACGAACCAACGAAGCTATGCGACGCTTATCGCTTCGCCCAGCATCATGGCGTGCCTCCGGCCCTCCCGGGGTGCGTCTTCGGCCCCGGCCGCAGAGCTGCGCGGACCGGCCGCGGCCGCCAGGCCGGAGCGGGCATAAATTGCCGCTCATGGGTAATTTTTACACTACGGAATAAGGCACCTTTTGTAACCTTTTCTGACTCGAATTGCCGGCCTTATGCGCGACTTATAAAGCGCTGGCGGAGTTATCCGTGAAATGCAGGTTGAAGCGATAGAAGGGAAGCACGACCGGCGTGCTGTACTTAACCTGGATGGTAACGTCCGCGCCCACGCGCGTGATGAACACCTGTTCGACGGTGATCGGCAGGTCAAGCCGGTGCGCTTTTTCCACTACAGCCTGGCGTATATGATCGTTATCGGTATTGTAATAGGCGCTGATCCGGGCTTCCTGCGCCAGCTTATTTTGCAGCTCGAAGTTATGAAACTCGACCGGGACTATCTGCGCGCCCACAAACAGCGCCGCCGCCAAAACCACTAGCATTAGCACGCTGGAAAGCTGCACGGCGCCGCGTTGACGAGTCCTGGGGGATGCCATTTGGGGGTTGCCTCAGCCGTCTGCATGCAATCTTCGGGCCAAATCGGCCGCGGCCTGATCGGCCGGGACCGTTTCCGCTCCCGGCCGGCTCCGCTTGCCCAGTTCGACCTCGCCGGACGCAATTTTCTTGCCGACGGTGATCCGCCAGGGAATGCCGATCAAATCCGCGTCTTTGAACTTCACCCCCGGGCGCTCGTTGCGGTCGTCGAGCAGGGCATCTATGCCCAACCGGCGCAGCTCGGCATAAATGCGTTCCCCGGCCTGCAACATCGCCGCCTCGCCGGTGTTGACGATGCTGACCACCGCCTGAAATGGCGCAATCGCCGGCGGCAGCCAAAACCCCTGGGCATCGTGGTTTTGCTCGATTGCCGCGGTCAGGATGCGCTCCATGCCGATGCCGTAGGAGCCCATGATCGGCACCGCTTCTTTGCCATGCTCATCGAGCACGCGCACGTTGAGGCTTTGACTGTACTTGCGTCCCAGCTTGAAAATGTGTCCGATCTCGATCGCCGGCTGCACCTCCAGCGGCTGGCCGCAATGGCGGCAGGCATCGCCGCCGCGCACCTGGCGCACCTCCACCCACTCCGGCTGGAAGTCGCGGCCCGGGGTCAGGCCGCGCAGGTGGAAGCCTTCGCGATTCGCGCCCGCCACCAGGCCCCGCCGCCCGATGAGCGCGCGGTCGGCGTAGAGCTTGACCGCGGGGTGCCGCAGCTTCACCGGACCCACCGAGCCCGCGGGCGCGCCGGTGTACTGCTCGATTTCCGCCGGGTGCGCCGGGCGCGCCTCCGGCCAGAGCGTCAGCAGCTTGGTTTCGTTCACCTCGTCGTCGCCGCGCACCAGCAACAGGCGCGGCTGCCACTCGGCTTCGCCGCCCGCGCGCGCCGCCGGCGCCATATACAGCAGCGACTTGATCAGCTTCGCGGCGGGCAGGCCGGTGAAGCGCGATACTTCGTCGATCGTGCGCTGCCCGGGGGTGGCAAACGCTTCCGGCGCGGCGTCCTGTTCGGCTTCCGCCGGGGGCGGCGGCGTGGACTCGGCTTTTTCCAGGTTGGCGGCGTAGCCGCAGCCGCGGCAGCTCGCAATCCAATCCTCGCCCGCCGGGCTGACGGCCATGAATTCCTGCGATTGCGAGCCGCCCATCTGTCCCGAATGGGCTTCTACCGTCAGATAGCGCAGCCCGCAGCGGTCGAAGATCCGGCAGTAGGCGTCGTGATGCTTTTGATAGCTGGCGTCCAGCCCCGCCTCGTCCAGATCGAAGCTGTAGGCATCTTTCATGATGAACTGCCGCACCCGCAGCAGCCCGCCGCGCGGCCGCGGCTCATCGCGAAACTTGGTCTGGATCTGGTACCAGATCTGCGGCAACTGCTTGTACGAGCGCAGTTCGCCGGCGGCGATGGCCGCCATGTTTTCCTCGTGCGTCATGCCCAGGCAGAGATCGCGCTGGAAGCGGTCTTTCAGCCGGAACAGGTTGTCGCCCATCCCCGTCCAGCGGCCGCTCGCCTGCCACAGCTCGGCCGGATGCAGCGCCGGCAGATAGAATTCCTGGCCGATCCGGTCCATTTCCTCGCGCACGATCGCGATGATCTTCAGCAGCGAGCGCTGCCCCAGCAGCAGGTAGCTGTACACTCCCGCCGACAGTTGGCGCACATAGCCGGCGCGCAGCAGAAGAATGTGGCTGGCCGACTCGGCGTCGGCCGGCGCCTCGCGCAGCGTGGGGATGAAGGCTTGGCTCCAGCGCATAAACTAATCATTTTGCAGGATTGCCGCCGCCGCGGCAAATCGCCGCGCGGTTTTTCATTGCAGCAGGTTTTCCCGCAGCCGCCGGGCCTCGTCGCGCAGCCGGGCGGCCTGCTCGAACTCGAAACGCGCCGCCGCCGCGCGCATTTCCTGCTCGAGGGTCAAAATGCGCGCCGCCCGCTGTTCCGGGGTGGAAGGCTCCTCCGCCTCCGCCATCGGCGGGGTGGCGTAATCCGCCTCGGCCGCGGCCACCAGCGACATATCCAGCGGGCGCAGCACGCTCTGCGGCACGATGCCGTTGGCGGTGTTGTAGTCGGCCTGCAGTTGCCGCCGCCGCCGGGTTTCCTCCAGCGCCCGTTGCATGGATTCGGTGACGGTCTGGGCATAGAGCAGCGCCGTGCCGTGCAGATGCCGGGCGGCGCGGCCGATGGTCTGGATGAGCGAGCCGGTCGAACGCAGAAACCCCTCTTTATCCGCGTCCAAAATCGCCACCAGCGAAACCTCGGGCAGGTCCAGGCCTTCGCGCAGCAGGTTGATGCCGATCAGCACGTCGAAGACGCCCTGGCGCAGGTCGCGCAGCAGCTTCACCCGCTCCAGCGTCTCGATTTCGCTGTGCAGGTAGCGGCAGCGCACGCCGGCCTCGGCGTAATATTCGGCCAGGTCTTCGGCCATGCGCTTGGTCAAGGTGGTGACCAGCACCCGCTCGCCGCTGGCGGCGCGCCGCCGGATCTCGGCCAGCAGATCGTCAATCTGCCCCCGCGCCGGCCGCACTTCCACCTCGGGATCGAGCAGCCCGGTCGGCCGGATCACCTGCTCGACCACCTCCCCGCCGCTTTTCGCCAGCTCGTACGGCCCCGGGGTGGCGGAAACATAAATGGCCTGCCGGCGGTAGGCTTCGAATTCCTCGAATTGCAGCGGCCGGTTGTCGCGCGCCGAGGGCAGCCGGAAGCCGTAGGCCACCAGCGTATCCTTGCGCGCCCGGTCGCCGGAATACATGCCGCGCAACTGCGGCACCGTCTGGTGGCTTTCGTCCAGAAACAGCAGCGTGTCCTCGGGCAGGTAATCGAGCAGCGTCGGCGGCGGCTCGCCCGCAGACCGCCCGGTGAAGTGGCGGGAATAGTTCTCGATGCCGTGGCAGTAGCCGATCTCGCGGATCATTTCCACGTCGAAGCGGGTGCGCTGTTCCAGCCGCTGCGCTTCTTTCTGCTTGCCCTCGCGTTCGAGCTGCGGCCGCCATTCCGCCAGCTCGCCCAAAATCGAGTGTAGCGCCCGCTCGCGCGTCTGCGGGGTGATGACGTAATGGCTTTTGGGATAGAGGTGCAGGCGTTCGATCGTCCGCCGCCGCTCTCCGGTCAACGGATCCATCTCGCTCAGGCTTTCCACCTTGCCGCCCCAGAGCTCGATCCGCCAGGCCTTGTCCTCGTAGGAGGGATAGACTTCGATGGTGTCGCCGCGGGCGCGGAAGGTGCCCGGCTTGAACTCCGCCCCGGCGCGTTCGTAGAGCATGTCCACCAGCCGGTGCAGCAGCGCCGGACGGCTCATTTCCTGCCCCGGCTCCAGCCGCAGCAGCATGCCGTAATAGGATTCCGGCGAGCCCAGGCCGTAGATGCACGATACCGAGGCCACAATCAGCACGTCGCGGCGCTCGAAGAGCGAGCGCGTCGCCGACAGCCGCAGCCGGTCCAGTTCCTGATTGATCGTGGCCTCTTTTTCGATGTAGATGTCGGCCTGCGGCACGTAGGCTTCGGGCTGGTAGTAATCGTAGTAAGAGACGAAATACTCCACCGCATTGTGCGGAAAAAAGCGCTTGAACTCGTGATAAAGCTGCGCCGCCAGCGTCTTGTTGTGCGCCAGCACCAGCGCCGGTCGGCCCAACTCGGCGATGATCTTCGCCATGGTGTAGGTCTTGCCCGAGCCGGTCACTCCCAGCAGCACCTGGTGCGCCGCCCCGGCGCGGCAGCCGGCCGCCAGCGCGGCAATGGCGCGTCCCTGATCGCCGCGCGGGCGATAATCGCTGACCAGTTGAAAATTCATGCGGGGAACTGCCATCTATTTTAAACGTTCCGCGCCGCCACGCCCGGCGGCCTATTCGTTGACCGCCGCCGGCGCCGCCTCGATGCTTTTCCGCTCGCCAAAGAAGCGGAAATACAGGTAAATATTCATGCTCATGATGAGGAAATAGACGACGAACGGCACCTCCAGCGCCGTCTCGAACATGGCGCCGGTAAAGGCGATGGCGCCGGAGGAGGCGGCCAGCCGCGCCACCTGGTTCAGGCCCAGGGCGCGGCCCAGTTCGTGCGCCTCCACCCGTTCGCTGAGCGCGGTCTGCTGCACCGGAATGGCCATCACCCGCAGCCCCGGGGTGACGAAATAGATGGCCAGCGCCAGCGGCAGCCAGTGTTCGAAAGGCAGCATCAGCAGCAGCACCGCCCCCAGCCCGCGCGTCAGCGCGATGCTTTTGACAAACCCGAAGTGCGCCTCCAGCTTGGGCGCAGCCAGCAGCGCCAGCGCCCCCAGGCTGCCGCTGATAAACCCGTACACCGCCATATGGCTCTTGGGAATATGAAACACCAGCACGAAGAAAGGAATGAGGAAGGGGGTAATCAGCCCCTGGGTCAGGCCGTTGAGCGCGCCGGTCAGCGTAAATTTGCCGATCACCTGCCGTCCCTGCAGCCGGCGCGGATTGGCCCGGTAGCGGGGCAGCCGCAGCGGCAGCAGCGTGATCAATCCCGCCAGCGAGATCAGCGTGGCGGCAAGAAAGATTTGCCGTACGTCCAGCAGCCGTCCCAGCAGCGCCCCCACCGCGGCAAAGACGCCGCTGAAAAAATTGAACCAGGAAAAATACGCGGTCGGATTGTTGGGCTTGGCCACATCCACGATCACCGCGCTCTGGATCGGGGCGGCGGCGCCGCCCACCCCGCCGCCCATCAGCGAGCCGGTGGCGGAAAATCCGCCCAGCATGGAGGCCAAATACAGCCAGGGCAGCGGGTGCGCCAGCCCGGAGCTGGCCCAGGCCAGCGCCGTGCTCAGCGGCAGCGTCGCGCCCACCAGCACCAGCGAGTGCTTCCGCCCCCAGCTGTCGGCCAAATAGCCGAATAAAAGCCCGAGCACCGCCGTCGCCACCCCCGCCGTGGCATACAGCAAGCCCAGCGTCAGCGCTCCCAGATGCAAATGCCGCAGGATCAGGTAGGGAAAGCCGAGCATGATCATGCCGGCGGCGAGGCTGCGCGAGGTGCGGAACAACCCCAGCGTCAGCAATTGTTTGAACTTGGCGGCAGGCATCTTTCCTAGTGTAGTCGGCGCGGACTGCTGCCGCGCCCGCCTGCGCCTCTTAAGCTTCTATTCAGCTTTTGCCAACTATGATTGACGCCCGGTTCCCGCCAGCTATGAGGGATGGGTGCAACTCAGTCCCGGTTGCGGGCGTTTTAAGGAAGGCGCGGCCGCGCCGCGGAAGGAGATATGCATGCGAAATCAACCTGCTTTGCGTTTCTGGTCGTTCCTGGCTCTCACCGCCCTGCTGGCGATTGCCGTGCTGGGTTTCGTCTTTCCCCCCGCGGGCCGCACCCCGCGCCCGGCGGTGCGGATGCAGGCGTCCGACCCGGGGCCTTCGGGCTATCGCCTCATTAAAACCATCCCCATTCCGGGAACGACATTTTGGGATTACATGAAATACGATCCCGCGTCGCACCACCTGTTCGTCTCGCACGGAACGCATGTGGTGGTGGTCAATCCGCGGACGGGCAAAATCGTGGGCAATATCGGCCCCATGAAGGGCATCCACGGCATCGTGGTGGCGCGGCAATTCAACCGCGGCTTCGTCACCGACGGCGCCGCCGCCAAGCTCTGGATCTTCAATCTCCGCACCCTGAAAATCATCGGCAGCGCGCCAACCGATCGGGACGCGGACGGCGTGGTTTACGATCCGGCGTCGAAGCGCGTCTTCACCATGAACGGCGATTCGCACACCTCGACCGTGGTGGATGCGCGCACGGGCAAGGTGGTCGGCCATATCGCGCTCGGCGGCGGCCCCGAATTTCCCGTGGCTGACGGCCGCGGCCATGTCTTCGCCAACATCGAAACCACCAGCGAGATTGTCGAAATCAACTCGCGCACCATGAAGATCACGCATCGTTGGCCGCTCGCTCCCGGCCGCTCTCCCAGCGGGCTGGCGATTGACCGCAAGCATCACCTGCTGTTTTCCGGCTGCCACAACCAGTTGATGGTGATCATGAACGCCGATACCGGCAAAGTGGTCGCGACCGAGCCGATCGGACGCGGCGTGGATGCCACCCGCTTCGACCCGGGCACCGGTTATGCCTTCAGCTCCAACGGCATGTCGGGCAACCTCACCGTCATCCACGAGGATTCGCCCACCCGCTTCCACGTGGTCGAGAATGTGCCCACCGAGGCGCGGGCGCGCACCATGGCGCTCGATCCGGTCACGCATGAGGTCTTTCTCGACACGGCGAAATTCGAGCCCCTGAAAAACCCGCCCCCGGGCACGCCGCGCTGGCGCCGCTTCCGCATGGTGCCGGGCAGCTTCCACCTGCTCGTTTTCGCCCGCTAACCGCCCCGCGGGCAGCTCTCCGCGCTCCCGGCACGGAGGGCTGCCCGCGCGCTCTGCAGGAATGCGCGGTGGCAATGTGGCGGCAATTTTTCATTTGCCGCCACACGTAACCCATAGAGGCGAAAAGACTTAAATGGGGTGTGGCGGCAGCGCAAGCAAATTATCGAGGCTGCGATACGAGCGGGTGCTGCACTTCTTAGCGAAGCAGCCGCGCTTTTGAAGGGATCTGCCGCGCCATGGCAGCCGCGATCGCTTTAACTTTTCGAATTGCGGCGGCGCGGCTTTCGCCTCGCGCCGGAATCAGTTCCATCCCGATCGAGCCCACCCGCCGGCCGGAAGCATCGCGCAGCGGCAGGGAAATATCGAGCTCCTTGCCTTCGCGTTGAACCACGATGCGGCCGGTGCGCATGGGCGTGCGGTCTTCCGATTCGCAGCGTTCGCCCACGTCGCCCGGGTCGGTGGAGGCAATGGTGCGGCAGCCGCCGGCGAACTGCACCGCGATGCCGATCTCTTCAATCTCGGGATGGGCGCGATGCATGCGATTGACCAGCGCTTGCGCAAAGCGATGTTGCGGCCGGGCGCCGGATGCGGGCAGCGCTGCCAGCGCCAAACCCGCCAGCACGGGAACGCAGCCAAGTAGATTCATTCGATGGGCCATGGCGGAAACTCCTGAAAAAAGATGAGGAAAACGCACTCGTTGAATCTATGCCTGGCAAGATGAAGTAACGCTGAAATCGGATCCGGCGAGCTCCCCTCAAGTCCGGGCTCGGGCAAGCTGGCGCTGGCGGGCGCGATGCGGCATAATGCGCGCATGCATCGCCGCAATTTTTTGCGCAATCTGGGCGCTGCGCCGCTGGCGTTGGGCGCTGCTGCCGTGCCGCCGTCCGCCCAAGCCGCGCCCCCGCCTGCCGCCACCGGCGCTGCGGCCTATCCGCGCCAGGCTAACGTCTTTCTCGCCCACCGCATCGGCACCGACCATTGCGAGGGCCTCTGCCTGCTCGACATGAACGGCGATGGACGCCTCGACATCGCCAGCGGCGCCTACTGGTACGAAAACCCCGGCCCCCGCGGCATTGTGTGGAAACGCCATCAGCACCGCAAAGTCACCGCCTGGGGCTTTACCGTGGATCACCTCACCACGACTGAATTCGTCTCCGACTGCGGCGAGTTTGCGATTGACGTCAACCACGATGGCGCGCCCGACATCGTCAGCGCCGCCTGGCAGACCGACGGCATCTGGTGGTACGAAAACCCGAAGCGCGGCGGCGTGCTCTGGCAGCCGCATCGCATCTGTCCCTCCCTCCACACCGAGGGGATGGTGATGGGCGACCTCGATGGCGACGGGCGCGACGAGCTGGCCGCCGCGCATTACACCCCGTCTGCGTTGATCTGGATTAACTTCGCCGGCCCCGCCCCGCGCGTGCATTACGCCGGCGGCAAGACCGCCGACGGTCACGGCGTCGGCATCGCCGACATCAACGGTGACGGCCGCGCCGACCTGCTCTCGATTCACGGCTGGCTGGAAAACGTGGACGCGGCGCGCGACCGCTGGCGCTGGCACCCGGAATGGGAACTGGGCGAAACCGGTTTCCCCATCCTCGGCTACGATGTCAACGACGACGGCAAAATGGACCTGATCTACGGCCATGGCCATAACTTCGGCCTCTATTGGCTGGAGCAGACCACTTTCCGCGGCCGCCGCCACTGGCGCCGCCACCTGATTGACGATTCCTTCTCCGAGGTCCATGCCCTCAAGCTGGCCGATATTGACGGCGACGGCGAACTCGAGCTGATCACCGGCAAGCGCTACCGCGCCGACCCCGATCCCGGGCTGTTCTGGCCGCTGGTGGTCTATTACTACAAGCTCGACCGCCGGAACGCCCGCTTCACCCGCTACCCGCTCAGTTACAACGGCACCGCCGAGATCGGCACTCAGATCTGGGTGGCCGATATTGACGGCGACGGCGACCAGGATATCCTGCTGGCCGGCAAAACCGGCGTCCATTGGCTGGAAAACCTGCGCGTGGATAAGCTCCCCATCGCGCTGCGCAACCAGGAAGTGCTCTTCAACCGCGACTGGCCTTTCCCCGGCGAAACCACCCGCCATCATGGCTGATGCTCCGGAGTGGGGATCGTCGCATTCGCGGATAACGGCTGCAATGAAAAAAATATGGGGCGAGCGTCAGCGATGTTCGCTAAAAGCGGCTATGTCGCTTTGACGCTGATCGTAGGTACATGGATGTGCGTGAGGATTGCCGGGCAATTTGCAGAACCTGTGTAAAGCTTATCGAACGATGCCCGGCGGCGTTTATCGCTGCGCCCGCCATTTTCTTTCGCATCTAAACTGGCAATATGCCCGCCGTGCTCGAGCCTCCCGCCGCCGTGGTGGAATTTCCCGGGCGGGAAATTGCAATCCAGTCGGGCGGCCGTTTGCCGCCCCCTCATCCTGGCCGCGGCCGCGGGGGCGGCCGGCGCCGTCCGTCCTGGCCGCGCGCCCGCCTGCAACTCGGTGTGCGCCTGGCCATGGCCGCCATGGCCAGCCTGTTTGCCGCTTTCTCGCTGGCCTATCTCATGCTGCGCTGGTTCGACGGTCACTGGCGTCCGGTGCCGCTGCCCCGTCTGATGTTCTGGAACACGCTGGTGCTCGCCGCAAGCAGCGTGGCGCTGCATTACGCTTTGCGCCCCCGGCCCGAGCCCGATCCGCTCAATGACGAGTTTGGCTGGTTCGTGGATTACGGGCGCCTGCGCTGGGGGTTGACGGCAGCGGCGCTGCTGGGCGGGTTATTTCTGGCCGGCCAGGCGGCGGTGTGGCTCGACTGGCGGCGCTCCGGGCTTTACACCCCCGCCAATCCCAGCAGCGCCTTCCTCTACCTGCTGACTCTTGCCCATGGCCTGCACCTGCTGGCCGGGCTGGGGCTGCTGAGCGCCGCCGCCGCGCTGGCCTGGCGCGGACGCCTGCGCCGCGGCGCCCCCTTCCTGCGCTTCGCCGCGCCGCTCTGGCACTTCCTCGACCTGATTTGGATCTATCTCTACCTGCTGCTGCGCTTCGCCCGCTAACCTATCCCAATCGCAGTTCCCATGCCGGAGCCCCTCGTTGCCGGCCAACCCGTTACTGCACCGTCATCGCCCCTGCGGCCGCGCTCGTGGCCGCCGCCGCCAGCCCCGGCGCGGACGCTTGCAGCGCACTCAGGTTTTCCGCCAGCATGCGCTTCTGATCGTCCCGCACCTGGTGCAGCCCCTGTTGCACCAGCCCGAAGATGACGAAGTAATCAATCGGGTAGACGATGACCTGCACCAGCCAGTGCGGCACATAGCCGAAATCCCAGAAGGCGTGCAGCACGATCGGAATCATCAGCGTCTTCAGGAAGGTTCCGTCTTTCAGCACGCCCAGGCGAAACGGCGCCTCGCCTTTGGCCCGCCAGAGCGCGCCGGCGGCAATGGCCGTCCAGGCGATGTGGCCGAAGGGGGCATCCACCGCCCGCAGCAGGATTTCGTGCAGCATCACATTTACGTTGTGGGTCTGAAATATCGCGCTGAATGCGTAGCCGGCGCTCTCGAACGCGGCAAAGCCGGCCCCCACGGTGGCGCCCACCAGCAGCCCGTTGAGGATGTATTTATAACGCTGGGCGCCGCGCATGATCACGATGACCGCTGCCAGCTTGCCCAATTCCTCGATGACGCCCGCCTCCGACGCGCCCATCCAGCTCAGCGTCTGCCCCGCTGCGCCATAGCCGATCAGCGTGATAAACAGCGAAATCACCGAGCCGGATAAAAACAGCGAGGCCAGCCGCGAGAGCGAGACGTTGCGCGGCGTGTTCATCTCGAAGAACAACACCACCATCGCCAGCGGCACGGCGAAGTTGCCGAGCAGCATCAGCCCCGGAATCAGATTGGGATTTTGAAACTGTCCCCAGGCGATTTCCAGCAGAATATAGGCCAGCACCAGCGCCCCCAGCACCCGCGCGAACAGCCAGGGATGCGGCCAGCCGGTCTGCACCTCGGTGATCGCGGGCGTGGTTTTCAACGTGCCCGTGATCAGGTAGTCTTCCACTTCTTCCGGCGAGCGTTTGCGGAAAACCTGGGAGAACATGTCCGACAGGCTGAAGCCTTCCAGCTTTTCGGTGCCGGCAAGGCGATTCAGCCGGGAGCTCATGTGTTCGACCAGGTTTTTCCGCGCCGCCGGGGTGCCGGGAGCGATCGCCGGCGAGGTGGGCGCCAGGGCCGCCGCCGCGGGCGCAATCGCCGCTCCACAGCCGGTGCAAAAGCGCGCCGGGCCGGAATATTCCCTGCCGCAATGCGGACAAAACATAGACTGTTCTCCAGGATCTGCCAAAAGCCATTCCAGGCGCAGCCGCTGCTGCGCCCGCGCCGGCAGAGTGGTTTGAAGGTAGCTTCATCGCCGCGGCGATGTCAACATCTTCGTGCTGCGGCGGATATCTTCGGGCGCCAGCTCAGCCCGTCTATATAGATGCGGCAGAGACGGTAAACTGAAATTCATGCCTAAAGTTGGATTTATCAGTCTCGGCTGCCCGAAAAACCTGGTGGATTCGGAAGTCATGATGGGCTTGCTGGGCGAGCGCGGGCACGCGATCACGGCGCGCGCCGAAGAGGCCGAGGTGCTGGTGGTCAACACCTGCGCCTTCATCGAAAGCGCGCAGCAGGAGTCGGTGGACGCCATTCTCGAGCTGGCCGAGCTGAAACGCAGCGGGCGCGCCCGCCGCCTGGTGGTGGCCGGCTGCCTGGTGGAGCGCTTTCGCGAGCAGATCCGGGCGGAAATTCCCGAGGTGGACGCGCTGGTGGGCACCAACGAGCTGCCGCAGATCGTGGCGGCGGTGACCGGCGAAGCCCCGCCTGCGCCCCCCGCCTGCAGCCGCCCGGTCACCGCCGGCGCCGCGTTGCCGGTGCTGCCGGCAAGCTTTCCGGGAGTGAAGCCGCAGCCCGTATCCGCGCCGCTGCCGCCGGACGGCCCCGGCTATCTCTATAACGAGCACACGCCGCGGCTGGTCTCGACCGCCCGCCATACCGCCTATTTGAAAATCGCCGAGGGCTGCGATCACCCCTGCTCGTTCTGCGTGATTCCGCAATACCGCGGCCATTTTCGCAGCCGGCGGCCCGAGTCGGTCGAAGCCGAGGCGCGCCTTCTGGCCGCGAACGGCGTCCGCGAGCTGGTGCTGGTGGGGCAGGATACGACCAGCTACGGCGGCGATCTCGGCTTGCGCCATGGGCTGGCGCAACTGCTGGCGCGGCTGGCGGGCATCGAAGCGCTCGCCTGGATTCGCACCCTTTATTTCTATCCCAACCGCGTCACCGCGCCCCTGCTCGATACCCTGGCGGCGCATCCGCGGCTCTGCCGTTATGTGGATATGCCGCTGCAGCACGCCAGCGGCGCGGTGCTGGCGCGCATGCGCCGCGGCGGCTCGGGCGAGCATTTCCTGCGGCTGCTGGAGCGCATCCGGCGCGCCCTGCCCGGCGCCGCCCTGCGCTCGACCTTGATCACCGGCTTTCCCGGCGAGACCGAGGCTGAGTTTCAGGAGTTGCTGGATTTCGTCGCCGCGGCCGAACTCGACTGGCTGGGCGTGTTTGCCTACTCCGATGAAGCCACCAGCCGCGCGCACGCGTTGGAGAACAAAGTTCCGGCGGAGGTGGCCGCCGCCCGGCGCGACACGGTGATGAAACTGCAGCGCAAGATTTCACGCCGCCGCCGCCGCGCCCTGCTGGGCGCCCGGGCGATGGTGCTGGTCGAAGGTCCGGCGGAAGAAAGCGCCCTGCTTTGGCAGGGGCGGCTGGAAGGCCAGGCGCCGGGAATTGATGGCAAGGTGCTGATCAACGACTTCGGCCTGCGCCCCGATGGCTCGCCCGCCCCGCCGCCCGCGACCGGCAGCTTTGTTACCGCCGAAATCACCGCCGCCCACGACTATGACGTCGTGGCCCGGCTGGTGACCTGACTCTCATCTCCAAAGTCCTACTGCAGCCAAGCCCCGGTCAGGGGAACTGGGGAGTGGGCTGCGCCGGCTGTGGAAAGTTGGATTGCAGCTTGCGTACGCGATGAAGTTCGACGATCCCCAGAATGAAAAATGCCGCGGCTCCGATTAAAAATAGGGCTAGCCTGCCCGAGGCCCAATGCGAACGATGAACCGGGCGCCGCTCCGCTGCCGGCAATTCCCTGTCGAGATGCTGCAGCCGCGCCACCAGCCGATCCATCGCGCGACGAAAATTTTTATCGCGGTTCGATTGCAGCAGCGCAACCCGCACTGGCTCGGCCATGCTCCACAGCACGACCCGAGTGGCTATATCCTTGATCAACAATTTCAGCCGCGGCCGGTACGGCGTTTCTGTGCTGTTTCCCTGAATGACATCGGCGCTGCCCGAGGGACAGGCAAAGCTGATTTCGAATGCCAGGGTGGCGTTCGCCGGCGAGCGGGCGAGCCGATATCGTCCCCATTGCCGCATCGCCTGGTAAAACAGGCGGTAGGCGCGGTCGGGGCCGACAAACCAGTTGCAGCGCACGCCGCCATTGGAAATGAACGCCCGGCGGGCGGTGAGGATCTCGCGCGGCACCGGAATGGATCCGGCCGCGCCGGGCGCTCGAGCTTGCGGTGCGGGGCCGGCCGGCGGCGGGGCAGCGGACGGCGCGGAAGGCGTTGGCGGCGCAGCGGCGGCCTGGGCCCAGGCCGGCGGGCAATTGCCCGATAGCCAGAGGACGGCACAGGGCACATGCGCCAGCAGGATTCGCATAACCCCTCCTCGGCTCATTGCCTTCGCTCCAGCCATCTGGATCCACTATGATTTTAGTGAGTTTGGGTTTTAAATTCCGCTGAATTCCGGTTTAAATTTCGCTGAATTCGATTTCCGGGAATCGCGGCCGTGCCGCATTAAAATTAAATCGTGATGCGCCGCCGGAAGTGCCCCATTTGCCGGAAGCCGGTTTCGTCCGGGGCAGCGGAATTCCCCTTTTGTAGCCGCCGCTGCCGCGCGATAGATCTGGGGCGCTGGGCCAGCGGCGAGTACGTCATTTCCACGCCCATCGCCGATCCGGAAGCTTACGGCCGCGGTGAAATCGAAGCGCCTGATGATCGAAGCGATGCCGCCGGCCGCCGCAAGAAAAACGACTAAAGGTGGAAGCTAATTTCCTCCTCAAGTCTCGGCGGCCCGCCATGCTAAACTGGCGTGTTTTTCCAACCTTTTTCCACGCAGGCTGCGAACCCATGAAACTCCGTTACGCGCTTCTGTCGGCTGTGATCCTGCTGTTATCGCTCGCTGCCGCCGCGCAGTTCTACCGCGGCACCTACATTCCGAAATACGCCTATCCGATCCAGGCGGCGCAGTCGCTGGCGCCGCGGTCGAATCCGGCAACCCTCGACGTGGACGCCAGCCAGGCCTGGCGCGGCTTGCTCTACGTCACCGAGCGCATTCCGGCGGCGCCCGGGCCGCTAACCCTGGTCTATCCCAAATGGATACCGGGCGAGCACGGCCCCACCGGGCCGATTGACGAACTGGCCGGGCTGCGCTTCACCAGCGGCGGGCGCGCGCTTGCGTTTCACCGCGACGGCGCGCACATGTACGCCTTTCACGTCACCGTACCCGCAGGCGCGCGCTCCATCACGGCGCGCTTCATCTCGATCATGAACGAGGCCGGCGACACCATGGCTACGCACGTAGTCGCCATCTTGAACTGGAACCGGGCGCTGCTTTACCAGGATGGCGTGGATTCGCACACCTGGTTCCTGCGCCCCTCCATCACCCTGCCCGCCGGCTGGCAGTACGCCACCGCGCTCACCCCGCGCGCGCCGGCTGCGGGAGAGACCTCGCAATTCCGCGCCGTCAGCCTGGCCATGCTGGTGGATTCGCCGCTCGACATGGGCCGCTACTTCCATCAATGGCAACTGGGCCAGATCGGCGGCGCCCCGGTTTTCCTGGATGCCTTCGCCGACAACCCGAAAGACCTCGACGCCCCCGCCAATGTGGTGGCCGCCTACCAGCGCATTCCCGCCGAGGCCTATGCGCTCTACGGCTCGCATCACTTCGCCGCCTACCACGCCCTGCTGACGCTCAGCAACGCCATCGGCTTTCAGGGAATCGAGCATCATCAGTCGAGCGACGACCGCGCCCCCGATAGCTTTTTGACCAGCCCGGCCATGGAGCTGATCGGCGGCGACCTCATCACGCACGAGTTCTCGCATTCCTGGAACGGCAAATACCGCCGCCCCGACGACCTCGCTACCCCCAATTTCCAGGTGCCCATGCGCCCCGACCTGATCTGGGTTTACGAGGGCATGAACCAATACCTCGGCGATCTGCTCTCCTTCCGCACCGGCATCCGCGATCCCAAGGAATACCCGGAATACCTGGCGCAGCTCTACGCCCTGCTGGCGGCCGAGCCGGGACGCAAGACCACGCCGGTAATCGCGCTCACCACCGCCGCGCCTTTTCTCTATCAGGCGCGCAATAATTACCCCTCGATCAGCCGCACCGCGGGCGATTTTTACGATGAAGGCGAGCTGGTCTGGCTGGATGCCGACACCTTGATCCGCCAGCTTTCCGGCGGCCGCAAATCGCTCGATAACTTCCTCCACCTGTATTCCCGTCCGGCGGTTACCGGGCCGATCACCGACACCTACAACCGCGCCGCTATCGAGCGCCTGCTCAACCAGGTGCAGCCCTACGACTGGCACGCGTTTTTCGAAAAACGCATCTACCAGATCGCGCCGCAGCCGCCCGCCGCCGAGCTGGCCCGCGCCGGCTGGAAACTGGTGTTCAACGCGCAGCCGAATAAATTTCTGGCCGCCCGCATGGCGCAAAGCCAGGGAGCCTTCCACTGGTTCGACCTGGGTTTTAACGTCAACGGCCAGGGCATGGTGGTTTCGCTGCGCCAGGCTTCGCCGGCATGGCAGGCGGGCATGGCGCAAAACGAGCGCATCCTGTCCGTCAATGGGCACACTTTCAGCCCCGCCGAGTTGAACTATGCGCTGGCGCAGGCGCAGCATCAGTCCGCGCCGATCGTGCTGCAGGTGGCCGGCAGCGGCTGGCTGCAGACGGTGCGGATTGACTACCACGGCGGGGCGCGCTATCCCCATCTGGAGCGCCTGCCCGGCGTGCCCGACATGCTGGCTGCGATCATGGCCGCGCACGCGAAGTAGCCGGCCGCGCCGGCGCGGCCGGCGGTCAGTAGATCAGCTTCAAGGAAAACTGAATCTGGCGGGCATTGTTGGCGGTCTGGCTGATTTCGCCAAAACCGGAGCCGGTCAGGACGTTGGCGGGCAGCCCCATATTCACGATATTCAACAGGTTGAAGAATTCGGCGCGCAGTTGGAGATCCGCGCGCACGGCGCCCTGGCGGCCGCGCAGGACGGGAGTGTCTTTGACAAAGGCAAAGTCGCAGTCGTAGAGAGCCGGTCCGCGGAAGCTATTGCGGCCGAGGGCGCCAAAAATTCCGTGGTTGGGGCCGGTGCCGCCGGGGACGTGCATCGGAATCGAAAAAAAATCGGCGGCGTTGCCGGCGCCCTGGCCGAAGTAATCCTGGCGATTGGCGCGGGAAGTGGATAGCGCCGGCTGGGCGATCTGGTCGGGGCGGTCGGTGCCGATCGAGCCGTAGCCGGTTTGCTGAATGCCGGAATAAACCGTGAAGGGAAGCCCGGAGTTGAGGCTGACGATGCTGAGCACTTGCCAGCCGGCGGTGAGCTTGCGGCCCAGCGGCGCGAGCAGGCCGGCGCGGTCGAAGTGGAGGCGCTGAAAAACGCTGAGGCTGAAGCCGCGGGAGATGTCGAAATTGGAGGGGCCTTTTTCCAGGCGCTGGTTGAAAGGGTCTTGCGGGGCGGCGACGGAGATGGCTCCGGTCGAGCCGGTGCCGCCGAAAACGGTGCTGCCATTGTCGAGCGACTTGCCCCAGGTGAAGCTGGCTTGAATGCCGGGGCCGCCGTGCGGGAGGGTGCCGGCCAGCGAGGCTTGCAGCGAGTGGTAAGTGGAGTGTACGTCGCCATAGACGACGTTTTCCACGCCAAAGCCGCCGGTAACCGCGCCGGCGGCATTGAACTGGGTATAGGGCGCGAAGCCGGGAGAGGCGCCGGCGAAGGCATTGGGAAACCCGACGCGGGGAAGGCCCTGGGCGGCGGTGCCGACATAGGCGAGGTTGGCGTCGAGGCCGGCGAACTGGCGTTCGAAATCGAGCGTCCAGGTGTACAGAGTGGCGTTGCCGAAGGAAGGCGCGATGCCGCTGAGGCTGAGCGCGCTGACGACTTGGTTGGGCGTGAGCGCGGCGATGGCCTGTTCGTAGCGGTTCACGTCCAGGACCGTATTTGCGGGTACGTTTTTGGTGCCGCCGGAGGCGAAGATATTCGTGCCTTGCGGGGTGGTAGCCGGGGGCAGTTGGTCCGGGGTGATCTGGAAGCCGTAGGCGAGCGGGGCTCCGGGCGCGGCAATGGCCTGCGGGTAAATGACAAAGGGAGTTGAGCCGGTGAGGAAGTTGTCCTGCCATATATTGGGCGGAATGACCATGACGACGCCGCCGGCATGGGCGATGAGCTTGGGCGTCGCCTGCCAGGAAAGCTGCAAGCGTGGAGCGAAACCGGTCCAGTTGGTGCGATAGGCGGGTTGGGGATTGATCACATACTGCTGAACGCCCTGCAGGGTCTTGAACCCGCTGGTGCGGTGCGCGCGCTCCGAGATGGGGGTGTATAGATCCCAGCGCAGGCCGTAGTCGAGGATGAAGCGCGGCGTCAGGCGCCAGGTGTCCTGCGCCCATAGGCTGAAATTGTTACGCGAGATGGCGGCGGGGCCGATGTGCCGGCCGCCGGAAAAGTAGGGCGGGGCGATGGCGGCGTTATACGAAAAGGCGCTGCCGGAGAGAAAGGCGGAAAGGGTATCGGGCAGCGGGTCGCCGGCGGCGATATTATGCGTGCCGCTGGCGGAGGGAATGGACTCGGTGGCATAGGCCGTGCCGCCTCCGAAAACATAGGCGCCGTTCGGGTTGATGCCGAAATAGGTGCTATCGCGATTGAGGCGGGCTTCAAAGCCGGCCTTGAAGGCATGGGCGCTGGTCGTGTAAGCCAAGGCCTGGCGGGCCTGAAACAGGTTGCCATAAGCCTGCATGACCGAGCCGGCGGCGGAGTCGAAGGGTTCGAAGAGGCCGTTGTTGAAGATGACGCCGGGGTCGGTGTGATCGGCGGTGGGAAAGCCCGGCGTGGAGCGTTGGATGCTGAGCAGGGTTTTTTCCACCAGGCGGGAGGAGAGCGGGCGGGTGTATTGCAGCGCGACGTTGCGCTGGCGGTCGTTGTACTGCACGCCGAAAGCGGGAGCGATGGCCGTCTGGTCGGGGTTGGTCACCGGGCCGAATAAGTTATCCAGGGTGACGCGGGCCATGAGCTGGCCGCCATCCATCCGGCGGTCGAGACGCAACGAGATTTGATCGGAGTTGGTGACGACCGGGGAGGCGGTGGCATAGGTGCGGGCGCCAAAGGGGCCGGAGGGCAGGTTCGGCAGCGGGTAACGCTGGAGGATGGCCGCGATTTTCGGATTGACGGGAACGAAGAGCGTGTCCCGGGCGCCGCCAGAGTAAGTCACGGCGTCGATGCCGGCACGCTCCGCTACCGTGGGCACGGGCAAGACCTGGGTCGTGCTCAGGTTCTGGCGGAAGCCCTGATATTCGATGAAATAGAACGTGCGCTGGCGGCGGCCGAAGAGCGCCGGGAGGGCGCCGCCGTTGGTGAATCCGAATTGATTGCGATGGAAGGGCGGGATGCGGCCGGGGAAGGCCGGGGTGGCATGGTCGAAGAAATTGCGGGCGTCGAAGCTGGAGTTGCGCAGGAATTCGAAGAACGAGCCGTGGGATCCGGCGGCGCCGGAGCGGGTGATGATGTTGGTGTAGCCGGCGGCGCCGCGGCCGACTGCGGCGGGCAGCCAGCCGGAGAGCGACTCGATTTCCTGAATTGCATCCACGTTGAAATTGGCGAAGGTGGCGCCGCCCATTTCGGGGTCGCTGATATCGGCGCCGTCGAGCGCGAACGTGGCCTCCACCCCGCGCTGGCCATTGATGGCGTATTGCTGGGTGAAGTTTGACGTGCCGTTGACGTCGGTCATGGTGCCGGCGGCGAGGAGCAGCAGGGAGCCGATGTCGCGCTGGTTCAAGGGCAGGTTGCTGACGGTGTGGCGGGAGAGCTTTTCGCCGCCGCTGGCTTGTCCGGCGGGCGGGCGCGGCGGCGCCGCCGGGCGCCAGGGCGCGAGCGTGAGGCGCCCATGCGCGAGGGTGAGCAGCATGGCGGCGGGGTGGGCGGAGATTGCAATTTCGGCGCGGGCGAGGGTGCGAGGGGGGACGAAAACGGTGAGCTGGTAATGGCCGGCGGGGAGAGTGAGGCGGAAGTCTCCGCGAGCGCCGGTGGTGACCGCGGCCTGGCCGAAGGGGCCGGAAAGACGCAGCCGGGCGCCGGCGATGGGCTGCTGCCGCGTGTTGCACAAGACGCCGCTCCAGGCAGCAGCGGCTTGCGCGCGCGCGGGGCGCGGCGCGAGCATGCAAACCAACGCAAGCCCGGCCATGCCGCCCAAAAGCCTGCCGGACGCCGGGCGCGTTCGCGGCCGGCAGGGCGTAGGCATAGCTGCCCGGCCGGGAGTAATGGATCGCATCGCCGGACGCGGGAATTTCGATTTTGGCATTCGAAACATGCGCGGTATAAACCTCGTGGCGCGGGTTACGCCGGCAGGTTGACTGTTCAGGACGGGCTCTCGGAGCCGCCGGCCTGCCGGCGCACACATTGGAAAACATCGTCGAGCCGGCTGCCGAGCTGGTCGAGCTTGCCGGCCAGGCCCTGAATTTCCTGCTCGGCGCGCTGGTTGACGTTGTAATCGAGTTCGCCGCGCAGGCGGTCTTTGGCGTCCTGCCGGTTCTGGCTCATCATGATGATCGGCGCCTGAATTGCGGCCAGGGTGGAGAGAAACAGATTGAGCAGGATGAAGGGATAAGGATCCCAGGCGCGCCGCCCCAGCAGCACATTGATGGCGGTATAGACCAGCATCAGCACGGCAAAGACGATGATAAACGTCCAGGAGCCGCCGAAGCGCGCCACCGCGTCGGCCAGCCGCTCGCCCAGGGTGGTGCGCTCGGCGATGACCTCGTTCGGGTTGCGCGCGGCGCGCTGCCGCACCAATCGTTGCGCGCCATGAAACTGGCGGCCGAGCATGGTGAGCATATCCATGCCGGCTAGCGGCTTGCGCTGGAGCAGGTGCTCGAGATCGTGGCGGTCAATCTCGATCGCTTCGGTGGGCTCCAGCGCGCGCGCCGTCGTCTGGTGCGGTTCGCCATCGAGCAGCGAGGCCAGGCCGAAGCAGTCGCCTCCGCCCGGCTCGTCCACCACCACCTCCCGCTGATCTTCATCCCGGGTCAGCAACTGCACTCTTCCGGCGGAGATGATGTAGGCCCGCCCGCCGGGTTCGCCCAGGCGGAAGATGATCTGCCGGGGCGCGAATTGCCGGAAGCTCACCTCGGACGCCAACACCGCCGCCTCCTCGTCATCGAGCAAGCGGAATAGCGGGATTCGCCGCAATGTTTCCGGAGTGCAATGCATGGTCACCTCGCCTCGGCCGGTTGAGATTCTGCTTCCACGCTCGCCGGCATGGAACCTGCATTGAAGCAGAAATCAACCGCGAAGAAAAGTGCAAACGGATGCCGTGCCGTTTTCCATCGCGGCCGGAACCGCGCCGGCCGCTCCCGGTGGAAACGCTATCCGCCGCGCTCGCATGCGGGTACGTTTCCACTTGCAGGCATAAACACCTGCCCTGGGCGGCGCATCTGACATGGAAACTCCTGCCAGGAGGCAATGTTCCGCATGAAAATTTGCAATTGGAAATTGGTTTATCCGGCGGCGATCGGCGCCGCGCTTCTGCTTGCCTCGGGCGCCGGGGCGCAACAGGCCGCCGGCTCGACCGGCAACAATTCCGGCGACCCGTCCCAGCCCTCCGAACTCTCGGTGCAGGTGTCGGGCGTGTTCACCCGCTCGACAACGATCGCGAATGCGGTCAATCCCACCACCGTCAACAAGCACATCGCCACCAATTCGGCCGGGCTGCTGGTCGGCTACCGCTACCATTTCAATAGCTGGGAAGCGCTGGAAGCCGAATTCGGCTACACCGAAAACGGGCAGCGCTATTACACCCCGGCGACGGCGGGCGGCACCTCGGGCGCGGCCTATGCCATCACCTCGCGCATGTACGATCTGGACGCCAACGAGGTGATCACCACCCCGCGGCTGCTGGGCTTTTTCCAGCCTTTCGTGCTGGCCGGCGGCGGCGCAATCGCTTTCCAGCCAAACTCCAATCCCTATGGCGCCACCACCCAGTGGCGGCCAATGTTCGATTACGGCGCCGGATTGGATTTCCATATCGTGCATCTCGGCGCCCGGATTGAATACCGCGGCCTGATTTTCAAAGTTCCTTACTTCGGCCTGGCGGCGCTGAATACCAATAAGTACACCCACATCGCTTCGCCCTCGATCGGGCTGGTGCTCACCTGGTAAAGCGGGCGTGAATGCAGTTCGGCCGCGCGCGGCGCAGGCAGAAACGCCTGTTGCGCGCGGCTGGGCTTTATGCGACCTCCGGCGCCGCTTCCAGGCGGCGGGCGCCGCGGCGGAAGAACCAGGCCGCGCCCAGCATCACCGGCAGCACCAGCGCCATCGCCAGCGGCAGGTTGCGGGTGCGGTCGGCGAGCCAGCCGATGAGCGGCGGCGAGATAAAATCGCCGAGCAGGTGGATCATCACCAGGTTCAGTCCCAGCGCGGTGGCGCGCACTTCGGCGGGCACCGAGTTGACCACGGCGGCATTCATCGGGCCGCCGTTGAACAGCAGCAGGAACTCGGCCGCGAAGATGGCGGGCAGATAGACCTGCGGCTGGGGGGCGAAGAGCGCAACCGCGCCCACCGGCACGCCCAGCAGCAGGCTGGCGGCGGAGACCGAATAGAGCGCGCCGCGATGGCGGCGCAGCCGGCGGTCGGCGAACCAGCCGCCGGCCAGGGTGGAGACGATGCCGTTGAACAAGGTGAAGCCCGCGATCAGCAGGTTCGCGCGCAGCATGGGCAGGTGGCGCGCCTGGATCAGGAAGCTGGGCAGCCAGATGGAGTAGGCGCCGAGGCTGAAGGTGGTCAGCGCCATGCCCATGGTGGCGTTGAAAAAGAGCGGGTTGGCCAGCAGGCGGAAGTAAAGTCCGAGCCCGGAGCCGCGCGCCTCGGCCGCGCCGGCCGCGGCCAGCTCGCCCGCGTCGGCCGTGCCGCGGCGGGGTTCCTGGAATGCCAGCAGGGCGAGCGCCAGCAGCAGGCCGGGCAGCGCGCCGACGTAAAAGACGCTGCGCCAACCCCAGTGCGCGCCGGCCCAGCCGCCGGCGAGGTAGCCGAGCGACATGCCGACCGGGATGGCGGCGTTGAAGACGGCCAGCGCCCGGCCGCGCTGGCGGGGATTGAACAGGTCTCCAATTACCGCCGGTACGATGCAGGCGTAAGCGGCCTCGCCGATGCCGACCAGGGCGCGCGCGGCCAGCAGCCAGCCATAGCTGGGAGCCCAGCCGCTGAGCAGGGTGGCAAGGCTCCAGAGCACCACCCCGGCGGCGATGATGCGCTTGCGCGAGTGCCGGTCGGCGAGCCAGCCAATGGGCGGCGAGGCCAGCATATAGACCAGAAAAAAGGCGCTCACCAGCAGCCCGCCCTGGGCGCCGTTGATGCCAAAAGCATGCCGGATCGAGGGCAGCACCGGCGGCACCAGGTAGCGGTCGAGATAGTTGACCAGGTTGATGCCGGTTAGCAGGCCCAGCAGCCCGAAAGGGTGCAGGCGCGGCGCAGTGCGGGATGTGTAAGCTTGGGCCATCGGCTCGCAAGCATTCTCGTTGAACTGGCCGCGGCGGGCAATTAACAATGTGAGCTAATTGATGCCCCCCACACGCATTCCGACCCCTGAAATATTGCTTGCGTTGCCGCCACACGCCACTCAAGTCTTTTCAGCTCTGGCCGTTACGCGTGGCGGCAAATCAAAAATTACCCCACATTGCCACCAAGAAGTGGCCTCATCCATGAAAATTGATTGGATTGGCAAAATTCTGCGGCTTTTCGTTCACTCGCAATTTCGCCGGCAGCGCAGGATTGTGATGCTGGAAAAGCCGCGACGCTCGCCCATCCCGCCGCCCAACTATATTTATGAGACCACTGCCAGCCCCGGGCCGTATCACTAACTGTCAAAAAATTGGTGTCACTGGTGTCACCGATTCGATATCAATCGTTCGCGAGTGACGGCAATTGAATATTTGCCGTCACAGAGCGGTAGGGCACGACCTTGACGTACGGCTAAAACCAATCATTAACATTTTCAGGCGAGCCCATGCCAGTTCACATGGAGGGCAACGCAATCAGGCTGAAATTTTGCCTCCATGCCTCCATATCCCTCTTAAAGAACTGAAACGATTGAACTTAACTATGACGGCAATTTCAAATTTGCTTCCATATTGCCACCATACTCCCTCCACAGATTGTAAGCCGCCGCTATCGGTGGACTCGCGGGCCGCCCCAGAAGAGGCCACTGCCAGCGGTCCAATAGAACCCCTGACGTAGCGCCGCCCTTCAGCACTATAATCGCGGCATGAACTGGCAGAAATGGATAGCTTTGGCGGCCTTGTGCCTGACGGCGCTGGGGTTGCCGGCGCTGGCCGGCGCGCAAGCAGCCACCGTGCCGCCGGCGGCGACGGCCGTTACGGTGCTGCGCGCCGACCACGTGCTGCTGACCGGCAGCGGACGCCTGCTGACGCCGGGAACGGTGATCGTGCGCGGTTCGACCCTAGCCGCCGTCGGCGGGCGGCTCGCCGCGCCGGCGGGAGCGCGCGTCGTGCGCCTGCCGGGGCTGACCCTGATGCCCGGCCTGATTGATTGCCATGTGCATTTATTTCTGCATCCCGGCCGGGCGGAAGACATGCAAACCGTGCGCGAGTCGGCGGCGCAGCGGACGCTGCAAGCGGCGCTGGCGGCCAAGGCCGACCTGTGGGCGGGCTTCACTACCGAGCGCGACATGGGCACCGAAGGCGTGGGCTCGGCCTCGAGCGCGCTGCGCGCGGCGATTGACGCCGGCGAGATTCCCGGACCGCGGCTCTGGGTCTGCGCCAACGCCATTTCCATCCTCGGCGGCCACGAAGACGCGCTCGGCTTCAATCCGGCGCTCACCATCCCCTCGAACGCCGACGTGGCCAACACCACCGCCGAGCTGATCCGCACCATCCGCCAGCAGATCAAGGAAGGCGCCACCTTCATCAAGATTTATGAAACCGGGCGCGACCAGTTCATCGGTAACCGTTTTTTCACTCCCTACCAGTACACCGAGGCGCAACTGGCGGCGGCGGTGCGGGAAGCGGCGCGGGTGCGCGAGCGGGTGGCGGTGCACGTGATGGGCGAGCCGGGCGCGCTCTACGCCGCCCAGGCGGGGGTGATGGCGCTCGATCACGCGGTGCAGCTGAGCCCGGAGACGATGCGCATCATGCGCCAAAAGCATATCCCCGCGGTGCCCACCTTCGCCGTCTTTGCCGCCTTCGCCGCGACCGGCTCGCCCGCCGGGCGGCGCTTCATGCGCCGGTTGATGGCCTACAAAGTGGCGCAGTTCCATAAACAAATCGCCGCCGGCATAGACTTTTGCGCCGGCTCCGACGTGGGCCCGTTCCCGCACGGCACCCAGGCGAGCGAGTACGTGCTGCTGCACCGCTACGGGCTCTCCGCGCTGCGCACGCTGCAGGCGGGCACCACGGTGGCGGCGCGCATGCTGGGCGCCGAGGCTTACCTCGGACGCCTGCGCGCCGGCTATGCCGCCGACGTGGTGGGCGTGCCGGGCAATCCGCTGGACAACGTCTCGCTGCTCGAGCACGTGCGCTTTGTAATGAAAGCGGGAAAGATTTATCGCCTGCCCGGCCAGCCCAACTGGCTTAAAAAGTATTGGGCGATGCCGGTGAACCGCTAGCGGCATTCATGTTTTCTTTTTTTGCTATCTGACGGCGGGGCTCGCCACCGGGCGGCGCATCAGGAGTGCGTCTTCCACCGGGGAATGGTAGTAGCGCGAGCGGCGGCCGAAGATTTCAAAGCCGCGGCGCAGGTAGAACTGCTGCGCGGCGAGGTTGCCGGAGCGGACTTCGAGGAAGATGCGCTCGAGGCCGCGGCCGGCGGCCAGCGCCAGGGTATCTTCCAGCAGGGTGTTGCCCAAGCCGCGGCGCCGCCAGCGCAAATCCACGGCCAGGGATTGAATTTCCGCATCGGCGCCAATCACCTGCAAGACCAGGTAGCCGGCAATCACCGCAGCGGCGGGCGGCGAAGAGGCGGCGGGGTCCCGCGCAGGATCGGGGTTCGCAGCCGCATCGGCGGGAAAATCTTCGCCGAGCTCGAGTACGCGCACCACCTGCAGCCAGGGACGCTGGCGGGCGGCTTCGAGGATATCGAGCATCAGGCTCTCGCTCCAGGCCGAGTCCCCAAAGGCCTGGCGGGTGAGGTCCATCAGGCGGGCGAGGTCAATGGCGTGGGCGGGGCGGATGCGCATGGGGGGCAAATCATCTCCCCGTTTTTTCGCGTTGCAGCAGGCGCGGCAGCGATATCAGCTCGGCGTCGGAGCGGCGCAGGTAGCGGGCATCGAGTTCGAGCGCGCCGGCGGCGCGTCCGGCGGCGAGCAGGGGCGCGGCCAGGCGGCCGACGCCGGCCGCCAGCCGTCCGGCGCGCGGGCGCAGCCGGCAGGCGGGGAGGCCCAGACGCTCGCCCAGGCAGGGGTCGAGCAGATAGACCGGCCAGGGCGGCAGAGTCTCGAGCCGGCGCGCGAATTGCGCCAGGCTCTCCAGTCCTTCAATCGCAGCCTCTGCAGCCGGCGGTGCTGCCATCGCGGCCGGGTCGGCGGGCAGGGAAGCGCCGGGAAGGTAGGCGACGGGCGCGGCGCCCGCCTGCAGGGCCGCGGCGGTTTGCGCGGATGCGGCTTCCGCCGCCCGATCCACCGCAGTGGGCGTTCCGGCCAGCGCGGCCGCCAGCGGTCCGGCGGGATAAATGCCGAAATAGACTTCCTGGCGCGCGGCGTCGAGCAGCGCGATGGCGGGGGAATCGAGCGCGGCGGGCGCGCCGGCTTCCGGCGCATCGGCGGGGGATGCGGCGAGCGCCGACAGGGTGGAGACGGCCAAGGCCGGCTTCTGCCAGGCTTCGATTATACCCTTGGCGGCGGAAAGGCCCACGCGCACGCCGGTAAACGAGCCCGGGCCGGCGGCAGCGGCGACGGCGTCCAGCGCATGCGCCTGCCAGCCAAGCTCGCCGAGCAGGGCGATGACGGCGGGCAGCAGTTGCATGGAATAGGCTTCGGGCTCGAGCGCGCGCAGCGCGGCCAGGCGCTCGCCTTCCAGCAGCGCGACCGAGCCGGCCTCGGAGGTGGTTTCGAGCGCAAGCAGGCGCATAAGAAAAAGCTATCAGCTTTCAGCTATCAGCCGCCAGTTGAAGGAAACTCAGGACAACTGATAACGGCGGCCCACGGGCTCTCCGCCGGCGATCGCGGCCGCGGCGGAGAAGGCGAGCACGCCGGGATTCAGCACCGCCAATTTGAAATTGTGCAGGCTGGGCTGCAGCACGTGGTGGAAGGCGGCCGGGCTGAAATCGAGCAGGCGGCCGGCATGCGGATAGGGCAGCGGGTGCAGAATCACGGCATCGGCCGCGATGAAGATGGCGGTATTGGCGCCAATGCCGGACGCCAGCGTCAGCACGCCGGCCAGCGCAAAGCCCGGCGACTTGGCCAGCGCCCGCAGGCCGTGGCGCGGATCGCGGAGAAGGCTGTTCATCAGGCCAATTTTAATCAATTGGCACGCCCCCGGAATTCGGCTGCCCGAAGCCGGCAGCGATTAGGGTTTCCGGCGGAATGGGATGTGCGAGTGTCCGAAAATGGAACGCAGTGCCCGAAATTGCGGCGCGGCAGCGGCGGGCCCGGCGCCGGCGGCATGGGGCGGCGGTTTACAATGCAAGAGCAAAACCCATTGCCGGGATTGTTGACTCGATGCCTGAGACTCCCGCCACGCCGCTCCTGCGGCAATACCATGCGATCAAGCAGGCCCACCCCGGGGCGCTGCTGTTTTTCCGCCTGGGCGATTTTTACGAGTTGTTTTTCGAAGATGCGGTGCTGGCGGCGCGGGAACTGCAAATCACGCTGACCGCGCGCAACAAGGAACGCGGCGCGCCGGTGCCGATGTGCGGCGTGCCCTACCACGCCGCCGAAAACTACATCGCCCGCCTGATCCAAAAAGGCTACAAGGTCGCCATCTGCGACCAGATGGAGGATCCGCGCACGGCCAAGCATCTGGTGCGGCGGGAAGTGACGCGGGTGGTGACGCCGGGCACGGCGGTGCCGCAGATCGGCGCTCCAGCGGGAATCAATCAATATCTGGCGGCGCTGGCGCGCCAGGAGGAACGCATTGGGCTGGCGCTGCTCGATTTGTCCACCGGCGAATTTCGCGCCACCGAGTTCAGCGGCCCCGAGGCCGAGGCGCGGGCGGCGGAAGAGTTGGAACATTGGAAGCCGCGCGAGCTGCTGCATTCGAGCGTCGCCCCGCTGTTTGAACAGTCGCCGCCGCAGGTGACCGGCATGGCGCGCACTCCGCTCGACGCCTGGATTTTCGAGCCGGAGCGCGCGCGGCGCGAGCTGGAGGCGCATTTTGGCGTGCTGGCGCTCGAGGGCTACGGGCTGGAAGGCAAGCCGCTGGCGGCGGCGGCGGCGGGCGCGCTGGTGCACTATGCCAAGGAAACCCAGCGCAGCCAGATCGAGCACGTGGACCGGCTGGGCTATTACGAGCGCACGGAAGGGCTGGTGCTGGACGCGGTGACGGCGCGCAATCTCGAGCTCGACGAGCCCGCCTTCGGCGGCGACGACGCCGCCACGCTGCGCGCGGTGATGGACGAGACGCTGACCGCGATGGGCAAGCGGCTGCTGCGGCAATGGCTGCTGCGCCCCGCCAACCGGCGCGACGAAATCGAGGCGCGGCTGGAGGCGGTGGACTCCTTGCGCGCGGGCTGGGAGCGGCGGGAGCGGCTGCGGCGTGCGCTCGACGGCATCCAGGACCTCGAGCGGCTGCTCAGCCGCGCGGCGCTGCGCACCGCTTCACCCCGCGACCTGCTGGCCTTGAAGGATTCGCTCGACCGCCTGCCGGCGGTCAAGGCGGCGGCGGCCGAGGCCGCCCCGCCCGCCCGGCTGCTGGCGCTGGCCGCGGAATTGAGCGAAATGCAGCCGCTGCGTGACCGCATCGGCGGCACCCTCGCCGACGCTCCCCCGGCGCAGTTGGGCGACGGCAGCGCCATCCGCGCCGGCTTCGACCCCGAGCTGGACGAGCTGCGCGCGCTGCGTCAGGACGCGCGCTCGGTGCTGGCCCGCATGGAACAGCGCGAGCGCGAGCGCACCGGCATCGCCTCGCTCAAGCTGCGCTACAACCAGGTCTTCGGCTACTACATCGAGGTTTCCAAGCCCAACCTGGCGCTGGTGCCCGCCGGCTACGAGCGCAAGCAGACGCTGGTCAACGCCGAACGCTTCACCACCGCCGAGCTGAAAGAATACGAGCGCAAAATCCTCGGCGCGGAAGAAAAAATCGCTGCGCTCGAGCAACGCATCTTCCATGAGCTGCGCGCCGCCACCGCGCTGGCCGCGCCCGAGGTGCGGCGCAACGCGCGCGCGCTGGCCGAGCTGGACGTGCTGGCCAACTTCGCCCATCTTGCCGCCGCCCGCCATTATTGCCGGCCGCGGCTGGCGGCGGCGGAGGAGGGGGAAAGCGTGCTGGCGATCCGCGGCGGCCGCCACCCGGTGATCGAGCAACTGGCCGACGCCCGCTTCGTCCCCAACGATACCTGGATGGACGCCCGGCAGCGCATCCTGCTGCTTACCGGGCCCAACATGGGGGGCAAGAGCACCTACCTGCGCCAGGTGGCGCTGGCGGCGATCATGGCGCAGATGGGCTGCTTCGTCGCCGCCGAGGAGGCCCGGCTGCCGCTGCTCGACCGCATCTTTACACGCATTGGCGCGGGCGACAACCTGGCGCGCGGGCGCTCCACCTTCATGGTGGAAATGGCCGAGACGGCGGCGATTCTCAACAGCGCCGGCCGCGACAGCCTGGTGCTGCTCGACGAGGTCGGGCGCGGCACCTCCACCTACGACGGGCTGGCGCTGGCCTGGGCGGTGGTCGAATACCTGCACGACCGGGTCGGCGCCAAAACCCTCTTCGCCACCCATTATCACGAGCTGACCGGCCTGGCCCAGTATCTCGACGGGCTGCGCAACCTGCACGTGGCGGTGAGCGAGACCGGCGGCGGCATCAGCTTCCTGCGCCAGGTTAAGCCGGGCGAAGCCAGCCGCAGCTATGGCATCGAAGTCGCCAAGCTCGCCGGCCTGCCGCCGGAAGTGATTGCGCGGGCGCGCTTGGTGCTGCGCCAGCACGAGCAATCGGAGCGCAAGGCGAGCGAAAAACTGGAAGCCCCGGCGGAAGCGCCCGCCCCGCAGATGCAGTTGTTCACCCCGCTCAGCCGCAAAATCGTCGAGCGCCTGCGCGGGCTCGATCCCGACCGGCTGACGCCGCTTGAAGCGCTCAATTTATTGGCCGAGCTGAAGCGCGAGCTGGAGGAGGAGTGAAAACCCGGACGCTGTCGGCGCGGCTGACGGCAGGCTGACGGCAATTTTACAATTGCCGTCAGCCGTAAACCAATGATGGTAAACGGCTTAGCTAGTGGCTGACGGCAATGTAACCAATTTTTAACGGGTTTTTGTGTTGCGGCGTCCGGCGCACGCGTTTCCATGCAATAGTTCCGTGTAATGCAATCGTTCCGTTATGGTGAGCCCAACGCCCCCACTGCCGAAGCCGAAAATGCTGGTTGCCGGCGTCATGTCGGGCACCTCGGGCGACGGCGTGGATGTCGCGCTGGTCGAGATTCGCGGGCGCGGCTGGGAACGGCGCCTGAAGCTGGTCGCGTTCGAGAGCTGGCCGTACAGTGCGCGCGAGCGGGCGGAAATTCTGAGCGCGGCCAACGCGGCGGCAATTTCCGTCGCTGAACTGGCGCGGCTGCATGTCTGGCTGGGCGAGCGCTTTGCCGAGGCAGTCGAGTGCGCCTGCCGCCGCGCCGGCCTCGAACCCCGCTCGCTCGATCTGGTCGCCAGCCATGGCCAGACGATCTATCACCAGGGACATCCCTCACCCTTCCTGGGCAAGCGGCTGGCCGCGACCTGGCAACTGGGTGAGCCGGCGGCAATGGCGGCGCGGTTGCAAGTGCCGGTGATGGCGAATTTTCGCGCCCTGGACGTGGCCCTCGGCGGGCAGGGCGCGCCGCTGGCGCCTTTTCTGGATTACTTGTGCCTGCGCTCGCCCCGCCGCCCGCGCGCCGCGCTCAATATCGGTGGCATCGCCAATCTCACCCTGCTGCCCGCCGGCTGTTCACCGGCAGCGGTCGTGGCCTTCGATACCGGCCCCGGCAACATGGTGCTCGACGCGCTGGCGGAAAAGTTTCTCGGCCGCCGCTATGACCGCGGCGGCAAGCTGGCGGCGCGGGGCGAGGCCCATCCCGGTCTGCTGGCCCAACTGCTGCGCGACCGTTTTTACCGCCGCCCGCCGCCCAAAAGCGCCGGGCGTGAGCAGTACGGGCGCGAGTTCGTGGCCGCTTTGCTGGCCGAGGCGCGGCGGCTGCGGCTCTCGCCCGCCGCTACCATGGCCACTGCCGCCGAATTGACCGCGCAAACCATCGCGCTCGGCCTGCAATGGAAAGCTCCCCTGGCCGCGTGGGAAGTCGTCGCTTCCGGCGGCGGCGTGCGCAACCGCGAGTTGATGCGCCGGCTCGAGCGCGCCGCCCCGGGCTGCCGCTTTCTCAGTTCCGATGAGTTTGGTCTGCCCGCCGGCGCCAAGGAGGCGATCTTGATGGCGGTGCTCGGGCACGCCGCCTGGTGCGGCGAGCCGGGCAATCTGCCCGGCGTCACCGGCGCGCGCCGCCCGTCGCGGCTGGGCCAGATGCAGTGGGCGTGAGCCGGACTTTAATCCAAAGCTTCAATATCGGCCAGGTCTTTAGCGCGGCCAAGCATTTTTTTGTTCTGAATCAAATCTTCACGGCCGATCAATGGCACTTCCATTCCGCCGAGTTTTTGTACGGTGCGATGGTTCCAGGCGGCGGCAAATTCGATGCTGGTGATTTCCGTCAATAGATCGATGCGGATTGGGGCGATTCCAATTTGAAAGATACTGCCGGCGGAAGCGAAATCCGCCGCTGTAAAGTTTCCAAGCGGCGCGCCGAATTCGATTAAGGCCTGCATCACCCGATGGGCATTTTCCAATTCAGGCTCAATCCAGATATCCAAATCGCCGGTGGCGCGGGGGTGTCCATAGCAGGCCAACGCATAGGCGCCGACGATCAGAAAACGCACCTGGGCTTTAACGAATGCGTTTAAGAATGCGACGAAGTCCGGGTTCATGCGGGTATTTCCCGGCCAGCCGGTAAAGCTCCTCGCTCAATTTCCAGGTTAACTTCCAGCGGTCTTCGGCGGACATCTGCCGCCGTTGCCGGCGGGCATCCGCTTCTGCCTCGGCCAAGGAAGAGAATTTTTTAACCGGGATATCGCGTTGGGCCGGCGAGCGCTCCGCCATGCGTAGATCATAGCGCGCTTCAGGAGCGAACCGCAGGATAACGCGAATCGCGGCCAGCGGCTGCGGCGCGCGCCAGAAGCCTGGATTTAGAATTTCCGCCGCGCGGCGGGTCGTCTAGCACGGATAAGCGTGCCAGTTCGGCTGCTCAGGCTCGCGTTTCGGCTGGACGTTTTCGCGCGGGCCGGTTTCGGAGCCTTTGACGGTGTAATAGACGCATTTGTCGAAGAAATTGCCGATCAGGTGCTGCAGCTCCTGTCCCTGGTAGAGATCGACGGCGGAGTATTCCAAGCCGGCGGCGCCGATGTAGTCGCGCAGATGGTACTTGATCAGGAAGCAGGCAGAGGCGATTTCCACCAGCGGCACGATTTCTTCGCGGCGCTGGCGGGCAAGAGCTGGTGCAGGGATTCGATGCGGTCGTTGAAGTGTGACATCAGCCACTGCCCCAGGTTGGGATGGACCTCGAAGACGCGCTGGTGGATGGCCGCGCGCGAGAGGGCATGGTAGGACGGGGTTTTGGGGTTGGTTTGCAGATCGGCCACCGCGGCGCGGGTGAGCTCGTCGGAGTGTTCCTCGATCATGCGCACCAGCTGAGTGGAAAGCAGCATGAGAGTCCTCAACCTCCTTTTCTTCTTTTATAGCCGCACCGTCTTCATGTACTTCAGGCTGGCGACGATGCCCTGCGGCGCTTCGCGGCTTTCGTCTTCAACGAAGTAGTGCCGCACGCCGATGCGCATGGATTCGCGCAGAATCCCTTTGATGTCGAGGATGCCCTCGCCCAGCGGGACGCAATCCTCGTTGGAAGTCGGGCCGTTGAAAGGGGCGCCGGTGGGCGTGCCGCGGCGCATGTCTTTCAAATGCAGCAGGCGGAAGCGGCGCGGGTAGCGCTTGAGATAGGTCACCGGGTCCTGGCCGCCGCGCTTGACCCAGAATACGTCCATTTCCTGCAGCACGCCGGGATGGGTGAGCGCGACTAGGTGGTCGAAGCCCGGCCGGCCGGCGATGGGGGTAAAGGCGTTGACCTCGGCGTGAAAGGCAAAGTGCAGGCGGTGGCGGCGCAGCTCGGCCGCCCAGCGGTTGAAATCGGCCGCGGCGCGGCGCACGTCGCTCAGCTCTAAGCGCGTGCCTTTTTGCGGCAACTCGGGGCAGACCAGGTAGCGCGCCCCCAGCGTTTTTGCCTCGTGGATGGTCTCGTCGAGATGATCGCGGTAGCGCGCATAGGCGTTGTGCATGCCGGCGCAGCGCAGTCCGCTGGCGCGAACGGCGCGATGAAAGGCCGCGAGCGGGAGGTTGTCGAGCCCGGCGGTTTCGATCTCGGTGTAGCCGATGCGGCGCACGCGCGACAGCCAGGCGGCGACATGGCCGGGAAGCTGGTGGCGCAGGCTGTAGAGCTGGAGCCCGTATGGGCCGGAGAAAAGATGCGGCGCGCCGGCCGGCGCCAGCAGCGAGTTAAGCAGCTTATCGAGGGAGTTCACGCGCGCATTATGCCAGGAAAAGCCGCCGGTTTCCAGCCGCTAGCGCCAGCCGGGGGCCGGCCTGATCCGCGAGGGCTCAAACTCATTGCAAGCCTGCCAGTTTTGCAAGCGCCTTAAAATCGGCAGCCGTGGCCGAGAGAACGGAATTGACGCTTTCAGCGGATGGGCGTAGCCTGCGGGCCCGCCCGGGGCCGGCGCCGCGCGGGGAAATGGTCCGCTAGCGCACCAGCTTCCGCAGGCGCGCGCGCTGGACATAGGCGAGGCCGGGGGCGGCGGGGCCGGGTAGTTTGCGCGCGGCGGTCTTGAGCAGGTTCATCAGATAGAGGCGATCCCAGGCATTGGCAAAACGGGACAGCACCGGCAGGCTGCTGACGACGACCAGGCCGCGGCCGAAACGAAAGGCGAACAAGGGGCGGCAGCCGAGGCGCGGAGCATGATAGCGGCCGATGGCGAGCATGCGTCCCGAGAGCGAGAGCGGCAGGATCTCCGGCTGGCGGCGCAGGTCGTAGGCCTGGCGCGGGCGCAGCCGGCGCTGCAAAGCGGCGCGGGCGCGGGCATCTAGCGCGTGGTCCAGGGTGGGGATTGAAAAGAAGCCGGCATCGCAGCGGGCCGGATTCCAGGCGACAAGTTGAGCGCGCAAGGGCCAGGCGGGGGCGGCCGCGGGAGCGGGCGGGTGAAGCAGCAATAAATTACTGCCCTGCGCGACTTCCTGCCACAGGCGCAGGTAGCGCTGCCAGCTCAGATCGGTGCGGGCGAGCACGATCAGGCGCGGCGGCGCGCCGCTCAGGCCGGTGGCGACCTCGAAGCCGTGGGCGCGCAGGTAATCGCTCACGCTGCCGGGCAATCCCCGGGTCTGCAGCGGGAGCACGCCGCCATACCAGGGCGGCGGCGGGGCGAGGGCTTCGAGCGCGGCATGGAAGCGCTGGCTGCCGGTTTGCGCTTCGAGCCGAAAGACGCCGGGATGGGGCAGGGCAAAGACGGCTTGCGGCGCGGCGGCGGCGGCCGTGGATTGCCAGACGATCTTGCCTGCCGCATTTTTTAAAACGAAATGGACGGCGCCGGCGAGCGGCTGCGAGTGGGCGATCCAGGCGCTGGCAAACTCCCGGACTTCGAGTGTCCGGGCGCTGACTTGCAACTGCAGCGCCGCCGCCGGCCGGGAGCGCGACGCGGACGAGCATCGGCAGGTCCCGAAGATCAGGGCGCTCAGGAAAAATAGGGCCGGAAGCGCGCGGCGAGGCATGAGCAATTAAGGCTCTTGGCCGAGGTGCTGGGCGGCATCTTGCGCGGTTTGGGTATTGGGGTACTGCTCCACCAGTTCACGATAGAGCCGGGCGGCGGCGGGCGGATTGGTGCGGCTCTCGATGGTGGCGAGCTGCCAGAGTACGGCGGCGCGCGGCAACGCGGGGGCGGGGTGTTGCAACAGTTTCTGGAGTTGAGCGGCCGCGGCGGCATCGTGGCCCTGGCTGAGCTCGTAATTGGCGCGCGCGGAGCGGGCAAAGGCGGCGAGGTTCGGGTCGGAGTCGCGGCTCAACTGGCGCAAGGCGGCGACGCCGCGTTGCGGCTGGCCGGCAGCGATTTCCGCCAGCGCGGCGTAATAGCGCGCCAGGCGCGCGGGCGGGGTATGAGAGTAGGCGGCGGCGCGCTGGAAGTCGGCCAGCGCAGCGCGGGCGCGGGCCTGCGCATCGGGAAAGGATGGCTGCCCGCCGGGCAAACTTTGGGCGGAGATGGGGGCATGGAAGAGCTCGATGCCTTGCGCCAGGTACGATTGCGCCCGGGCCAGGCGATGACTGCGCCAGCTCATCCAGCCCCAAGTCAACAACGCCGCGCCCACGATCACTGCGCCAGCGCTCAGCAACCCGCGGCGATGCGCCAGGAAATATTCCCAGGCCGCGTCCAGGCCGCTGATAAATTCGTCGGTTTTCAGTTCCCGCCGGCTGATGTGCGCCACGGAGACTCCTTAATGTTGACGGGCGATTTCCTTAACGGCTTACTCCCAAAGATTACCGCCGCAGGAATGGGTTCGGAAGCGGCAAAAAAAATCGCTCACCGTATCTTTTTTCATCCGGCGCGCATCGTATGAAGGTACGCCAAACGGAGGCGCCGGCAACATGCAAACTGATATAATAACAAGATTTGAAACCGGCAGGGAGCGGCAGCCGCGATTGAGGCGCAGCGCTCTGGCATCCGGGAGGCAAAAGGCCGAGGGCACGATGGAAAAGAAACGATTGGATCAGTTGCGGCGCAAGCTGCAACAGAAACAAATGGAGCTGACCCGCACCGTCACACGCACCGAGCAGGATGGCCGGCTGGCGGACGAGGAAGCTACCCAGGACATCGCCGACAAGGCGATCAACTCCTACACCAAGGAGTTCCTGTTCCACCAGAGCAATGCCGATCGCCATATGCTGCAGATGGTGAACGAGGCGCTGCAGCGCATTCACGATGGCAGCTACGGCCAGTGCGTCACCTGCGGCAGCGAGCTCAACGCCAAGCGCATCGAGGCGGTGCCCTGGGCGCGCTATTGCATCAGTTGCCAGGAAAAGGCCGAACAGGGAGTTTTGCGCTAACGCCAACGCGGGCCAGCGCAGCGAAGAGCGACAGCCGCCGCGGGGGACCGCGGCGGCTTTGTTATAATTAAGCCGCGCGCGGGCGCGCGCCGGCGGCCCCTCTTTTCAATCTGCTCATTGGCGGCGGAGGTGTTCCCGCCGGTGGCAGAATCTGCGGCGGCCGCGCAAAAGGAGCGATCATGTCCGGACACTCCAAATGGGCCACGATCAAGCATAAAAAAGCGGCCACGGATGCCCGTCGCGGCAAAACCTTCACCCGCCTGATCAAGGAAATCACCATCGCCGCGCGCAGCGGCGGCGGCGATGCCGACAGCAACCCGCGGCTGCGCACCGCGGTGCTGGCGGCGAAGGCGGAAAACATGCCCGCCGACAACATCAAGCGCGCCATCCAGCGGGGCACCGGCGAGCTCCCGGGGGCGCAGTATGAAGAGCTGCGGCTGGAAGGCTACGGCCCGGGCGGAGTGGCTTTGCTGCTCGATGCCACCACCGACAACCGCAACCGCACCGTGAGCGAGTTGCGCCACCTGATGGCGAAGCATGGCGGCAACCTGGGCGAGGCCGGCTGCGTGGCGTGGATGTTTCACAAGCAGGGCGATATCAGCCTGGCCAAGCACAAGGTGGCGGAAGACGAGTTGATGGGCCTGGTGCTCGATGCCGGCGCCGAAGACCTGCGAGACGACGGCTCGAACTGGGAAATCATCACCCCGCCGGAAGCCTACGAGCCCGTGCTGGAAGCGCTGAAATCGCGCCGCCTGGAGCCGGATAACGCCGAACTGGGCATGCTCCCGCAAAACTACGTCAAGGTCGAAGGCAAGGACGCGGAGCAGATGCTCCGCCTGCTGGAAGCGCTCGACGACCACGACGATATACAGCACGTTTACTCCAACTTCGACATGGACGAAAGCCAGATTGCGCAGGCGGTATCGTAAAGCGCCGCCGGGCAGGGACTGCCTCTCTTTTCCCCCGACATAAAGCGGAGAGCCCCCGCCGTCCGGCCGCAGCGCGGCGGGCGGGGCTTTTTTGGGCGTAACGATGCCGGGCAAGCATCCCAGGATGCCCGGCCGCAACTCTTAACCAATGAGCAAGCGCCGCCGAGGCGCGGCTTTCGCGGGGGCGGAGGCCGGGCCCCAGCCGCAGGCGTTGTGCCGGAAGCGCAAAGCGATGGTTGTCGCCCTAGCATGGGTCACGCCGGCCAATGTATGGCGGGCGTGGAGCTGGGAGCCGGGCATCGTCGCGCCGCTGGGCTTGAGCCTGGGGTTATACGCCGCCGGCGCGTTACGGCTGGGGCGGCGCTTGCGACGAGGCCGCGAGCGGCGTGAGCTGCAAGCGGCGGCGTTTGCCGCCGGGTGGGGGACTCTGTTCGCGGCCCTGGTTTCTCCAATCCACGAATTGGGCGAGACGCTGTTCAGCGTCCACATGCTGCAGCACGAGTTGCTGATCATGATGGCCGCGCCGCTGTTGGCCGCCAGCCGTCCGGGCGCGGTCATGCTTTGGGCCTTTCCCGCCGCCGCCCGCGCCGGCCTGGGGCGGCTGGGGCAGCGCCTGCATAGCTATGCGTCGGCGCTGGCGCGCCCGCTGCCTTGCGGGGTGCTGTTCACCTTCGTGCTGTGGCTCTGGCATGTGCCGGCGCTCTATCAGGCGGCAGTACGCAACCCGGCCTTGCACGCGCTCGAGCATGCCAGCTTTTTCTGCGTGGCTTACCTGTTCTGGTGGATGCTGCTGCCTCGCCGGCGGGGGCTGAGCGCCGCCGCCGCCGGCTGGTCGTGCCTGGCCGCTGCCGCCCAGACCAGCGGCCTGGGTTTGTGGCTGGCCTGTTCGAGCCGGCCCTGGTATCCGGTCTATAGCTCCCGTGTAGCCTTGTGGAATTTGACTCCGCTCGCCGATCAGCGCATCGGCGGGCTGTTAATGTGGATCACCGGTGGCGTGCCGCTTGCCATGCTGGGCTTGCTCTTGTTCCTGCTGCCCGGCTGGAAGCCGCTGCGCCTTCCGGAAACCGGAACTGAATCCGGCCGCGAGGCGCCGGCAATCGAGTTTGACCGGCGGACGCCCTTCCAGGCGGGCTGATTTACACTGAACTCATCGCCCGGAAAAATCCAAATTCCCCAACCCCGCGCCCGGCGCGCGCGGCGGCTGCGTCGCGGACGGCGGCGCGGCTGTATCCGGCGCATCCGCTGATCGGCGTGGGGGTGATCGTGTTCGAGCGCGGGCGCGTGCTGCTGGTGGAACGCAAGCGCCCGCCCAGCCGCGGCGCCTGGAGCCTGCCCGGCGGGCTGGTCGAGCCGGGCGAGCGGCTGCGCGCGGCGGCGCGGCGGGAAGCGCGCGAGGAAACCGGCCTCGAGCTGCGCATCGGCGCGGTCGCCGAAGTCTTTGAGCGCCTGGAATTTTTTCGCGGGCGCTGCCGCCGCCATTACGTGATTGTGGATTTTCTGGCGGCGCGGCGCGGGCGGGAACGGCAAGCCGGGTTGCGGGCGCGTTCGGATGCGCGCGCCGCGCGCTGGGTCGCCTGGCGCGAACTCCCGCGTCTGCGCCTGACGCGCGGGTTGATGGCGGTGCTGCGGCGCGCGCGGCGTCAGGCGCGGCTCGAGGGCTGGCTGCAATGAGCCGGGCATTTTTTTCCACTTCGTTTGCGCGGTTGGCGGCAGTGCTGGCGCTGGCGGGCGCAGTATCGGGCTGCCACCGGTCCGCCGGGCGGGGCGCGGGCCGGCGGAGCGAGTTGCTGCCGGCCACTCCCCTGGATTTGAGCCATGCCGGCCGCATTTACGGGCAGGTGGATTATGTGGGGACGCCGCCGGCGCTGCCTCCGCTCGACCTGCGCGCCGATCCCTATTGCGCCAGCCAGCATCAGGGCGCGCTGCCGGATCCTTCCCTGGTCATCAATGCCAACCACACCTTGCGCGGCGCGCTGGTGTATATCGCGCGCGGGCTGGAAAACCATCGCTTCCGGCCGCCGGCTTGGCCGGTGGAATTGAAACAAACAGGCTGTATGTTCAAGCCGCATGTGGCCGGCATCATGGCCGGCCAGCCGCTGGTGGTCAGCTCGGCCGACGCTACGCCGCACAATGTGCATTTTCTCGGGCCGGCGGGCGCCAACTGGAATCTGGCGCTGCTGCCGCAGTCGCCGCCGCTGTCGCGGCGGTTTCCGCCGTCGGCGGTAGGGCCGGCGCCGGTCGAAGTTGTATGCAATGTGCATCCCTGGATGCGGGCCTGGGTTGCCGTACGTCCCAACCCTTACTTCGCGGTCACCGGCCGCCGCGGGCGTTACCGGTTCCCGCCGCTGCCGCCGGGCGCCTACACCGTCGCGGTCTGGCAGGAGCGCCTGGGAATCGAACAGCATCCGGTCAAGCTGGTTCCGGGCGGGCGCGTAGAGTTGGTTTTCCAATTCGGCAAAGCAGCGGCGGCGAAGCGGGGCGGCTTATAATAAAAAAATCCCAGTGCCGGCCAGGCCGCAATGTTCTTCCCCAGCCCCGGCGCAGTGGCGGCGTGGGGTCATTTCCGGGCGCAGGTTTCATGTTGAACCTGATTTTTTCTCTGATAGTGGATGCTTGCGCGGCGGCGGCGCTGTTCCTGCTGCTGCGACACTGGCGGGAACGCCATCGCTGGCCGGGCTGGCGGCTGGATGGCCTGATCTGGACCTTTTTCCCGATCGCTTTGCTGGCGCTGATGGTTTGGGGGTGGGGATGGCGGCATTAACCCGGCATTCAACCAGCGCCGCTCCAAATTACTGCCGCGATTTGAACTGGCTGATTCGCGGCTGGTCGTGCCTGACGCTGGTGCTGGTTTCCGCGGGCGCAGTGACGGTGGGCGAGCGCGCCGGCTTATCCATTCCGGATTGGCCGCTGGCCTATGGCCGCTTGGTGCCCCCGTTTGTGGGCGGCATTCGCTTCGAGTACACCCATCGCGTGATTGCCACTTTGGTGGGGCTGCTCAGCATTGTGATTGCGGTGTGGCTGCAGCGTTCGGAGCGGCGGCGCTGGGTGCGTTGGCTGGGCTGGTGCGCGGTGCTGGGAGTGTTGCTGCAGGGCGTGTTAGGCGGCTTGACGGTGCTGCTGCGCCAGCCGGACTGGCTGACCGCGCTTCACGCCACCGTGGCGCAACTTTTTTTTGAATTGACGGTGGCGCTGGCAGTCTTCACCAGCCGCGGCTGGCTTTCGTACATCGCAATGGGCGATGTCCAAGGCCTGGGGGAGCTCTATGGCTGGAGCGTGGCCACTACGATCGCGATCTTCGCTCAAATCCTGTTGGGTGCGGCCTACCGGCACGATGCGCTCTCGATCCTCCCTCACATGTGGGGCGCGGTGGTGGTGACGCTGCTGGCGATTGTGGCTGCCGCCAAAGCCTTGAATCTGGCCGGGGAGCGGCCGCAGTTGCGCGCCCCGGCGCTGCTTTTGCTGTTGGTGCTTGCCGGCCAGGCGGTGCTGGGCATATGGAGTTATAAGGAAATTCTCGCGACGCAAATGGCGGCGCAGCCGCCGCTGCGCCGCATCGAGCTCACCACCCTGCATGTAGTGGGCGGCTCGCTGCTGGCCGCGGTGGCGCTATGGCTGACGCTGCGCAGTTGGCAGGCCAGCGCGCAAAGCTTGTCTGCCGCGATAGCGGAGGCGCAGCAAGCATGAGCCGGCGCGCCTACCTGCTGCCCGGGCCAAACTCATCCGCCATTCGTCCGGCGGCGGGCGCCGGGGCATGGCTGGCCGCCTATATCGAGCTGCTGAAGCCGCGGGTCACTTTCCTGGTAGTGCTGACCACGCTGGCGGCTGGAGCGCTGGCGGGGGCGCATTGGCTGGGATGGTTGTGGGCGGCGAGCCTGTCCCTGGGCACCGCCTTGGTCGCGGGCGGCACGGCGGCGCTCAATCAGCATTGGGAGCGCGAAGTGGATGCGCGCATGCGCCGCACCGCGGGCCGCCCCCTGCCGACGCACCGCCTCACCCCGCGCCAAGCTTCGAGATTCGGCTTGCTGCTGGTGGCCGCCGGGCTGGCCTGGCTAGCGCGGGAGCTGAATCCGCTGACCGCGCTGCTGGCGGTGCTGACCTCGACCGTCTATCTGCTGGTCTATACGCCGCTGAAACGGCGCAGCCCGTTGAGCACGGTGGCGGGGGCTTTTCCCGGCGCCGCTCCGGTGTTGATGGGATGGGCGGCGGCCACCGGCTCGCTCGCGCCCGGCGCCTGGGTGCTGTTTGCCATCCAGTTTCTCTGGCAGTTTCCCCACTTTCTGGCGATCGCCGAAATTTATCGCGAGGATTACCAGCGGGTGGGCATCTGCATGCTGCCGGTGGTGGATTTGGACGCGCGCGCCACCGGGTTGCAGATGCGGCTCTACACCCTGGCGCTGCTGCCCGCCAGCCTGCTGCCCACGCTGCTGCACCTGGCGGGGGGATGGTACTTTGCCGGCGCGTTGGCGCTGGGGCTCTGGCTGCTGCGCGTCGTCTGGCGGACGGCCCAACGGCCCTCCGCCGCCGCCTCGCTGCGCCTGCTGCGCGCCAGCGTGATCTACCTGCCGCTGTTATTGGGCTTGCTGGTGTTCGACCACCTCCGCTGAAAATTCCCTATGCCGGCGCCGGACAATTGGGCGCGCTTGAGCGCGGCCGGAAACGCAGCCAGCCTGATCGCGCTGCTGGCAGGCTGGGGCCTGATCCGCCGGCGCCGCGTGCGGGCGCATCGCCGCGCCATGATGGCGGCGCTGTTTTTTTCAGCGGTGTTTCTATTTGCCTACCTGATGCATCACTGGCGCGCGGGGCTGGTGCGCTACCCCGGCGCGGGCTGGGGACGGCGGATTTATTTCACGCTGCTGGCGACGCATACGCCGCTCGCGGCGCTGATTCCGCTGCTGGCGCTGTTCACGCTATCGCTGGCGCTGCGCCGCCGATTCGCCCGCCATCGCGCCTGGGCGCGCTGGACGCTGCCGCTCTGGCTCTACGTTTCGCTCAGCGGGCTGGCGATTTATTTCATGCTCTATCGCGGCTGAGGCGGCGGCGGCACGCGCTGCTTCCGGCAAAAAGGATTGCTCCCCGCCGCGCGCACCGGGACGATCGCGCCGGGACCGCCTCCGGCGGCGGTGATTTTTTGCTTGACAGGCCGCGGGGTGAAATTTATACATTCAATCAATCCCCGCAGAGCGCCCTCGGGCGCGGCGCGGATGGAACGAACATAGGAGAACAGCTATGGCAAAAGCCACGAAGAAAAAGGCCGCGAAAAAGACTGCCAAGAAAAAGAAGTAAGCTTGCCCTCGAGGCAAGCCCGGTTTGAGTAGGGGACGGATTTCCGTCCCCTTTTTTTATGGGCGGCGCGCCGGGGAATAGCGGGCGCGGCGCGGCTAGAATGGGACGAGCCCGAGACGCCGCCCGCGGCGGCGCGCCGGGGCTTCGCCGGGACAGCGAGAGCAGGCATGAGTGAAACGCTGGCGCTGAATGCGCAAAATCCGGAGCCGGAAAAAGTGCGCCAGGTCAGCCTGCGCCTGCAGCGGGGGGAAGTGGTGGCGATGCCCACCGACACCGTGTACGGGCTGGCGGCCAATCCCTTTCATCTGGCGGCGGTGGAGCGGATCTATGCGCTGAAAGGGCGCGCGCACACCAAGCCGCTGCCGCTGCTGGTGCCGGGCATCGCCGCCGCCGAAGAGCTGGCGCGCGGGCTGCCGCCGATTTTTCACGCATTGGCGGAAGCGTTCTGGCCGGGCCCGCTGACGCTGATTGTGCAGGCGGCCAGCCCGGTTCCGCTGAAGGTGACGGCCCACACCGGCCATGTCGCGCTGCGCTTTCCGCTGGCGCCGATTGCGGTGGCGATCATGCTGGAGCTGGGACATCCCCTGACCGGCACCAGCGCCAACCTGAGCGGCATGCCGGAATGCGCCAGCGCCCAGGAAGTGGAGTTGCAAATGGGCATGGCGCTGCCCCTGATCGTGGATGGCGGGGCGGCGCGTTCGCGCCAGCCCTCGACCTTGGTGGATTTGACCGGCGAGGTGCCGCGCCTGCTGCGCGAGGGCGTCATTCCGCGCGAGGCGCTGCAGAAGTTCCTGGCGTTATGAAAGCGGCATCGGCCATACGCGGCCGCTCGGGCGGGCGGCGGCGGCTGCGGGCGGCGGCGCTGCTGCTGGGATTGGCCGCAGCCGCGTACGCGGGCTGGATTTTTCACCAGGTTGAGCGCGCCAGCCGGGGCGACCGGCTGCAGCCGGCGCAGGCGATCGTGGTTTTCGGCGCGGCCGAATACGATGGCCGCCCGTCGCCGGTGCTGCTGGGCCGGCTGCAGCGGGCGCTGGCGCTGTATCGCGCCGGGCTGGCGCCGGAGCTGATGGTTACCGGCGGGGCGGGCGGCGACCCTCACTTCACCGAAGCCGGGGTGGGGGCGGCCTGGCTGCGCGCCCAGGGGGTGCGGGCGGGCCAGGTTTGGATCGATCCGCGTTCGGCGACCACGCCCGCCTCGGTGCGCCGGGTGACCGCGGTGCTGCGCCGCCGCGGCTGGCGGACGGTGATCGTGGTCAGCGACGGCTACCATTTGTTCCGGCTGGAACAATTGTTTCGCCAGCGCGGCATCACCGCCTACGGCGCCCCCCGGCAGCGGCCGGCCGGCGCCAGCCGCTGGGGTTGGGATTGGATGGCCTGGCGGCAGGTGATTGCCTACCTGCTTTCGCGCCTGGGGATCAACGTTTGACCCCCGCCGGCTTGCTTCGCGCGGCGCGTGTATTATCATGAACCTTTGACTCCACAGCCCTGCGAAGGGCGACAGGATGGGAGAATGTCTGCCGCTATCGAAGAAAAAGTAAAGCAAATCGTGGCCGAGATGCTGAGCGTCGAAGCCAGTGAAGTCACCCCCAATGCCGCTTTCGTCGAGGACCTGGGCGCGGATTCGCTGGATCAGGTCGAGCTGATCATGGCGTTCGAGGAAGCGTTCAAGATCGAGATCCCCGACGAGGACGCGGAGAAGATTCGCCGCGTGCAGGAAGCGGTGGATTACATATCGGCCCGGGTCAAGGAGTAAGCGGTTGGCGCCGCGCCGGGTGGTCATTACGGGGGTGGGGCTGATTTCTCCGCTCGGCCTGACGGCCGCGGAAACCTGGCAGGGACTGCTGGCGTCCCGCAGCGGCGTCACTCCGATTACGCACTTCGATGCGTCGCAGTTTTCCTGCCGCATCGCCGCCGAGGTCAAGCAGTTCGAGCCGCTGCGGTTTCTGGACAAAAAAGACGTTCGCAAAACCGGCCGCTTCATTCAATTCGCGCTCGCCGCCGCCACCGAAGCGGTTGCGGCGGCGCGGCTGGAGCCGGCGCGGGAAGACCCCAACCGGGTGGGGGTGTACATCGGCAGCGGGATCGGCGGCTTCGACGTGATCGAGCGCGAGCACCAGGCGCTGCTGGAGGGCGGCCCGCGCAAAATCTCGCCCTTTTTCATCCCCGCCTCCATCGTCAACCTGGCCGCGGGCCAGGTTTCGATCCGCTTCAATGCGCGCGGCCCGAATTCCGCCACCTGCACCGCCTGCACCTCCAGCGCGCACGCGGTCGGCGATGCCTACCGCATCCTGGAACGGGATGAAGCGGAGGTGATGGTGGCCGGCGGCACTGAGGCGGCGATCACGCCGATGGGCGTCGGCGGCTTTGCCGCCATGCGCGCGCTCTCCACCCGCAACGACGATCCGGAGCGCGCCAGCCGCCCCTTCGACCTTCATCGCGACGGTTTCGTGGTGGGGGAAGGCTCGGGCATCCTGGTGCTGGAAGAACTGGAGCACGCCCGCCGGCGCCAGGCGCCCATCCTGGCCGAAATCGTGGGCTATGGCATGAGCAGCGACGCTTTCCACATCACCATGCCGAGCGAAGACGGCGACGGAGCTTTTCGCGCCATGGCGAATACGTTGAAAAGCGCCGGCGTCACTCCGGAGCAGGTGGATTACATTAACGCCCACGGCACGTCCACGGCGTACAATGACAAGTTCGAGACGCTGGCGATCAAGCGCCTGTTCGGCGAGCATGCGCCGCGGCTGGCGGTCAGCTCGACCAAATCCATGACCGGGCATCTGCTGGGCGGGGCCGGGGGCCTGGAAGCCGGCATCCTGGCGCTCAGCCTGCAAAATCAGGTTGCGCCGCCGACCGCCAACTATGAGACCCCGGATCCGGATTGCGACCTCGATTACGTGCCCAACCAGGCCCGGCCGATGTCCATCCGTTATGCGCTCTCCAATTCGTTTGGCTTTGGCGGCACCAACGCGGCGCTCTTGTTCCGGCGTTGGGAGGAGGCGGAATGAAGCCGGCAAAAACGATTTCCTCGCTCTGGGCGGCGATGCTGTTGTTCGCCGGGCTGGCGGCGGCGGCGCCGGGGAAAACGGCGGCGCCGCGCATCCTGACGGTGGGCGTGACCGGAAGCTTTCGAGCCGCGCCCGATGAGGCGATTCTGGCCTTCGATGCGCACGGCGAAGCGCCGCAAGTTGCCGATGCCTATCGCCAGGCCGTGCGGCAAACGGCGGCAATCCGGAGCTTGTTGCAGCGCCACGCCATTCCCGCGCAGGCGGCGACCTATTCGCAGTACGTGACCGCGCCGGTGATCAATTGGAAGAACCAGAAGGTGACCGGCTATCGCGTGGACGCCGCCATCCAACTGCGGCTGAGCGATTTTCGCCTGATCGGCCCGCTGTTATCGGACGCGGCGGAACAAAACCTGAACGCGCTGCGCAGCCTCAACTTCACGCTGCGCCATCCGCTCGCCGCCAAGCGGAGGGCGATCGCCGATGCCTATCGCAAGGCGCAGCAGGAAGCCCTGGCGCTGGCCGCGGCCGCGGGCGAGAAGCTGGGGCGGCTGCGGCAGGCCCAATTGGACGTCAACCTGTCGGCTCCGCGTCCGATGATGATGGTGGCGGCCTTTCGGACGGCGGCCCCGTCCGGCATCGTCGGCAATTTTCATCCCGGCCGCATCACCGTGCAGGCGCGCCTGACGGCAATCTTCGGCTTGCGCTGAAGCCGCTGCCGGCGCTTGCGCCCGCGCCGTTTTCCCATGCCGGATTCCGCCGCTGCCATCGCGCTCTCCATTGTTATTCCCACGTGGAACGGACGGGATCTGCTGGAGCGATATCTGCCCTCGGTGACGGGCGAGCTGGAACGCTGGGAAGCCGCCGGCGGCGGGCGGGGCGAGCTCGTGGTCAGCGACGACGGTTCCACCGACGGCACCGCCGGCTGGCTCGCGGCGCAATGGCCGCTGGCGCGCGTGACGCGCAGCGCGCGCAACCGCGGCTTCGCGCCCGCCGTCAACGCCGGCGTCGCAGCCGCCGGCGGCGCGCTGGTGCTGCTGCTCAACAACGACCTGGAACTGCTGCCGGGCGCGCTCGCGCCGCTCCCCGAGCGGTTTGCCGCGGAGGCGGATTTGTTCGGGCTGACCCTGCGGGCGCAGCACCCGGCCAGCGGAAATTTCGAAACCGGCGGCAAGTGCGGCCGCTTTCGCCGCGGATTCTGGCAGTGCTGGCGGAATTTCGACTGCCCGCCCGGCCAGGCCTGCGGGGAAAGTTTTACCCTGGTAGGCGGCTTTTGCGTATTCCGCCGCGATCTCTTTCTGGCGCTGGGCGGATTTGACGAAACCTTTGCCCCCTATTACTGGGAAGATCTGGATCTTTCCTATCGCGCGCGCAAGCGCGGTTGGCGGGTGGGCTATGAGCCGCGTGCGCAGGTGCGGCACGAGATCAGCGCCACCACCCGGCGGCATGCGGGCGCGTTTCGCCGCGCCGCCATCATCGAACGCAATCGGCTCTGGTTTCATTGGAAAAATCTGGACCGGGAAACGCTGGGAGAGCATCTCGGTTGGGCGGCGGCGCTCCTTGTGCAAAAGGCGCTGCGGCGGGAGTTGAGTTATCATTTTGGCTTCGGGCTGGCGTTAGCCGGCCTGCCCGGCTTGGTCCGGCAGCGCCGCCGGGAGCGGGCATGGTGGCGGCGGCGGGACGCGGAATTGGCTATTCCCGTCGGCGAAGATATCATTCAATCTGCGGGCAACAATCCGGCATCCGGTGTTCCTCTACAATAAAGAAGTGGACGGCTGCAAACGCCGGACCGGCCTTAGCGGAGGTTTCCCAATGAAGCGATGGATATTGCCCGCCCTGGTTCTCGGCGGCGTGGGATGGCTGCTGTTGAGCGATCGCGGCCGGGAAGTGCGGGAAAAACTGTCCCATCAGACGGAAAACTGGCAGGACAACCTGCTGGAGTTTTCCTGCCGTGTCCAGCAAAAGCTGGAAGCCGTTCAGTCCGGTCTGGAGCAGTTTCAGCAGGCGCTTCGCCAAGACACTGCCAGCTAAGCAGTTACCCTCCGGCCAGGCTTGCCGAGGCACGGAGCGGCTAAAAAAACCTGCAACTTTTCCTGCTTCCGTCCGTCCTTGTTTATACCTGCGCGCGGAAAGCGGGATTGCCCCTCCCGGTTCGCGTAATCCCATTGGCCACATCTGTGGATGCGGCGCAAAGGAGAGTGTGCGTGCGACCTGCCCCCCTGAATAAGTCGAACGGTAAAAATTCCCCCCTGCCCGACTGGCCCACTCTGACCCAAGCCCTGCCGTCGGCCCAGTTGCTCACCTACGTTCGCGGCAAGACCATTTATCGCGCCGAAGAGGCGGCGGATAGCGTCGCATTGATCGCCGGCGGGCGGGTGAAGCTCAGCCGCGTTTGCCAGGACGGCCGCGAAACCGTGCTGGAAATTCTGAAGCCGGGGGAACTGCTGGGTGAGACTGCGGCGCTCTGGGCGGAACGGCGCAGCGAACAAGCGCAGGCGCTGGATGCGGTGGAGTTGAAATCCTGGCCGGCTGTAATCTGGCGTGCGCAAATGGAAAAAGATCCACGCTGGGGCCTGAGCCTGACGGCCTGGCTGGGCCGGCGCCTGCAATCCGCCTATGCCCACATCGAAAGCCTGGCCTTCGATCCCATCCCGCGGCGGCTGGCTCGCACCATGCTGGAAAACGCGCAGCGGTTTGGCATCCGCCTGGATGACGGCCGGCTGCAATTGGGGCCGTTGACCCATGAGGCCCTCGCCCAGCAGGTGGCCACCTCGCGCGAGATCATTACCCATTACATGAATCAATTCCGGCAGCAGGGCCTGCTGGAATACTCGCGCAAGAGCATAGAGGTGGTGCCGGAACGGCTGGAAGTGCTGCTGCAATAAACCAGGCCGCCAACGCGGCGCCCGGGCCGATCGCGGTCGGTGCCGGTCTCAGCCGACTTCCACCAGCCCATAGCGGCGCTGCCAGCGGGCGCGCACAATGCCGAGCAGACGGCGTTGTTCCTCCCGCCCGGCATGCCGCCACCAGGTGCGGGCCTCGGCATGAGCCAATTCCAGCAGGTCCTGATCGCGACCCGGCTGGGCGATGGCGAACTCCGGCAGTCCGCTTTGCCGGGTGCCGAAGATTTCCCCCGGGCCGCGCAGCTTCAAATCCATTTCCGCCAGCTCGAAGCCGTCTTCCGAGCCTTCCACCGCCAGCAGGCGCTGTTCGGCGGCGGGTGTGATCTCTTCTCCCGGCACCAGGAAGCAAAAAGCGCGGCTTGCTCCTGCCGCCGGCGGCTGCGGGCGTCCAATGCGGCCGCGAAGCTGGTGCAGTTGGGCGATGCCGAACCGCTCGGCTTGATGGATGATCATCAGCGTCGCGTTGGGAACGTCCACGCCGACTTCGATCACCGTCGTCGTCACCAGCAGGTTCAACTCGCCGCGCTGGAAACTTTGCATAACGGCGGATTTTTCTTCGTTCGCCAGGCGCCCGTGCAGCAGGCCGACGCGGAACTCGGGGAACTGAGCGCGCAGTTGGCGTTCCATTTCCAGCGCGGGCACCAGGTCGAGTTTTTCCGATTCTTCAATCACCGGGCAGACGACATAGGCCTGGCGGCCCCGGGCGAGCTGGCGGCGCAGGAAAGCGTACATCTCCGGTTCGCGGCCGCGGGGCACGATGCGGGTGCGGATGGGCAGCCGTCCGGGGGGCCGCTGGCGGATCAGGCTGGTATCGAGATCGCCGTAAAAGGCCAGCGCCAGGGTGCGGGGAATGGGCGTGGCGGTCATCACCAGCAAATGCGGCGCGAGGTTCCCCTGGCGCATCAGTTGCAAGCGCTGCAACACTCCGAAGCGGTGCTGTTCATCCACGATCACCAGTGCCAGGCGGCTGATGCGGGCATGATCTTCCAATAGCGCCTGGGTGCCGATGGCCAGCTCCGGCTCCGGCTCGGAACGCGCGCGGCGGGCGGCGGAGGTGATCAGCGCGACGCGATAGCCGGGCAGCAGGCGGCGGGCATAGTAATAATGCTGCTCGGCCAGGATTTGGGTGGGCGCCATCAGCGCCGCCTGGTAGCCATTGCCGATCGCCATCACCGCGGCTTCGAGCGCCACAATCGTCTTGCCCGAACCGACGTCGCCCTGAAGCAGCCGGCGCATCGGGCGGCCGCGGCCGAGATCGGCGGCGATTTCGCGCATGGCCTGCTTCTGGTCCGGGGTGGGCCGAAACGGCAGCAGCTGGCGCAGGCGCTCGCGGATTTCCGCCGACGGCAAAATGGCGATGCCCGGCTGGCGCTGCGCGCGCTGTCGCTTGATTTCCAAACCGGTTTGCAGGAAAAACAACTCTTCCAGGATCAGGCGCAGGTGGCCGGGCGTGCGCGCCGCCTGCAATTGCTCGAGCGGCATGCCGGGGGCGGGAAAGTGCACCTGCTCGAAGGCGGCGCGGCGCGGCGGCAGCCGGAGCCGCTCGCATAACCCGGCCGGCAGAATTTCCGGCAGCTCCGCCGGCAGCGCCCGCAAGGCGCGCGCGATGGCCAGCCGCAGCTTGCCGGAACTGATTTCGCCCAGGCTGTTGTAAATCGGCACGATGCGGCCGAGTTTAAGCGAGTCCGGGCCGGCGGGCAGCGGCCCCGGGCGCAGGATTTGAAATTCGGGATGCTGCAGCCGCCATTGCCTCCCTTCCAGCTCGGGTTTGCCATAGAGTGCCACCCACTGGCCGGCCTGAAAACGGTCGCGCAGCCAGCCGGCGTGGTACCAGATGCACTCCAGCTCCCCCGTGCCGTCGCCGGCGCGCAGGCGCGCCATTTGCATGCCGCCGCGGGTGCGCAACAGTTGAAATGAGCGTACTTGGGCTTGGATGGTAACGCTTTCCCCGGCTTCCAATGCCGCGATTTGCGAGATGCGGCTGCGGTCCTCATAGCGGAAAGGCAGGTAGGAAAGCAGGTCTTCGATCTGCGCCAGGCCGCGCGCGGAAAACAGCCCGGCCTGGCGCGGCCCGATGCCGGGAACAAATTCCAGCGGGGTATCGAGCGCAAGCCCGGCGGCGGTCGTGGCGGAGGACATGGGCCGTGGTCAATATAGCACCGACAGCCGATTTCGTGGCTTCACTTTCGAGCAAAGAGCATGCGCGGCGGAAAGCAAGCGAAAAGCAGCCGTAAATCGCTGATGCCATCGCGCTTTCAGGCGCGGCGCGCCCGGTTTTGCTACTCTGTCTCGAGCAGATGTTGAGGCAGCTATACCATCGCACCGGGAAGATCAAGGGCTGGAATGGGCGCCTGCGGCCGCCGCAGCGGGGACGCGGGCGTTGGACGCTCGCTCTGCTCTGCGCCTTTTCTGGAGTCGCTCTGGCGGCGCCTCGCCCCGTCCCTGCTCCCGCCGCCGCCGCCGCGGCGGCCGACCGCGCCTGGATCGCTCGATTGCATGCTGAAGTGCTCCGCGGCGATCTGGATGCCGCCTGGCTGCGTGCGCAGCGCGGCTGGCGAGCGCATCCGCGCGATCCGCTGCGCCAGGCGGCCAGCCAGTTACTGCTGCGTCAGGCTGTCAATGCGCATCTGGCCGCGGGGGAAGGTTTGCGCCGGCAGGGCCACCCCTGGCAGGCGGCGCTGCAATTTCGCACCGCGCTGGCGCTCGATCCTTCCGACTATGGCGCGCGCCAGGCGTTGGCGGCGGCCATGCCGGTCGTGCAGCCGCTGCCGGCCGGCCTGCGCACCGGTTTGCTGGTGAAGAATGCCGCGCCGCTGCCGCAACTGCGCTTTATAGCGCGGCGCCGGGCGTTTCATTTTGACGGCCCCGCCTGGAATCTGCTGGGGGAAGTGGCGCGCGCCTATGGACTGCGCGCCTTTATCGAGAAGCAACTGCCCAATCCCCCGGTCAGTTTCCGCCTGGGGCCGGCGACGCTGGGCCAGTGCCTGATCGCGCTTCGCGACCAGCTCGCGATCGCCTGGAGCCCGATGGGCCCGCACACGATTTACTTCGGGCCGTCGGGGCAGCGCGCTGCGTTTACGCCGCTCGGGGTGCGGACGTTCTATCTCGCCCACGGCATGAGTTCACCGGATCAACTGGCGCAAATCGCGCAGACCCTGCGCCTGATGCTCGACCTGCCCCAACTGCAGCTCGATACCGCCCAGGGAGCGATCGTCTGCCGCGGCACCGCGGCGCAGCTCGATGCCGCCGAGCAGTTGCTGGCCAATCTAACCCAGCCGCCCGGGCAGGTGATGCTGGAAGTGCGCATTCTGGAAGTCACCCATACCCTGGCGAGCCAGTTGGGCATCTCGCCCAACGCCCAATTCCAGGTATTCAGCCTCGCTCCCCTGCTGGCGGAACTCGGCCAGAGCGGCAGCGCGGCCAGTCTCTTGCAGAATCTGTTCACCCAGGGCGGATTGAATGGAGTGCTCAACTCCGGCCAGCTTGCGTCCCAGTTGATGCAACTGCAGCAGCAGCTTTCCCCGCTGCTCAAAACCCCGTTTGCGATCTTTGGCGGCGGCGCCACGCTCATGGCGGTGACCTTGCCGCCGGCCAGCGCCAATTTCGGCTTTTCGCATGGACACAGCCGCATGCTGGAAAACGCCTGGATGCGGGCTGACTCGGGCCAGCAGGCGACGCTGCGCATCGGCGAACGCTACCCCGTCGTCAACGCCAGCTTTTCGCCCATCTACCTGAATCCGGCGCTGCAGCAAGTGCTCTCGAACGGCAGTTATCTGCAGCCGTTCCCCTCGTTCACGTACGTGAATCTTGGTCTGGACCTGAAAATCAAGCCGGTGCTGCTGCCGCAGGGCGCGATCCGTATGTCGTTGAACGCTCACGTCCGTGCCTTGACCGGCGCCGTCAATAACAACATCCCGATCCTCAGCGACCGCACGCTCGATACGCAGGTGTCCTTGCGCAATAACCGCCCGGTGCTGGTCGCGGGGCTCTTCACCCGGCAGGAAATGCAATCGTTGAACGGCGTTCCCGGCGTCGCGCGCTTGCCGGTCATCGGCCGATTGTTTTCCAGCGTCGAAAATCATCGCAGCGACGACCAGTTAGTGCTGGTCATTGTTCCTCATATCCTGCGCCGCAATCTGCGCGCCAGCCGCGACATCTGGCTGCCGGCCGATTTCGCCGCCGGCATGGCGAACCAGCCCCCGTTCGGTTTCCCCCGCCCCTATCAGCCGCCCATCTACCGGCCGCCGGGACGTCCGTTCCCGGGCGGCATGATCCCCCGGTTTCCACCGCCGCGTCCGCCGGTCAGGCCGGGGAAGTAGCGGGAGGGGCTCAGCGCGCAGGCGTAGGGCCAGGGACCGCCGCCGGAGCGGCGAAGGCCAGGCGCGGCATCGGCGGCCAGACCGGAGCGCTGAGTTCCTGGTCCACTGTTTGCCAGAATCGCCGGAAGGCGGGATAGTCGGTGGCGGGCACGTCGCTCGCGGTCTGAGCGATAGAGTCGGATATCTGCAATACGCCCTGGCGGCAGCGGGCTTTTACGAGCAGGCTGCCGAAGGCGGTCACGCGTGAGAGTTGGGGAATTTCCAAATGCGAAGGACAGCCGCGCGGCAGTTGCAGCGACCAACTGTCTTCCGTGCGCCAGCGCAGCGCCAGGCGCAGCCGCTGTTGGCGGCTGCTGGTATAAGCCAGGGTGGAAGCATAGTTGGCCCGCAGCCAGGCGAGCGGCAGCGGATGCGGCAATTGCGCCACCCAGCCGCGGAAGCGCAGGTGGAAGGCTGGCGTACCGGGAGCCAAGCCATGCACCTGGATTGAATCCAGGAATGCGCCCGGCAAGGCATCGCGCAGCCAGGACTGGAGCCGCGCCCGGCGGCCGGCAGTCAAGGCGCAGCGCGTCCGCCAGGCGGGTGCGTCCGCGCCGCTGACTTGAACCGAGCCGCGCAGGTAAAAACCGCCGCGGCGGTCCGGGCGCAATTGGAAGCGGCGCAAGGTCAGATTGGCCTTCGGCGCGGCGAGGGGAACGCGCACCAGTTGCGTCTGGCCGGGGCGCAGGATCAAGGCCAGCGCGCCCTGGTCGGAAGAGGGCAGGGTGGCGCTTTGAAATTGCGGCGCGGTGGTGTCAATCCACAAGGGCGAGCTCCGGGGGCTGCCCGGCACATAGACGATGGCGTGATCGAAGGCGGCGATGGTCGCCGCGCCGTTGGCCAGCCGCCCCATTCGCCGGGTGCGCAAAAAAGCGATATCGGCCGGAATGCCTTCCAGGCGCAGCCAGGCGCTGAGCAGCAGCGCGCCATCTTTGCAATCTCCGCGCCCGGTTTGCCAGACGTCGGCAATCGAATGCGGGAAAAAGGCGTGCGGCCCGGTCTCCTCGCCCTGATAGCGCAGCCGTCCGGCGAGCACGGTGCGAACTCGCTCCAAAATCGCGGCCGGCGACAGGCTGGGGGGCGCCAGCCGCAGCCACAGCGCGCGCAGCGCCGGTTCGATTGCAGAGCGCGAGCGCAACCGCTGCAGGTACCACGCGGCCAGTTGTTGCCAGTTCTGGAACGAAGACGCCTGCACGAAGGGCGAACGGTCGGTGATGGAAGGCCCGTCGTTCTCTGAAAAAAATGCCGGCAGCCATGCGGATTGCCATTCCCAACCGTAGCGGCCGTCGCGGCGCCAGGTGCGGGGCGGCGCCAGGCGCGCCTGCGCGACCGCGAGCGGGGCGGGCGATTCCAGCACGTAGCGCACTTGCCGCACCGGATAATCGCCGCGAAACGCAAACAGGTCGCCCAGATATTTGCCGTCGAGCATGCTCCAGCGGCTGCGCCAGCGGGGAGACAGCGAGTAAATGATATTGACTACATCCCCGGCTTGCAGGCCGGGCAGCACCACCTGGCGGGATTGCGAACCGGCGTCGTCAGGGCCGGAATGACCCGCATCCCGTCCCTGCGCAATCAGCCGGCCGGCGCGATAGATGCCGGCCTGCCACAGGTGAAAGCGGTTGCGCGAGGAGTCGTACCAGAGGTCGTCCACGCCCAACTCGCGCGCGCCCAGCGCATTTTCAACCCGGAAAACGCGCTGCACCACCTGGGTGGAGAGCCCGCTTTCCCCCACCTGCTCGAAGCGCAGATGATAAAGTTCGACCACATCCGCGCCGCGGGCGAAACCGGCCGGCGGCGCCGCTTGGCCGGGGGCGGCGATGGCGCCGGAGCCGGCGGCCGGCGCCGGCGGGAAGGCGCGCTGGAGGGGATAGAGCCAGCGCCGCGCCCGCGCCATCCAGTAGGCTCGTTGCGCCGCGCCCGGCGCGGGGCTTGCCGCGGCCGGCAGGCAGCCGAGAGCCGCCGTCAGGCCCGCTGCCCAGACGGCGGCGCGGAACTTTTTCGCGAGCTTTTTTTCAAGCGGATCCGGCAACCGTGGCGCACCTTTGCCCTGCCGGGGACGCAACCTGTCCCGGCGAAATCAGCCTTAGTCTGTTTCAGGCGGCTGGAGCAGCCCATAAGGTGCACACCTTAGATGGACGCCGGAAACGGCTCATGCAGCCGGCGGCGCCGGCCGGAACGCCGCGGCGGGCTTGCGCCGGCGATGTCTGGGTTCGCAATGCTAGACTGCAGCTATGCAGGGAGGGGGGGGGCCGGGCGCGGCCCCGGCGACAATCCGTCCTTACTTTGAAGCGCTGCTGTTGCTGCTGCTGGCCAGCGGGTTTCTTACCCTCGCCGCCACCGGGCGGCTGGGTTGGGTCTGGATCGGCTTGGGCGCGGGGGCGATGCTGCTGCGCGGCGGGCTGCTGGCGCGCGGGGTGCGGCCCCAAGTGCCCGCTCGCTGGCTCAACCTGGCCACGCTGCTCTATATCCTGTTCTTTGCCGCCGACCTGCTGCTGCTGGGCAGTTCCTTCATCGCGGCCAGCGTGCATCTGGTCATCTTCGTCGCTATTTTTAAATTGTTTTCCGCCGAACGCTCGCGCGATTACCTCTATCTCTGCGTCCTGGCCTTCCTGGAAGTCCTGGCGGCCACCACGCTCACCGTGGCTGCCGGTTTTTTAATCTTTTTCGCCCTTTTCCTGCTCTTGCTGGTGGCGACCTTTGTGGCCTACGAGATGATGCGGGGCGAACAGGCCGGGGGCGAACGCGCGCGCGTCGGCCAGCATTTTTCCACCCGCCGGGTGCGGCGCGGGCTCGCCGGCATCTCGCTGGCGATGGCCCTGGCCATCGGCATCCTCGGCGCCAGCCTGTTTTTTCTGCTGCCGCGGCTTTCGTTCCAATATTGGAACCCGCTCATGGCGCATAACGCCATCTCCGGCTTCAGCAACGAAGTCGCTCTCGGCGAGGTGCGGAATCTGCAGCAGAGCGATCAGGTGGTGATGCACATCCGTTTGCTCGGCCCGCGCGCCGATTCCGCCGCCGAGCTCGCCTCCGCGCGTTCCATTCTTTGGCGCGGCCGCGCCCTGAATCGCTTTCAGGGCGATCGCTGGTTGGATACCGCACGCCCTTTCGTCGCCTCCACCAGCTTCGGCCGCTTGAGCTTTCCCGCCCGGCAGTATCCCGGCAAGCCGGTCCAGCTCATGCAATACCGGGTGATGATGGAGCCGCTGGGCACGGGCGTGCTGTTTTTGGCCCCCGGCGTTCGGGCCGTGCTGTCTCCGCTGAAGTACCTGGTGGTGGATTCCGGCCAGACCATCGCGCCGATGTCGCTGAATCTGGACACCGGCACCGGCGGCTTGGCTTACACCGCCATTTCCGATCTCGGCCGGCCTCCGGCCGCCGTGCTGCGCCGCGCCGGCCGCCGTTATCCCGCCCGCATCCGGCGGCGCTATCTGCAGTTGCCGCCCGCGCTGGATCCCCAAATTCCCAGCCTGGCGCGCCGTATTACCGCCCGCGGGCCCGCCGATGCCTGGGACCGCATCCAGGCCTTGCGGCATTACTTGCGCAGCCACTACCGCTACACCTTGCGCGGGCTGCCAGCGGGACGCGATCCGCTGGCCAATTTTCTTTTCTCCAGCCGCGCCGGTGATTGCGAATATTTTGCCTCCGCCCTGGCTATTTTGGGACGCACCCTCGGCATCCCCACCCGCGTGGTCACCGGCTTTGCCACCGGCCCCTACAACCGCCTCTCGCAAGAATTTTTAATTCGCGGCCGCGATGCCCATGCCTGGGTGGAAGCTTATTTCCCGCAACCCTCGCGCTTCGCCGCGAACCCCGGCCTCTGGATTCCGCTCGACGCCACGCCGCCGTCTTCCGCGCCCGCCTTTACCGGCGCCTGGGGACGCATGCAGCTCCTGCTCGATGCAGCCCAGACATTTTGGCAGGATTGGATCATCAACTACGATTTCTCCCACCAGGTCCGGCTGGCGCTGCAGTTGCGCCATCAATGGTCCAGCCGGCGCGAGGTTCTGTTTGGCTCGCTGCGCAATTGGGCCGGCGCCTGGCGCCGCCGCCTGGCAGCCTGGTGGCGCCATCCCTCGCGCGGCCGGTCTCTCCATCTGCTCTGGCTGCCTGGCTGGCTGGCGCTGGCGCTGGCATTGGGCTATGCTGTCCACCTTTTTCGACGCCGCTATCCTGTCCGCGGTGGAGGTGCGCGGCCGGCCTGGGAACGCCGCCAGGCCACGGCCTATTACCGCCGCCTGCAAACCTTGCTCCGCCGCGCCGGCTATGCGCGTACGCCCGCGCTGACCGCTTCGGAACTGGCCGGCCTGGTGCGCGGCGCGCGCCTCCAGCCCGCGGTGACCGGCTTCGTGCACGACTACGAGGCGGTGCGCTTCGGGCATGATCCCTCCCGCCTGGCCGCGCTGCCCCGCCAGTTGCATGAAATCCATCGCCTGCTGCGCAATCCGGCCCGGGTCTAAGCGGTTTTCCCGATCCAATTGAGGCGGATGGCTTATCCGCCGCGTCCCCGCCCGGGAAAAAAATGAAGTACGGTTTCGCGCTTTCTCGCCGGCAGTTCCCGCAGTGGCCAAAACGCACTTCCCCGCTCTCCTGCGCGCCAGCTTGCGCCCGCATCGGGCGATGCTCTCGCTCGCGCTCGGACTGGGCCTTGCCACCGCGCTGGCCGGCTGTCTGGAGCCGCTCTTTTTGCGCCACCTGCTCGATCTGGTGTTGCGGGTGCATCCCGGCGGCAATTGGCGGGTGGTCTGGCGCCGCGATGATTTCCACCGCGCCCTGTTCACGATCCTCGCTCTGGCGGGGCTCGGCTTGCTGCAACAGGGACTGCAAACCGTCCTATCGCTGGCCGCAAACCGCGTCCGCTTTGGCGTGAGCGCTGTGCTGGCGCGGCGGGTTGTGGCCCGCTATTACGAGCAGTCGCTCGGGTTCCACCAGGCCAACGCCGCCGGATACTTGATGACGCGCGTGGACCGCGGCGTCGCCGCAGTCGGCGAGCTGCTGGGGGGATCGCTGCTGACCCTGGCGCCCAACCTGGCCAATCTCGGGCTGATGCTGATCATCATGTTCCGCCTGGCGCCCGGCCTGGCCTTGCTGGTTTCGCCGCTGCTGCTGCTGTTCCTCGCCGCGGCGCATTGGGGAACGCGCAATCAGGTGCGCCATGAAACCGTGATTCAGGAGGGCTGGAGCCGGATCTACGGCCGGGTCAGTGAAATGCTGGCCGCGATTAAAACCTTGAAAACTCTGCACGCCGAAGCGGCCGAACTGGAGCATTATTGCCGCGCCACCGACGGCTTGTTTCATCGCCTCTGGCGGATGGTGCTGGCCGGCGCCGCCTTCGACAACCTCAAGAACTTGCTGGCCCTCGCCGCCCGCAGCGCGGTTTTGTTCATCGGTATTTTGCAGGTGCTCGAAGGCCGTCTGACCCCCGGCACCTGGATTGCCATGGTCGGCTACGCCGGCATGATCTTCGGTCCATTGGCCGGATTGACCGGCGCTTATGACACCGCCCGGAAAAATATGGTTGCGGCCGATGTCGTGCTGGAATTTCTCGAATCTCCCCCGGCGGAAAGCGGCGCCGCCGCATGGAGGCTCGAACCTCCGCCCGACGCCGGACGCAGCGAGGCGCGCCGCCGCCGCCCTGCCGCGGCGGCGGAGCCGGCGCCCCGGTTCATCCCGCGCCTGCGCGGCGAAATTGAATTTCGCCAGGTTAGCTTCTCCTACTCCTCCGAACCCGGCGTCGGCCGGCCCCGGCGGGTGCTTGATCAGGTTTCGTTTCGGCTCCTCCCCGGCCAAACCGCGATGCTGATGGGGCCGAGCGGCGGCGGGAAAACCACCATCCTGGACCTGTTGCTCGGACTCTATGCGCCGCAGTGCGGCGTAATCCTGCTCGATGGGCGCCCGTTGAAGTCCTGGCCGCGCTCGCATCTGCAGCATGCCTTTGCGCTCGTGCTCCAGGACCCGGTGCTGTTCGCCGGCACCATCGGCGAGAACTTGTGCTTTGGGCTGGCCGGCATTACTCCCGAACGGATGCAATGGGCGGCCCAGGTCGCGCAGGCGGATGCTTTTATTCGCCAGCTCCCGCACGGCTATGACACTCGCCTGGGCGAGCGCGGCGCCCGGCTATCCGGCGGCCAACGCCAGCGGCTGGCCATCGCCCGCGCCGTGTTGCGCGATCCCGCCGTGCTGTTGCTCGATGAGCCCAGCTCCCACCTCGATTCCGCCAATGCCGAGGCTTTATTTCAGGCAATGCGGCGCCTGATGCAGGGTCGAACCTGCCTGATCGCAACCCATCACATCGTTTCCGCCCTCCAGCCCGATGCCGTCTTTCGTCTCGCGCATGGCCAATTGCGGGTGCTCCAGGAGCCAACGTCGCTTTCCGCCCCGGCCCTCGCCTGGGCGGCCGGCAAAGCCGAAATTTAATCGGGGACTCCTGCTTTCTCCAACGCCGCGCATCCGCCGGCATTGTTAAACTGTTGCCTGTGTCTGCCCCAGCCACCCTGCGTGAAGCGCTTCCCTCTCGCCGTCCCCACCGGATGGCTACCGCGCGCTGGTGGCGGGCTGCACTCTATCTTTCCGCTACCGAAACTCATACCTTTGCCTTCTCCATCGCCGCCCAGGCGCTGTTGTCGTTCTTCCCTTTCCTGGTGCTGCTGTTGACCTTGATCCGGAATTTCTTTCATTCCGCCCGGCTATATCGCGGCCTGCTGGTGCTGCTGCACTCGTATCTGCCGGTCAGCGATGCCGCCCACGAGAGCGGGCGCGCCTTCATCGTCAGCAATCTCGAGCGGGTGGTGCAGCATAATCAGGGCCTGCAGTGGGCCTCGCTGGCGGTGCTGGTGCTGACTTCCAGCGGCATTTTTCTGCCGCTCGAGGTGGCGCTGAACCGGGTTTGGGGCGCCAGCCGGAATCGCAATTACCTGCATAATTGGCTGGTCGCGATCGGGCTGGCCCTGGCCTGCGGCAGTCTGGGCATGCTCTCCGCCTCCCTCAGCGCGCTCAGCGAAACTTATTCCCACCGCCTGGCGCATTATCTGCTGCGCAACAGCCCCTTGCATGCCGGCTCGTTCAACCACCTCGTCAAATTGCTTTCGGTGCTTCTCATCCGCATCAGCGCCGTGCCGGTCACTATCACCGTCTTTTTCCTGATCTATTGGCTGCTGCCGAACATCCGCGTGCCCCTGCGCCGCGTGCTGCTGGCCGCGTTCTTCGCCGGCTCGCTCTGGCAAGTGGCGCTCTACCTCTACATCCTGCTGCTCCCCTGGATGAATTTCCGCGGCCTCTACGGCCCCTTTTCCATGTCGGTGTCGCTGGTGCTCTGGGCCTACGTTTCCGCCCTGATCCTGCTCGGCGGAATCGAATTGGCGCTGCCGATGGCGCCACCCTCGCCCGAGGCGGCCGTATCGCCGGAATCAACCCGGCTCCCCGCCCGGGAACCGCTCAAGCCCAGCTAAATCAAACATTTACAATCTTGAAAACGGTATACTATATATTGTGGGAAAAACCTTGACACGCCCAATCTATAGCTGTAATTTGAGCAAACTGCGTATTTTTACGCAGCCCTGAGCTGTTATCGAGCGGGCAGAAAACCACCCACGGGGTATTTGATATGAACGAGCCGCAAGCCGCCACCTCGCACGCTTCCATGGTGAGCCATCACGTCCCGGCGGAGAGCGCCTCCGGCGCCGCGCGTCACGCCCGCGGATTGAGCTTTCGCCGCCGCTTTACCGATCCTAAGCAGTCTCCCTATGACGAGGTGAAGTGGGAAAAGCGTACGGCGGTCATTCAAAACGATAAAGGCGAAGTCTTATTCGAGCAAAAGGACGTCGAAGTGCCCGTGGATTGGTCCCAGACGGCGACCAATATCGTGGCTTCCAAGTACCTGCACGGCAAGCCCGGGGCGAGCCGGCGGGAAAACAGTATCCGGCAGTTGGTGGCGCGGGTGGCGGAAAGCATGCGCGAGTGGGGCGAGCGCGACGGCTATTTCCGCACGGCGGAAGATGCGCGCTGCTTCCATGACGAACTGGTGCATCTGCTGATCACCCAGAAGGCGTCGTTCAATTCGCCCGTCTGGTTCAACTGCGGCGTGGACCGGCTGGAGCCGCAAGCCGATGCCGCTAACTGGTATTGGGATGCCGCCGCCGGCCAGCCGGCATTTGGCAAAATCGGCTATCGCCGGCCGCAATGCTCGGCCTGCTTCATCAATGCGGTGAGTGATTCGCTCGACAGCATCCTCACCCTGGCCAAGACCGAAGGCATGCTGTTCAAATGGGGCTCGGGCACCGGCACCAACCTTTCCTCGCTGCGCAGTTCGCGCGAAACCCTCTCCGGCGGCGGCATCGCCAGCGGGCCGCTGAGCTTCATGAAGGGCTTTGACGCCTTTGCCGGGGTGATCAAATCCGGCGGTAAGACCCGCCGCGCCGCGAAAATGGTCATCCTCAATGCCGACCATCCCGACATCGAGGAATTCATCGAGTGCAAGGCGAAGGAAGAAAAGAAGGCCTGGACGCTGGTGCAGGCCGGCTACGATCCGGCGCTGGACGGCGACGCCTATGCCTCGATATTTTTCCAGAACGCCAACAACAGCGTGCGCGTGACCGACGAGTTCATGCAGGCCGTCGAGCGGGACGGCGAATGGAAACTGGCCCGGGTCGCGGGCGAAAACCGCGGCGAGACGCTGAAGACCGTCTCCGCCCGCGAGCTGCTGCGCAAAATCGCCGCCGCCGCCTGGCAGTGCGGCGATCCCGGCATGCAATACGACAGCACCATCAACCGCTGGCATACCTGCAAAAATACCGCCCGCATCAACGCTTCCAACCCCTGCTCGGAATACATGTTTCTCGACAATTCGGCCTGCAACCTGGCTTCCCTCAACCTGATGAAATTTGCCGGCTCCGCCGCCGGCTTCGATACCGAAGCCTACCTGCACGCCGTGGATATCCTGATCACCGCGCAGGAAATTATCGTGGATAACGCCAGCTATCCCACCGAGGCGATTGCGCGCAATTCCCACGATTACCGCCCGCTGGGGCTGGGCTACGCCAACCTGGGCGCGCTGCTGATGGCCAACGGCCTGCCCTACGATAGCGACGCCGGCCGTGCTTACGCCGGCTGCCTGACCGCGCTGATGTGCGGCGAGGCCTACGCCCAGTCGGCCCGCCTGGCCGAAGCGCTGGCGGGCGACGCCGGCAGCGGCGCCTTCGCCGGCTTTGCCCAAAACCGCGAGCCGATGCTCGACGTCATCCGCATGCATCGCGCCGCGGTGAACAACCTGCCCAACCCCGCCTTGCCGGAGCCGCTGCTTGCCGCCGCCCGCCGCGTCTGGAACGATGCCCTCGAGCTCGGCGCCCGCCACGGCTTCCGCAACGCTCAGGTCACCGTGCTCGCTCCCACCGGCACCATCGGCTTCATGATGGATTGCGACACCACCGGCATCGAGCCTGATCTGGCGCTGGTGAAAAGCAAAAAACTGGTCGGCGGCGGGCAGATCAAAATCGTCAACCAGAGCGTGGATAAAGCGCTGCTGCGCCTCGGCTACCCCCCCCAGCAAACCACCGATATGGTCGCTTACGTGGACGCCACCGGAACCATCGAGGGCGCGCCGCACCTCAAACCCGAGCACCTGCCCATCTTCGACTGCTCCTTCAAGCCGGAGAACGGCACTCGCTTCATCCCCTACAGCGGCCACGTCAGAATGATGGCGGCCTGCCAGCCGTTTCTCTCCGGCGCCATTTCCAAGACGGTCAACATGCCGGAAAGCGCCAGCGTCGAGGAGATCATGCAGGTCTTCGTCGAGGGTTGGAAGCTGGGCCTGAAAGCGATTGCTATCTACCGCGACGGCAGCAAGAAAGCCCAGCCGCTTTCCGCCGCCGGCAAGGAAAAGCAGCGCGAGACGCGCCCCCCCGAGCCCATCGAGGTCCCGCATTCGCTGCCGGCGGCCCGCCCCTACCGCCGCCGCCTGCCCGACGAGCGCCAGTCCATCACCCATAAATTCAAAATCGGCGGCCACGAAGGTTATCTCACCGTCGGCATGTACGAAGATGGCCAGCCGGGCGAAATCTTCGTCACCATGGCCAAGGAAGGCTCGACCATCAGCGGCCTGATGGATAGCTTCGCCACGGCGATTTCCCTCGCCCTGCAGCATGGCGTGCCGCTCAAGCTGCTGGTGGATAAGTTCTCGCATACCCGCTTCGAACCCAGCGGCTGGTCGGGCAGTCCCGAAATCGGCTATGCCAAATCCATCATGGATTACCTCTTCCGCTGGCTCGGACTGAAGTTTCTCGGCCAGCAGCCGGCCGCGCCTGCCTCGGTGGGCGATTTGCACGGCGACCGCGGCGCAACCAAGGAAGACCTGGAAACTGCCGGCCAGATGCCGCTCATCACCGCCGCCCCGGCCGCCGGCGCCGCTCCGCCGCGCCGCGAGAACGAGGCCGCTTCATCCACCGATGCCCCCGCCTGCCATAACTGCGGCAGCATCATGGTGCCCAACGGCTCCTGCTACAAGTGCGTCAACTGCGGCGAAACCAGCGGCTGCTCGTAAATTCGCCGCGCCGCAAATTTCCTGCCCCGCGCACCGCGCGGGGTAGGCGATCCTGCCTGCTAAACTCGCCGCCACCCGGCCGGCCGTGCCGGATTTTATAATTGATAGTTACCTTCCGGGGGAGCGCGATCCATGCAATCTCGCAAGCTGGGACGCACCGGGTTGAAGGTTTCCGCCTTCTGCCTGGGCACCATGACCTTTGGGCATCAGACCGAAGAAGCGGAGGCGCGCGCCATCATGGACCGCGCCTTTGCAGCCGGCGTGGATTTCTTCGATACCGCCGACGCGTATCCCGTGCCGCCCGCGCCGGATACCGTCGGACGCACCGAAGAAATCGTCGGCCGCTGGCTGAAGGGTAAGCGCGAGCAGGTGGTGCTGGCCACCAAGTGCCGCTTTCCCATGGGCGCTCGCGCCTGGCAGGGCGGCCTCTCCCGCCGCCATATCCTCGCCGCCTGCGACGACAGCCTCCGCCGCCTGCAGACGGATTGGATTGACCTCTATCAGGCCCATGCCCCTGACCCCGATACTCCGCTCGATGAAACCCTCCGCGCCATGGACGACCTGGTGTGCTCCGGAAAGGTGCGCTATCTCGGCTGTTCCAACTACCCCGCCTGGCAGTTGGCGCTCGCCTTGGGCCTGAGCGAACAGAACCGGCTGGCGCGCTGGGATTGCGTACAGCCCCGCTTTAACCTGCTCACGCGCGATATCGAGCTGGAATTGCTGCCCCTCTGCCGCGATCAGGGCGTCGGCGTGATCGTCTACAATCCGCTTGCCGGCGGCTTGCTGACGGGCAAATATCGGCCGGAACAGCCCCCGCCTCCGGGCACGCGCTTTGCCCTGGGCGGCCAGACCGGTCCGCTCTACCGCGAACGTTATTGGCACGATGCCAGCTTGGACGCCGTCAACCGCCTGGTCGAGTATTGCCGCGAGCGGAAGCTGTCGCCGGCACAGCTCGCGATTGCCTGGGTGCTGGCTCAGCCGGGAGTGACTGCGGCCATTGTCGGCGCCAGCCGCGCCGCTCAGCTCGATTCGACCCTGCCGGCAGCCGAACTGACGTTCTATCCCGATGACCTGGCCTTCTGCGAGCAGCTCTGGTATCAATTGCCGCGCCGGCCGGCGCAGGCCGGCCAGCCCGACCCCAATCGTAAGAACTGAAAATACAGAGGTTTTAACCGCGGTTGGCGAGAGTGCAGATCTAAAGTTGCAGGCCCTGGACGGATGTCGAGACTTTCCGCCGAAAAAAACGAGGGCGGAAGCGCCGGCCTCCGCCCTCTATGGATTTCCCGTTTACTTCAAGTGTTTATGCGTCTTGCCGGCGGGCGTGTGCGCGGTCCGGCGTACGGGAACATGGCGGCGGCGGCGAACGGCGGCGCGGCGGCGTGCGGCAGCGGCGCGGCGGCGTGCGGCGGCGGCG
>JAJYIU010000063.1 GCA_021789895.1 Acidobacteriota bacterium | reverse complement strand
TGACCTGATCCCCCTCCTCCGTACCAAGCTGAGTATGATTTCAGCTTGGAGGAGGCAGGATGTCGAGGAGCAAGCATACCGAGGCGCAGATGATCGCCGCGCTGAAGCAGATGGAAGCCGGACGAACGGCCGAAGATGTAGCCCGCGAGGTGGGAGTTTCCAAGCACACGCTTTATGCCTGGAAGGCGAAGTACGGCGGCATGGATGTGAGCCAGGCGCAAGAGGCCAAGCAATTGCGCGATGAGAATAACCGACTGCGCAAGCTGGTGGCGGATCTCAGCCTGGACAAAGAAGCGTTGCAATCGGTAATAAGAAAAAACGGCTGGAGCTCGTAGCCCGGAAGGCAGCTATCGAGCAGTTGCACCAGGAGTACGCCTTCAGCGAGCGGCATGCCTGCGGGTTGATGCTGCTCGCCATCGGAACGTATCGCTATCGTTCTCGCCGCAACGACGAGCCGCTGCGTAGCCGGCTGGTGCAGCTGGCGCGGGAGCGCCCGCGGTTCGGGTATCGCCGCTTGCATGTGTTGCTGCAGCGAGACGGGATGGTAGTCAACCACAAGCGGATTCACCGGCTGTATCGCGAATGCGGGTTGATGATTCGCCGTAAGAAGCGCAAGCATTGCGTGCGGGCCGGGCAGCCGTTAACGCCGCGGACTGCGCCCAATCAGGAATGGGCGTTGGATTTTGTGCATGATCGTACCGAGTTTGGCCGGAAGGTGAGGCTACTGGTGATTGAAGACGCCTACACGCGTGAATGCCTGGCGCTGGAAGCGGATACGAGCTTTGCCGGGCCGCGCGTAACGCGAACGCTGGCGCAGAGCGCAGTGGAAAGAGGATTACCCCAGAGGATTCGCTGTGACAATGGGGCCGAGCTAACCAGTCGTCATTTTTTGAGCTGGTGCGTGGCCAACAAGGTTGAGCCGCTTTATATCCCGCCAGGAAAGCCGACGCAAAATGGCCGGCTGGAAAGCCTCAATGGCAAAGTGCGAGATGAGTTTTTGAACGTAAACGTGTTCCGTAATCTATTCGAGTTGCGGCGCCTGGCCCAGCTTTGGCGCCGCGATTACAACGAGGTCCGGCCTCACAGCAGCCTGGGGTACTTGACGCCGGCCGAGTTTGCAGCCAAATACCGCATGGAACGCGGTGGAAAAGACGGCGACTGCGTCGCCTTGGAAAACCCTTCGGGTTTTCCACTTTTCCACCGCGCGATGACGGAGGTTTTATCTCTGGGAGCGCAACGGCAGCAGGGCGCTTCTTCAACCGTGGCGTAGTATTCTCGTTTGTACGGAGCTGGGGGGCAGGTCACGAACTATAATTATAAGTCGTGGTCCACGACTGGCCGGTTATATTATCGGTGGAGGTTACAATCGTTTGTTTTGAATTCCAGGTACCATTCGTATTTGACGAATCCCAGTCCGTTGAATAACTAAAATGCTGATGCAAAGCAGAACCCGAGTTTGCGTTATAATATACGTACCGATCTTTAACGACCGGGGCGTCAATTAATAAAGTACAAGGCTCCGTGGTAGTCGTCCCCGTCGTTTGTCCGGTATTCGAATCCACCAACGGAACACTTACCGAAGGATAGAATTGTGAGTAAGCCTTACTGTTCAGTCCCCAGTCATAGTGCACATAACCACCGTCCGGATAAGTTATGCGTGAAATCCGGCCGTAAACATCATTATAGTTGAACAACCATTGTTGGCCATTGGGAAGAGTGATTTTCGAAACTACCGTTTCAGGATATGATTGATTGCCGGCAATATTACAGGTTCCCGTATTAATGTTTTGATACGATTCAGGAAAAGTCACATTAATCGTGGTCCAATACTCATTGATATACCCCAGCCCCTCTACATAATACGAGGTTTCGCTGCCCGAGTTGCTCCACGTTAATACAGTATGACCCAGACTATCCGTGTAACCATTGCCAGTGGAGTTTAATCGAATCGTATTCCCATTGCGATCCATAATTTGCGTTGGATTCGACCACCAATTATAGGGAGTCCCGGGAAATTGAGTTATATGGCCGATTCCTCTGCCCATATCCGGAAACTCAAACACATCGCCGGATTGATCCGTGACAGTTACCGGCGGGCTGCCATCGAAATAATCTTGCTGATTCGGACCAGAACCAAAAGCAGCCAGAATTCCCTCGCCGCTGCCGGGTGTATTTAAAGTATTGGGAACCTGATAATCATTATAACCATCATAATAGGTATCATAATCATAACCTTCGATGGCAATTTGCAAGGTATGCGATACACCATCCAACCCCTTAAAGACATAATTCGTGCCGACATCCGTTTGAACCGTTTCCCAACAGGTAATCGGATTAGTTGCATTCGGGCAAGGTTTCACATAAACGTTCTGCTCCGAAGCCGCGAAGGTCAGCATCGGCAAATCGTTCCCCCAGCCGTCATTGACAGTTGTAAAATCCTGCCAATAAAGCTGGTAAACATTATCCGACGATTCCCGCGCCGGATATTCTGAATATTGGCTGTTGTAATGAAAACCAAATGGCAGATTGAGTTGACGCCCTCGAGGTAGTTGTATGGGTAAGTCCAAGGTCACCGAACCATCGGCAGGGTTGACTCTTTCCACCAGAGAGCCGAGATAATGATGTCCCGAGCCTGGTACCGGCGCCGAAGCGCTTAAAACCGGATCGGGAACCTGCGCCCATAGCGCCAAAGAGCCATAAGCGATAAAAATGCTTGACCAGATTGCGGACCGTATGAACAACTGCCGATATCGCATGCCCATCACCTTATAAATCAATCGGACTGCTCAATCATGCACAGAGTGTTGATAATGTAAAGAAACAATTATAAAAAGCTGTCATTCATCAGAAATTGTTGTTATGGAATCGTTCTGAGTCTGTAGACATTCTTTTTATTTTGCTTTTTGATAAGCGGGTAGCCATAGTACGACAGATGCCATAATCCAAGCCAAGCAACAGTGCCTGAAGGGGTTTGTGTGTGAACAGGTCTCCCCGGTGCAAGCAGAGAGTTTCCATTTGGCGGTCGAGAAGTCGCTTTCAATTAACGATCCGAGCCAGCGAATTATACAGGAATCACCTTTTTGACAGCTCCAGACGCCAGCAGTGTACACCCGGCGGTGATTGAGATGGGCAAAATCGCCATTGGCATCAAAGCGAGTGGGTGCCGAGTCTTCCTGGAGTGATCCGGCAAAGCAAAACCCGCATTTTTCCGGCATTTTTGTGAACACCTCGCCCTCCTCCTTTCTCTCGATCTTGTTTTTCATCCTCGAAACTTCTGGCCCGCTATCCGGTCGGCAATGGCAGCGCCTCGATTCTTCGCAGCGTGCTCACAAATAGCCGCCGAGTGAGGTGGCTCTCGGCCAATAGCAGCCATCGGTAACGGGTGTGTTTGACCAAACGACCGCCGGTTTTTACCAGTCGCTGCTGCAGGCTCGTCAATGACCAGTTGGCGATTTTCGTCGGCAGCGCCAACCGCCGCCAGAGGTTCCCTAGGTTCCAGCCGTCGGCGCTATGCACGTTGCCGGGCCGCAGCTTGCCGGCCAGGCAGTCGCCATCGCGATTGAATAGCAACAACGGATGATAACAGTTGGATTCATAATGCCCGTTGTACGCATTGCTCTCTTGTTTGCCATACACCGGAATAGTACGGATAATGAATGGATTTTGTATGTTCTCCTTCATCTGGTTTCCGAAACCACGCATAATAGCTGGCGAGCGCCCGGCCGGAAGCCAGCCATGCTGTGGCCGGAACCCAGCCATGTCTGCGAAAAAAGCTCAGGACGAAGAATTGGTGACCCTGGCCTATTTTGCGGTCTCGCCGCCCGCCGAAATGATTCGCGAGCTGCTGGCCAACCATGGCATTGCCGCCATCCTGCAAGGCGCGAATTACGGCGCGCTCGAGCCGCTGCCGGGTGCCGGCGGGTTTTCCGAGATTCGGCTGCTGGTGCGGCGCCGGGATTTCTCCCGCGCGCTGGCATTATATGCTGCCTTCTTCGTCCGCGATCGGGCGGCGTTGAAAGCCGGAGCCGATGTTGAGGACTGAGGCTGCCGCCGCCTCGCCGCCGCCCGCTTTTAAAACGTCGGCCCCAGCGTCAGGAACCAGCGCTGCCCCTCCTGCTGCGTCACGCCGAAGAACAGCTTGAAAACGGTCTTTCGGCGGCCGTCGTTGAACAGCAGCCCCGCCCCCCAGGTCGTGCGCAGGTTCGCCCGCGTCAGTTCGGAGCGCGCGCCGTACACCTGCCCCAGATCGCCGAACAGGAAGGCGCCAAAATCGGGGTCGAAATAATGCCGGTACTCCAGGCTGGAAGCGACTGCGTTCCGCCCGTAAAACCGGTAGGGGCGGTAACCGCGCAAGATCGAGCTGTCGCCCAGCCGGGCCAGCCGGAAGAAGGGGATGGCTTCGCCTGCCTTGGCCGTGTTCCATAGGCTCAGCCCGCGCCACGCCAGAACGTCGCCGCGGGTGAGCGGCAGATAGCCGCGCAGATCCACGCCGTAATGCCAGTAGCCGAAGCGGCTATGCCCCGTGCCCTGGTTGTCGGAAGCCGTCAGGCGCAGGTAAACGCCCCGGTGCGGGCTGCGCGGAAAATCGCGGCTGTCGAACTCGGCAAACGCGAAGCTGCTGTACAGGTTCGCGCCCCGCTCCAGGCCCGGCGCCTGGCTGGCGGAAAAAACCGCCTGGGCATTGGCATAGCCGCGGTCTTCCCCGCCGAATACGCGGTTGCCGCTGTAATCTTCCCCCGCGCCGAAGCGCAGCCGGCGCGCCGCCCGCGCCTCAAAGGTCAGCGCCAGGCCGCGCTCCTGCAAATCGTACATCGTCCGCTGCGCCGGGCTGTCGGGCCCCACCCCGAAAAAGTCTTCATCCGGATTGGCCTGGTAGCGCCCGGTCAGGTCGAGGCTGAAAATGCGCATGTCGCCGCCGGTGGGATCGAAACGAAAGCCAAGCGTGGATTTGAAGTAGCCCTCGCTCGTGACCTGCGCGCTGCCGTGCAACTGCAGCAGGTTGACCGGCCCCGATGGGGTTTTAAACGCGAGCCCGGGCCCGAAGCCGGAGCCGTCGCCCAGCCCGCCCCAGAGGCCGCGAATCAGCGACCGATGGCTCCAGAGCACGATCCCCCGGTCCTGCAGGCTGTCCAGAATCGCCTGCGGCTTGGCGTTGGCCATCACCAGCGTCGCCTGGCCGCGCTGCAGCAGGCAGACCACGGTGGTCATGCGCGGCCCGTTTGGACGCGCATAAATCCACGCTTCCCGGCTGCCATAGCGCGACGTCCGATGCGCGATCAACTGCCACGGCGCCGCCAGCGCGGCCGCCAGCGCGGCGTTGACGCGGGCGCGCGCCGCGCGCGATGGCTCGCCTTTGAGATCGAAGAGCGCCAGATGCACGTGCTTCCCGCCGGCCAGGTCCGCGCCGCGCAGAAACAGCGTCGAGACGCCTAGCAGCCGCCGATGCCGGGGAGGGCGGCGCAGCGCCGCCCCGACCCGCCGCGCCACCGCCGCGAATTCGGCGGCATCGCCCGCCTTCCCGGCCGCCGCCGGGGCCGCCGCCGCCAGCGCCAGCGCCGCGATCAGCGCCGCCTTCGCCGCGCGCCCGGCCTTGTGGTTCGGGTAGCTTTTCATCGTTGCCTCCTGCCGGGCTGGCCGGCTTTGCGGCCGGCGGCGCCGCCCTGCGGCGGCGCCTTCACCCGCGGAATGCCAAAATGCCCGCCCAGACGGCTGAGCGCGGCCGGATCAATCGGACCCACCAGGTTCAACACCCGCAGCTCCCGCCGATAGGCGGCAATGATCGCCATCCCCGCCACCCCTTTGGCCGTGGACATCACATATATATCCACGTTTCTATGCGCGCGCCGGCTGTGCACGCTCAGGATATGCGCCCATCCCGGCGCCCGCAGTTGGCGCCGTATGGCGCTCAGATCGCGGGCCGAATACTGGCCCCTCTGGTCGAAACGAAAGTCCTTGACGTACACGCCCCGCAACTGCATCAAAACCCGGCGCGCCTGCGCGTCGCGCGCCTGCCGCGACAGCATGCGTATGCCCAGCCGCAGCATGGCGCCGTCGAGCGTCACGTTGCTGACTTCCGCCGCCCTCCGCGCCAGCCCGCCGCAGGCGAGTTGTATGCGCCCCGGCGGGGCCGCGGCGCTCGCCTGCGCCGCCAGCCCGCCGGCCATCGCGCCCGCCGCCAGCGCCGCCCTCAACCAACGCGCCGTCTGCTTCACGGCTTCACCCCCTTCGGTCGGCGCGCCGGGCCCGCCGCCGCGCTCCCCGCTCCCGCCAGGTCCCGATGGACTTGGCCTTCCGCCCAGTTGAGTTCATGCGTTGTGATTTGCAGCGCGTACAGCAGGCGCGCTTGCGCCGCTTGCGCGCGCCGGGTCTCGATCTGCCGCCGGTGCGCTACCCCGAGCGCGATCCACGCGCACGCCACGATCAGCGCCGAAGCCAGGCCGAACAGCGGCCGGTGCCGGCGCAGCCAGGCGGCCGGCGGCCGGGCCGCCCCCTGCGCGCGGGCGCGCTCGAAAATGCGCGCGGTTAATTCCGCCGGCGGCTCTTCCCGGACGTACAGCTCGCGCAGGCGGTTTTCCAGTTCGGCTTCCGCCCCCGGCTGGTTTCGATCGGGTTGGTTTGCATCGTTCATCGCTGCTCCAGTTTCGCCGGCGCCATCCCCGGCCCGGCGCCCGCGCAGGCATGCGTGTTGCCCGCCGGCGTGGCTTTGTCCCGCGCGCCGGCCCGGCTTCCGCGCCCGCGCCCGCCCGGCGCCGGCGGGCCCAGGCGCAATCGCAGCTGCGCCAGCGCGTGGCGCAGTTTGCGCTTCACCGCATTCTCCGTAAGGCCGAGAATGCGGCCAATCTCCGCCGCCTCCAGGTCCTCCTGGTAGCGCAGCACCAGCGCCACCCGCGCCCCCGCCGGCAGCGCCCGAATCAGCCGCTCGAGCCGCGCCGCCAGCAGCGGATCGCCCCGCGGCGGGCTGGCTGCTTCCTCGCAACTGCGCCCTGCAACCCTCTCGCCGCCGCTCCCGCCGGCCGCGTTCCCGCCCCATGGCAGCCAGCGGCGATGCCGCTGCCGCCGTAGCTGGTCTATGCACCGGCGCGCGGTGACCCGCCGCAGCCAGTGCACCAGGTGCGCGGCAGATTCGATCCGGTCGCCATGCTGGAAAAGCGCCAGAAAAACGTCCTGGGTGATTTCCTCCGCCAGCGCCCGCTCGCGCAGCGTATGCAGCGCAATGCTGAACACCATGCGCCGGTGCTCGATCACCGCCCGCTCGAATTGCTCCGCTTCCATGCGCATGCGCCCGTCGTTCCCGCTCCCCCCTGATGCCGGCCCGCAATGCCCGCCCTGGCTTCCCGGCCGCGGCTTCTAATCAGCAATACGCGCCGCCCCGGCCCCGCCCGCATATTTTTTTGTCGGGCAAACCTGCGCCCTGGGAATCCGGCATTTCACGTTGCCCGCGCCAGCCTGAATCCAGGCTGAAATCGCTGCCGTCTGCCGCCTGATAGCTGATAGTTCTTTCGGCTCGTTCGTCCTCCGTCTGCTCGCTGAGCGCTGATCGCTGCTTGCTGCCGTCCATTACAATGCTGTCTTATGGCCTACGACCTGGTCACTTTTGGCGAAGGGCTGCTGCGCCTGACCCCGGCCGGGGGGGCGCGCCTGGAGCAGGCGGCGGAGTTCAAGCTTTACGCCGGCGGAGCCGAATTCAACGTCGCCTGCGGGGCGGCGCGGCTGGGCTTGCGCGCCGCCTGGGTCTCGCGCCTGCCCGAGCAGGCGCTGGGCCGCATCGCGCGCAATCAGGCCCGCCTGCATGGCGTGGATACCAGCCAGATCGTCTGGGCCGCCGGCGGCCGCATGGGTCTCTATTTTGCCGAGCAAGGCGCCGCTCCCCGCGCCTCCGGCGTGCTCTACGATCGCGCCCACAGCGCCCTGGCCGGCTGCAACCCCGGCGATTTCGACTGGGACCGCATCCTCGCGGGCGCGCGCGCCTTTCACGTCAGCGGCATCACCCCCGCCGTGGGCCCCGGGCCGGCCGCCGCTGCCGCCGCCGCCCTCGCCGCCGCCCGCCGCGCCGGCTGCCTCACCAGCTACGACCTCAACTACCGCCGCAAGCTGTGGACCCCCGAGGCCGCCCGCCAGGCCCAAGCCCCGCTGATGCCGCTGGTGGATCTGCTGATCGCCAACGAGGAAGACGCCCACCTGGTCTTCGGCATCGCCGCCGCCGGCCAAAAGGCCGATCCCGGGTACGCGCAAAAACCCGACCCCGCCGCCTATGAAATCGTGGCCCGCCGGCTCTGCGATCAATTCGGTTTCCAGGCGGTCGCCATCACCCTGCGCGGCAGTCCCTCGGTCTGGCGCAATCACTGGTCCGGCGCCCTCTTCGCCGCAGGCCGCCTGCATGCCGCGCCCGCCTACGAGCTTGAGGTGGTGGACCGCATCGGCGGCGGCGACGCCTTCGCCGCCGGCCTGCTCGCCGCCCGGCTCGAAGGCCGCCCCTGGAGCGAAGCGGTGCGCTTCGCCGCCGCTTATTCGGCGCTGAAACATTCCCTCCCCGGCGACGTCAACTGGGCCACCCGCGCCGAAACCGAAGCCCTGCTCCAGGGCGGCGGCCTGCGCGTCGCCCGCTAGCACTGGAGACCCATGGCGAAATCGCGAAACCAGCATTTGCAAGCTTTGTTGGATTGCGGCTTGATCCCGGTCATACGCGCCGGCGGCCGCGACGAGGCGGTCGAGATCGCCGGCGTGCTGGTCGAGGCCGGCGTGCCCGTGGTCGAAATCGCCTTCACCGTCCCCGGCGCGCTGCAGGCGATCGAAGCCGTCGCCGATCGCTTTGGCGAGCGCGTGCTCGCCGGCGCCGGCACCGTGCTCGATCGCGAAACCGCCCGCCTCGCCATCCTCGCCGGCGCCCGCTTTATCGTCTCGCCCCACCTCGACCGCGGCATCGTCGAAACCACCCACCGCTACGGCGGCGTGGCCATCCCCGGCGTCCTGACCCCCACCGAAGTGGTGCGCGCCCTGGGCTGGGGCGCCGGCCTGATCAAGATCTTCCCCTGCGACGCCGTCGGCGGCCCGGCGTATCTGCAGGCGCTCAAGGCGCCGCTGCCGCAGGCCCGGCTCGTGCCCACCGGCGGCGTCACCGCTGAAACCGCCGCCGCCTACCTGCGCGCCGGCGCCGACGCGCTCGGCGTCGGCGGCGGCCTGGTGGGCGAAGCCCAGCGCCGGCAAAAAGATTGGCGCGCGGTGCGCGCCAACGCCGCAAAACTCCTCGCCGCCATCGCCGCCCACCGCGCCGGCAACTCACCCCAATCCTGATACTGGCCTGACGGGGTTCCCGGTCAGTCACCCTATTGGCGGTTTTCGCATTGGGCGTCGCTGGGTCCGGTGCTGCATTTAGTACAAATAAATGGACACTTGTGGAAGCGCCCACTTCCCAAGTTAATAATTGATGCCGGTCAACTATAAGGACGAAGCTATGCCGAAATACTTTCCCGGCCGCTTGCCTGGCCCGCTCCGCCTTTCCCCTGTTTTTTTGTGATGATAATAATTCCACTACGGATGCGGAATTGTAAGCTGCTGAAAACAAAGAGAAAATAAATTTTATGACTTTTGCGGCCACATTTCGTAACTTATGTTATCTATCTATCTGATTTTGCTGAACTTGTACTTATGTTTTCCGCCATTTTCCGCGTGCTATAATGCTCTCGAGCTATGGATGATTCCGTATCTCTCGGGCTGAGAGTCGGACTCTGACTTCTCATCCCGCCGCGTGAACGTTCCGCCGCAAGCGGAAACGGGAACTGAACCACGCGACGCAGGGTTTCACGCCCCTGCCAGCCCGCGCCGGACGGCAAACTGCATCCGGCGGCCGCGCATCGCTTCTTCGCGATCCCGGCCAGGGCAGCCGCCCCCCTCCTCGGGCCGGCTGGCCAGGTTTGAGCCCCCGCAGTGTAGAAGTGTTCCTGGCGATGCCTGATCCTTCCGGCATCGCGGTCCGCTTTTTTCGTCTGCGCTGAATTGTCGTCCGCGTTATTTGTTTCGTCCGCGTTGTCTGTTTTCGTCCGCATTGTCTGTTTCGTCTGCGCTGTTCCGCCGAACCCGCCATCCCGGCCGGTTCGGCTTTTGTGTTTTTGCGTCTGTCTGTTGCGTCTGTCCGCCGTCCGCTTTCAGCCGTCGTCTGACGGCTGAAAGCTGACAGGTTCCTTTAGCGGTGGCCCACGAGTCCACCGATGGGAGTTAGATATGCCGAGGTCGAGTGGAAAGTCGGGGTTTCCTGTCAGGTCTCGACCCTCCGCGATTCAGTAAAGCCAAGGCGAAGTCAAGCAAAACCGAAGGTTTTGCGGAAAGGAGAAGTCGCAAGCAGAGCGAGGCGCAATAGCAATTTCGCAGAAATTGCTTTTAGCAATGCCGCGAGGCGACCTGGTGTACATGGACTTACATGAGGATTGCCGAGCCAATAGCAAAACCGCAGGTTTTGCTTAAAGCTAGCAAAACCGCAGGTTTTGCTTAAAGCTAGCAAAACCGCAGGTTTTGCTTAAAGCATGACAAAACAACGAAGCCCAGCGACGCTTATCGCTTCGCCTAACCTTGGTCCGCCACCCCGCTGCCGGCCTTCCGTGCCGGCCGCTCAGGAGTTTTTTATGCTGAGATTCCGCAAACCCCATGGCCTCAAGGCCGTAGGCAACCTCTCCCGCTTTCCCCAAACCCCTGCCGCCGATGCCGCCGGCGGCGGCAGCGCCGCCTCGCCGGCCTTCGCCTTCCATCCTTCCCCGGCCCAACTCCGCCTCGCCGAAGGACTCCAGTTTG
>JAJYIU010000062.1 GCA_021789895.1 Acidobacteriota bacterium | reverse complement strand
CCGCCTGGATGGTCGCCTGCGGCAGAATCAACTGCGCTTGCCCGTCCTGCACCGCGACTGCATCCCCCGCCGTCACCGCCGAGCCGATGATCGCGGTGCGGCCATTGATCAGCGTGCTGCCGCTGGCATGCGCAAGAATGCCGCCCGGCGGCGAAGCCAGCAGGGGTAAGCCGGGCATGAGTGCGGCCAAAATCGTGGCGAGTAGCGCACGACCGTACTTCATAGACTGTCCTCCCATGGCAAGACAGCACACTTGCATTGAGTCAAACAATATTTATAAGACGGTAAGAATCGGCAAAAAGTTTTATCTTTTATGCTCTATTTTGCGCCTAAACGGGCAAGGCTGAGCTGCGGCGGCGCCGGTCGAAACAGGTAGGGGTAGGGATTGACCGGCGTATTTTGCACCCGGACCTCATAATGCAGGTTCGGCCCGGTGGTCCAGCCGGAGTCGCCCAAATCACCAATGACTTGCCGGCGTTGCACTTGCTGGCCGTCAATGACTGATATATGAGACAGATGCGCGTACAAAGTGCGAAACCCGTGCCCGTGATACACGATCACGGTTCGACCGTAGCCATTCATAAACCCGGCAAACACCACCCGGCCATCCGCCGTCACCCGCACCGGCGTGCCCCGGGGAGCGGCGATATCCAAGCCGGTGTGGAACTCCCCTTCGCCGGTCAGCGGATCGATCCGCTCGCCAAAACTGCTGCTGATCCGCCCCCGCACCGGCCAGGTCGCCGGCCGCCATTGCCGGTCGTTGAGCCAGCGCCAGGGCCCCAGGTAATTGTCGGGCGTGGCATTGGCCTCGAGCAGATGGAAATCGCGGAAGCTGTTTTGGTAAATGGTGGGAGAGCCGGCATTTACCGGCTGAAATTGGGCGCGCAAACTGGCCCGGTGGCGCAGATGGTAGAGCGCCGCCACTTCCTGCGCCAGCGATCCCAGGCTGGCGACTTCCGCCCGCGTGCTCAGGGTTTCATGCCGGGATTGCCGCAGCGCCTTGACCAGTTGCCGCTGCTGCCCCCGCAGCAGGTTGAACTCCCGCACCTTGCCCAGCATCCGTATATACGATCCTGCCAGCCCCAGCAGCGTAAACGCGCCCACGACGGCGCAAAGCGCAAAGCCGGCGGCCCAGCGGCCGGAGATGGGGGTGCGCCGTAGCTGCCCGTCCCAATCCTGGCGAACGACGAAAATGTAGAATCGTTTACGCACGTCTATCCTGGGTGGCTCAAACCCTCAGGCAGGAGGCCGTTAAAGGCTTTATTTGTAGCAGGTCTGAGGGCTGACTGTCAATTGGATGAAAGTCCAGCTCCGGACAGTAGTGACTAAAAGGTAAATCCTCGGCACACTTTTTCCCAAGCTGTCCAGCAATTAAGTCCATGGTTTTCCTGGGTTTAGAGTGTAATTGCGGGTAGCGGCTGGTCCTGCCGCGCGATTTGCAGGCAGGGACTCACTCCCCGGGCCGCCAGCGCCTGCTCCGCGTTGATCCGGGCCAACTCCGGCAGGTTGTTGTTTTCGCTCAGGTGGGCCAGAACCAGAAAACGCGCCCGGCCGTCAAAATCTCCCGCCAGATACTCGCCCGCAGTGCCGTTGGAGAGATGTCCGACACGGCTCATGACGCGCTGTTTCACCGCCCAGGGATACGGCCCGACTTTGAGCATTTCCAGGTCGTGATTCGATTCCAGCATCAGGCAGTCGGCCTCGCGCAACTGATCTTTGACGTTTTCGGGCAGGTAACCCAGATCGGTGACCAGGCAGAGCTTCACTCCCTCGGCGCGCACCGTGAATGCCACCGGATCGGCGGCGTCGTGCGGAATGGTAAACGGGGTGACGGCAAACTCGCCAATTTGCACGCATTCGCCCGCGCGGAAATACTCCACCCGCGGCAGCGCCGGCCCCTCCAGGGCGGCGTGCGTGCGCTCGGTAAGATGAACCGGAGCATTGGTTTCCCGGCTCAGGCGGGCCAGCCCATGCACGTGATCGCTGTGCTCATGCGAGACGAAGATGGCGGCAATGCCGTCCAACTCCTCGCCGCTCAGCGCCAGCCGGCGCCGAGTCTCGCGCCGGCTGAAGCCGGCGTCGAACAGGATGCGGGTGCGCGCGGTCGCCAGCAGGGCGCAATTGCCGCCGCTGCCGCTGCCCAGAATGGTAAGCCGCACCATGCTGACTCATCATAAAGGGCGCGGCGCCGGGCGGCGCGGTTATTTTTTCCCCGGCGGGGAGATTTTTTGGGCGACTCACCACCCGGGCATCCTTGGAAGCCATGGACGCTAGCTCTTTTTCCCCGATTTTTCTTCTTCGCGCGCCAGCAGTTCTTCCTCTTCCTTGCCCTGCTGGCTGAGCTTCACCAGCACCGCATAATCCTCCAGGGTGGTGGTGTCGCCGCTGACGCTGCGGCTGGTCACGATTTCGCGCAGCAGCCGCCGCATGATCTTGCCGCTGCGGGTTTTGGGTAAGGCCTCCACCAGCCGGATCTCGTCCGGCTTGGCAAAACCGCCGATTTCCTTGCCCACCCAGTCGCGCAACTCGTCCACCAGTTCCGGCGAAGCGGCATGGCCGCCCTTCAAGGTGGCAAAGACCACCAGCCCCTGGCCCTTAATCTCATGCGGGCGTCCCACCGCCGCGGCTTCCGCCACCGCTGCATGATGCACCATGGCCGACTCGACTTCCATCGTGCTCAAGCGGTGGCCGCTGACGTTGATGACGTCATCCACCCGGCCCAGCAGCCAGTAATAGCCGTCCGCATCGCGCCGCGCGGCGTCGCCGGTAAAGTACACGCCGGCAATCTTATCCCAGTAAATTTCGCGATAGCGGCTCTCGTCCCGCCACAGGGTGCGGAACATCGAAGGCCAGGGATGGCGGATGACGAGATAGCCTTGCTGACCCTCTTTGACCGGCTGGCCTTTCAGATCCACGACCGCGGGCGCGATCCCAGGCAGCGGCAGGGTGGCCGAGCCCGGCTTGGTGGCGACTGCGCCGGGCAGCGGCGCGATCAGGATCGAGCCCGTTTCCGTCTGCCACCAGGTATCCACAATCGGGCAGCGGTTCTCGCCGATGACCCGCGAATACCACTCCCAGGCGGCGGGGTTGATCGGCTCGCCCACCGAACCCAGCAGGCGCAGGCTGCTGAGATCGTGCTTTCGCGGCCACGCATCGCCTTGGCGTATGAAGCTGCGAATGGCGGTGGGCGAAGTGTAGAAAATGTTGACCCGGTATTTTTCCACCAGCCGCCAGAAACGGTCCGGTTCGGGCCAGTCGGGCGCGCCTTCATACAGCAGCGTGGTCGCGCCCATCGAAAGCGGGCCATAAATGATATAGGAGTGACCCGTCACCCAGCCGATGTCCGCCGTGCACCAGTACACATCCTGCTCGCGCAAATCGAAAACCCACCGCATGCTCATATGCGTTTGCAGCAGGTAGCCGGCGGTGGTGTGGACGACGCCCTTGGGCTTGCCGGTCGTGCCGCTGGTGTAGAGCACGTACAACGGATGCTCGCTGTCGAGCGGCTCGGCCGGGCATTCCTCCGCCATGCCGAACATCAGGTCGTCCCACCAGAGATCGCGCTCATGGCGCATCTCGATGCCCGCGCCCAGGTGCTTGTAGACGATGCAGTGCCGCACCCCGGCGTACTCCGCCAGGGCCGCGTCCACGTTGCGCTTGAGCATGATCTCCCGTCCGCGCCGCCGCCCGGCATCGGCGGTGATCACCAGGTTGGCTTCCAGGTCCTCCAGCCGGGTCTTGAGCGCTTCGGCGGAAAAGCCGGCGAAGACCACGGAATGGATGATGCCCAGCCGGGCGCAGGCCAGCATCGCAATCGCCGCCTCCGGCGTCATCGGCATGTAGATGATGGCCCGGTCCCCCTGGCGGTAGCCCAAATGCTTGAGTACGTTGGCGAACTTGCAGACTTTGCGGTGCAGCTCCTGGTAGGTGAGAATGCGCTGCTCGAAATTCTCGCCTTCCCAGATCAGCGCCGCCTTGTTGCGCCGCCAGCTGCTGAGATGGCGGTCCACGCAGTTGTAGCAGGCATTGATCAGCCCGCCGCTAAACCATTCCGCCCGCGGCGGCTGCCAGTTCAGGGTGCGCTGAAACGGTTGAAACCAGTGCAGCTCATTGCGCGCCAGTTGCCCCCAAAAAGATTCCGGATCGGCTTCAGCGGCGCGATAAAGCTGATCGTAGGCGGCCCGGCCGGAAACCCGGGCGGCGGATTGAAACGCGGAAGAAGGGGGATAGAGCGGCTCTGCCATTGGGGTCTCGCTGTCTTTGCGGGCTGATCCGGCGCGTGGGCCGGTTGCATGGCGGCGCTGCCGCCGCCTGGAATGCGATTGTACCTGCCGTTCCGGCTGCGCTTCAACGCCTCTGCGCCGGAGCGTTGGCTTTGAACGATAATGGGGGCATGACCACGCTAGCAGATAAGGCCGGCCTGCCGGCCCCGGAACGCGCCGCCTGGATCGCCGATCGCTGCCGCCGCCAGCAGGCGGCCGGCCAGGATTGCATGACCCAGATGCACTTTGCCCGCCGCGGCGAAATCACCGAAGAAATGGCCTGCGTCGCCCGCCGCGAAGGTCTCTCTCCGGAAATCATCCGCAGCGAAGTCGCCGCCGGGCGCATGATCCTACCCGCCAATATTCGCCATCCCGAGCTGGAGCCGATGGCGATTGGCGTCGCCGCCCGCTGCAAAATCAACGCCAATATCGGCAACTCCGCCGTGACCGGCGCCATCGCCGGCGAGCTGGAAAAACTTCATGTCGCGGTGCATTACGGCGCGGATACGGTGATGGATCTTTCCACCGGCGGCGATATTCCCGTCATTCGCGACGCCATCCTGCGCCATTCCCCGGTGCCGGTCGGGACTGTCCCGATCTACGAGGCGCTAGGCAAAGTGCGCCAGGTCAAGGACCTGACCCCGGCGCTGGTGCTCGAAACCATCGAGGCGCAGGCGGCCCAGGGCGTGGATTACATGACGATCCACGCCGGCATCCTGCTCGAATATCTGCCCCTGACCAGCGGCCGTCTCACCGGCATAGTCAGCCGCGGCGGCAGCATCCTCGCCCAATGGATGGTGGAAAACCATCGCCAGAACCTGCTCTACGAGCACTTTGACGAAATCTGCAAGATTTTCCGCAAATACGATGTCTCCTTCTCGCTCGGCGACAGCCTGCGCCCCGGCAGCCTGCACGATGCCAGCGATGCGGCCCAGTTCGCCGAGCTGAAAACCCTGGGCGAATTGACCCGCCGCGCCTGGGAGCACGAGGTGCAGGTGATGATCGAAGGCCCCGGCCATGTGCCGATGGACCAGATCCAGCTCCAGGTCGAGAAAGAGGTCGAGCTGTGCCATGCCGCGCCGTTCTATACCCTCGGCCCCCTGGTCACCGATTTCGCGCCCGGCTATGACCACATCACCAGCGCCATCGGCGCGGCCATGATTGGCTGGCACGGCGCCTCCATGCTCTGCTACGTCACCCCCAAGGAGCACCTCGGCCTGCCCAATGCCGAGGATGTCAAACAGGGGCTGATCGCCTATCGCATCGCCGCCCATGCCGCCGATATCGCCCGCCATCGCCCGGGCGCCCGCCGCCGCGATGACGAACTGTCGCTCGCCCGCTACCGCTTCGATTGGCCGCAGCAGTTCGCGCTCGCGCTCGATCCGGAAACCGCGCGCGCCATGCACGACGAAACCCTGCCCGAGGAAGGCTACAAAGAGGCGCGCTTCTGCTCCATGTGCGGCCCAAAATTCTGCTCCATGAACATTTCCGGGAAGGTGCAGCAGCACTTGGTGGACCTGGCCCAGGAAGCTCCGCTCGCCCCTGCCCGGCCTTGAGCCCGCGCATGCCCGTTTTCGCGCCGCAGCACGTGGATGTTTCCCTCTCCGAGGGTGTCTCCATCCGCTGGGCCGACGGCCACCTCAGTCAATACAAAATCAAGTACCTGCGCGATCACTGTCCCTGCGCCACCTGCACCGATGCCCACGGCACCGGGGAGACCCCGACCGCCACCCGCCCCGCCGGCCCGCTGCCCGTCCTGCAACCCTCCGGCCACCGCTTGCAGAAAGTCGAGCCGGTCGGGCGCTATGCGTTGCAGTTTTATTTCGACGACCGCCATTCCAGCGGTATTTTTACCTGGACCTATCTGCGCGAGCTCTGCCCCTGCGATGCCTGTCGTCCCGCAGAGCGGGACCGCGCCAAGGAGCGCCGGAAATCATGAACGTAGATTCGAACCCTGCTGCGCTGGAAACCCCCGTCATCGTGGCCGCCGCCCGCACGCCTGTGGGCAAATTTCTCGGCAGCCTGGCCTCCCTGCCGGCCCCGCGCCTGGGCGCGGTCGCCGTGCGCGAGGCCGTGCGCCGCGCCGGCCTGCAACCCGGGCAGGTGGAAGAATGCATCCTCGGCCAGGTGGTCCAGGCCGGTGCCGGGCAGAATCCCGCCCGCCAGGCGGCGCTGTTTGCCGGTCTTTCCCCCTCCGTCGCCGCCATGACCCTCAACAAGGTCTGCGGTTCGGGCTTGAAAGCGGTGGCCCTGGCGGCGCAGTCCATCCGGCTGGGAGAAGCCCGATTCGTGGTCGCCGGCGGCATGGAATCCATGTCCAATTGTCCCTACCTGCTCCCCGGCGCCCGCCAGGGCTGGCGCCTCGGCCATGCCCAGGCGGTGGATGCCATGATCCAGGATGGGCTTTGGGACGTTTACGAGAATTTCCACATGGGCGAAACCGCCGAGCTGGTCAGCGAGCGCTATCGCGTCTCGCGCGAAGATCAGGATGAGTTTGCCCTCGGCAGCCACCGGAAAGCCGTGGCCGCCATCCAGTCGGGCCGCTTTCAGGCGGAAATCGTGCCGGTCGAGGTGCCCGGCAAAAAAGGCGTCATGACGGAAGTCCTGCAGGATGAGGGCCCGCGCCCGGATACTTCGCTCGAGGCCCTGCGCCAGCTCAAGCCGGTCTTCCGCAAAAACGGCGCCGTGACCGCCGGCAATGCTCCCGGCACCAATGACGGCGCCGCCGCGGTCGTGGTCGCCGCCGCCTCGGCGCTTTCCGGGATCTCGCCCGAAGCCGGCCAGCCGCGCTTCCGTATCGTCGCCCAGGCGGTTAGCGGCATCGAGCCCAAGTGGGTGATGATGGCTCCGGTCGAGGCCGTGCGCAAGCTGTGGCAAAAAACCGGCTGGCAGGCACAGGATGCCGATCTCTATGAGCTCAACGAAGCCTTCGCCGCCCAGGCGCTCGCCGTGATGCGGGAATTGCAGCTCGATCCCGCGCGCGTCAACGTCAATGGCGGCGCGGTCGCCCTTGGCCATCCGATCGGCGCTTCCGGTGCCCGCATTTTAGTCACGCTGCTGTTCGAGCTCCAGCGCCGCCAGGCCCGCCGCGGCATCGCCGCCCTCTGCCTCGGCGGCGGCAATGCCGTCGCTCTCGCCGTCGAAGCCTGGGAGTAGGCCGGCCAAGCGGGCTTCCGCTCCCGGCAGCAACTCGCGGCTATTTACAGAGTCGCCCGGTCCAGCGAAGAGATGAAACCGATTCCGGGCACGTCGAGCTTTTGCAATTGGGCATTGTTGCTGATAAATAGATCCACCCCGGCATGCGCGGCGCAGGCAAGTTGAATCGCGTCGGCGCTGCGTAGCGTTTGAACGGCGCGCAAGCTCGCATAGCGCCAGGCAACTTGCGGATTAACGCTCACTAATTCCGCCGTGGCGCGGTTTCACCAGGACTTCACCGAGTGTCATGGCCGAAGTAATGAGCCCGTCTCCCCGTTCCATCATCCGCTTGCGAATCTCCAGCATGCGGCTGCAGAAAGGCTCCAATCCCTAAAAAATTCATCCCTTGTCGGTAGCCTTCCGCTGCCGCGGCTACACTCTTCTCATGCCTATTCAATCTGTTGCGGTCATTGGCGCCGGGACGATGGGCGCCGGCATTGCCCAGGTAATGGCCCAGCACGGTCTTGCCGTCGCCTTATACGACAGTTCGTCCGAAGCCCTGGCCCGCGGCCGCGATGGCATCGAAACGCGCCTGCGCCGCGCCGCCGAACGCGGCCAGCTTGCTCCGGCCGAGATGGCGGCGGCGCTGGCGCGGCTGCGGCCGGCCGGGCTCGACGAGGCGGCGCAGGCCGAGCTGGTGATCGAAGCCGTCCCGGAAAAATTCGAGCTCAAGCGGGAGCTGTTTTCCCGGCTGGACCAGATGGCGCCGCCGGCCGCGCTGCTGGCTTCCAATACCTCTTCGATTTCCCTGACCGCGCTGGCCGCCGCCACCCGCCGCGCGCCGCAATGCATCGGCATGCATTTTATGAATCCCGTGCCGGTGATGCCGCTGGTCGAGGTGGTGCGCGGCCTGGAAACTTCCGAGCCCACCCTGGCGGCGATTCAGGCGCTGGCGCGGCGGCTGGAGAAAACCCCGGTCGTGGTGCGCGATTTCCCCGGCTTCGTATCCAACCGCGTGCTGATGCCCATGATCAACGAGGCCGTCTATTGCGTCATGGAAGGCGTGGCCGAACCCGAAGCGGTGGATGCGGTCATGAAGCTCGGGATGCGCCATCCGCTGGGCCCGCTGGCGTTGGCGGACCTGATCGGCCTCGACGTTTGTCTGGACATTCTGCAGGTGCTGCAGCGCGATTTCGGCGACAGCAAGTATCGCCCCTGCCCGCTGCTGCGCACCCTGGTAGCCGCCGGACGCCTGGGCCGCAAGTCCGGCCGCGGCTTTTATCAGTATTAGAATTGCTCTATTCATGAGAGCCGGGCTGTTGTTTCTACTGCTGGCCGTGGTGGGTCCGGCGCAGCAGGTCTATTCGGTCGCCAAGGGCGTCGTCTATTTGCCCGACGACGGCGTGGCGCTTTCCAGCCGCACCGGACGCGTGCGCTGGCGCTTCGCCAGCCTGGGGGAGGGCCAGACCTGGAGCGATGGCCGGCGCGTGCTGGTGGTGGCTTATCTCGCCGGCATCAACCAGACGTATCATCTGCGCATAACCCGCCTATGCCAGCTCGATCCGAAGAATGGCAAGCCGTATTGGTGCCGCGACCTGCTCCACTACCTGGGCGGGGCGCTCGATGCCCGCAACCAGATCTTCTACCTCCACCAGGCCGGCTATATCACCCTTTACCAGTTGAAAAGCGGGTTGAAATTGCGCAGCTTCCGGGTGCCGGAAGGCGGCGAGCTGTCGCTGGCGGCGCTGCCCCGCGGCGGGCTGTTGGCGTTGATCGTTGAAAACCGCTCTTCCCAGGTCTGGCTCTACCGCAGCCATCTGAGCCGCCCCCTGCGCCTGGCCTACGGCGCGCGCCTGTTGCTGCTCCGCCAGGCCGGATTCGGCGCACTGCTGCTCAATCCTCGCACCGGCGAACTGTTGCTGGCACATTGGACCTGGCGGGGCGCGGCCTTGAACGCCTTGCCGCCGCTGCCTTCGCCGATGACGACCGGCCGGTACCCGCTGCTGGCGCTCGACCGGCATGGCTGGATCCTGTCCGAAGCCTCTCCCCCAGGCACGCTGCTGGCCGGCGCGGCTTGGGGAAAACGTCCCTGGCGCCGCGTGCTTCCCGAGCCGGTTCCCAACCTGCTCGCCTCCCGCCAATATGCGCTCTGGTTTCGCCCCGGCGCCCGGGCCACCCGCCTGCATTGGCTCCGGCTGAACAACGGACATAACCGCTGGCAGACCACGCTTCCTGCCCGCTATAGCCTCGCCTTGACGGGCAAAAAATATCTGGCGCTCTTCGGCCCGCACCGGGGGATGGCATTGCTCCGCCGCAATAGCGGCCGCACTGTCTGGCAAAATCCCCGGTTCAGCCTGGTTCCCTTGTTGCTGACCCGGCATCAGTTGATCGGCTGGCAAGGCGCCCGGCTGGAAGCCTGGAGCCTGCGCTATAACCGTCCGCTGTGGCGTGTCCGTTTTCGCCTGGTTTCTCCTTCCAATCTCGCCCCCCATTAAGGGGAAGTTTTTCGAGGCGAAGTGTTATCATTCGCAAAGGTTCAGCGCGCCCCGGCGCGCTCCCGGAAAGCAGGGTCTTTATGGCAGAGGAACGCAGCCGCGCGCTGGATGCCGCGCTCTCGCAAATAGAAAAACAGTTTGGCAAAGGCTCGATCATGCGCCTGGGCAACAAGGACGCAATCGTGCCCATCGCGGTGATATCCACCGGCTCGCTGGCGCTGGACGCCGCCCTGGGCGTGGGCGGCATGCCGCGCGGCCGCGTGGTGGAAATCTTCGGCCCGGAATCCTCGGGCAAAACCACGCTGGCGCTCCAGGTTGTCGCCGCAGCCCAGAAACAGGGCGGCCTGGCTGCCTTCATTGACGCCGAACATGCCCTCGATCCCGGCTATGCCCGCAAATTGGGCGTCAATGTGGACGACTTGCTCGTCTCCCAGCCTGATTACGGCGAGCAGGCGCTGGAGATTGCCGAAACCCTGGTGCGCTCCGGCGCAATGGATGTGCTGGTCGTGGATTCCGTCGCCGCCCTGGTGCCGAAGGCGGAACTGGACGGCGAAATGGGCGACTCGCATGTCGGACTGCAGGCGCGCCTGATGTCGCAGGCGCTGCGCAAGCTCACCGGCATCGTCGCCAAATCGAAAACCTGCCTGGTCTTCATCAACCAGATCCGCGAAAAAATCGGGGTCATGTTCGGCAATCCGGAAACCACCACCGGCGGCCGCGCGCTGAAGTTTTATTCCAGCGTGCGGGTGGATATCCGCCGCATCGCCGCCATCAAGGACGGCGACCAGGTGATCGGCAACCGCACCCGCGCCAAGGTGGTCAAAAACAAGGTCGCCTCCCCCTTCCGCGAGGCCGAATTCGACATCATGTACGGCGAGGGCATCTCGCTGCTCGGCGACCTGATTGATCTGGGGATCGAGCACGGCCTGATCGAAAAGACCGGAAGCTGGCTCTCCTACCGCAACGAGCGCATTGGCCAGGGCCGGGAAAACGCCAAGCAGTTTCTGCGCGAAAACCCGCCGCTGGCGCAGCGCCTCGAGCAAGAGCTGCGGCAGAAGCTTGGCCTGGCGCACGGCGCCGCTCCCGCGCCGGAGCCGGCTGCCCGCCCGGCGGCGGCGGCCGCCGCCG
>JAJYIU010000027.1 GCA_021789895.1 Acidobacteriota bacterium | reverse complement strand
GTCAGGGTTGCCCCCATTGCGCAAAATTCCCCACTGCTGCCTCCCGTAGGAGTCTGGACCGTGTTTCAGTTCCAGTGTGGCCGTGCGCCCTCTCAGGCCGGCTACCGATCATTGCCTTGGTGGGCCGTTACCCCACCAACTAGCTAATCGGCCGCGGGCTCCTCCTGAAGCGAATTGCTCCTTTGCTCCCCCAGGCTTAAGCCCGAGGGAAATTATGCGGTATTAGCCCCGCTTTCGCGGGGTTATTCCCCACTCCAGGGTAGATTACCCACGTGTTACTCACCCGTGCGCCACTCTACTCGCCCCCTTGCGGAGACTTTCGCGTTCGACTTGCATGTGTTAGGCACGCCGCCAGCGTTGATTCTGAGCCAGGATCAAACTCTCAACAAAAAACCTTTCCCCCCGCCCTTGCGGGCGAAGGTGGAAATTGTCGAGTGTCGCTCTGGCCTCGAAACCCTATAAAGGATTATTGATTTCTGGCGTGTTCAATCCCAAGTTGTCAAACAGCGATCCCGATTGCGGCGAGCGCCGCGACCGGTGCCCCTTCTGGGGCCAACCCGAAGCCGGATTTTTTGTAAAATCCAAACTCCGTCCTCGAAACCTTCCCATCTTAACCCAGAGTCCTTTTCACCGTCAACCCCAGGCTGCTTCTTTCCCATCCCTGCCACACTCCCGCGCCTCTGGTTTGATCCACGGCGCTGGGCTTGGCAGTTGGGGAATCTCGCGCCGGCGTTTCGCACGGCTCGAAGCTTATTTAATCCTACTCGCACCGGCGGCGGCTGTCAACTGCGGCGGTGAAATCAACGCCGGCGCGACTTCGTGTAGCATTGATTTTGATTTCGCCATGGCGCGGCGAAGCCCGGCGCCGGCGCGCTTTTCATGCTGCCCGCACTCGATAAAACTTACGCCCCCGCCGCCATCGAACCGCCGCTGGCGGAGCGCTGGCATAGCCGCGACTGGTTTCACGCCCGCAGCGATGCCGCCGACCCGCGCCCCCGCTGGTCGCTGGTGATTCCCCCGCCCAACGTCACCGGCGCGCTGCACATGGGCCACATGCTCGAGCACACCCTGATTGACATTCTGGCGCGCTGGCATCGCATGCGCGGCGAAAACGTGCTCTGGCTGCCCGGCACCGACCACGCCGGCATTGCCACCCAGATGGTGGTCGAGCGCGAGCTGGCCCGGCAGGGGCGGACGCGGCGCGAGCTGGGGCGCGAGGCGTTTGAGCAAAAAGTCTGGGAATGGAAAGAGCAGTACGGCGGCACGATCAAAAAACAGATGATCCGCCTGGGCGCCTCCTGCGACTGGGGCCGCGAACGCTTCACTCTCGATCCGGGCTTGTCCCGCGCGGTGCGCGAAGTCTTCGTCCGGCTCTGGGATGAGCGTCGCATCTATCGCGGCCGCTACATGGTCAACTGGTGCCCGCGCTGCCTCACCGCGCTCAGCGACCTCGAGGTCATCCACGAAGACTCGCCAGGCCGGCTCTATTGGGTCCGCTATCTCGACGCCGAAGATTCCGCGCGCGCGCTGGTAGTCGCCACCACCCGTCCGGAAACCATTCCCGGCGATACCGCCGTCGCCGTCCACCCGCGCGACGCGCGCTATGCCGACTGGACCGGCCGCCGGGTGCGCGTGCCGCTGAGCGCGCGCGACGTGCCCGTGCTCGCCGACGAGATCGCCCAGCCCGAGTTTGGCTCGGGCGTGGTGAAAATCACCCCCGCGCACGACGCCAACGACTTCACCGCCGGGCGGCGGCATGGGCTGGAAGAAATTGAGATCATGGACGAAGCCGGCGTGCTCAACTCCCATGCCGGCGCCTACGCCGGGCTCGACCGCGCGCTGGCCCGCCAGCGCATCCTCGCCGATCTCGAAACCGCCGGGCTGCTGGAAAAAACTGAAGACTACCGCCTGGCCGCCGCCCTCTGCCAGCGCTGCCGCACTCCGGTCGAGCCCCGGCTTTCCATCCAGTGGTTTGTGAAAGTCGGATCGGTGGAAGATCCCGGCAGCCTGGCAAATCTCGCGATTCAAGCGGTCGAAAAAGGCCATATCCAGTTTGTTCCGGAAAATTACGCCGCCATTTATCTCGGCTGGATGCACAACATCCACGACTGGTGCATCTCGCGCCAGCTCTGGTGGGGACACCGCATTCCGGCCTGGTACTGCGACGCCTGCGATCCGCAGAATCAAAATCCCATCGTGCAGCGCGAGGCGCCGCCCGCCTGCCCGCAATGCGGCGGCTCCGTGCGCCAGGATGCGGATGTGCTCGATACCTGGTTCAGCTCCGCGCTCTGGCCTTTTTCCACTCTCGGCTGGCCCGATCAAACCGCGGATTTAACAGCCTTCTATCCCACTTCCTTGCTGGTCACCGGCTTCGATATCCTCTTTTTCTGGGTCGCCCGCATGATTATGATGGGCTGCCATTTTGACCCGAAACATACGCCTTCTTCCCCGCCTTCAGACTCTCTTGAAAATGCCGTTCCCTTCCGCCAGGTCTATATCCATGCGCTGGTGCGCGACGCGGAAAAGCAGAAGATGTCGAAGACCAAGGGCAACGTCATCGATCCGCTGGCGATGACGGAAAAATACGGCACCGACGCCGTGCGCTTCACCCTCGCCTCGATGGCCGCCCCCGGCACCGATATCGCCTTAAGCGAAGAGCGCATGGCCGGCTATGCCGCTTTCGCCAACAAAATCTGGAATGCCGCCCGCTTCCTTTTCGGCGCGCTCAACGAGCTCGAGCAGGCCGGCATCTGGAGCGCCGAGACCTGGCGCGCCCGCCAGCGTGAATTCTCCGAGTATTCTTTCCTGCTCTACGCCGACCAGGAACGGCAATATGCCCCCGAATCATCCTGGCTGCTCAGCCGTCTGGCTGGCACCCGGGATAAAATTCACGGCCACCTGCAGCGTTTCGAGTTTCATGAAGCCGCGCAAACCGTCTATCGCTTCGTCTGGAACGAGTTTTGCGACTGGCAGATCGAGTTCGCCAAGCTGCGCTTTCAAGATTGGAAAAACGACCCGCAAGATGAGGCGCGCAGGAAGATCGCGCGCTTCACCGCCGACCTGCTCGCCGGCGCCTTTGAAGCCTGGCTGCGCCTGCTGCACCCGTTCATGCCCTTCCTCACCGAAGAGCTCTGGCGAGCGCTATGGGGCGAGGCCGCGCCGGCGCCCACCCTGGCGCTGGCCGCCTGGCCGGCATTCAGCCCGGATCTCTCGCAAGCGCTGGCCGCCGCCGCCGGCGTCATCGCCGCCACGGAGACTTTGCAGGACCTCATCGCCCGCATCCGCAGCCTGCGCGCCGAATTGCGCCTTCCCGCCGCCGCCCGGCCGCGCCTGCACCTGCAGGCTCCGGCCCTGGCCGTCCTGGAGCCGGCGTTTGCTCAACTGGCGCTTCGCTGCTTAGCCGGTGCGGGAGAAATTGAATGGCTGGCTGCAGCCACCGGCCACGGCCACCGGCGCCTCGGCCATCTCGCCAGCCCGGATTTCGACGCGCAACTGGATATCGACGCTTTCGTGGACATCGCCGCCGAGCGCCAGCGCCTGGAAAAAGAACGCGAACGCCTCGCCCGCGGCGTCGCCAGTCTCGAGCACCAGCTTGCCAACCCCAGCTTCGTCCAAAATGCCCGGCCGGATATCGTGGAACAAACCCGCGCACAACTGGGCGAGCGCCGCCTGCAGCTCGAAAAAATCGAAGCCAGCCTGAGCGCACTATAAATTCAAGCTGATTTCAGCGCGCGGTGCGCTCGAGCAGGCCGGGATCGGGGGCGGCCGGCGTGGCCGCGCCCGCGGCCGGCGCGATCGCCAGATCCAGTTTGCGGGTCTCGCGCAGCGTGTACACGATGCGGTGCACGACGGTGATGTTGGAGAGCACGGCAATCACCCACAGCACCGGCGCCATGCGATTGAATAACGCGCCCAGAATCACCAGCACGATCCGCTCCGGGCGCTCCATGAAGCCTACCTTGCAGGTGGGAATTTCCGACTCCGCCCGCGCCCGCGCGTAGCTGACCATCACCGAGCCGGTCATGACGATGGCCGTCAGCACGACGTAGAAGAAGCGGTTGATGCGGGCGTAGTAAACCAGCAATCCGAAATACAGCGCCAGATCCGAATAGCGGTCCACGACGGAATCGAAGAAGGCGCCGAAATGGCTGACAGTATTGGTGACGCGGGCCACGCGCCCGTCCACCATGTCGAAGATGCCGGCGGCCAGGATCACCAGGCCGGCGGCGAAAAAGGCGCCGTTGCCGAACAACACCGCGGCGACGATGTTGATCATCAGGCCGATAAAGGTAAGGACGTTGGGGTGGATGCGGGCCAGCGCCAAGGCGCGCACCAGCCGGTCGAGGATCCATTTACAGCCGTGTCCAATGGCGCTGGTGTAGGTCACAGGCGGCTCAGGCGGGCGGCGCGGCTTCCTCGCCCGGCTCCTCGTCCTGATCGTGCAGGGTCTGCACGGATTGCACTTCGAACTCGCGCGCTCCCTTCGGGGTTTGGATGCGAACGCTGTCGCCCACCTGCTTGCCCATCAGGCCGCGGCCGATGGGGGAAGAAGTGGAAATCAGGCCGCGCGGCACGTCGGCCTCTTCGCTGGAAACCAGCCGGTATTCGACAGTTTCGTCCTTATCCACATCGCGCAGCTTCAACACCGAGCCGTAGGCGGCGCGGTCGTGGGGAATGTTGTTGAGATTGATCAGGCTGAGATCGGAGAGGCGCTTCTTCAACTGCTTCAGCCGCGCGGCCACGTATTCCTGCCGCTGCTTGGCCATATGATATTCGGCGTTCTCGCTCAGATCTCCGAGCGCCACGGCGCGCTTGAGCTCGGCCGGAAGCTCCACCGTGAGTTCGTGCTCGAGCTGCTGCACTTCGCGTTCTAATTTTTCCTTGATTTTGACAGACATGATGGCGCGGAAAAGAAAGCCGCGCAAGGGCACGCGGCGACTAGCCGATTATAGCGGAAAAACCGGGGCGAATTCATGTTTTCGGCAGGGTATGGGAGGGAGGGGTGGGGCCGGCTTTCAGCCGCCGCGAGAGCTCTTTGCGGGCGCGGCGCAGCCATTGGCGGGTGCGGGCCGCCTGGCGCGAATCAAAATCGCCGGGGGCTGCGGTGCGCCAGGCTTCCACCGCCTGCGACAAGTACTCGACCGCCAGCCGGGCGTGGCCGGTGCTCAGATAAAAAAATCCCAGGTGGCCGAGCACGGTCGGGTCCTGGTACTGCAATTGGTTCGCCTGGCGCAGATTGGCGGCCGCCTCGGGCCAGAGATGCAGCTTGAACTGCACCCAGCCGAGGCTGTCGAGGTAGGCGCCGTTGTGGGCGGAAAGGTGGACGGCCTGCTGGATATAGGCCAGCGCGCGGCGTAAATCCACGCCCCGGTCGGCCAGCATGTAGCCGTAATCGTTGAGCACCATCGGGCTGCGGGGGCTCAGCGCCAGCGCCCGGCGGTAATAGCCGTCGGCGCGCTTGAACTGCCGCCGCTGATTGCAGATGTCCGCCAGCACCAGCGCCGCCTCACTGCGGGTCTGATTGCTGGTGGCCAGGCGCGCCGCGCGCCGGGCGTCGCCGATCGCGGCCGGCCAGCGCTTGCCCGCCTGATTGATCTGGGCGGAAACCAGCAGGATTTCCGGATCGTTGGGATTGAGCGTGAGCAGCGGCTGCAGCGTGGCCAGCCCCGTTTCCACCGCTCCGGTCTCGGCTTGCAGCAGGGAAGCGCTGATGCGCAGCGCCTGGCTGTTGGGATAGTGCGCCAGCCCCTGACGGGCGGCGTTCAGCGCTTGCGCATATTGATGCTGCCGGCGATAGGTCTCGGCCAGCTCCATCCAGGCATGGCGGTCGGCATTGGGTCCCAGCGCCTGCATCTGGTGAAATGCGTCCAAGGCCGCCGGCAGGTTGCCCTGGGAGCGCTCCAGCCGTCCCAGCTCCTGCAGAAAGGCGCTGCGGTCGAAAGCCGCTTCGCCGGAATATCCGTTAGGCTGCGCCGTCTGGTGCAGCCAATGCTGCAGCACCGCGATGGCTTGGGCAAATTTGCCCTCAGCCTCGTTCAAGATGGCCTGGTAGTAGCCGATTTCCGCGGGGCTGTCGGGCAGCAGTTGCGCCGCCTGGCGGAGGGCGGCGTCGGCGCGGGGAAACTCGCCTTCTTTTTCATATAACGCGGTCAGTTGCAGCCAGGCACGGGCGTCCTGCGGATTGTTCCGGGCCAGCCAGCGGTATTGCCCAATCGCCTCGCGCGCGGAGCCAAAATGCGCCAGCAGGCCGGCCAGCGCGCTGTGATACTCGCGATTCGAGTCGTCCAGTTGCAGCGCTGCGCGCCAGTCGCGCATGGCCGCATGGGGATGTTGATGATCCCCCTCGGCGCGCGCGATGGCAGCCAGCATCGGCGCGGTGCGCGCCCCGGCGGGCACTTTCTGCAGCACCGCGCGCGCGGTGTCGAGTTGGTCCTCCTGCCCGTAAAGCTCGATCAGGCGGGTGACGGCTTTGGAATATCCGGGCCGGAGGCGCAAGGTGGCATGCAGTTCCGCCGCGGCTTGGGGAAGCTGATGATTAGCCAGGTAAAGCTCCGACAGGCGGTAGTGGTTCTTCACATCGCCCGGACGCAGCCGCACCATGATCTGGTATTGCTCGATCGCGAGATCGAGCAGCGCATGGGTGGAGCGATCGTGTTCGTTGCCCAGCAGGCGGGTGTAGAGCCAGCCGAGCAGCTCGTGCGCTTCAAGATTCTTCGGATGGCTGCGCACGACGCTGCGCGCCAGCCGGATGGCGTCTCCGGTGCGCCCGGCGCGGAAGAGCAGGCTCGCCATCTGCGCGGGCAGATAGGCCGAGCCCGGATCGGCATGCATGGCTTCGCGGAATTGTTCGATCGCCATGCGCACGTTCTCGGGGCCGCCGAGCATGCCGGCGCGATCTTCATACCAGCGCCCCAGCATGTAATGGTAATAAGCCGCTGCCGGATCCGAAGCGGCCGCCGGCGCAGGTTGGGCCGCGGCCGGCGGCGACGCCATTGCCGGCTTCGCCTGCTGCGCCGTCATCATCGCCGGCCAGCCCAACGCGGCCAGCCCCAACAGCAGCACTCGACGCAGGATTTTAGAGGTGGTTTTCATAAAACATCGTTGGCGCCATGGTCAAAATCTCCGCGGCTTTGCCTCCGCTCGTTTCCCGCTCGCCGCGCCGCAAAAACCGTGGGGTTTGTTCGCTTAGAGCCGCAGCCTTCCTTTACCCGCTGCTTTACCTGATCTATGAAGCCACTTCTAGCCCCCCTCTAGCTCAGACTACACCAGATTAAGCGGCGGCAAACCGTTCCGGGGCGCGGCTGCGCATTCCGGTAAAATGGCAGCTATATGTCACTGCACCCGCTGGGGACGCTGGGCCATGCGATTACATCTCTGATCTCCAGCTGGGGGTATTGGGGCGTGCTGGCGCTGATGACCTTCGAATCCGCCTGCATTCCTATCCCTTCGGAAGTCATCCTTCCGTTTTCCGGATTTCTGGTCTTGCAGGGGCGTTTTCAGCTCTGGCCGGTGGCCTGGGTGGCGACCGCCGGCTGCGTGCTCGGTTCCGTGCTGGCTTATGGCGTCGGCATACTGGGCGGGCGTCCGGCGGCGGAACGCTATGGACGCTGGATTCTGCTTTCCCCGCGCGATCTGGCGCGCGGCGAACGCTGGTTCCAACGCCAGGGCAGCCTCACCGTGCTGGTCAGCCGGGTGTTGCCGGTCGTGCGGACCTTCATCTCCCTGCCCGCCGGCATCGCGCGCATGCCGCTGGGCCGTTTTCTACTCTATACCGCTGCCGGCTCACTGCCCTGGTGCTGGGCTTTGGCCTGGGCCGGCCTGAAACTGGGCGAGCATTGGCCGTCGCTCGCCACCTATTTTCACCGCTTCGACCTGCTCATCGCCGCCGCGCTTGCCGTCCTGCTGGGACTCTGGGTGTACAAGCACCTGCATGAGCGCCACGACGGCCTCGCGTCCCGCTAAGCACCGCAATTGGATACTTTTGTGCCAGGCCCCGCGCAGAACTTGCTTATTGAGCCAACTCCAGCCATTTGATTAAAGATCGTAAATTCTATAACTTACATTTTTCGAACCGGCCGACATGGTTTGGCGGGCCAATTGCAGCTATCCAATGCAAATACCGGTCAGCATTGATCGGGCAAAATGAAAGCCGGCCTTTCCGGGGGGAATCGGGCCGGCTTTCTTTTTTTTTGTGGCGGCCGGTCCGCGCCGGCCTTCCGCCGTGGCGGGCGGGGGCGAGGTAAGCTTTTTAGTGATGCGGATTGGAGTCACTTGCTATCCCACCTACGGCGGCAGCGGCATTGTCGCCACGGAACTGGGCAAGGAACTGGCCGAACGCGGCCATGAACTGCACTTCATCAGCTATGCGCAGCCGATCCGGCTGGACATGGCCCAACCCCGTATTTTTTTTCATGAAGTCTCGGTCAGCAACTATCCGCTGTTTGATTTCCCGCCCTATGCGCTGGCGCTGGCCAGCAAGATGGCCGAACTGGCGGAGAGCGCCCGCCTCGACCTGTTGCACGTGCACTATGCCATTCCCCATTCCGTCAGCGCCTACCTGGCGCAGGCGATTGCCGGCCGCCGGCTGCCCTTCATCACCACTCTGCATGGCACCGACATCACGCTGGTGGGCGCCGACCGCTCATATCTGCCGATTACGCGCTTTTCCATCGCGGCCAGCGATGGCGTGACCGCGATCTCGCAATATCTACGCGAGCGCACCCTGCGCGAATTCGATCTGCAGCGCGCCATCGAGGTGATTCCCAATTTCGTCAATTGCGAGCGCTACCGGCGGCGGCCGCTGCCGGAGCTGCGGCGGCGATTTGCCCAGGACCAGGAAGCCGTGCTGGCGCACCTGTCGAATTTCCGCCCGGTCAAACGGGTCGAAGACGCCATCCAGATCTTCGCGCGCATCACGGCCGCACACCCCAGCCGGCTGTTGATGATCGGCGACGGTCCGGACCGCGCCGCGGCCGAGCACTTAAGCCGGCAGTTGGGCGTCGGCGAGCGGGTTTATTTTTTAGGCAAGCAGGAGCGCATCGAAGAATATCTTTCGATCAGCGATCTGCTGCTGCTGCCGAGCGAGCTGGAATCCTTCGGCCTGGCCGCGCTGGAGGCCATGGCCCACCAGGTTCCGGCGATTGCGACCCGCGTCGGCGGCCTGCCGGAAGTGATCGAAGACGGGCGCACGGGGCGCCTGTTCCAGGTCGGCGAGACCGCCGCGATGGCGGAAGCGGCGCTGGAATTGCTCCTCTCGCCGGAGCGCTTGCGGCAGATGGGGGAAGCGGCCCGGGCGCAGGTGGAAGAGCGCTTTTGCGCGAGCGCAATTATTCCCCGCTACGAAGCGATGTATCAGAAAGTTCTCGATGGCCTGGCCTAACCGCTGGACGGCTGGAAGGGGCGGCGTCTGAACAGGCGGCGTATAGACCGGAAGCGGCGCGATTGCATCTAAGTGCTTATGGCTCACCGGCTCGCATCGAGCCCGGCCTGAAGCCGCAATCAGGCCATGCCGAAACACCTGCTGCAAACGATGCGTACAATCCTGGCCGGACTGTGCCTGGCCCTGGCGGGCGCGGGGCAGTCGGCGCCAGCCGCAGCCGCGCCGGCGGCCGCGGCGCCGCCGGACTACGCCTATGCCGCACTGACGACTTCGCTGCAGCGCCTGCAACGGTCGCTGCAGGCGAATCCGCCGCAGCACCTGCATGCCAGCCATCGCGCCCGGCAAATCTATCAGGACGCCCAGGCCGCCATCGAGCGCAACCTGCAGGAAGCCGTCCCCGGTTTGTTGCAGGCCGCCGAACGCCAGCCGCGCGATCTGGCAGCCGCTTTCCGGCTGTACCGCGATCTGGAATCGGTTGCCCAGGTGGCGCGCCAGGTCGCGTCCACCAGCCGGCAGCACGGCCGCAAGCCGCAGGCGGCGCTGCTCGAATCCGACACGCAGCGCCTGGAAACGCGGCTGGGGCAACTGGCCGATTACATCCAGGCCACCGCCGTTTTACAACAACGCACTTTGCTCGAGATGCAGCAGGCGCGGGAAGCTGCGGCCGCGGCTGCGCGGCGCCGCCCCCGCCGGATCATCATCAATAATGCCAACCACCCGCCGCGGCGGACCGTGCGCCACCGCCGGCCGATCCGGCGGCACATTCAGCGCCGGCGTCCGATCCATCATCCCAAATCCGGGACGAAGGCCAAGCCGCACGCGGGGGCAACACCGCACGCGCCGGTCGCGTAACCCACTGCTGCGAGATTCAGCCGGACAATTCCCGCCGCACGCGGAACAATCGGGCGGCGGCGTTGAGGACCCAGCGGCGGGGAAGCAGGCGGGTGGCCGCAACAACCAGGCGATTGGGCCAGCCGGGAATCACCAGCGGCTGGCGGCGGCGCAAGCCGCGCAGCGCGGCTGCCACCACCGCATCCGGCGTTTGCATATAGACCCGGCGCGGCTTTGGCACGCCGGCGGCGGCGAAAAAATGGGTATCGGTGTAGCCCGGGCAGAGCGCCATCACCTGCACGCCGGTGTCGCGGTTTTCCCGCCACAACGCCAGCGAGAAGCTCAGCACGAAGGCCTTGGAGGCGGCATAACAGGCGGAATAGGGAGCGGGCTGAAAGCCCGCCACCGAAGCGACATTGATAATCGCGCCGCTGCCGCGGCGGCGCATCGCACCGAGAATCGGGTGCGTCAATTCGACCAGGGCGCGCAAATTGACATCCAACAGCGACAACTGGCGGTCGAGGCGGGCGGCGGTGAAATCGCCGCCGGCGCCGAAACCCGCATTGTTGATCAGCAGGCCGACTTCAATTTCCCCGCCGGCCACGGCACGAAGGATTTGCGCGGCCCCGCCCGCGGCGAGGTCGGCGGCAACGATGCGCACGTCCAGCCGGGGATGGGCCAGTTCCGACCGCAGCCGTTCCAGGCGGTCGAGCGAGCGCGCGGTCAAAACGAGCGGATGTCCTTCCGCGGCGAGGCGGCGGGCAAATACTTCTCCGATGCCATGGCTGGCGCCGGTGATGAGAGCGTAATGGCGGGGCGGGGAGTCCGTGTGGACTGCGGTCCGATCTGGCGGCAGGGGAGGTTACCTTTTCGAGAGGGTTCACGGGCGGCTGACCGGGGCGGTACCGACCCCGGTCAGCGAAGGCCGCGAAACGGTTTAGCTGGCTTTGACCGACTCGATGGTGCGCACGATTTTATGATTCTGCCGGGCAACCGTATAGGTCACCGTCACGCGCTTGCCGGCGTAGCTGTTCAGCTCGCTGGAGTTGGCGAAGGTGTACACGCGATGCCCGCGCACCAGCACCGCTTTCATCCCTTTTTTGATGCACTTGGAAACGCAGGTGGTCGAAGTGTTCTTGGCGCCGCACATGGAATCGCCCACCTTGCCGGTCAGTTTGTGCGCCTTGGCGGCCAAGCCGACCAGCGCCAGGGCAAACACCAGCCCGAGAACGCGAACCAGATTTTTCATAAGACTCCTCGTTTGGACGGAATTGGAAACGTGTTTATGGCCATAGACCGGCCATAAGCCCTGCTCATTTGGAGCCGGCAGGCAAGACCAATGTTACAAGAAATTTTCGCCTTGGTCATCCACTACCGGCCGGCGGCGTCCGCCTGAAAAACTGCCCTTAGCCGCCAAGTGGATTCATCTTCCGCTTGAGATATACTGAAGAATTAACTCATCCAAAATTTAATGGTCATAATGCCCGGTTGCGAACGCCCCCATTTGAACATTGCCCCGGCGCGGGCGCGCGTTCGCCAAGCCCGCTATAAGGCCTTGCATGCGATCGTGTTAGCGGCCAGCTTGGCGCTGCTGGCCTGGACCGGTTCGGGCTGCGGCATTCTCTGGGTCACCCGGCACGTCAAAAAACTGGCGCCGCATCCGGCGATGCTGAACGCCAATGCGCCGGAGCTGCTCTCGATTCTGCAAAAGGAAGCCGATGCCATCCGCACGTTGAACGCCAAGGTCGAGTTGCGCGTATCCACCGGCGGCCCCAAATCCGGCATCATCACCAAATACCGCCAGGTGACGGCTTATCTGATTATCAGCAAGCCCAACAACATCCGGCTGATCGGCACCTTGTCGATCCTGGGCACGATTTTCGACATGGCGTCCACGGGCAACCAGTTCGAGCTCTATATCCCGGAAAAAGGCAAGTTTTACACCGGCTTGAACAACGTCGTCCCGCCGGGCCTGAAGAACCCGCTGGAACGGCTGCGCCCGCAGGTGATTCTGGAAAGCCTGCTGATCAATCCGGTCCGCAGCACGCAGCAGGTCGCGATGATGAACGACCGCGCGGAATCCGCCGCCGAATACGAACTGCTGGTGTTCGAGCCGGGGCAAAACCGGGTGGACCGCCTGGCGCGGCGGGTGATCTTCAGCCGCTACAACCTGCTGCCGCTGGAGCAGATCATTTACGATAACAACGGCTTTCCCGCGACGCGGGTCAGCTACAGCCGCTATCACCTGACGCAGGGCGTATGGATGCCGCAGCAGATTTTGATCATCCGGCCGATCGAAGAATACTCGATCCAATTGAAGTTTCATCACCCCCAACTCAACCAGCCCATCGCGCCGAATAAATTCCTGTTGCCGCAGCCGCCGGGCACCAAGCTGATCCGGCTCAGCTTCGAGCAGCCGCGGGTTCCGGCCGAAGAATCGCAGGGAGAGATGGGCTCCAGGAGCCGCGCGCATGGGCATCACTGAAGGCATGATGAACCGGATGGTGGCATCCAACCTGCGCCGCCGTCCGGTGCGCAGCCTGGTGGCCATCATTGCGATTGCGGTGGAAGTCGCCTTGATCCTGTTGATCGTCGGCTTGACCAACGGCATGGTGCGCGACAATCGCACCCGCATGGCCGGCGTGGGCGCCGATGTCGTCATCCGGCCTTCGAGCTCCTCGATGTTTTTCGCGCTGGGCGGCAACACCATGCCGCTGAAGCTGGCCGCGCTGCTAAAAAAGCAGCCGGGGGTGACGGCGGTGGCCCCGGTGGCGATGCAGATCAACGGCAAATCCCTATCCACCGTGGGCGGCATCGAGCTGGGCAGCTTCGACGCGGTCAGCGGCGGCTTTCAGTTCCTCCACGGCCGCCCCTTCCACCGTCCCGACCAGGTGATTGTGGACGACATCTACGCCCGCGCCCATCACCTGCAAGCCGGGCAATGGCTGACCCTGCTCGGCCACCGTTTTCAGCTCAGCGGCATTTACGAGCACGGCAAAGGGTCGCGCATTTACATCTCGCTTGCCGAGTTGGACTCCCTGGTCGGCGCGCCGGAAAAGGCGGCGGTGTTCTATCTCAAGCTCGCGCACCCGGAGCAGGCGCAGGCCATGGTGGACCGGCTGGAGAAACTGCTACCCGGCTATACCATCCAGCCGATGCAGCAATATCTCTCGCTCTTCACCTCGGCCAACATGCCCGGCCTGCCGCTGTTTCAGCATTCCATGATCGGCATCGGCGTCATCATCGGCTTTCTGGTGATTTTCCTCTCGATGTACACGACCATTCTGGAACGCACGCGCGAAATCGGCATTTTGAAATCGCTCGGGGCCTCGCGGCCCTACATCGTGCAGGCGATACTGCGCGAAGGCGCGGCGCTGGCGGCGCTGGGCATCCTGGCGGGCTGGGGCCTGGCATGGATCATCGGCGCGGTGCTGCGGCATGCCTATCCCGCGCTGACCATCGAGCTGACCTGGGGCTGGGCGGGGCGCGCGGCCGCAATCGCCGTCGCCGGCAGCCTGATCGGCGCCAGCTATCCCGCATATAAAGCCGCCACCCAGGATCCGATTGCGGCGCTGGCTTACGAGTAAAAAGGAGAACCCATGCGCATTACCCGGATCGGGTATCGGGAAGCCCCGGCGGAGTTGAAGGGCCTTTACGACGACTGGTACCAGCGGCGCGGCAACGTGCCCAACATGTTTCGCGTGATGGCGCATCGTCCGCAACTGCTGCGCACGATGTTGTCCCATTTCGATTGCGTGATGCAGACCGGAACCGTCGCCCCCAAACTGAAAGAATTGCTGGCGGTGCGGGTCTCGCAGATCAACCACTGCGATTATTGACTGGCTTCGCATACCGCCTTGGCAAGGCGGCTAGGATGGACAGACGCGGAGCTGGCGGCGCTGCCCGGGTTCGAACAAGCGAATTTTGAGGAAGCCGTGAAGTGGGGCCTGCGCCTGGCGGAGCGCATGACCGGCGGCGCCCTGGCCATGGACGACGCGCTCGATGCCGGGCTGCGGCGGCATTTTGACGAGGGGCAAATCGTCGAATTAACCGCCGTCATCGGCCTGTTCAACTATTTCAACCGCTTCAATAACGCGCTCGAGATGGAGCCGACCCGGCCGGGAGAGCGCTAAAGCGCGCGGGCGGGCGCAAGCTGCCATTCGACCCAGGCCCAGGCGACGATTCCGATCAATACGCCGGCGGCCGCATCCACCAGGAAGTGATAGTCGCCGAGCACGGTGGCGGCGGCGATCAGCCCGCCGCCGAGCAGGAAGAAAATCCCCACCACCCGCCGGCGGGCGGTCAAAGCGCAACCCAGGGCCATCGGCCCGGCGACATGGGCGCTGGGAAAGATGCCATAGGGAATGGAAAACCGCGCCAGCAGCCACCAGTTCAGGTTATGCAGCCAGCCATCCCCCGGCTGGCGCAACTGGGGATAAAACAGGCGCGGGGTGATGCCCGGCAGCAGCGGGAAAAAGCAATAGCAAACGATCAGCCCCGACAGCATCGCGCCGACGATAGTTTCCGCCCGCAGCAGGTCACGCGCGGGCGGATTGACGGCGGAGATGGCATTTCGCCGCTGCAGCGCCGGCCAGACGGCCAGCAGCAAGCCAATGAACAGCAGCACATAGTTGAACAGGTAAACGGCTTCCCAGAAGCTGCTCCAAGCTCCGGGAAACGGGGGCAGGCGCTGCCTCCAAACCAGCCCGAAGATGGAGCGGTCGAGGCCGGAAAGCCAGTGCTCCACCGGAACGGCGGAGACCAGGTGCTGGCGAAACGCGCCCGATTCTTCATAGACCAGCGGCAGCACCAGGAAGAGCTGGAGAAAAAAATAGAGAAAGAATGACCCGCGGCCCGAGCCGGCGGGTTGAGCGCGCAAATGGAAGCCGAGCGGCAGCAACAACCCCAGCAGCCCGAGGTTCAACGGCAGCCAGGGCCAAAAGGGGGCGCCGGCGGGATGCACCAGGCATAAAGCGGCATACCACAGGGTCCAGCCCGCAAATGCCACCTGGGTGGGCAACAAGCGCAAGCGGCTGCGCAAAACCGGCATCTGCGCGAGTTCCAGGCTGGAAGTTGGCGCCAGTGCCATAGTAAGTTCAGACGCTGGAAGCAAAGCCGAATGCCGTCCGCCCCCGAGCAAGATGAACTTAAATTAGATTCCGGCGGCGCAGGCGGCGTTCCCGGCGGCAACGCCGCCAGGCAACCCGGCGCCGGGGCTGAGGATACGCCTGACTACGCCCGGTTTCAGCGCTGGCGCCAGGGGCCAAATTGCGGCGTGCCGGCGATCATGGCGCCGAGCACCTGCAGCCGCACCGGGCGCCGGCCCAGCGGGTTGCCTGAGAGCAGCACCGCATCGGCCTGATACCCCGGGGCGATCTCGCCCAAAATGGATTCCCGCCGCAGCGCGTAGGCACCGAGCCGGGTGTAGGCATCCAACGCCTGGCGCGGGCTCAGACGCTCGCGGCCATGATCGAGCGCCGCCTGCATGATTTCCAGCGGCTTGAAGGTCATCGCCGCCGGCCAATCGGAATTCAGCGCCACCGGAATGCCCGCGCGCCAAAGCGAAGCGAGCGGATATTCCATCCGCATGCGCTCCGCGCCGATGACCTGGCGAATTACGCGGCAATAGACCTCGGCAAAATGAGTGGGCTGAATGCTGGCCATCAGCCCCTGCCGCGCCAGGCGGGGCAAGCGGGCGCGGTCGCCGGGGTTGAGATTGTCGAAATGCTCGATCCGAATCCGCGAGCGCCGCGGGCCGGGGGCGTATTCGATCGCATCGAGCGCCAGATGCACGCTCAGATCGCCGGCGGCATGCAAGGCCAGGTCGCGGCCGGCGCGGCGCGCTCGCGCCACCACGGCCTGCAGCTCATCCGGAGAGAGAGTGAGAAAGCCGGAAGTGGAGGGATCATCCGCATAGGCCTGGAACCAGGCGGCATTATGGTTGCCGGGGGTGCCATCGAGCAGGTATTTTTCCGGGCCCAGGCCCAGGCGGTTGGCGTCGGCGCCGGCGCGGCGCAAAAGCCGGCGCATGGCCGCTTCCGTCTGCAGCGGGCCATAGGGGCTGGCGAAGAGCCGCAACTTCAGCCGCCGCTGGCGATAGAGGCGCAGATAATGCCGCAGCACTCCGAGGTCGGCAATCACATCGGCAATCGCGGTCAAGCCGGCGGCCAGGGCTTGTTCCTGAAAGGCCTCGAAGGCGCGCGCAATGCGCTCGTAACGCATCTGGCCCAGGACCTTCAAGGCGGCGATGAATTGCGGCGTTTCGAGCAGCAGGCCGGTGGGCTCACCGCGGGAATCGCGCACCACCTGGCCGCTGCCGGCCGGAAAAGGCAGCGGCGCCAGGCGGCGCCAGCCGCGGGTGTTGACCAGGGCGAAATGCGCATCCAGGCTCAGCAGGAAGACCGGACGCTCAGGACAAACCCGGTCGAGCAGGCGGCGGTTGAACTCCGGGGCTTGCGCCAGCGCCGGGCTCCAGCCATACCCGGTCAGCCAGTCGCTTTCCCCGCGTTCGGCGGCGCAGGCGCGGCGCACGGCGGCGGCCACGGTGGCGGCACGATCGAGGAAATTGCCCGCGCGGTCGCGCAGCGCAATGCCGGCCTCCTGGAAAACGGCGCCGAACAGCGGATGCATGTGGGCGTCCACGAAGCCGGGCACCAGCCAACGCCGGCGCAGGTCGAATTCCTGCCAGTTGGAGGCGGCGCGGGCGAGGCGTCGGCGCAGCGCCGCCACACTGCCAACAGCGAGAAAGCGGCCGCGATGGATGGCGACGGCTTCGGCGGCGGCCCCACCGCGGAGTAGTACGCGGCCGTTGTGGAGCAGCAGGCTGGTTTCGGGTTCGCGTGATGAGGCCGGCACGGGTGACTCATTATTTTATCCATCCGGCGGCGGCTGGTATGCTGCGGAAGATGACACTTGAAAAAAATATTCCGCTGGCGCCATTCACTACGCTGGGCGTGGGCGGCCCGGCGCGCTATCTCTGCCGCGCCGGGGACGAAGCCGCCGCCGGCGAAGCGCTCGACTGGGCGCGGGCGCGGCAGTTGCCAATTTGGGTGCTGGGCGGCGGCAGCAACGTCGTCATTGCCGATGCCGGCCTTCCAGGCCTGACCCTGATGCCGGCAATGCGCGGCCGGCAGGTGCTGCAAGATGCCGCCGAGGCGCTGGAACTGGTGGTCGGGGCGGCGGAAAGCTGGGACCAACTGGCCGCCTGGACGGCCGAACGCGAACTTTCGGGGATGGAATGCCTGAGCGGCATTCCGGGCAGCGCGGGCGCTACCCCGGTGCAGAACGTCGGCGCCTACGGACAAGAGATTGCGGAAACCCTGGTCAGCCTGCGGGCGCTCGAGATGGCCACCGGGCGCCGGGTGGAATTCCGCCGCGAGGAGTGCGCCTTCGCCTACCGCCGCAGCCGTTTCAACGGCCCCGATGCGGGGCGGTTTCTGATCACGCAAACGCGCTGGCGATTGTCCCGCCGGCCCGCTCCGCTGCGCTATGCCGAGCTGCGCGCCAAGCTGGGCGAGCGGGCAAGCCCGGCCGAAATCCGTGCGGCGGTGCTGGCGATCCGCCGCGGGAAGGGGATGGTGATCGAGCCGGGCGACCCGGAACGCCGCACCGCCGGCTCGTTTTTCAAAAACCCGGTAGTCAGCGAGGCGGAATACGAAGCGGTGGCGGAGCGCGCCGGCGCCCGTCCGCCGCGCTTTGCCGTGGAGGCCGCAGGCGCGCCGGCGGGCGCGGCGGTGAAGCTGCCGGCGGCGTGGCTGATCGAGCGCTCCGGTCTGGGAAAAGGCTATCGGCGCGGGCGGGTGGGCATCTCCAGCCGGCACGCGCTGGCGCTAGTGAACTACGGCGACGCCACCGCGGCGGAGCTGCTGCAACTGGCCGGAGAAATTACCGCGCGCGTGCGCGACCGCCTGGGCGTGGAGCTGCGGATGGAGCCGGTGCGGATGGGATTCGAAAACGAATTGGGCGAAGGGAGCGGCGCTACTTAAGCACGATCAGGCGACAGACTACGCACTCAGAATCCAAATCGGCCGGCAGGCACATCGCAGGAGACTTTCCGGCAATTTCCAGGCACGCCGACCGTTTCTATACGCGCGCTACGGAGAGCGTAATGACCAATTTGCGGTCATCAATAAATTACAATTATGCACTTTCCAGATCGTAGTATGCTGTTTTCAGAGGCGCGACGCCATTTTGCCCAGAGCAAATTCCTTAGACGAAGTCATCATTAATTTCAATCCGATGGAACCGCTTCCTTCGACATCGGATTGGTATGTAGAACGACCCGACAACCCCCATAACCGTATAAAGGCATACCTGTTGAACGATCGAGCCGATTCCAAGATTCTTTTTCATGGCTTTCGAGGCGCGGGGAAATCATCCGCCCTGAACAAACTGGCGGCGGAACCGGAAATTCAAGATAAATTCTTTGTCATTCAATTTTCAATAAAAGACGAACTGAATGTCGCGGATTTGGCTTATACAGACCTATTGGTGGCCATCGGCCATCGAATATATGAAGAAGCGATTAAAATAACCGAACTTAATCCAGATCTTAGTAAACATCTCGATACATGGGCGGCGGAAATTACGACAAGCACGACGAAATCCAAGGCAGCGGAAGCCGGCACTCAAGGTGGCATCAAGACCTGGTTTCTAAATGCCACCGGCATGCTCAAAACCGGTTTTGAAGAAAAGCGCGAATTTCGACTCCGCTTTGAACCTCGCGTCCCACAACTTATCCTATACATTAACGAATTAATTCGCGCCATCGAGACTTCCCATATCGGGCGGGAAGTTCTGCTAATCATTGAAGATCTGGACAAACCGACGGTGGACCAAGCGATTGATTTATTCGATACCAAAGGCCCGATTATGGTTCAACCGGCATGCACGATTATCTTTACCGTGCCCTCGGCTCTCTTATACTCCGGCCGTTATAACATCGTACGCGAAATGTTCCATCCGGAATTCGCATTGCCTAATCTAGAAGTAAAAACTAAAGCGGGCGATCGCAAACCCAAGCCCTGGGAGCTCATGCGCGATATTGCGCTGCGCCGGCTCGATCACGCTCTCATTCAAGATGATGCTTTAAACCATGCAGTAGAAATGAGCGGCGGAGTAGTTCGCGAACTGATCCGCATTATTCAAGGCGCGGCCACGGAAGCTCGGGCGAACAGCGCAAACTCGATCGCCATGAATCAAATCCAGCGAACCATCGGCCAATTACGAACCGAATACAGCTATACCCTTACCGAAGACGAAGACATTGAAATACTCAAGCGAGTACGAGCCACCAACGAACTTCGCTGGAAAAATCGCGAGCCCCTATTAAAACTGCTGCACCAGCTCTTTATCCTGATGTATTCCAACGGCGAGAATTGGTATGGAATTAACCCGATTGTCGAAGCGCTCATCGGATCCACGCAGTAAAAGCGAAAATCCCGGTGAACAAGCGGCATCCACCAGGGCATTCGACGAAAACGACCGGGCGAAGCTGGCGCCGCTCATTGGCGCCATGCGGGCACTGCACCAGCAAGGCTGCCTATATTTCTGCATTGCCAACGATCAACGAAAGATAGACGCTCTCGAATCAGAGATCGAAAATGCGCTGGCGCCCGACGGGATCATGCTCAAACGCGCCGTTCTTGCGCTACGCACGGCCGGTGATAACGCGCCGGCGTATGACGACCATATTGACGATCCGCTTCAACCTTTTAAAGAATCCAGCCCAAGCGCCCAAACCGTTTTTTCCATCCGAGGCTTAAGCGAATTAATTGCTTCACAGCGAACGAAGCCGGACACGATTGCGCCCGCCGTACGGCTGCTAAATTATCAGCGAGAGATATTTCACGATCAGAAAATCTGCGTCATATTTTGGATTGAACGCGAAACCATAAGCTATTTGAGCCGCCATGCACCCGACTTCTGGTCGTTTCGGAGCAGGACCATAGATTTTGTGGAAATCCACCGCGATGGGACAATGGCGGAGCGCCTTGAAACGCCATCGCCGCCCGGACCTATGACGTCAACCAGCGAGCTGAATGAAAAATTCGCCCAGCTTGCCGTTTATCGCGCCAAAACACCACCCGACGATAAAGCAATCGCCGATCTACTGCTGGACATTGGCCTCGCCCAATTTCGACGCAGAGATCTTCAGGATGCGCTGACATCATCCAACGAGGCCCTTGAAATCTTCAAACGCCTGAACCTACAGAACCGCAGCGCGGCAGCCCACCGGCTGATTGGCAGGATTTTCGATACAACCGGACAACTGGATGCAGCAGAACAGCATGTAAAAGATTCCATCGAAATTGACGAGCGATTGCATAATGAACCCGCACTCGCAACTGATTACAACAATCTCAGCCAGATCTATCAATCGCGCAGGCAGTTGGACGAAGCCGAACACTGGCTGCGCAAGGCCATCGAAATTGACGAGCGCTTGCGCGACGAGCCCAATCTAGCCATTGATTACAACAATCTCAGCCAGATCTATCAATCGCGCGGACAATTGGATGAAGCCGAACGCTGGCTACGCAAGGCGATCGACATAGACGAGCGCTTGCGCGACGAGCCCAATCTAGCCATTGATTACAACAATCTCAGCCTGATCTATAAATCACGCGGGCAGTTGGACGAAGCCGAACGCTGGCTGCGCAAGGCGATCGACATAGACGAGCGCTTGCGCGACGAGCCCAAATTAGCTATTCGCTATAACAATCTCAGCCAGATCTATCAATCGCGCGGGCAGTTGGACGATGCTGAACGCTGGCTGCGCAAGGCGATCGACATAGACGAGCGCTTGCGCGACGAGCCCAAATTAGCCATTGATTACAACAATCTCAGCCAGATCTATAAATCACGCGGGCAACTGGACGAAGCTGAACGCTGGCTGCGCAAAGCCATCGAAATTGCAGAGCGTTTGCGCGACGAGCCCAAATTAGCTATTCCCTATAACAATCTCAGCCAGATCTATAAATCGCGCGGACAGTTGGACGATGCCGAACGCTGGCTGCGCAAGGCCATCGAAATTGCCGAGCGATTGCGCGATGAACCCGGACTCGCTACATATAAAAGCCATCTCCGCCAGATCGCCGCGGAACGAACAAAATAATCCTACAATTTACAAACTTGCTTGCCTCACAAGCTTGCTTCATTACCCGGCAAATCGGCGTACAGAGACGGACAAACAAGCCGCCATGCTTCATAAAAAAAACACCAACGCGGCTATTTACGATCGGCGGCGGCGATGAAGGCGTCAATATTTTTCGCCAGCATGGGCATCGCCTGGGGATTGACATAGAGCATGTGGCCGACCGGGTAGTAGTACCAGTGCACATTTTTCGCCAGGCTCTTCACCAGGCCCATGTGCGTAATGCTGTACTGGGTGGCGTAAAAGGGCGTGGCCAGGTCGTAATCGCCGTTGTTCATCATCAACTGCATGCCGGGATCGTTGTTCATGGCGCGCGCCAGCGCCGGCGCCACCGTATCGCCCATCCGGCCGGGATAGTTGAATTGCCAGGCGCGGTTGACCTGGAACGAGAGCTGGGTATAGGGCCGCGTGCTGGTGTAATGCAGGGTGTTTTCCAGATAGTTGTTGAAGCTGGCGGTGAGCGCGCCCCAGATTTTGGTGGTCGAGGCGCCGCTGGCGCCGCCGGTCGAGAACGGCATCAAGGGGTTCATCTCCGGCGTCATGAAGCGGGCATCGTAGCGCCCGATCATGGGGCCGTTGGGGCCCAGCAGGCGGCGCATGAAGACCGAGAGCGGCAGGCGCAGGTTCGCTTTCAGCCAGAGCGAGACGGGGATGCCGGTCAACTGCGACAGCCGGCGGGCGACCGCCTGCTTGCGCGCGGCGGAGAGCCGGTCGCCCTGGTAGAGCGCCAGCCAGTAGTCGCCGGCGGCGTAGTTTTCGGCGGCGGCGATGGCCGCCTGCAAGGAGGCCGGACGGGGCTGCAGGCGGTTGTGCTCATAGGCGGCGGCGGCGTAGGAGGGCAGATAAAGATCGAACGGCAGATCGTCGCCAGGAGCGCCCCAGATGGTGGGGAACTGCAGCACGGTCGAGCACATGATCACGCCGTTCAGATAGACGCCGTCGCGCACCAGGTCGTTGGCGGTGACCGCGTTGCGGGTGGTGCCATAGCTTTCGCCCAGCAGAAACTTGGGCGAGTTCCAGCGCCGGTTTTCGCTGACGTAGCGCTCAATGAACTGCGTGAATGCCTCGCCATCCTGCGTCACGCCATAAAACATTTTGGGATTGCCGGCGGGGAGGATGCGGCTGTAGCCGGTGCCGACGGCGTCAATGAAGACCAGGTCGGTGGCGGAAAAAATGCTGTCCGGGTTGTTGACGATCTGATACGGCGGCAGTTCCTGGGCGATCTGGTTCACGCCCGGCCAGACGATGCGGCGGGGGCCGAAACCGCCTACGTCCACCAGCGCCGAAGCGCCGCCGGGGCCGCCGTTGTAGGCAAAGGTCAGCGGGCGCCGGCCGGGATTCGCGCCGTCTTCGGTGTAGGCGATAAAGAAGACGCTGGCGGTAGGCTTGTGCTTGGGCCCATAGAGCAGAATCGTGCCGGCGGTCGCGGTATAGGGGATATTTTTCCCGCCAATCGAGGCCACCGCCTGGGTTTTCACCGCGCGCTCATGCGGCGCGGGCGATTTCGCCGGCGGCGCCGGCCGGGCGCTCCAGAGCGGGGCGGAGAAGAAAAACGCGGCGAGCGTCGCCAGGGGGCAAAGTTTGCGAAGGCGCATGATCGTTCAACCTTTCCAGTCAAAAGCGCAAGCATAGCAGAAGAAAGAAATAGACGGCGGGCAGAAATCATACTGCAGGCGGCCCGGGCGCTAACTTCTCCCCGCTTTCCAACCACTCAAATTCGGGCGCGGCGAAGGCGCCGGTGAAAGCGACGCGCACCGCCGCGCCCGGGCGGAGGGCTCCGATCAGCGCCGGACGGAAGCAGGCCAGCATGCCGCCGCTGCCGCGCACGCTGGGATAGACGATGCCGGCGGCCCCGGCCTCGAGGCACTGCCGCGCCAGCGCCTGGGAATAACGGTACCCGAGCGGATCGAGCGCGCGCGCGCGCAATCCGGCGGCGCGCAAATCCATGAAATCGGCATCAAAATCGGCCAGCCAGACTTCGAAGGCAAAGCTTTCCGGCTTTTTCCAGGCAATTTCGCGCAGCTCGCGCGCCTTATGAAAGGCCGCCTCCCGCGCCGCCGTTGCAGCATCGAGCGCGGCATACCAGGCGCCGCGCAACGGCCCGCTGAAACGGCTGCCGCCCGGCGGGCTGGCGCAAAAGGCGGCATTCACCGTCCGGGCATAAGGAACTCCGAAGAGCAGCTCGTGGACCGAGATGCCGGGAAGGAGGTTGGCTTCGCCCAGCCGGGCCGCATCCGTGGCGCCGGCCAATTCATACAGCGCCCGCGCCTGGTCCGCATGCGCGCACAGCCGGGCCATACCCTCGAAGCCAGCCGGCTCCGCCTCCGGCCGGCGCGGGCGCAGCCGCAGGGTGCTCCCGGCGTGGATGGCAGCGGACATAATCATGACGAAAGCTTCATCTAAAGCGGATCAGCCGCTTACATTCCTTCTTCCCGCGCCTGCAGCAACTGGCGCACCTGCAGCATGGCCGGCACGCCGCCGCGCCGCATGTAGCCGAGCGGCGCCATGCCGTCGAAGATGGCATTGACATTTTCCAGCTTGACCCAGGCATCGGCCAGCGCCGGGCTATAGAGCCGGTTGAGGGAACAAAAAATACCCACCAGCAGCGAGATGCGGGTCAGCTTGTCTTGCTCGAGGATGGCTTTGCCGCGCAATTCCAAGCCGGCGCCGCGCTGCCGCTCGCGGGCCGCGCCGGCTTTCAGCGCATAGTAGGCGCCATTCGAGATGCCGCCCAGCAGTTGCCGCGCATCGCCATCGGAGACGCCCCAGATGGCGGCCAGCCGGAAAAACGCCGCGACGGCCGCGCCGCCCAGCCGCTCGCGCACCTCGCGACGGGAAAGATCGGGCGGGGGCTGGAGCGCAAAGCCGTACTCCATGCCCAGCGGCGGCAGCGTAGCTGGCAGGGCATCGCATTCCTGCCGCCGATTGCCGGCGACCGACGCCCGGCGCCTGCGCCCGCTGTTTCGCGGGCGCGCGGGTTGAGCCCCATACGGCACAAAGCGATTTTGCTCCGGTTTTGGAGAGGATGGCCTGCTTTTTCCGCCTATGGTTGCCCATATTTATTACCTTTGTAATCAATCGCTTCCGGACAAAGTTGCGCGCCGTCATGCGCCCCGCCGGGCGGTTTACCAGATCTTTCAATCTCCGGTGCTATCAATCGTCTGCGAATGCCGTTTGCCGAGGAGTTATCCCATGCCTGAACAAAACCAACCCGACCCCGCCACGGTGGATGCGGCCGCTGAGCTTGCCTCGAGGAAAGCACCGGAACTTCGGCGCAAGCATCCGAATATGCCCTGGCTCGACGACCCCGAGCTGTTCGTCTCGCCCGGCAACCCCGGCTTTGACGGCGAGTGCGAGCCCGACGGCACGCCCAATCCAGCGCAGGAGGCGCTGCTGGAGCAATTCGCGATGTCCGCGCTTTACCGGGATTTATCGCAGCGCGAACCCGCGCCGACGCCCGCGCCCGGCAACTCAATCAGCGCCATGCTGGCGCTGCTGGGCGAGACGTTTGCCTTTCACGACGAGAACGGGCAAATCTATCTCCGCCTGGCGCTGCCGGCTGTATTGCAAGCGGAGCAAAGCGAAGCGTCCAGCCAAGCGCACAGCGGAGCGCCGGGTGAAGCGCAGCGCAGCGAAGCGCGCAACGAAACCGCGCAAGGTCGTGGAGCGCTCAATGAGGCCGCGAGCCAGGCGCATCCGATCGTGCCGTTTTCCGAGGCGCGCCGGCTGCTGATGCGGCTCTATCGCCAGGCGACGGGAGAGTATCCCGCCGAGCCGCTTCTGCGCCGAGCGTTGGACGCGCTCGCGGCCGAAGCGGTGGAATTCGACAGCGTACGGCGGATGCCGGTGCGCGTGGCCGTTCGCAACGACCTCTGGCTCGACCTGGCCGACGGCACCGGTCGCGCCCTGCGGCTGTCGCCGGGCGGCTGGAAGCTCGAAGCCAATCCGCCCGTCTATTTTCGTCCGCACGCGCACCAGCTCGCGCTGCCGGAGCCGCGGCGGTGGCCGGCGGGGATCGAGACGCCGCCCAATAAAGAGCAGGCCGGAAGCGGAGCCGCCGCGGCAGTTGCGGATGGAACCGCGGCGGCGCCGGCGGCGGCTGTGAATCCGGAAGCGGGAAATTCACGCCCGGCGCAGGCGGACGAATCCACGACCGGCGGCCTGGGCCTGCTGCGCTGCTTTATGCCGGCGCTGAGCGACGCCGACTGGCTGCTGTTGCTGGCCTGGATGACGGCCGCGTACGATCCCGGCTTTCCCCGGCCCATCCTTTGCATGATCGGTCCCGCCGGCTCGGGCAAGTCCACGCTTGCGCGCGTCATACGCCGGCTGGTAGATCCCAGCCGGCAGGAATTCCTCGCGCTCGACGGCGAAGTTCACCTGGCCGCGACGCTGGCGGCGCACGCGCTGCCGGTCTTCGACAACCTGGGCGCGATCGCGCCGCGCTATGCCAACCTGTTTTGCCGGGCGGTGACCGGGGACGGCGCGATCCGGATGCATTCGGACAGCAGCCAGCGGGTCTTTCCCTACCGCTTGCCGATACTGACCACTTCGCTCGAGCTGCCCAGCCGCGCCGCCGACTGGCTCGACCGCTCGCTGGTCGTGCCACTGACGGCGCCGCAGGGCGGCTGGAGACCGGAGGCCGGCTTCTGGATGCGGTTCTACCAGTTGCATCCTTATTTATTGGGCGCCATGCTCGACCTGGTTTGCCGCACCCTGGCCCGCTTCAACCCGGCCTCGGTGGAAAGCTTCGTCTGGCGGATGGCCGACTTCGTCAACTGGGGCACGGCGGTGGCGCATGCGCTGCATCGCCCGGCCTCGGACTTCGATGCCGCACTGGCGCTGGAACAGCACCGGAAATCCGAGCTGGCCCTGGAGGAAGAGCCGCTCGCCGCCGCCCTGCGCGAACTGCTCGGCCGGCATCCGCGCTGGCAGGGTTCGGTGCAGGAGCTACACCAACTCGTGGGACGTAAGGCCGGCATTCGCACGGCATCGTTTTTGGGACGCGAACTCCGACGATTAAGAGGTTCTCTGGCGCTATCGGGTATGATTTTTGAAATTCATAGGAAAGAAGACGGTAGCAAGATTTCCATCCTACAAACCATATCTGCCGAATGAGTCCGTCGCACAAAAATGTACGAAAAATTGGTTACATTGGTGTCAGCCACCACTTAAACATAATAGCATCATATATTTACGGCTGACACCAATTTATAATTTGCCTACAGCTTACCTACAGCCTGCTATCACAGAGCGGCCGGGCGGCCTTGACACACCAGGTAAACAGCCAGGGAAATCCATTGCCGACTGCGTTATTTGACGCAGTTATCGTTAATTTTCAAGGATCAGTGAAGAAAGCTGTAAGCGCGGCTTCCGCCCACTCGAGCCGGGACCGAGCCAACGAATCTTATTTTGAAGAACGCCGCGGGCCGGGGACCCCCAACGCGCGCCACACCTGGCTCGGAGGCGCGCAACCGCCGGAGGGCCTTGCTTCGGAGAATGAACTGCAATGGATTTCGGCTCTCAGGGACCAAGAAACGCATGCATAAAGACGCGATGGCCTCGCAATCAACGGGAGCAGGAAGCGGATGGATGCAACGTTCCACGTTTTCAATTTCGCTTGACAGAGCCAAATCAATGCCATAAATCTGTCTATTTAAAATCCAGAAAAAGAGCAGCACGGCCGCTTTTAAGTTCAGGAGCCGCTTTGGGCAAAAATCTTCTACCGAAGGACATTCAAGAGGCCTATCAAGTTGAAGAACGGCGCCATGCATGCTCGATTCTCAAAACCGATTTTCCCGAGCAATGGAAGGACTTGATTGAAGTCCTGCGGGCATTCAAGCTCCGGAAAAGCGACGTTGCCAAGCCAGGCGGACGAAAGTCGCCGATCGCCGAATCTATAGACACTCTTTTCTTCGAACGCGGCTGGATCGAAAAGAAATTTGACATCAAAGTCACCGCCGACGGCCGAGAAACGCTCGCCCCCACCCACCATGTGGATTATTTCAAAAACCGCATTGCCATCGAGACCGAATGGAACAACAAGGATCCCTTTTTTGACCGGGATCTTACGACATTCCGCCTTCTTTTCGAACTCAACGTTCTGAGCGTCGGGATCATCATTACGCGGGCGGACGAATTACAAGATCTGTTTCTCGAAGTGGGAAAGAGAACCGCAGCCGGTCAAGCCACCACACACATGTCGAAGCTCATCCCCAAAATGCACAATCAGGCATCTGGAGGATGCCCTGTTCTCGCGTTCGGCATCACCAAGAAGAAATACGACCCGAAATCTTGAGTTGACAGATCCCGGCTCTACGTTAAAGTTTAGTCAATGAACTTTTCGCCTGAATCCTTACTTCAATATACGAAGCGATTTGGCACGATTCTAGCGGACCCTCCCTGGCAATTTCAGAACCGCACGGGGAAAATGGCACCCGAGCATAAACGCCTGCATCGCTATAAAACGATGCGAATCGAAGAAATCTGCGCACTACCGATATCGAAAATCACCGCGGATAAAGCCCACCTCTACCTCTGGTGTCCCAATGCCCTTTTAGCCTGGGGGCTCCGCGTAATGGAAGCATGGGGCTTCGAATACAAGACGAATATCGTATGGCTGAAGATCCGAAAGGACGGCGGCCCCGACGGGAGGGGAGTCGGGTTCTATTACCGGAATGTCACCGAACTGGCGCTATTTGGAACCCGCGGTAAATTACGGACCGAAAAAACCGGGCGCCGGATGGTAAACCTGATCGCTACCCAGAAAGAAAAGCACTCGCAAAAGCCTCAAGAGCTTTACGACATGATCGAACTTTGCAGTCCCGGCCCATTCCTTGAACTTTTTGCGCGCGAGGTGCGGCCCGGCTGGACGCAATGGGGCGATGAAGTGCCATCCCGATCGAATGGCGCTGAAAAGAAGAAGACCTCACCCCGTCCAATGGAAGACGGCATGATCCGACCCTACCGTCTTCCTCAGCTTCAGCTTTTCCGCTGAGCATATACTTCTTTCGCCGCTTCGCAAGAGCTATATATATATATCCAGAGAGGAGCGATAAAAATGAACACCATAGATGGCGGCAAGCAGGGAGCGGGGGGGCGGCGGCGGCGAGGCAAGCGCTGGGTGAAGCTGCTGGCGGCGATTGTGGTGGCGCTGGCGGCGATCATCGTGATCACGCCATTTTTTGTCAATGCGGACACCTTCCGGCCGCTGCTGGAGCGGGAAATCTCGAGCGCCGTGGGACGGAAGGTCACGCTCGGCCATTTGAGCTTTTCGCTCTTAACAGGCAGCCTGACGGCCAATACCATCCGCGTGGCCGACAATCCGGCTTTCCAAACCGGGCCGTTTCTTCAAGCCCAGGCACTCAAAATCCGCGTCTCGGTGGGCGATCTGCTGTTGCGGCGGCGGTTGAACGTCCAAAGCTTCGTGGCCGAATCGCCGGTGATCCGGCTGATCTCGAACCGGCGGGGGATATGGAATTTTTCCACCCTGGGCCAGGCCGGCAGCTCCGGGGCACCGGCTTCCGGCGATCCAGCCGGCAGCGTTTCGAATGCGGTCATTGGCGCTTTGCATATCCAGAACGGGACGGTGATGGTCTCTTCTATCCCCGCCGCCGGCGAGCCGTTCGTTTACCGGAACGTGAACATTGTTATCCACAACCTTTCCTACCAGCAGGCGATGCCATTTTCGCTCTCGGCCGATTTGCCCGGCCGCGGCCGCGTGCGGCTGACCGGCCGCGCCGGCCCGCTGAACCGGCAGAATACGATCGCCACGCCGCTGGACGCGCGCTTGTCCATACAGCATTTCGATCCGGTGAAGGCGGGCGTATTGCCGGCGAGCGAAGGGATTGCCATGCTTGCCGACGCCACGGCGCGGGCGCATTCGGATGGCAAGCGATTGACCGGCAGCGGACGGGTGAGCGCGGCCGACTGGCGCTTCTCGCCGGGAGGCAGCCCGGCGCCCCAGCCGCTGCAGATTGACTTTCAGGCGAGCGAAAACCTGCCGGCCGCGAGCGCGGCAGCGCCGGCGACGATTCAAGTGCAACAGTTGGCGGTACACGCAGGCGGGGTGAATGCGCTGGTGACCGGCAGCCTGCGGGGTGGAGGGCAGGCCTACGAGCTGGGGTTGAATCTGGCCGCGCCGAATGTGCCGATCGAAGCGCTGGAAGCTTTTCTGCCGGCGTTCGGGATCCGCCTGCCAAGCGGCTCGAGGCTGCAGGGCGGCACGCTGAATGCCAACCTGGCGATCCGGGGTACGACGACGGCGCCGATCATTTCGGGACCGATCGCACTGGCCAACACGCGCCTGGCGGGCTTCGACCTGGGATCGCAGATTCAAGGCTTGCAACTGCTGCGCAGCATGAGCGCCGCCACTGAAATCCGGGCGCTGCGAGCCCAACTGCAAACGAATTTGGCGACCACCCAACTGACCGGGCTGTTTGCCGATCTGCCGGCGATCGGGACGATGACGGGCAACGGCAGCCTGACCTCGGCCGGGGGGCTGCATTTTCATCTCCTCGCCAAGCTCGCCGTGGCAGCGAACCAGGCGGCCACGCGGCTGGGCGGTTTTGCCGGCAGCCTGCTGCACACGGTGGCCAGCGAAGGGGTTCCGCTGCTCGTTACCGGCAATGCCAGCCATCCGCAAATCCGCGCGGACGTGAATGCGCTGGCGCCAGGCGGGAAAAAATCCAATCCGCTAGGCGCGCTCAAAAAGTTGTTGAAACACTGATGGCGATGGACAGCGGCACGGCCGCCACCCACACACTGCGTGGGTACCCGAAGTTTAGTCGCTGACGCGAGCGCAAGGGCCCGGCCGAAACCGGACACATTGCGAGTAGGAACTCGCCATTTAAAACGGGATTGAACGCCAAGCGGCCGGCTAGGGGCAGCCGGCCGCGGGGAATCGCAGGGGTGAGGAATTTTTAACCAGCGCTTTGAGGATTTTTACACCGGCCGTGACACCCCTCCCGGAGCATGGTAAAATCCGGTTTGTTTTCTCTAATAATCGCCTCATTCCATTAGGCGAGCGACCACCCTTTATTTGGTCAGCCCCGCTTGGGAGGACGTTTGCATGGTCGATTTTGGCAAGCTAAACTCTTCCCGAAATCAGTCTGTACCCACCGACCCCATCAAGATATTTCAGCGCCTCCCTAAACCACAGCATATAAACGACTTATGGGAATCGCAGAGCGAGGCGTTAAGGCTGTGGGCGAAGCGCCGCACTGAGAACGATCTGGTGATAAAACTGAACACAGGTGGCGGAAAGACCCTCGTCGGACTCTTGATCGGGCAAGCCCTGATCAACGAACTGAAAAAGCCTGTCCTCTACCTCTGCCCCAACAACCAACTCGTCCGCCAAGCGGTCGACAAGGCGCAGGAAATCGGTCTCGGAACGGTGGCATACGAGGCCGGCCCCGGGGAGCTTCCCCCCGAATTCCTGAACGGAACCGCCATCCTCGTGGCCACGTACAACGCGGTGTTTCACGGGCGCAGTAAATTCGGCGTGCTAGGGAGTGGAGCGGAACCGATCATAGTTGGAGGAATAATCTGCGATGATGCTCACGCTGCATTCTCGGTCGTTCGAGATGCTTTTTCCATCGCAATAACGCGATCCGATCAGCCCGAACTCTATACGGAAATCACAACCCGATTTCGTGGCGACTTCGACGAGATCGGAAAACTTGGATCCTTCGACGATATCGTGGAGCGGGAGGATGCGGAAATACTTGAGGTCCCATATACCGCTTGGTCGGCAAAAGCGGATAGCGTGCGCCAGTTAATTGCCAGGGATCATTCGGAGACATTCAAATACGAATTCCCTTTACTGCGTAACAATTTCGAGTGCTGCCACGCACTGATTAGCGCCCGTGAGCTCTCCATCACTCCTATCCAGCCCTTGGTCCACCTTCTGCCCACCTTCGATGACTGTTGCCGCCGAGTCTACATGTCCGCGACCATCGCCGATGATAGCTCGATTATCAAAACCTTCGACGCCAACTCCGACTCGATCCAAGAGCCCATCATCCCCGAGACATTGGCTGGAATAGGGGAGCGCATGGTTCTGGTCCCAGCTCTGACTAAGGTTGGCCAAACAAATGACCTCATGCCCGCCCGCAAGCTGGCCGCTTCCGTGTCCAAGCACGCAGGAGTCGTGGTTCTCGTGGCCTCCGAGAAGGCCGCTGATCGCTGGAAGGGAACCGCCCAACTCATGATGCAGAGCAAGGTGGATCAAGCAGTCGGTCAACTGACGGCCCGCACGAGTCGTGGCCCATACGTTTTTGCGAACCGGTATGATGGAATCGACCTCGCTGGAGACGCGTGCCGCCTCCTAATCATCGATGGCCTTCCGAAAGGGGCGAACAGCTACGAACTTTTCCGCGCCGAAGTGCTCAGGGCTAGCAGCTCGCTGAACGTAAGCCTAGCTCAGAAAGTGGAACAGGGCATGGGGAGGGCAACACGTGGCGCAGGTGACTACTGTGTCGTCATCATCGTTGGGGCGGACCTGGTTTCCTGGATAACCCGCTCAGACAGTCTCAACCTGATGACGCCGAGTACCCGCGCCCAGGTCTTGATCGGTCACGAAATCAGCAAGAGCCTTTCCCAAGCCACTGAACTAGAGGCGACTGCCCAGCAGTGCCTCCAGCGTGACCCAGCCTGGACCAGGTATCATGCCGAGACGCTCGCAGACCGCGCCGAAACCCCGGCGGTAGACCGCGCTGCAATACAGGCTGCCTCTGCCGAGCGGGAGTACACGCGCAGCCTTGTCGCAAGGCAGTTCTACGACGCAGCTCAGATTGCGTTGTCCTTCGCCAACCAGCACCACGCCGACAAGAGACTCCGGGGTTGGTTTCTTCAGCTTGCAGCCCGCGCCCGCCACTACGCACACGACCTTCCCGGCTCGGAAGACCTCCAGAAGCAAGCGTTCAGGGCAAATCCAATGCTCTGGGCACCGCGCGGGATGGCGGATCTATACACGCCCACAGCTTCGGTTGGAAACCAAGCCGAAAACATAATCACCCAGATTGCCAAGTTTGCCTTGCCCACCGGGCACGTGCAAGACTTCGAGACAGCGGCAAGCTGGCTCACCCCCGCCGCCTCAAGCAACCAGCTGGAAGAAGGCCTCAAGCGACTGGGCGCATTCTTGGGCTTCTACAGCGAGCGGCCTGAACAGGAGTATGGCCTTGGCCCCGATGTCCTATGGTTGCCAGATGACGACTTCGGCTTCGTTATTGAAAGTAAGGGAAAGAAGAAAGGGGGCAGCATTTTGGGGAAGCAAGACCACGGGCAACTGCTCGTCTCGGAAGAATGGTATAGGCAGCAATACCCGAGCCGACGGTGCATCCGGGTACAAATCCACCCCACTGACAAAGCCACCAAGCCAGCGATGGCCGAGAACACCTACGTCTTGACTCTCGACAAACTGGGTCAGCTCGTGGGTGCCCTGAGAGCCGTGCTTACCGAAGTATGTCTGGCTACGGGAACGACACAAGCTCGGCTCCATCTCTGTAAGGGCCTACTGAAGCAGCACGATCTTACTCCGCGCCAATTGATAGACCGCTACCTGACAAAGTTTAGTGTTGCAGGCGGAAAACCATGACGCACTCTCGATCCCTATGACGATTGACGAATTCCTGAGAATTTACCCGATAAGGGCACCAAACTTGATGTGGCTGCTGGGTGCAGGAGCGTCCGCATCCGCGGGCATCCCAACTGCGGAAAATTTGATTTGGCAGTTCAAAAAAGCACTTTTCTGTGCCGCGCAGCGTGTGTCTCCCAAAAGCTGTGACGACTTGTCGAGCGTCAACGTTCAACGCCGACTGAACGACTATTTCAGCAGTGTGGGGATATTTCCGCGAGAGGGCACCCCCGAGGAGTACGCGGCCTACTTCGAGGCCGCCTATCGTGATCCGGGCGACCGCCGGATGTTCCTAGATGGTCTTCTAAAGGGAGCCAACCCAAGCTATGGGCATCTCGCGCTTGCCGCCCTGATGAAGGTAGGCCTTGCAAGGTTAATTTGGACTGTCAATTTCGACAAGCTCATCGAGGATGCAGCCGTCCAGATATTCGAAGGAACGTCGGGCATCGTTGTGGCTACGCTTGATAATCCGTCCGCCACAATGGAGGCATTAAATGAAGAACGCTGGCCGCTTATCGCCAAGATGCACGGCGATTTCCAATCTCAGAAGCTTAAGAACACCCCGGAGGAACTCCGGTCCCAAGATGCCGAAATCCGGCAAGCCCTCCTCGAGTCAACGCGCAGGTACGGTCTGATCGTCGCCGGATATAGCGGCAGAGATGAGAGCGTCCTCAGTACACTACAGGAGGCTGTTGAGGCCGACCAAGCCTTTCCGGGAGGCCTATTTTGGTTCTGGCGATCCGACTCTAAGCCCCTGCCAGCAGTCACGAAGTTAATCGAGAAGGCCTCCAGCAGGGGCGTCCGAGCGGAGATGCTCGAAGTTCAGACTTTCGATGAATTGCTAGGAGACCTCCTCAAGCAGCTCGGGAATATCCCCCCCGAAATTGAGGCGAAACTCAACCGCCATGCTGCCCGCATCAGCGGAGTACCCCTGCACCCTCCTGGCCGGGATTGGCCGGTGATCAGACTCAACGCCCTCCCCGTAACAACATGGCCGACGATTTGCAGACGAGTGGTCTGCCAAATTGGAGGCACAAAGGACGTGCGCGAAGCGATAGAGAAAGCGCGAGCCCAGGTTGTCGCAGCACGGACGCGAGCCGGAGTTCTTGCCTTCGGTGGCGACGAGGAAATCCGACGGGTGTTCTCGCCTTTTCGGATTACCGATTTTGACTGCCACTCCATCGAGACCACGAGGCTCCGTTTCGAGTCTGGAGAACTAGGCCTCCTCCGAGATAGCTTCGCCCGAGCGATAGAAAATGCTGGTCCATTCCGCGTACGACACAGTCGCCACGGCGATGTATTGCATGCCGATTTCTCCCGGGCGCCCGCCCACCTCGTTGCAGCACTTCAAGACCGGGCGGGTTCACTGACTGGCGTGGTGCCAAATACGCAGATCCCCTGGTCCGAGGTACTCCGCATCAAGCTCGACTACCAGCTCGGCCGCCTCTGGCTTTTGATTGAGCCAACGGTCTTCTTCGCCGATTCGGATAACAACAATGAAGAGCGTGACATCGCCATCGAGTTCGTGCGGGAAAGGACGGCCGTGCGGTACAACCGACAGTGGAACCGGCTCATGGAAGCATGGATTGCGTTAATAATGGCGGGCCGAACCGCACTTGACGTGGCCTCTTTTGGGATCGCCGACGGAATCGATGCACACTTCACAGTGGACAACACTACGGCGTTTAGCAGGCGGAGCACGACAGTATGAAGCCTTTTGTTCTTCCCGGCCACAGGTCTATCTCAGAGCCAGCGCTGCTCTTCCACCCAGACAGGAAACAAGATCGCGACACACATCCTTTGGCCGGCTTACTGCGGTTCGGCCCTTATAGCCGATCATTAATGAATCCGGTACTAGACCCCATAAAGGTTGCCGTTATCTTCCCAGCCGGCTTCAGAAGCCGTATCCGGAACCTACTACGGGAGTTTGAACAGAGACACACACCGCGCGAGCGCCGGAACTACCTGATCGAATTCCCCGGCTTCGCACGCGTTTTCGGCCTCCGGTTGGAGGCAGCATCCGACGACGCAATCATAGAACTACCGTCTTCCGTTGAGCACGAAGTCCTCGGCGCGCAGCGCCCGCATCTACGCCTGGCAGATATCCTCACTACAACAATGAACAGACTAACGGCAGTGCGAAACGAATTCGACGTTGTACTGATTTTCCTCCCGGACAGATGGGAGCGTGCATTCCATGGCGAAGACGATGACTTTGACCTACACGATTATATAAAGGCAATCAACGCTTCAAGGGGGATTCCTACACAGATCGTGCAGGAAGGGAGAGCGCTAAGCTACACATGCCGTGCGAGCGTCATGTGGCGTCTCGGAATTGCCCTCTACTGCAAAGCAGGCGGAGTGCCGTGGAAACTGGCAGACAGTGAGCCCGACGCCGCGTATGTCGGCCTGAGCTACGCACTGAGGTACGGTGAGAAAGGACGGGTAACCTTTGTAACGTGTTGCAGCCAAGTCTTTGACTCTGATGGAGCCGGTCTCGAATTTGTCGCCTACGAAACTGACGATGTACGCGTATTCAAGGACGAGCCGTTTCTCAGCCGCTCCGAAATGCGGAGAGTGATGGCAAGGAGCCTAGCCTTGTACCAACGGAGGCACGGCGGCAGGAACCCAAAGCAAGTAATAATCCATAAGACGACCGAGTTTAAGCCTGACGAAGTTGATGGCTGCTTCGATGCCTGGTCATCGTCTGAGGGAATTCACCTGTACCAGATCCAACAGGAAACCCTATGGCGGGGGATCCTGATTCAGGCACCGCACAGTCCGGCTACAAAGAGTGGCATCCCCTCGGCCTACCCATGCAACAGAGGTTCTTATCTCCAGCTCGGCGAGCGCGAGGCCCTTCTCTGGTCCCAAGGCGCTGTGCCGGCCGCAGGGGGACAAGGCAACTTTTACAAAGAGGGAAAAGGAATTCCACATCCGCTTGTGCTCAGAAGATTTGCGGGCCACGGCGGGTGGCACGAGCAAGTACAGGCCGTTTTGAGTCTTTCAAAGATGAATTGGAATAATGATTCCCTATATGACCGCCTGCCAGTCACATTGAGCTATGCGAGCATACTTGCCCGGACCGTTAAGCGAATGCCCACAATCCTCCCAAGGCCATACGAATTTCGCCTGTTTATGTGAACACGAAAGCGCTGCGAACGACTCTTACTGGAAGGTTCCTCAACCTGTCGGACGCCTGCCATAGGAAGCTGCATTTCACTTATTCTTTTTCCGGTTCTTTTTCTTCCGGCGGGGGAGCGCCGGCGGCCTTGGCTTCCTCTTCGGCGGCTTTGCGGGCGGCGGTGGCGCGTTTTTCGGCGCGCTCGGCGCGGCGCTCTTTCTTTTGCTGCTGCACCGCCTCGCTGCCGAGATACTCGATCAGCGCCAGCTCGGCGTTATCGCCGGCGCGGAAGCCGGTTTTGACGATGCGGGTGTAGCCGCCGGCGCGGTCGCCGAAGCGGGCGGAAAGGTTGTCGAAGAGCTTGCCCACGGCGGCGGGCGATAGCAGCCAGGCGGCGGCCTGGCGGCGGGCATGCACGTCGCCACGCTTGCCGAGGCTGATCATGCGCTCGGCCCAGGGGCGCATCGCCTTGGCCTTGGGAACGGTGGTTTCGATCCGTTCTTCCAGCACCAGCGAGGTGACCAGGTTGCGCAGCAAGGCGCGGCGATGCGAGGTATTGCGGCCTAATTTATAGCCAGAATTGCGATGGCGCATCGGAAAAACGTCCTTCGATCGGCTTACGCCTGCTCGGAGCCGGCGACCGGGTTGCCCTGCTCGTCAATTTTCATGCCCAGGCCGAGGCCCATGGTGTGCAGGATTTCCTTGATCTCGTTGAGCGATTTGCGGCCGAAGTTTTTGGTTTTGAGCATTTCGCTTTCGGTCTTCTGCACCAGCTCGCCGATGGTCTGGATATTGGCGTTCTTGAGGCAGTTGTAGGAGCGGACGGAAAGCTCGAGCTCTTCGACCGAGCGGTTGAGGTTTTCATTATGCAACTGACCGGCGCGCGGCTCGGCCAGCTCGCCGGCGGCCAGCGCTTCTTCGAAGTTGATGAAGATGGCGAGGTGGTCTTTGAGCAGCTTGGCGGCGAAGCCGAGCGCGTCGGCGGGCGTGACGGCGCCATTGGTGGTCACCTCGAGCGTGAGCTTGTCGTAATCGGTGGTCTGGCCGAGGCGAGCCGCTTCGACCGCATAGTTGACCTTGCGCACCGGCGAATGCACGCTGTCGATGGGGATGAAGCCGAGCGAGAGGTCTTCGTCGTAGTTGCGGTCGGCGGCGACATAGCCGCGGCCGACTTTCAGGCGCAACTCCATATCCAGCTTGCCGCCCTCGCTGATGGTGGCGATGGGGAGGCTGGGGTCGAGCACTTCCACGTCGCCGTCGGTTTCGATGGCGGCGGCGGTGACCGGGCCGGGGCGGTCGGCGCGCAGATAGACGTGCTTGGGCCCGTCCACGTGCAGGCGGAAGGGGATCTGCTTCAGGTTGAGGATGATGTCGGTCGCATCTTCCACCACGCCGGGGATGGATTGGAACTCGTGCAGCACGCCTTCGATGCGCACCGCGGTGATGGCTCCGCCTTCGATCGAGGAGAGCAGCACGCGCCGCAGCGCATTGCCGATGGTATGGCCGAAGCCGCGCTCATAGGGCTGCGCGGTGAAGCGGGCGAAGTTCGGCGTAGCGGTCTCGGCATCGAGGGCGAGATGCTTGGGCTTTTGAAAACCTTTCCAGAGCATAACTGTCTTGCAACCTCCCAGTTGCATGGCGGACGCGGGCCCCGGGCACGAGCGCCGGCGGCGCCCGCCGCCGCGATTATTTGCTGTACAACTCGACGATCATCTGTTCCTGCACCGGCAGGCCGGCTTCTTCGCGTCCGGGGAGGCTGAGGATGCGTCCCTGGAACTGCTCGCGATCCACTTCCAGCCAGGTGGGCAGCGCCTGATGCGCGGCCATTTCCCGGGCGTGCTGCACCGGGTAAAGGTTGCGGCTGGCCTCGCGCACGCCGACCTGCTGTCCCTGCCGCACCTGATAGCTGGGCACGTTGACCTTCCTGCCGCCGACCAGGATATGGCCGTGGCGCACCAGTTGGCGCGCCTGGGCGCGGGAGGTGGCGAAGCCGAGGCGATAGACGACGTTGTCCAGCCGGGTTTCGAGCTGGCGCAGCAGCAGGTCGCCGGTGACGCCGGGCTTGCGCGCGGCGCGCTCGAAGTAGTTGCGGAACTGGGCTTCGAGCACGCCGTAAATGCGGCGGGCTTTCTGCTTTTCGCGCAACTGCAGGCCGTAGCCGACGATTTTGGGGCGGCGGTCCTTGCCATGCTGACCGGGAGGAAACGCGCGTTTCTCGACCGGGCATTTGCTGGTAAAGCACTTTTCGCCCTTCAAAAACAGTTTCATGCCTTCACGCCGGCAGAGGCGACAAACGGGACCGGTATAACGAGCCACAATCTCTCCTTCCTCAATTCAGACGCGGCGGCGTTTGGGCGGGCGGCAGCCGTTATGCGGCACCGGGGTCACGTCCTTGATGGCGCGCACTTCCAGGCCGGCGGTGGCCAGCGAGCGGACGGCGGTTTCGCGGCCGGAGCCGGGGCCCTTGACCCGGACTTCGACCTGGCGCATGCCGGCTTCGCGCGCCTGCGCCGCGGCGCGCAGCGCCGCCTGGCCGGCGGCAAACGGGGTGCCTTTGCGCGAGCCGCGGAACCCCAACGACCCGGCGCTCGACCAGGCCACCACGCGGCCGTCGGGGTCGCTGATGGTGACCAGGGTGTTGTTGAACGTGGCCTGAATGTAGACCACCCCGGTGGGGATATGGCGCTTTTCGCGTTTTTTGAAGGTTTTCTTCTTGCCGGCGGGCTTGGCAGGTTTGCCCGGGGCGGCAGCGGCTGGTTTGGCCATGACGAGTGTTTATCCTTCCGGGATCAGGTTTTGGCGGACGCCTTTTTGCGGTTGGCGACGGTGCCGCGCCGCGGGCCCTTGCGGGTGCGCGCGTTGGTATGGGTGCGCTGGCCGCGCACCGGCAAATTGCGGCGGTGGCGCTGGCCGCGATAGGCGCCGATCTCGATCAGGCGCTTGACGTTGAGGGCGATGTCCTTGCGCAGGTCGCCTTCGACGCCGCCCTCGGATTCGATCGCCTGGCGGACGCGGGTGACTTCTTCTTCGCTCCAATCCTGCACCTTTTTGGCCGGGTCCAATTGGGCCTTGGCCAAAAGCGAGAGGGCGCGGGCGCGCCCGATGCCGTAGATGTAGGTCAGCGCGATGGCCGCCCGCTTGCGCGGGGGCAGATCAACACCGGCGATACGTGCCATAAGCTCTCATCTCCTGACAAGCGGCCGCGCTCATCCCTGGCGCTGCTTGTGTTTGGGATTTTCGCAGATCACGCGCACCACTCCGCGGCGATGCACGATCTTGCACTTGTCGCAAATTTTCTTGACCGAAGCTCGAACCTTCATGTGTTCTTCCCCCGGGAAGACTATTTGTAGCGATAGACGATGCGGCCGCGGGTCAGGTCATAGGGCGAAAGTTCAATCGCCACCCGATCGCCGGGCAGGATGCGGATGAAATTTTTCCGCATTTTGCCGCTGACGTGGGCCAGCACCTGATGCTTGTTTTCCAGTTCGACCCGGAACATGGCATTGGGCAGCGGTTCCAGCACCGTGCCCAGCATTTCAATCGCGTCTTCCTTGCTCATGCGAAAGCCATCTGGCTTTGAAGTCTCCTTGGACTGAAATCCTAAACTTTTCCACCGGCGCGCGGCTCAGGCCTGGCTCAAGACCCAGGGGCCGTCGCGGGTAATGGCGACGGTATGCTCGAAGTGGGCCGAACAGGCGCCGTCGGCGGTAACCGCCGTCCAGCCGTCATCGAGCAAGCGCACCTGCGCCGAGCCCTGGTTGACCATCGGCTCGATGCACAACACCATGCCTTCGCGCAGCCGCCGGCCGGCGCCGGGCTGGCCGTAATTGGGCACTTGCGGCTCTTCATGCAGATGGGTGCCGATGCCGTGGCCGACGAACTCGCGCACCACGCTAAAACCTTCCTCCTCCACCTTGCGCTGCACGGCGAAGGAGATGTCGCCCAAAAAATTGCCGACCCGCGCCGATTCGATGCCCGCCGCCAGCGCCGATCGAGTGGCGGCGAGCAAGCGCTGCACCGGCGGCGGCAGCCGGGCCGGATCGCCCACCGGGACGGTCAAGGCGCTGTCGCCGTAATAGCCATCCAGCAGCACGCCGCAGTCGAGCGAAACCACGTCGCCCTCGCGCAGCAGTTTTTTGCGGCTGGGGATGCCATGCACGATTTCATCATTGACCGAGGCGCAGAGCACGCAGGGATAGCCGCGATAGCCGCGAAAGGCCGACACCGCCTGTTCGCGGCGGATAGCGGCTTCGGCCAGCGTTTCCAGATCCCAGGTGGACGCCCCCGGCTGCACGCCGGCGGCCACCGCCTGCAGGATGCGGTGCACGGCCAGCCCGCTGCGGCGCATTTTTTCCAATTCGGCGGGGGTTTTACACATACTCATGCGCCTTCCCGGCGGGCATCCAAAATGGCGAAAATCTCCTGGCTGACACGATCCACGGAGTCACCGCCGGGCAGCTCGAAACAATGTCCTCGTTGCCGAAACTCCTGCAACAGCGGAAGGGTTTGCCGCTCGTAGGCGGCGAGCCGCTCCCGCACCACATCCGGCTGATCGTCTTTGCGCTGCAACAACTCCGCTCCCTCCAGGTCGCAATGGCCTGGCTGGCGCGGCGGCTGGGTAAACAGATTATAAATCCGACCGCAGACCGGACAATACCGGCGGCCGCTAAGCCGCCGATATAATTCATTATAGCTGACGCGCAAGTAGATCACAATCGGCCCGCGGCGCGGCTCGGGGCTTTCGCCCTCAAGAAAGCGGTAGAGCCACTGGGTTTGCGGCAGGGTGCGGGGGAAGCCATCGAGCACGAAGCCGTCGCGGCAATCCGGCCTGGCCAGGCGCTCGGCAACGGTAGCGCAGACCAGCGCATCCGGCACCAGCTCGCCGCTTTCCAGATAGCTCCGGGTCTGGCGGCCGAGCGGCGTATCCGCCTGGATGGATTCGCGGAAGATATCGCCGGTGGAGACATGCGGGATGCGATAACGTTCAATCATGCGTTTGGCCTGGGTGCCTTTGCCGGCGCCCGGGACTCCCAACAGGATCACCGGGCCGATGGCAATCCGGGCCGGCGAGACATCCTGGATGGAAGAAGGAGTGGGCATGCTGGTGGCTGCGGCCGCGGCCGGCCGGGGCGAGCGACCAGGCTGCGGGAAACGGCCGGATTCAAGACCAATTGGAGCGCCGTCCACGAATCCGGCTGCGCGCGGTGAACCCTTCATAATGGCGCATAATCAATTGCGCTTCCACCTGCTGCACCGTATCCATGGCGACGCCCACCACAATCAGCAGCGAAGTGCCTCCAAAGTAAAAGTTGACGCCCAGCCCGTTGAGCATCCAGACGGGCAGATTGGCAAACAGGTTGCCGCCCAGAAAGGCGGGCAAATGCTGCAGTTGCAAGCCGGTAATCAGGAATTGCGGCAATAAAGACACCAGCACCAGGTAGATGCCGCCGACCAGGGTGATGCGGGTCAGGATATCGTTCAAATATTCGGCGGTGCGCTTGCCGGGGCGGATGCCGGGGATAAAGCCGCCGTACTTACGCATATCATCGGCGACCTGGGTGGGGTTGAAGATGATGGAGACGTAAAAGTAGGCGAAGAAAATGATACTGATCACGTAAATCAGCGAGTAGAGCGGCCGTCCGTAGCCGAGGGAGGCGAAAAAGGGGCCGAAAAAGGGGCTATTTTTCACCGCCGGGAGCAGGCTGAGGGTTTGGGGGAAGGTCAGGATGGAGGCGGCAAAGATGACCGGCATCACGCCGCCGCTGTTGACCCGGATGGGCAAATGGGTGGACTGGCCGCCCATCAGCTTGCGGCCGACCACGCGCTTGGCATATTGCACCGGGACGCGGCGCTCGCTGCGCTCGACAAAGACGATGAAGGCGATGACGGCGACCATGACCGCGAGCAGCACGATCATGGCGGGGATGGTGAGCGGTCCCCAGGCGGAGGTCTGCGCCTTGTTCCACAAATCGGTGACGGCGCGAGGCAGGCCGACGACGATGCCGGCGAAGATGATCAGCGACATGCCATTGCCGATGCCGCGCTCGGTAATCTGCTCGCCCAGCCACATGACGAAGGCGGAGCCGGTGGTCAGCGTCAGCACGGTCATGAGGATGAAGCCCAGGCCGGGGTGAATGACGAAGCCGTTGCTGCTTTTCATCAGCGTGAAGGCGATGCCCAGGCTCTGGAAGATGGAAAGGATGATGGTCAGATAGCGGGTGTACTGGGTGATTTTGCGCCGTCCCAGCTCGCCTTCTTTCTGGAGTTTTTCCAGATAGGGCCACACCACCGTCATCAGCTCAAGGATGATGGAGGCGGTGATGTAGGGCATGATGCCCAAGGCGAAGACCGTCATCTGGCTGAAGTTGCCTCCGCTGAACATATCCAGGTAGCCGAGCAGGGTGCCGGAATGCTGGGTAAACCATTGCTTCAGCAGGGAGGTATTGATGCCGGGGGTGGGGACATGGGAGCCGATGCGGTAAACGAACAGAATAAACAGCGTGAACAGCACCCGTTTGCGCAGGTCGGTGACACGTCCGATATTGGAGATCGATTCAAACATAAAAACCCGATTTTAGGATTCAGGCCAGCAGCTCGACGGAACCTCCGGCCGACTCGATTTTTTCGCGGGCGCCGCGGCTAAAGCCGTGGGCGCTGACGCGCAAGGGGCGCTTGAGCTCGCCAGAGCCGAGCACTTTGACGCCGTCCAGGAGATGGCGAATGACTTTGCGTTCGAGCAAGAGCGCGGGCGTGACGACTGCGACGTCGAGCGCGGCGAGGCGCTCGAGGTTGACGGTCGCATAGCGCTTGCGAAAGAGGTTTCTAAACCCGCGTTTGGGCAGGCGGCGATGGATGGGCATCTGGCCGCCTTCAAAGCCGCGCAGCAGGCGGTGGCCGGAGCGGGAGCGCTGGCCTTTATGCCCGCGGGTGGAGGTTTTGCCGTGGCCGGAACCCATGCCGCGGCCGACGCGCTTGCGCGGGCGGGTGGCGCCCTGGGGTTTGCGAATATGGCTGAGATTCATGATTTCCTCGCGGCGGGGCGGGGCGGGGCGGCGGCGGGCGCCGGCTCCAGGATGCGCACCAGATGGGGAATTTTGGCGACCATGCCGCGGATGCCGGCATTATCGGGGCGTTCGACGACCTGATTGAGCTTGGTCAAACCGAGGCCGCGCACCACCTGCTTCTGGCGCCAGGAACGGCCGATGGCGCTGCGGTAGTACTGGATGCGAAGCCGCGGGGAATTCGCCGATGGCATATCAGATCTCCTCGGCCGGGCGGCCGCGGCGCTCGGCCACCGCCTGCTTATCGCGCAACTGGGTCAGCGCGGCGAAGGTGGCCTTGATGACGTTATGGGGGTTGGTGGTGCCCAGGCTTTTGGTCAAGACATTGGAAATGCCGGCCGACTCCATCACCGCGCGGACGGCGCCGCCGGCGATGACGCCGGTGCCGACCGCGGCGGGCTTGAGCAGCACGCGGCCGCTGCCATAGCGGCCCAGCGCCATGTGAGGGATGGAGGTTTCCGAGCGCTGGATGCGGACCAGGTTTTTTTTCGCGGCTTCAATGCCCTTGCGAATGGCCTGAGGGACTTCCTTGGCCTTGCCGCTGCCGAAGCCGACCACGGCGGCGGAGGGATCGCCGACGACGACCAGGGCGCTGAAAGAGAGGTTTTTGCCTCCCTTGACCACCTTGGTGACGCGGTTGATGGAGACCACCTGGTCTTTGAGCTGATACTGATTGGGATCGAGCCGTTGACGGATGGCGGGCATGGGATGGTTTCCTCGCGGCGCTTAGAATTTCAATCCGGATTCGCGGCAGGCTTCGGCCAGGGCCTGCACCCGGCCATGGTAAGGATAGCCGCCGCGGTCGAAGACAACCGACTCGATGCCGCGCTCGCGGGCGAGGCGGGCGAGGGCCAGCCCGACTTCGCGCGCCGCGGCGCGGTTGCCGCCGGTGGCCAGCTTGAGACTGCTGGCGGCGGCCAGCACCTGGTTGGCGTCGTCGTCCACCAACTGGGCATAGATATGGTTGAGGGAACGGAAGACGTTCAGGCGCGGCCGCGCCGCCGAACCGCGCAGGCGGCGGCGGGCGCGGCGCTGGCGGGCGAGCCGCCGTTGATTTTTGGATGCCGATTGGCTCATGGCCTCTCCTCGCAGGCGCCTTACTTGGCGCCGGTCTTGCCCACTTTCTTTTTCAGCCGCTCGCCGGTGTAGCGCACGCCCTTGTTCTTGTACGGATCGGGCGGGCGCAGGGCACGCAGGTTGGCGGCGAGTTGGCCGACTTTCTGGCGGTCGGCGCCGCTGACGGTGAGATGGGTCTGGCGGGCATCCACCGTCACCTCGATACCGGGCGGGATGGGGAACTCGATGGGATGGCTGAAGCCGAGCGAGAGCACGAGCATGTTCTTGCCCTTCAGCTCGGCGCGAAAGCCGACGCCGACGATATCGAGCTCCTTGCGGAAGCCCTGGGTGACGCCGGTCACGGCGTTGGCGACCAGGCTGCGCACCAGCCCATGCAGGGCGGCGTCCTGGGGGCGCTCGCGCAGGGCGAGCAGGTGGCTCTCTTCCCGGCGCAGGCGGATGAGGGCGGGCAAGGGCACCCGGAGGGTGCCCTTGGGGCCCTGCACCTGCACCGATTGCGGCTGGAGCTCAACTTTCACCCCCGCCGGCAGCGGGATGGGCTTGCGACCGATACGCGACATAAAAATCCGTTCTCCGTAGTTGGCGGGCGAGGACTTACCAGACCTCGCACAGCACCTCGCCGCCGATGCCCTGCTGGCGCGCCTGGCGGCCGGTCATCACCCCCTGCGGGGTGCTGAGGATATTGACGCCAAGGCCGCCCAACACCGGGCGGATGCGATGCCGCCCGACATAGACGCGGCGGCCGGGGGACGAGACCCGCTGCAGATTGGTGATGACGGGCTGATCATCGGCGCCGTAGCGCAGCGAGATGCGCAGCAATTTGCTCCAGGGCCGGCCTTGTTCTTCCACCAACTTGTAGCCGGCGATGTAGCCCTCATCCTTGAGAATGCGCACGATTTCCAGCTTGAGGCGGGAATGCGGCACCTCGACCTTGGCCTGATGCGCGCGGGCGGCATTGCGAATGCGGGTGAGCAGGTCGGCGATGGGATCACTCAAACTCATAGCAACCGTTCTCCTTCGGCCGGGAGCTTACCAACTGGCCTTGATCACGCCGGCGATTTCACCGCGCAGCGCCAATTGCCGGAAACACAGGCGGCAGAGGCCGAAGCGGCGGAGGAAGCCGCGGGGGCGGCCACAGCGCTGGCAACGATGGCGCTGGCGAATGGCGTATTTCAACTGTTTGCGGGTTTTGGCGACACGAGCGCGAGTAGCCATGAACTTTTCTCCAATCAAGCGGCGCGGAAGGGCACGCCCAGGTGCCGCAGCAGCGCGCGGGCGGCGTCGTGATTGCGGGCGGTGGTGACCAGGGTAACATTCATGCCCTTGACCTTTTCCACCTTGGCGTAATCCACTTCGGGAAACAGGAGCTGCTCGCGCAGCCCCAGGGTGTAGCCGCCGCGGCCGTCGAAGGAGCGCGGCGAGACCCCGCGGAAGTCGCGCACCCGGGGCAGGGCGACGTTCAGCAGGCGGTCGAGAAATTCGTACATGCGGTCGCCGCGCAGGGTGACGCAGACGCCGATGGGCATGCCTTCGCGCAGCTTGAAGGCGGCGATACTCTTTTTGGCGCGGGTGACGACCGGCTTCTGGCCGGTGATGGCGGCCAACTCCGACTGGGCGCTTTCCAGCAGCTTGGCGTTCTGCGAGGCCTCGCCCATGCCGATGTTGATGACGATTTTTTCCAAGCGCGGCACCGCCATGGAATTGCCGAGCTGCAACTCGCGCTGCAGCGCGGGCAGGATTTCTTGCTGGTATTTTTCACGCAACCGTGCGGGCATGGGGTTCCTCACTCAAACGTACGCTTGCACTTGCGGCAGATGCGCGGATGGCGGCCTTCGCCGCCGGCGGCGTGGCCCACGCGGGTCGGCCCGCACTGGGGGCAGATCAGCATCACATTGGAGATGCGAATCGGGGCCTCGTGCTCGGCAATGCCGCCTTTGACCTGGCGGTTGGGGTTGGGGCGGGTGTGGCGTTTCACCATCATCACCCGCTCGACCAGCAGCCGGCCCTCGCGCGGGAAGACGCGCAGCACCTTGCCCTGCTTGCCGCGGTCGCGGCCGCTGATGATCTTGACCAGATCGTTTTTGCGAATATCAACTCCCGGCATAATTTCCCATTTCCTTCCCGGCGATCACAGCACCTCGGGCGCCAGCGAGAGGATTTTGACAAAGCGCTTGTCGCGCAGCTCGCGCGCCACCGGCCCGAAGACGCGCGTGCCCACCGGCTCGCCGGCCTCGTTGATGAGCACGCCGGCGTTCTGATCGAAGCGGATGTAGGTGCCGTCTTTGCGGCGGTGTTCCTTGCGGGCGCGGACGATCACCACCCGCACCACCTTGCCTTTTTTCACCTGCCCGTCGGGGGCGGCTTCCTTGACCGCGGCGGTGACCACATCGCCGAGGCCGGCGCGCAGCCCGGTGTGGCCGCCGATGGGCAAAATCACCTGCAGGCGGCGGGCGCCACTGTTGTCGGCGACCTGCAATTCGGTGCGCATGCCGATCATGACTGAACCTCCTGCGGCGGCTGGGGGGCGGGGGCGGGGCGGCGGGTGTCGCGCTGCAACTCGGCCTCGCCCAGCGCCTGCGCGATCTGCTCGCGGGTGGGCAATTGGGCGGCGGCGCGCACGATTTCCACCAGGCGCCAGCGCTTCAGCCGGCTGAGCGGGCGGGTTTCGACGATGCGCACGATGTCGCCGGGCTTGGCCTTGCCTTCGGCATCGTGGGCGTAAAAGCTGTGATGGCGGGTCACGCCGCGGCCATAGAGGGCATGGGCGGAGCGCAAGGTGACGCGCACGACGATGGTTTTGGCCATCCGGGTGGAGGTCACTTCGCCGATTTTTTCATTGCGCCGGCCGGCGCTGGGAGTGCTCATGGCTGCCTGCCTTCCTGGGCGGCGCGCGCGCGCAGCTCGGTTTTCACCCGCGCCACGTCGCGCCGCAGTTGCCGCAATTTTTTGACGCTTTCGCTTTGGCCCATGGCCAGTTGAAACTTCAGCCGGAACAACTGGTCGCGCAGGTCCTGTTCCTGAGCGCGCAGCTCGTCGGGCCCCATCTGATGAAATTTTTCCGCGGCCTTGCTCATGCCACGCCTCCGGCCGATTCCTCACGGCTGACAAACAACGTCCGCAGCGACAATTTGTGCGCCGCCAGGCGCATGGCTTCCTGCGCCTGGGCGCGCGGCACGCCTTCCATCTCGAACAAAATCCGGCCCGGCTTGACCACCGCGACCCAGTGGTCGGGGGCGCCCTTGCCCTTGCCCATGCGGGTTTCGGCCGGTTTTTTGGTGACCGGCTTGTCGGGGAAGACGCGCACCCAGATCTTGCCGCCGCGCTTGACGAAGCGGGTCATGGCGACGCGGCTGGCCTCGATCTGGCGGTCGGTGATCCAACCGCACTCGGAGACCTTGAGGCCATAGTCGCCGAAGGCGAGCTGGGAGCCGGTCCAGGCCTTGCCGGCGCGGCGCCCGCGCTGCTGCTTGCGGAACTTCACTTTTTTCGGCATCAGCATGGCTGCGTTTTTCTCCTCACGCCTGGGCGGCGGGGCGGCGGGCGCCGAGCACTTCGCCGCGGTAAATCCAGGCCTTGACTCCGATCACGCCGTAGGTGGTGCGCGCCTCGGCGACGCCGTAATCAATATCGGCGCGCAGGGTATGCAGCGGCAGCCGGCCTTGCAGGTACCATTCCGAGCGGGCGATTTCGGCGCCGTTCAAGCGGCCGGAAACCCGCACCTTGATGCCCTTGCAGCCGAAGCGCATGGCGCTGTCCACCGCCTTGCGCATGGCGCGGCGGAAGGCGACGCGTTTTTCCAACTGCAGGGCGATGGATTCGGCCACCAGGGTGGCGTCGAGCTCGGGCTTGTGCACTTCCTGGATGTCGATCTGCACTTCGCGCTGGGTCTGCTTCTGCAGCTCGGCCTTAAGCTTTTCAATTTCGGCGCCCTTGCGGCCGATGACGATGCCCGGGCGCGAGGTGTGCAGGATGACGCGCAGCTTGTTGCCCGGGCGGCTGACCTCGATGGAGGACACGCCGGCGGCGCGCAGGCGTCCCTTGAGCTGGTCGCGCAGGCGGATATCCTCGAACAGCAGCTTGCTGTAATCGCGGGTGGCAAACCACTGGCTTTTCCAGGGCTTGATGTAGCCGAGGCGGAAGCCGTAAGGGTGAACTTTCTGACCCATAAAAACCTTTCTGCCGCTACTCCGAGCTGCGGCCCTTGCTGCCGCCGCGGGGGCCGCGGCCGCGGGCGGCGGTGGAGCGCTTGGCGTCGCCGGCCGGGGCGCGCCCGGTTTTCTTGGCCGGCTTCCCGCCGGCAGGCTTGGTGCGCGCCGGCTTGCGGCCGGCCGGTTTTTTCGCCGCCGGGCGGCGCGGGGCGGCGGGACGCGGGGCGCCGGACGCGGGGGCCGGAGCGGCCTCGGGGGCCACGACCGCGGCCACGGAAGCCGACGCGCGCTCGCCGACGTGGATGCCGATATGCGCGCTGCGGCGCTGGTAATGATAGGCGCGGCCCATGGGCGCGGGCCGGATGCGCTTGGCGCGGGGCCCGTCGTTGACGTAGGCCTGCAGCACCCAAAGCTGATCCACGTCGAGATGCTCGGCGCGGTCGGTGGCATTGGCGATGGCCGAGCGCAGCAGCTTGGCCACATCGTCGGCGATGCGCTTGCGGGTGAAGCGCAGCAGATCGAGCGCTTCGGCGGCGCGGCGGCCGCGGATCTGATCCACCACCAGCCGCGCTTTCTGCGGCGAAACTCGAACGAATCGGGCCAGGGCTTTCGCTTCCATAGGCAAACGTTCCTACTGGGCCGGCGCGGCGGTTTTTTCCGCCGCCGCCTTCACCGAATGGCCCTTAAAAGTGCGGGTCGGGGAAAATTCCCCCAGCTTGTGGCCCACCATGTTTTCGGTGATATAGACGGGGATGAACTTCTTGCCGTTATGCACCGCGACGGTATGGCCGATGAACTCGGGCGTGATGGTAGAGCGCCGCGACCAGGTTTTATGGACCTTTTTTTCGTTGCGCTGGTTCATTTCCTGAATACGGCGCAGCAGCGGCGCATCCACGAAGGGTCCTTTTTTCACCGAACGGGGCATAGGGCAATCACTTTCTGGCTTTGCGGCGGGTGACGATAAAGCGATCGGTGCGCTTGGCGTTGCGGGTCTTGAAGCCGCGCGTGGGCTGGCCCCAGGGGGTGACCGGGTTGCGGCCGCCGGAGGTTTTGCCCTCGCCGCCGCCATGGGGGTGGTCCACCGGGTTCATGCTGACGCCGCGGTTGACCGGGCGCCGTCCCAGCCAGCGCTTCCGCCCCGCCTTGCCGAGCGAGATGTTTTCATGATCCACGTTGCCGACCACGCCAATGGTGGCCATGCACTCGACCAGCACCTTGCGCACCTCGCCCGAAGGCAGCTTGAGCAGGGCGTATTCGCCTTCCTTGGAGAGCAGTTGGGCGGAGGAGCCGGCGGAGCGCGCCATCTGGCCGCCTTTGCCGGGGCGCAACTCGATATTGTGCAGGTTGGTGCCGGGCGGGATGTTTTTCAGCGGCAGGGCATTGCCCACCAGGATATCGGCTTCCGGTCCGCTGGCGACGCTCATGCCCACCTGCAAGCCGACCGGCTGCAGGATATAGCGGCGCTCGCCATCCTGGTATTTCAGCAGCGCGATGCGGGCGCTGCGGTTGGGATCGTATTCGATCGCCTCGACCACGGCGCGCACGCCGGGCTTGTCGCGGCGGAAATCGATCTGGCGATAGAGCCGTTTATGGCCGCCGCCGCGGTGCCAACTGGTCAGGTCGCCGCGGTTGCGCCGCCCGCCGGTTTTGCGCAGCGGCTCGAGCAGCGGCTTGTAGGGGCGCCGGCGGCTGAGATCGGCGTCCGTCACCACCGACTGGAAGCGGCGGGCGGCGGTGGTGGGACGAAAAGTTTTGATCGCCATAGCAGGTCCTTAGTCGCGTCGAAGCTTAAACGTTTTCGGCGTACTCGGGCATTTTTTCGCCCGCGCGCAGCTTGACATAGGCTTTTTTCCAATCCGAGCGATGGCCGATAAAGCGGCCGCGGCGGCGTTCCTTGCCGGCAAAGCCAGCGGTGCGCACGGCTTCGACGCGCACCTTGAAGATGCTCTCGACGGCGGCGCGAATTTCGTTTTTGGTGGCGCGGGGCTCGACCTCGAAGACCAGGGTGCGGAGGTTTTCCTTCACCGCCAGGCCTTTTTCGGTGATGACCGGACGGCGGATGATCTGGTAGCGGTTTTTCATGCCACGGCTCCATCGCGCTTGCCCGCCGGGCGCGCCGCCGCCTGCAGCCGCTCGAGCGCGGCGCGGGTGCAGACGATGCGCGGATAGCGCAGCAGATGCCAGGGGTGAACGGCGGGGGCGGCGAGCAATTCCACGCCGGCCAGGTTGCGGGCGCTGCGGGCGAGGGTTTCGGCCGCGGCCTGGGCCTCGACCAGCAGGGCCGCGCCGCCGGCTTCGAGCTTGTCCAGCGCCTGGCGCAGGCGGCGGGTCTTGGCTTCGGCGAGCGCGAAGGCGTCCACCACAATGAAGGCGCCGTCCTGATAACGCGCGGCCAGGGCGGAGCGCAGCGCCGCCTGCAATTTCTTGCGCGGCATCACCCAGGCATAGCTGCGCGGCTGCGGCCCATGCACGGTGCCGCCGTGGCGCCAGAGCGGGCTGCGCACCGAGCCGATCCGCGCCCGCCCGGTGCCCTTCTGCTTCCACAGCTTGCGGCCGCTGCCGGCGACTTCGCCGCGCCCCTTGGTCTTGTGGGTGCCGCGGCGCTGGGCGGCGGTATAGTGCCGCACCGCTTCCCAAAGCAGATCGGCATTGACCGGCGCGGCGAAGACATCGTCGCGCAGCTCCAGCGTGCCGACCGACTCATTTTCCAGATTGCGAACCGGCAAGGATGCCATACCGTGTCCTTTATTTCTTTCCCGCGCGCTTCTTGGAGGCCTTCAACGGGTCCACCGTGCCCTCGCCAGCATGGCCGCGGCGCTGGCGCGGCGGATGCACCGCCTTGCGCACCACCACATAGCCGCCGTTGGGGCCGGGGACCGCGCCCAGGACCGCCAGCAGGTTGTTGTCCTGATCCACGGTGACCACTTCCAGGTTGCGCACGGTGACCTGGCTAACGCCCATATGGCCGGCGGCACGCATGCCCTTCAACACCCGCGAGGGGAAGGCGGAGGCGCCAATCGAGCCCGGGGCGCGGTGAAACATGGAGCCGTGGGAGGCGGCGCCGCCGCCGAAATGGTGGCGCTTGACGAAGCCGGCAAAGCCGCGGCCCTTGCTCACGCCGACCACATCCACGTACTCGCGTTCGCGGAAGATATCCACCAGCACCTGATCGCCGGGCTTGGCCTGGCTGCCGGCGGCGAGCGGCAGCTCGCGCAGCCAGCGGCAGGGCGGCAGGTTGTGTTTTTCCAGCCGCGTCCGCTGCGGCCGGTTCAGCCGCGAGGGCTTGAGAAACTCGATCAAGCCCACCTGGGCGGACTCGTAGCCGTCGCGCGCCAGGGTCTTGCGCTGGGTGACCACGCACGGCCCGGCCTGGATGAGGGTGACCGGAGCGCGCTCGCCGTCGCGCCACGCCTCCGCCATCCCGATTTTCTTTCCCAGAATGCCCTGCACCATAAGCTGCGCCTCTTCCCTAGCCGGTTACTTATGCGCCTTGCCGAAGGCCTTGATCTCCACGTCCACGCCCGCCGGCAGATCGAGCTTCATCAGCGCGTCCATGGTGTCCTGCCCGGGATCGATCAGGTCCAGCAGGCGCTTGTGGGTGCGGATCTCGAACTGCTCGCGGCTCTTCTTATCCACGTGCGGCGAGCGCAGCACGGTGTAGCGATTGATGCCGGTGGGCAGCGGAATCGGGCCGGCGATGCGCGAGCCGGTGCGGCGCGCGGTCTGCACGATTTCGTGCGTGGATTGGTCCAAGACCCGGTAATCGTAAGCCTTCAAGCGAATGCGAATGCGTTCCGGCATGGCGTGTGTTCTCGCTTTCTCCGCCTTACTCCAGGATTTCGCTGATGGCGCCGGCGCCGACGGTATGGCCGCCCTCGCGGATGGCGAAGCGCAGACCTTTTTCCATCGCCACCGGGGTGATCAACTCCACCGTCAGGTTGACGTTGTCGCC